>CAWAJH010000003.1:0-303379 GCA_963782285.1 uncultured Acidobacteriaceae bacterium
CGTTCGCCGGGAAGTGAGTTCTGGAGCGTGCAATGACCTACAACGCTCATACTACAGGCTTTGCCGTGAATAGGGAAACGCAGAAGCCGGAAATTGTGGATTTTTCCTGTGCGATCGGTTCATCACGAGCTTCAGAAATCGGAGATGCGGGAGAGCTCGTGAAGATCATTGTCAACGTGCGCGGCGGTTGCTTAAGATGAGACTTCGAGCTGAAGTCACTGCCGGTGCCCCACCGGAGGCCATCTCACCCCCGAACAGGAGACGCATGTCGATTCAAAGCGACCGATGGATCAGGGAACAAGCCCTGAAACACCGCATGATTGAACCCTTCAGCGAAAAGCAGGTCGCTGGCAACGTGATTTCGTTCGGAGTTTCATCTTACGGCTACGATCTTAGAGTGTCGGACGAGTTCAAGATCTTTACCAACGTCAACAGCGCAATCATCGATCCAAAGGCATTCGACGAGCGATCGTTCGTGTCGGTACAGGCGGATTCGGTCATCATTCCGCCGAATTCATTTGCGCTGGCAAGATCCATTGAGTACTTTCGTATCCCCCGGGACGTATTAACCATCTGCGTCGGCAAGTCAACTTACGCGCGTTGCGGCATCATAGTGAATGTGACTCCATTTGAGCCGGAGTGGGAGGGATTTGTGACGTTGGAAATCTCGAACACCACTCCTTTGCCGGCCAAGGTTTACGCAAACGAAGGGCTGTGCCAGATTCTGTTCTTCCGCGCGGATGAGCCCTGCGAGACAAGCTACGCGGATCGCAAGGGCAAATATCAAAAGCAACAGGGCATCGTTCTGCCCAAACTCTAACAAGTGACGGCTCTCGAATCGGGGTGAAGGGTTCGAAGCCGGCAAGACATGTTTTGTCTCGACCTTGGTGTGGCCTCTGCGGCGTCCAAGGCAGCCCTCCTGAATGCGAATAGGGACGCGCCATGAGATCCAGAGATATGAATCATCCTCAGCCATTAAAGGCCTCCAAGCCGGAACCGATTCAGATCGGGGTTCTGGCAGGCGAGCCGGTGCGCGACGCGGGCCTGGCAAGCATCTTCGACCTACCGGCGCAGGAGGATCAGGCACAGCTCATCCCGGTGATCGGGACTCTCCCCGAGCTGTTGACCTTCAATGAGATTGGGTACATTGTCGTCGATTTGCATTCCTCCCCCGGCAGGCTGGAGGCGCTGCAGATGATCCGTCGTTCGCGCCCGGAGATTCGCTCGATCGTGATCGGTCCGGAGGGCGACGACGAATTGGTATTGAACTCGATCATCGCGGGGGCAAGGGCATATCTTGGCCATAGCGCGGGCCCGGAGACGGTTCGCAAAGCGATTGGGGTGGTTACTTCAGGGTCAATCTGGGCGCCGCGGCGGCTGCTTTGCCAAGTCATCGATCGCCTTCTCAAGACGCCAAGTGCAATGAACACTTCTTCAAATCAGCAACTTACACCACGCGAGCATCAGGTTATGGAGCTGATTCTCAGTGCGCATTCGACGCGTGAAATTGCCAGACGGCTGGGGATCGAGCAGCGGACGGTCAAGGCCTATGTGGCGCGCTTAATGCGCAAAACCGGCTCCGATAATCGCGTAAAGCTTTCAGTATCTGTGCTTAGCCGCGCACTGATGGCCGGGGAGATCGACCGCCGCGGGGATCTCGAGAAGATTACCGATTAGCCGTCATTCGGGTTACCTTGAGCCATAGCCCCTAAGTACTCTTGTGTAATTACCTGCTTTTCCACAATATCGTATTCAGAAACAACGCAGATCTGGGGAAAGGAGTTCCCAGGCAGCATGTTTCCATGAAGCCTGGGAACTCCTCTTTTTCGATTCAGCGTCAAAAGCCAGTCTGTGTCGTCTTCATCAGCCCTCCCCCCAAAATTCCATGCATTTGAAAGCAAGCCTGCCCCACAAGGCAGGCTTTCGCGTGTATTGCCGAAAAGCCGCTCCGATCTATGGGAAGGCGGCGTTTGGTGGTTCTACAGTCAGTAATCGGGGATCGCATGCGGATGCTGTAGGCTGTTCGAGGGGGTCATCTGCGTTTCAGGTGGCCGACCGTTCTCATGGCGCCTGGCTTAGTTCCCCCCTGGGAACGGACACGTTGTGACAGGGGATCTCTACTTCCATCTCAGACTGCTCCTATCCGTGGCAAAATGCCGGCGGAAAGGGAAAGGGAATGAATATGAAAAAAGTTCTTGCATCAATTTGCCTCAGTTTTCTGCTCACTTCTTCGGCTTTCGCGGCCTCCTCAAAAGAAGATCTGCAGGCCCGCATCGATTCGTCCCAGAACGTTCTGGACGCGATCATGGGTGCGAAAGACAAGACCATCCCAAGCAACATTCTCAAATCGGCCACGTGCGTTGCCGTCGTTCCGAGTCTGGTAAAGGGTGCGTTCGTCTTTGGTGCGCAATATGGCCAGGGAGTTGTCACCTGCCGCACCGGTCACGGTTGGAGTGCTCCGGTGTTTATCCGCATGGCGGGTGGGTCGTTCGGGTTCCAAATTGGCGGGCAGGCGACGGATCTGGTTTTGGTTGCGGTGAATGATCGGGGAATGCAGGACCTGCTCAAGAGCAAGTTCAAGATCGGTGGCGATGCCTCGGCCGCGGCCGGACCGGTTGGCCGCGCTGGACAGGCATCGACAGACTGGAAAATGAACGCCGAACTCCTCAGCTACTCACGCAACAAAGGCATCTTTGCCGGAATCGATCTCGATGGCACCAGCGTGAGCCAGAACAAAGAGGATACCGAACTGTACTACGGCGCGCCGCATGACTTTGAGGCGATCCTGAAAGGTGACGTGGCTGTGCCGCCGGGTGCGGTTCCGTTCGTCCGCGATGTTGTGCGTTACTTCATCGAGGCGAAAGCCGACCACTAAAATCTCCCAATCGAATCCCTCTCAACGAGCCCAAAGGGCTTCGTTGGTCTTCTCCGACGTTTCGGACGGAGAGGATGCGCGAGGCGGCTTGTATCCCGGAACATGCGCGGGCGGCGCCGAGCGACTACACTAATTCTTCGGCAAAACCAGGGCCAAAACGCTCGGCTCGCCGCTGGCAAGGGTCGCCGCTCCTGCGATGGTTCCCCGCAAACGGCGCTGGCTCTGCGAGCCGCATGTCGTTCGCGGCGAGAGCATGGTTGTGCCCGTCGGGCTTGTGGAAGGCACTTCGGGCCGGATTTTCAAGAGTGCGTTCAACGATGCGGGAAGACTTTGAGTATGGGCTGGTTGTTGCTGTAGCGCGCTGTCTGGGCCGCATGCCCCGCGGGGCTGCGCGGTGTTTTGCCGACGCTCTCGCTTTTGCCGTCTATTGGTGCAATGGACGGCTGCGCCGGATGGGTGTGCGGAATCTCGAGATGGCGCTGCCCGAACTGTCGTCCAAAACCAGAAGAAAGATTCTGCGACGGGTTTACGTCCACCTCGGCTGGCAACTGGTGGAGTTCTGCCGCATGAGCCGCTATACCCCGCAAAACACCGGCGACTGGATCCGCACCGAAGGCCTGGAACACTATCTTGCCGCGAAGGCTCGCGGCAAGGGCGTGTTAATCATTACGGGGCACCTGGGTGCTTGGGAGTTGTCGAGCTTCTACCACTCGCTCATGGGCTATCCGATGGGAATGGTGATTCGCAGGCTGGACAACCGGAGCCTGGATGAGTATGTGAACGGCATTCGATGCCTGCACGGCAATTTTGTGGTACACAAGGATGACTTTGGGCGCGCGCTATTGAAGACGATGCACGAAGGTGGGGCGGTCGGAATTCTGATGGACACGAACATGACGCCGCCGCAGGGCGAGTTTGTGAAGTTCTTCGGGATCGACGCCTGCACCGGGACGGGCCTGGCGCACATTGCGCGCAAGACGGGAGCGGCAGTGCTTCCCGGCTTTATGTTCTGGGAAAAGGATGAGGGGAAATATGTTCTGCGCTTCGGCGAGGAGATCGCGATTCCGCACACCGGCGATGTGGCAGCCGACATCCTTGAAGCGACGCAGCGTTGCACAAGTGTTCTGGAGACGTGGATTCGGCGCTATCCTGACCAGTGGTTGTGGATTCACCGGCGCTGGAAGACGCGGCCGGCTGGAGAACCAGGCCTTTATTGACCTGACTCACTCAAGACCGGGAGCAATGAATGACGTTAGGCGAACTGATCGAAAAGCTCGGTGGCATTCTGGTGCAGGGTCGCGCCGAGGCGCCGATTACCGGTGTGAACGGGCGCGAACGCGTGACTGTGACGGAACTGCTGTTTGCTGAAGAGGCGGCATCGGCACACGAGGCGCTGGCAAGTGCAGCGGGAGCCGTTGTTGTGAAGCCTGGCTGTCTCGTTAGCTACGACACGAATCCAAAGATGGCGGTTGTGGAAGCGAATCAGCCTCGGCTGTGGTTTGCGCGTGCTGCGAAGCTGCTGCGGCCTGCACTGCCTGCCGGCGGAGTGCATCCATCGGCCGTCGTCGGCGCGGACGTAAAGCTCGGGGAGGGCGTGACGATTGGGCCGTGCGCAGTGATTGGCGAACGAGCGCAGATTGGCGCGGGAACGCGGATCGAGGCCGGGGTTGTGATCGGCGACGGAGTGCGGATCGGCGAGCAGTGCCGTGTTTATCCACGCACAGTGGTTTATCCGGGGACCACGATCGGCGATCACGTGACGATCCACGCCGGCGTGGTGCTGGGAGCGGATGGGTTCGGTTACGTGCGCGATGATGTGACCGGCGCGCATACGCAGTTCCCGCAGCAGGGAACGCTGGTGATTGAAGACGACGTGGAGATTGGCGCAAACTGCACCATCGATCGCGGAGCGCTGGCCGAAACGCGTGTGCGCCGCGGCGCCAAATTCGACAATCTTGTGCATGTGGGCCACAACTGCGATATTGGCGAGGACGCGATTCTAGTTGCACTCACCGGCATCTCGGGATCGAGCACGATCGGCAAAGGCGCGGTCCTGGCTGGGCAGGTGGGGATTGGCGATCATGCCCATGTGGGGCCCGGCGTAATTCTGGGCGGGCAGGCTGGCGTGTTCAGCGGCAAGACGGTGACGAATGAAGGCTTGAGGCCGGGTACGGTGCATTGGGGGACGCCCGCACGTCCGCTGCAGCAGGTGCTACGCGAGCAGGCGACGCTTGCGCGGCTGGTAAAGAACAGGGAACGAGGGAACAAGGGACCAAGGGATTAGGGGGCAGGAACAGATGGCGATCATCGTAGTCGGCGGCAGCGGGCGGGGCGCAGGCAAGACGGCGCTGGTTTGCGGTCTCATTCGGGCGCTGCCCGAGCTGCCTTGGACCGCGATCAAAGTGACGAGCCACGCTCACGGCAAAGCGACGCCGATCTGGGAGGAGACCAACGCTGGGCAGGAAAGCGACACGGCGTGCTACCTGGCCGCGGGGGCAAAGCGCGCATTGCTGGCGACGGCGGATGACGATGCACTCGAACCCATTGTGCGGCAGATTCTTGTGGAGACTCAGCCGACTGCGGGCCTGATCTTCGAGTCGAATCGCGTGCTCAGCTGCCTGCGGCCGGACCTTTGTCTTGCGGCAGCGCTCAGCCCCAGGGGCGAGCGCAAGCATTCGTTCGATCTGGTGGAGCAACGGATGGATGCCATGGTTGAGCTCGCGGGGCACGATCATGCAATCGGGGGCGAGAGGCTTTGCTTCCATCTCAGGTCGCTGGAGCGGATTTCGGCTCCGATGATTGCCTGGCTACGCGAGAGGCTTGAAAATACCGCGGGATAGCGCAGGTGCGATGCTATTGCTCTGGCGAAACACTCATTTGAATTCGACACGCTACCGGGCGCCCAGCGCTAAACGCGGGAATGAAATTCCAAGATGCGGACGAGCCGATGACGTTGTCCCCGATGGGTCCGCGATCTGCGTTGTTCACGAGTTTTGCCGATTGCACTTTACCGGCCGCATCGATCACCAGATTAAGCGGGATCTCTGAGTGTGGAACCTCTAGCTGGCTTTGGTCTCTGACTTGAACATCAAGATAAATCGCTATGGGCCGGGAACCCGCCGGGGAACCAGCCCCTTCCGCATCTTCGCCCCCGTTCGTGATCATTCCTTTCTGGAGGGCTCTCGAAATCGAATTCCCGAACGCATCAAGGTTTTTGTCAGGCTCGGCAGGTGCCGCGTAAACCATGGCGTGGCGTTTCCATCGCACAGTGACATCTGGCTTTGAAACTTCGTCTACCTCGTGCAAAATGCCCTGTGCGCGCGCATTCTGGATCGCGTCGCGTATTCGGCTGATATCTGCGGGGGGCCACATTTCGGCGAGAGCATTCCATGCTTGCTGCTCGCGGCCGCTGTAGAGATAGGCCCAGACAATCTCCAAGACTGCGATCTTGGTGCGCAGGATCTCGTGAAGTTCTGCCAGCAATTGGGGAGGTACCGAAGATAGCTCTCCGTCAGTGTTCTTGAATTCCGTTAATGTACGGGCGTCGAGTTGAGACTTTACCTGGGCGATCTGGCGGTCGTAATAGGGCTGAAACTCGGAGCTGATGTCTGTGAGCTTCCGCTTCTCAAAGGCAAGGACTACGGTGGGCAGAAAGTTGAAGCTGGACAAGGGCAGGTTCTCGAAATTGTCAACGGCGCCGGCGTCGTCGGTCCAAATTTCGCTGCGATCTTCAAGATTCATGTCTTGGGCGTCATAGGAATCTCCGCCGGTGAGGGTGCGCAGCAGCCGCGGCGGCTCCTGAAGGGAGTAGATCTGATAGGTCATCAGCCGATCGTGCTCGGCGTTCTTGATTTGAAAAGCGACGACCGGGAATCCCAATCCCAAATCTGCGCCCAATACGTCGATATCGACGAGATATGCTCCCTCCACAACGTGCATCGCGCTCTTGCGCCAGCGGAGCGATGCTTCGCAAGCGTGACTGGCAAAGGCGCCGTTCTTCGAAGCGCCTACGGTGACGGTGACTCCTGTTTGGAACTTCGACGAAAATATGCCGAAGCCGTCGCGGCAGAGGGAACGCTGCTGCTGGGCACCGCATGAAGCTGAGGATGTGCAGAAAAGAAAAAACAGCACCAGAACCGCAAGTTGGATGGCGTTGCTCCCGCGAGCGAGCGCTCTCAAGTTCCGCTCTTGAGCAACAGTCGAGAGAAACATTGGGGACCTTTCCATCCGAGCGGCAAGCAATGCCTTCGATTCTACGCTGCGATTCGATGGCGCAAACTAGGCGGCCGAAATGTGACCGCTTTCCTTGACTTCCAGCACGCCCCGCGGTAAGGTGAGCGAGATTCCCTTTGATCTGCGTGGGTTTTCCTGAAACAAGAGCCGGAGTGCGCGTATTTTGGAGAGTGTTGAAATTTCAGGAGTGGGAACGAGGGAGAGCACCGCGCAACCGCTGCGGACGGAAACGCAGCGGGAGGCTGAGCTGGATGAAATCCGGCTGGGATGGCTGGCGCTGGCACTCACACCCGGGTTGGGGCCCAAGCGGATCCTGGACGCAGTGCGGGAGATCGACTCGGCGAGCCGGATCTTCGCGCTGACGCTCACGGAGTTGGAAGGTCTGAATTTTCCCGCCGGCGCCGCGCAATTCATCTTTGATGGCAAGGCTCGGCACGCGGCAGAAGAGGAGTGGGCGCGCGTCAAGGCCCGGAGCGCGACCATCGTCAGCTATTCGTGCGCAGAATATCCGGAACGGTTGCGCGAGATTTACGATCCTCCGCCTGTGCTGTGGGTGCAAGGTGATAAAAAGCTGCTGAGCCGGCCTGCAATTGCGGTGGTCGGCACACGGCAACCCACGCCGTATGGCAGCGGAATCGCGGAAATGCTGTCGCGGGATTTGGCTGCGCGTCGGCTGCTGATTGTGAGCGGCATGGCGCGAGGGATCGATAGTTGCGCGCACCGGGGCGCGCTGGCTGCGCGCATGCCGACGGTGGCCGTGTGGGGCACGGGAATCGACGTGGTGTATCCCAAGGAGAACAAGAAGCTGGCCGAGGAGATTCTGGCGACGGGAGGGGCGATTGTGAGTGAGTTGCCGATGGGAACGTTTCCGGCGCCGCAGAATTTTCCGCGCCGCAATCGGATCCTGAGCGGCCTGAGCGTCGCTGTGCTGGTGGTGGAGGCGGGCGAAAACTCGGGTACGCGGGTGACGGCCCGCTGCGCCGCCGATCAAAACCGCGACCTGTTCGCCGTGCCGGGCAATGTGACCAACAAGGGCTCCTGGACTCCTAACACGTTGATAAAACAAGGGGCGAAGCTAGTGGCGACCTGGGAAGACGTCTGGGAAGATCTGCCCTCGCAGGTGCGCCTGGAACTGGAAGAGGAGGCCCCGGCTGCATCCAAGTCGGACCCTGTCGCATCCTTACTTCCTGATCCGGTGCTGCGGCCACAGGAAGCCATGGTGCTTGAAGTGTTGCGCGCCGACGAAAGCTTGCAGATCGACGAAATCCTGGATCAGATGGAGACGCAACTGACTTCTTCTGAGGTGTTTACAGCGCTTTTTGAGCTGGAGATGGCGGGCCGGATCAGGCAGCTACCGGGCAAGAACTACGTTCGGACGCTGTGAAGGACGGGAATTACAGGTGAGTCACGGCGGGGCGCAAAGGTCGGAGGAGGGTCATTCGCCTGCTGCCGCTTCACTCAGGGGAAGAGAATTAGCAGTAACTGTCGAGGTGCATTCCCTTAATTCGCGCAAAGTTGAGGGTTTGCGGTGGTTTGCGGGCTGTAAACGGGCCGCGCTCATGCGCGAAAACGGGAGCAGCGCCGGAGAAAATTTCGCCTCGCCGTAGAATTCCGATGGTGTTCCATGTTAGGGTGCAACACTTACGGCTCATCTTTCAGGCTGGCTGAGAGGAAAGGGAAGCGCGGCGGGGGATTTTGAGCCACGACAAACTGAAACAGAAGGCGGGTTGGCGAGTCCAACGGTGAGCCGCAAATCCTGTGATGCTGGCGCAGCGGCTGCTTGCAGCGATTGCGTCGGTGGAAGGTTCGAGAGAGGAAACTGGGTCAAGGAATGGCAGCAACAAGCAAAGCATTGGTGATCGTGGAGTCGCCGGCCAAGGCGAAGACGATCGAAAAGTATCTTGGCAAGGGCTTCGATGTGCGGGCGTCGGTCGGCCACATCATGGACCTTCCGAAGAACGAGCTCGGCGTGGAGCTGAAGAAGCGGACGTTCGTTCCAGAGCTCGTCGTATCTCCAGGCAAGGAGAAGGTGGTTGAGCAACTGAAGAAAGCGGCGGAAAAGGCCGACGAGATTTATCTTGCTCCCGACCCGGACCGCGAAGGCGAGGCGATTGCGTATCACCTGGCGCTGAAGCTGGGGACGAATGCTAAAGAGAGAAAGAAGATTCGCCGCGTCACCTTCAATGAGATTACGAAGAAGGCCGTGCAGGAGGCCTTCAGTCATGCACGAGACATCGACCAGAACCTGGTTGATGCGCAGCAGACGCGGCGCGTGCTGGATCGGCTGGTGGGATACCAGATTTCACCGCTGCTCTGGGACAAGGTTCGCCGCGGGCTTTCAGCCGGGCGAGTGCAGACGGTGGCGCTGCGCCTGATTGTGGAACGGGAACGCGAGATCGGCGCGTTTCAGCCGGTGGAATATTGGACTTTGGAAGCACTGCTTCATCCGGAGCGGCGCGCCGATGAGAAGTTCAAGGCGAAGTTTATCGGTGTTGAAGGTGAGCCGGCGCGAGTAGCCAACGGAAAAGACAAGGACGGCAAAGAGCAGTTCATCTCGAGCGCGCTGCCCGACAAAAAGTCGATGGACGAAGTGCTGGCGGCGCTTGAGAAAGCGAGCTGGTCGGTGACCAGCGTGCAGGCTCGCGAGCAGCAGCGCAGGCCGCTGGCGCCGTTCATCACCAGCCAACTGCAGCGCGATGCCGCCAACAAGCTGGGATTTAATGTGCGCCGCACCATGGGCGTGGCGCAACGGCTTTATGAAGGCGTGGATATTGGAGCAGAGGGCACGACAGGGCTAATCACTTATATGCGAACCGATTCGCCGCGTGTCTCTCCCGACGCCAAAACAGCGGCCCGCGAGTGGATTGCGAAGCAGCTTGGCAAAGAGTACCTGCCCGACTCGCCCAATGAATACAAGGGCAAGAAAGACGCGCAGGATGCGCACGAGGCGATCCGGCCCACCGATGCGAGCCGCACGCCGGAGTCGATCGCGCGCTACCTGAGCGACGAGCAGCTCAAGCTGTACACACTCATCTGGAGACGCTTTGTCGCTTCGCAGATGGTTCCCGCCGTGTATGACGTAACGACCGCAAACATCGCAGCGGTTTCGGCGAAGACGCGCAAAACTTACGATTTCCGTGTGAGCGGGTCGGTGCTCCGCTTCGATGGATTTCTGAAGGTGTACGAGGTCTCCGAAGAAAAGAAGGACGAGGACGACGAGAACGCGAACAGGCTGCCCAGCCTGGACGGCGTGAAGGCGCTGCAGATGGAAGAGCTTCTACCCGAGGATCATTTCACGCAGCCACCTCCGCGCTACAACGAAGCTTCGCTGGTGAAAGAGCTGGAAGAACGGGGCATCGGGCGGCCGTCGACCTACGCTTCGATCATCAATACCATCCAGGACCGCGAATACGTCGTTAAACACGGCGGATCGCGCGGGCGGTTTTATCCCACGGAGATTGGCGTGGTGGTGTGCGACCTGATGGTGAAGAATTTCCCTTACATTTTCGATACCAAGTACACGGCCCGGCTGGAGGAAGAGCTGGACGACATCGAAGAAGGTAAAGAGAAGTGGACAGACCTGCTGAACGGATTCTACGACCACTTCGAGGATGAGCTGAAGGTGGCCGGCAAGAAGATGGAAAACGTTAAGCGGATGGAGCAGACGACCAATGAGAAATGCGACGTCTGCGGATCGCCGCTGGTGCTCAAGTGGGGCAAGTTCGGCACGTTCTACGCATGCTCGGCATACAACAAGAAAGATCCGACAAGCTGCACGTTTACGAAGGAGAACATTGCGGCGAAACCGGATCTGAATACACCCGAGGCGCAGGAGGCGGGAGACACCGAGGAGTACTGCGAGAATTGCGGCAAGGTGATGGTGATGCGCCGCGGGCTCTTCGGGCCGTTTATGGCCTGCCCGGACTACAACGCAGATCCGCCCTGCAAGACGTTCCGCAAGCTGAGCCAGAAGCAGCAACAGAAGCCGCCCGAGCCCACCGGCGAGGATTGCCCGGTGTGCGGCAAGCCGCTGGTGTTGCGGCAGGGGGCCTATGGCGAGTTTGTTTCCTGCTCCGGCTACCCGAAATGCAAATACATAAAGCAGAACCTGATTGAGGGGATGAAGTGCCCCAAGTGCGGCGAGGGCGACGTGGCTGAGCGCCGCGCGCGGCGCGGCAACGTGTTCTGGGGTTGCACGAATTACCCCAAGTGCGACTTCACTTCGAACCTGAAGCCTGTAGCCAAGAAATGCCCGGAATGCGGCAGCCCGTATCTCGTGGAAAAGACGCTCCGGTCGGGTGTGTTTCTCGAGTGCCCGAACAAGAAGCGGGGCGCGGAGGAAGAGACGGCCGCGCCGAAGCGAGGCAAAAAGACCGCCGTTGCGAAGGGCGAGCAGCCGACGGTGGTATGCACCTACTCCAAGCGGATTGGCGACGCACCGCCGCCGCCGACTGTGGAAACGCATGGGCCAGTCGCGGAAAAGACAGACGAAAAGCAGGAACTGCAACCGGCGTAGTCCGGCACAGCGGTGAAATGAGTCGCAATTGTTGCAGGCCCGAACGAGGCTGGGAAGACACCACAGCAGGAATACGTGCCTCCGGATCCGCTGGAGTTCAGACATTACTGAATGATCTTGGGTTCCCAGCGACTTATCTGAACCCATAGTCCCTTCTGAACTCGATTGAGTAGCCGTATGATCGAAAGAACGCCGTCCAACCTGCGCGTACACGGGCTCGCGGAGGATGCAATCCGGCGCGGTAACCGCTCGGCCCTTTTAGCTGTCGCTTAGTCTCCCTTGATTTGAATCGATCAAAACGGCTCGCCGATGGGCGTCCTACTGGCCATTTTGAGACTTCATTTCGAATGCGTGCCGGAGCGGATCTACAGGTAGCTGAGGAAAGGATTGGAGGCAATGAGGCGCAGAGAGCTTTTGCGAGGTGCGGCGCTGGCTGGCGCTGCTGCAGTTGTGCCCGCAGTTGCCGTCATCGGCGAAGGAGAGAAACTCGCTCAAAAACCGCTCGGCAAGATCGCGATGGAAGAGCATTTTATGATCCCCGATTTCATGGGGTACTTCGCTGAGACCTACCCGAACATCAATGCAGACATTGCCAAGCTTGCCCCGGCGGCACTGATGGACTTCGGCGAGCGCCGACTTACAGTGATGGACGAGAATCACGTCGACTATGTAGTGCTCTCACTTGCCGGCCCAGGCGTCCAGGCTGAGAAGGACGGCGCCATCGCGCAGCGGAAAGCGCGTGCCGTAAATGACTTTCTCGCCGGCGAGATGCAGAAGCGCCCCGCACGTTACGGCGGATTCGCTCATCTGGCGATGCAGGATCCTTCCGAAGCCGCTGCAGAACTCGAGCGTTGCATTCGTGACCTAGGCTTTCAGGGTGTGCTCATCAACGGGCAGACCAATGGCGAATACCTCGATCGCGATAAGTATTCCGTTTTCTGGGAGCGCGCGGCTGCTCTTGAGGCGCCTGTCTATCTGCATCCGGGCAACCCGGTCGATCACCCAACCACATACGAAGGTCACAGCGAGCTGTGGGGCCCGGTTTGCAGTTGGGCGTTCGAGACGGCGACGCATGCGCTGCGCCTGGTGTTCGCCGGCGTCTTCGAGCGTTACCCCAGGGCAAGGCTCATTCTTGGTCATGGCGGGGAGACGCTCCCGTTCAGCCTTTGGCGCTTTGACAGCCGATGGCAGGTTTGCAATCGAGGTGGCCGGATGCTTGCCTAGCCGCCCTCTTTCTACATTCGGCGAAACATCGCCGTCACCACGTCTGGCATGTGCTCGGGCGAATCGCTGCGATGTTGTCTTGATGGGATGGGCGCGGAGAACGTGATGTTCTCTATCGACTATCCCTTCGAGAAGACCGACCTTGCGGCGCGGTTCATTGAGACTGCAGAAGTCACCGAGGCGGAGCGGATTCAGGTGGCTTCGGCCAATGCCAGGCGCATGCTTCACCTTGACCGCCGCAGCGGTTCCGGTCCAGCCACGGCCTGGACAAACGGGAATCAGCGGCAAGAGGCCTAAAATGGCGAACTCACAGCATCGTGCGGCATAGCCACGCCCTAATCGGTTACTATGGGCAACGGAGATGCCCATGGAACGGATGTTGGCCACACCGGCGGATGCCGAAATCATTTTGAAGCTTTATCAACTGCGCACCGAGGCGGTGATGCGCGAAGCGCGCGCGTGGATCGGCGGCGAGTTCTGGCCCCGGACAGCGGAGGAGTTCTTCGCTGTCTACGACAATCCGCGCGATCCGCATAATCCCTGGCTGCGGCAGGTGATCACCTATTGGGAGATGGCGGCGGCGATGGTTTTGCACGGCGCGGTTTCGGCCGAGCTGTTTGTGGACTGCAACGGGGAGGGCTTTTTTCTACTGGCCAAGTTTGCACCGATCATTGACGCCATCCGCGAAAAGGTTCCCCTGTTCGCGAAAACCTCGGAATTGATCAACCGCTTTTCGGCTGCTGCGCAGCGGTACGAGATGACCCTGAAACGGGTGGATGCCTCACGAGGCGGGCGGGGAAAGAGCTGACGGCGGAGGGGTGAAAAGGTTGGCTCTTGTGCAAATCGCTCTCGCAGTGCATGATAGGAGCGGATCAACGTTGTTGAATTCCCTGGAGGTTCTTATGAAGCGTAGCTTTTCCTTGCTCGCAGTAGTGTTTGCGATGGGTGTTCTAATGGCACAGGCTGCCGATTCAACCAAGGCCACCGGCTGGATCTCGGACTCGATGTGCGGCGCCAAGCATATGGGAACCGGCGCCGATTGCGTGAAAAAGTGCATCGCCGGCGGAATGAAACCGGTGTTTGTTGACAGCAAGAAGGATGTTTGGAGCATCGACAACCCGGATGCGGTAAAGAGCTTCTACGGCGCGCACGTGAGCGTCAAGGCGACCGAGGATGCAGCGCAAAAGAGCATGCATATCGACTCGATCGTTGCGGCCAAGTAAGTCGGTTGGGGCGCCGATCTTCTTTATGACTCGTCACGCCGCGTAAACTCTGGTAGTGTCGTACCGGCGCCTCTCGCGAACCGGTTGCCTGGGCCGCAGAGCGAGCAGGAGCGGAATCGACTGGAAGCGACCGGATCACCATGGCGCGAGCAATTTGGAACGGCAAGGTAATTGCCGAAAGCGAGCGAATCGAAGAGTTGGATGGGGACGTTTATTTTCCCGACTCCAGCTTGAAGCGCGAGTATTTTCGCTCGAGTTCAACCACTTCAACCCATCCCGCGAAGGGGCAGGCGCGATTTATGAGCGTCGTGATTGAAGGGCAAGACAATCAGGATGCGGCCTGGTACTATCCCGATCCCAAGCCCGCTGCGCGCAAGGTGAAGGGGCATGTTGCTTTCTGGCGCGGCGTGGAAGTGGAAAAATGACAGGGACCAGGTTCTGGGGCTGGGGAGCGGAAAGCCAGGCCAACCCTTCTAATCGACGCTGCGAGGGATAGCTTCTGATCGATCGCTGCGAGCCCAAATATTTCACTTCTTTGCGTGGGGAGATCATGCGTTCGCGCGCGCAACTGCCTGGACTCCTTCTCCTCTTCGCGATCGGCGGCTGCGCGCACCGGGCTGCTGTGGCTCCTGCTGCGGGCGCGCCCACCCTTGCCGGCGATGCGGCTCATCCTCGTCACACGGAAGGCTGGGTTGAGACTGAGCTCTATTTCGGTCTGGGACCGGCAGACCACCCGGAGAAGGGTATCAGTGAGTCGAGTTGGCGCGACTTCCTCGACAGGGAGGTCACGCCGCGCTTTCCCGCCGGGTTAAGCGTGGTCGATGTCTATGGGCAGTGGGAGAGCAAGGGTAGCGCTACGCCGGAGCGGCTGCGTTCAAAATGCCTGATCATTGACTATCCCGACACCCAGGAAAACCGCGACAAGATCGAGGCGATCCGCTCGGCCTGGAAACAGCGGACCGGAGACCAGTCCGTGATGCGGGTGACGGAGCCGGCGGATGTTTCGTTCTGAGAATCAGCCAGTAGCCAATAGTCGATCGCCGGTAGGGTCTATCATTGCTCTGCGGGCGCGGCGCTTCTCTCTCTCACAAGCGCGCGACGGAGCTTGCGAGTTGCTGGCTAGTCCCCGCCAGCTAGAGACTGTTTCGGTCATTCACAGGTCAATTGCACCGATTGGGTTATGGACTGGGGAGGGTTTCCCGACGTGGGAAACAGCCCGGTCAGCGAGACGGCACCGTTCGTTGCGGCCTTGCACAGGGCTGTTCCGTTGGTTGAGTCGGTGGCGCTGCTGATCTGGATGTCAGTTGGGTCGGGATTTGACCATGTTGCGTAGGCGATCCATGCCAACGCAGGCGCGGCGCAACCTGGCGACGCAGTATAGCGACCAATCCCAATAAACTGGACCTGGTTTCCCGGCGGAACGGCGGCATGGTTGGCTGTTGCGGAAGCTGGACCGACACTGATTACCGTACTAAGGTTGCAGTCACCGCCGATTGTCCCATTCCCGCCACATCCGATGGCCGCGGCTATCGCCGAGAGCAGCCCAGCAAAAAATCCGGCTCGAATGAACGTTCGCATAAGAGCCCTCCGGGTTGACGCGGAATTGCGGCTTAAGTTTAGCGCATTCGAGGCTTCGGTTTGTCACGGAGCCTACTCGGCGCGCCAGATTACTCCCGATGCCGAAACCGAAGAGGCAAGACCCGGCTTTCAGCGCTCCTTCAACGGATCAATATGCCTGCAGTTGGCCAAGCGGCAGGCGCACGCGGAAGCAGGTCGATCCTGGTTCGGATTTCACGCTCAGATGGCCACTGTGTTTGCGGACGATGCGCATGGCGTTGTCGAGTCCAAGCCCGAGACCTTTTCCCGGTGCCTTGGTGGTAAAGAATGGCTCGAAGATCCGCTCTTGCAGTTCGGGTGGAATGCCGGGGCCGGTGTCCCAGATTTCCACCAGCAGCATGTCGCCCTCAAGGCGGCAGGTTACGCGCAGACGGCCCTGATTGCCGAGGGCATCAAGAGCATTTTCGATCAATGCCGTCCACACCTGGTTGAGTTCGCCGCCATAGGCGCTGATGCGCGGCAGGCCCGGCGCATAGTCGCGTTCGACATCCACATGATCCATGCGCAGGCGGAGCATCTGCAGCGTAGCGTCAAGCCCGGCCGGCACGTCGACTTCGAGGATGGGCGCGCGATCCATGTTGGAGTAATCCTTGACCGCGCCGATGAGATCGAAGATGCGAGCCGTCGAGTTGACGATGGTCTCGGCTGCGCGCGAGGAGCGCAGATAACGGGCGAAGAACTGGAGCGAGATACAGGCGCCGTCGGCTCCTAAAATTCCGCGCAGCTCATCAAGATCAGGAGCGGTCACACCTTGCTCAGCAAGTTGAGCAGCGATTTCCCAGGCGTCGGTACAGCTCACCGAGCCGAGCCACGCGCGAAGCGATTCCTCCCCGGCAATGAACGCGATTGCATTGTCCTCCTGCGTCGGCATTAGAGAGTCGGTTTGACGACAGAGCATCTTCTCTTCCCAGGACTCGACCGCGCGGATCTGTTCTTCACTCAGGGAGAGATTGACCAGCCGGTAGCGGTTGCTGCGGTTAGCCCGCAAGGCGGCCAGAAGGCTTGCAGCGGCCCGCTGCGCGGCTGAGGCAGGGTTGTTGAGTTCGTGAGCAAGATTCCCTGCCAGTTGCCCGAGCGCCGCAAGCTTTTCCGCCTGCTGCTCGATGCGCGTGACCTCGCGAACGCGGTCGAGCAGTGTAGAAACCACCCTCTGCGCCATGGACGGGATCGCCGCCAGCATCGCGGGGAACTGTGACCGATGAATCAGCAGCGCCCAAATGGGCGAGACGGCGAATCCCTGGCCGCCATAGCTCTTCATGCGCGAGAAAGGCAGAACGCCCGTCATTTGACCCATCCGCCCGATGAATAGCGCCATAGGGCCGCCATGCTGACGGCGAACGTGGATCTCGCCCTTAATGATGAGCACCATGTGTTCGGCCGGTGCGCCCTCCTCGAAGAGGATGTCGCCGGGATCTGGCGCAAATCTCCTGGCCCTGCCGGGCAAGCCAGAGGCGGTCTTCGAACGGCAAGTCATGCAATGCACCGATGCGATTGAGTGCAGCTGAGAGTTCTTCAACAGGCGTCGGTGTTGCGGGAACGGTGACGGCGGGGGAAAACATCCGTAGACCTCCAGTGCGCGCAAATTCAGGATAGAGGATCGCCGCCCGGCATTTTCCACCTCACAGAAACCCGATGCAAATCTGTGGCCTCGGGCAGCGTTACCGCCCTTACGCATAATCTCTGAATCTTGCGCAGGAGAGGAGGCCAGTCCGGGCAAGACCCTTACGAAATCCTTACAAATCGGAGGAGAATCACCAAAGTAATCCGCCGGCCGTAATCCATTCATATGAAATGTACGTCAAAGGTAAAAGAAAAGAATCATTTCCAGTTTCCGAAAGCGAGCCGTTTGGGCCAAATCGTTCTAAATCCCCCCAGGGGACTGCGAGAAAGACCCCGTGCTTTGCTCGCGGTGATCGTCCTGTCAGCTTTGGCCCTTCGCCTTGCCGTCATTGCGCTCCCGAATTTCGAAAATCTGATGGATGCCGACCACATCCATGCCTGGGAGCAGGGAAATGTAGCGGAGGCGTTGCTGGCTGGGCATGGTTTTGGCAACCCTTTTGACGTATCCCATCCGCAGCCTTCGGCGATCATGCCACCGGTTTATCCGTTGATCGTTGCCGTTCTGTTCCATTTCTTTGGAATTCACACAACGACTTCAATCCTTGCTGTGCACGTCTTCGATTGCCTGGTCAATGCACTGGCGTGCATCCCCGTCTTCCTTATCGCGCGGCGCAGCTTTGGCGAGCGTGCCGGCTGGTGGGCGGCATGGGGCTGGGCATTTTTCCCGTACGGGATTTACTTTTCCGCGGCGTGGGCCTGGTCAACGCATCTGCTTTTGCTCTGCGTGTGCTGGTTGATCTACCTCGCGCAGAAGATGGAGCAGTCCACACGTCTCCGGCTTGTGGGCGGGCTTTGGCTTGCTGGCCGGTTTTGCAGGACTCACCGAGCCTTCCGCCCTGATAGCCATTCCATTCCTGCTGGCGCTTCGCCTGCTGGAGGCTTGCTCGTGAGGGAAAACGGTGGTTGATGCCGGGGATCGTGGCAAGCCTGGTGATGGCGGCAGCGATTTCACCATGGTTGATTCGCAACGCGATGGTCTTTCACCGCTTCATCCCAATGCGCGACAGCATGGGATTGGAACTATGGATGGGCAACAACGGCTACGACCTGCGTTGGACAACCGACGATCTGCATCCTTTACATGACGCTAAGCAACTCGCCGACTATAACCGCATGGGCGAGCTGGCTTATATGGACAACAAGAAGCAGGAAGCCGAGGTGTACATCAGAACCCATCCGGCCTGGTACGCGTGGATGTGCGCGCGTCGGTCGATTTATATCTGGACCGGATTCTGGAGCTTCGATCGTGACTACCTCGCGCTCGAGCCAATGGACCCTGCGAACATTCCCTTTGCCAGTTGCCTGACCCTGCTTGTGCTTCTCGGGCTTCTTGTGGGCTGGAGGGAACGGCCTTTCGAGGTGGTCCGGTATGCTGGCGTGCTCTTCCTTTTCCCGATCATGTACTACTTCACCCACCCGGAGCCATACCATCTGCGTCCGCTTGACCCATTGCTGGCGGTTCTTGGCTGCCACGCGCTTCTCGCGTTGCGCGAACGGCTGAGGGCGAGAGCCGCTCTCCCTGTCGTGCCGGAGTTGCCCGCGCTGCCTGCGATTCCCGCACCTGCGGATGCGCCGGGAATGGATTAGCGCAAACTGCGAGGGGGGATGGGCTAGTTTTTCGGTGGCCCTTGCTGGGCTGCGGAGGTCACATCTCCGAGTTTCGGCGATGCCAGGCCGGAGACTGTTCGGTGCGGTGCGCCTTCAAGATCGAAGATAATTACGTCGTTTGCGCCGGGATGCAGCCAAGGTCCCGGAAGGTAGAGCGCCTTCTGTGGTCCGATACTCCAGATGCGTCCGAGCGGATGGCCATTGACCCAGACAAATCCCTTCGTGAAGCTGCTCGTATCCAGGAACGTGTCGCCGACACGGCTGACTTGTAGCGTGCCGCGATAGAAACACGGTCCAGTGCAATCGGTGGTGCGGAATGAGAGCTTACCGGGGTCGGGCATCGGAAGAGAATAGATCTGCCAATCGGTGATTGGTTTGCCGGCCAAAATCACCTGTTTGGTAATACCTGCGCGCTCGCCTCGGATCGCTTTGGTGAAGTTGACCCGGCCGGTGTTCTCCACCAGGATGTCGAGACGCGTATTCGGCTGAGTGAAATCGACGTGCAGTTTGTTTTGTTCGAGACGGCGATCGATCGAGCCGAGCAGCTTGCCGTTCTCGTAAACTAGCGCATAGTCGTGCAGTTCATCGAGAACCAAATCGCCCGAGACGGGTAACCGAATGATCGTGCGGTAGAGGATGTAGCCGTAGGACTGGCCCAAATCTTCCATCGAAAGCACCTGGTCGGAGTGGATCGGTGCCGGGAGAGTCTGCCAGAGTGGGACGGACCACTTGAAACTTACTTTCGGAGTTGCGATGGGCGGATCAACTTGCGGCACGGGCGGCGGGGTCTTCCCGGTTGCCTTGGTGATGGCGTCGCGAAAGAGGAAGTACTTTGGCGCGGGGCGACCGCTCTCGTCGAGCGCCGCATCGTAGTCGTAGCTGGTCACGTCGGGCCGGTATGGAGTGTTATCCATGTCCGCGCCGTTCATCCATCCAAAGTTTGTGCCCCCGTGAAACATGTAAATGCTGACTGAGTCGCCGTGCGAGAGAATCCAGTAAAGCTCTGCTGCCTCGGCCTTTGCGTCGGTGGTGTGATGCGGGCCGCCCCAGAAATCAAACCATCCGTCCCACCACTCGCCAGCCATGAGCGGCTGGTCGGGGCGCAACTTGTGCAGAGTGTTAAAAGCCTGTTTGGCGTTGCCGGGCGCGAAGTTGACGACTGCAGGCAGCTCGGGCAGCGATCCGTTTGGGACCTGCTCCGGACCGTCGGCGGTGTAAAGCAGCGCTTTGGTGAAGCCCGCATCAACCAGGTCACGATGAACCTGCTCCATATAATGATGGTCGTCGCCAAATGAGCCGTATTCATTCTCGACCTGTACGGCAATGATTGGGCCTCCGTTGCCGATCTGGAGTGGCGCCAGCTCCTCACCGAGTCGGAGCAGCCAGCGGCGCGCCGGCTGCATAAACTTCGGGTCGGTGCTGCGGACGACGATGCCGTGATCCTTAAGCAGCCACGCCGGGTAGCCACCCCATTCCCATTCTGCGCAGACATACGGCCCGGGCCGAAGAATGACAAACAGACCTTCGCTCTGCGCTTCGCGGACGAACTCGGCGACATCGCGCTGGCCAGAGAAATCGTAGGTCCCCGGCTGCGGCTCATGTTCGTTCCAGAACACATACGTAGTGATTGTGTTCAGACCCATTCCTTTCGCCATACGAAAGCGCGCACGCCAGTAGGCGCGAGGAATCCGAGGATAGTGCATCTCGCCGGAAATAATCTGAAATGGCCTGCCATTCAGCAGGAATCTTTCACCTTCTGCGCGGAAGGAAGAGGAATTCGCAGAATGGCTCGCAGAAGCGACCGGGCTCGGCGCCTGAGCCGCAGAAAAAGGGTATGAGAATGAGGCCAGGACGAGAACAGCGAGTGCGAAGCACGATTTCGTTGGGTCTTTCATGGATCGTCTTTCAATCAATTCGAGAGCAGCGTTTAAACAGAGACTGCGGTGATTACAGCGGTGAAGACAGGGGCTGAGACGCCCAACCCATCATAATCCCAGGAATCGGAGACACCGTTGTGACCGTCGACGTGCCCATGTCGCATAGTAGACTGGGCCTTGATTCTCGAACGGGAGCTTGTGGGGATGCAGATCGCTTTTGCTGCTTCAGAATGCACGCCATTCGCCAAGACCGGCGGACTGGCCGACGTGGTAGGCGCGTTGCCTTTGGAGCTTGCAAAGCTGGGGCACCGGGTATCGGTCTTCCTGCCGTTTTATGCGCGTGTGCGCAGGCAAATCGAGGGCGAGCCAAAATACGCTGATTCACTCGTTGACGATTCCCTTCCGGTACTACAACCGGTTCGTTGGCATCGTTGACGGCGGCCGGCGCCAAGAGGTGCAGTATTACTTCGTCGATTGCCCGGAACTGTTCGATCGAAAAGAACTTTATGGTCCGGCCGGCGGCGAGTATACCGACAATGCCGAACGTTTCGGCTTGTTCTGCAGAGCCGTGATTGAGGCCGCAAAGCAAATCGGCGTACCGCAGGTTTTCCACGTCCATGACTGGCAGGCCGCGTTGATCCCGGTCTATCTGCGGACCACGTATGAAGCCGACCCTTCACTGAGTGGCGTGGCCACAGTGCTGACGATTCACAATGCGGGCTACCAGGGCAGATATCCGCCGAATACGATCGAACAACTCCTTTTTCCGTGGGAGATTTTCACCATGGACAAGGTGGAAGAATACGACCGGTTCAATTTTCTCAAGGGCGGCATCGCGTTTTCCGATCTGCTCACCACGGTGAGCCGCAAATATGCGGAGGAGATTCAGACTGCGGAGTTCGGTGAGCAACTGGAAGGGATTCTCCACAAGCGCGCCGCCGACCTGAGAGGAATCCTGAATGGAGTGGACTACGGGCAGTGGAATCCGGCGACGGATGGCAACCTTGCGGCCCATTACACCGCAGAAGATTTAAGCGGCAAAGCCGCTTGCCGGGCCGATTTGCTCCATGCATTCGGCCTGGAGACGGTAGCGGATTCAACGCCGGTGATCGGAATCGTATCGCGTTTTGCCACGCAAAAGGGCTTCGATATCCTGGCGCAGATCACGGAGCAGATTGCCCAGCGCGATGTAGCCGTGGTGGCACTGGGCACACATGATCCCTACTACGAAAACCTCTTTCGAGACTGGGCCTCTCGCCATCCAGCCAATATCGCCGTGCAGATTCGCTACGACGAGGTGCTTGCGCACAAGATCGAAGCGGGCGCCGACATGTTCCTGATGCCATCGCGCTATGAGCCTTCGGGCCTGAACCAGATGTATTCACTGAAGTACGGGACGGTCCCGATTGTGCGCGCCACAGGCGGCCTTGACGACAGCATTGAGGAGTGGGACGCGGCAATGGGAACCGGAACGGGGTTCAAATTCTCGGGCTACGATCCCAAGGACCTGCTCGCGGAGATTGACCACGCGCTTGAAGCCTTCAAGGATAAGGGCGCTGGACCCGGCTGATGCGCAATGGCATGGCGCAGGATTACAGTTGGTCAGGTCCCGCGAAGGAATATGTACGCGTCTACGAAGAAGCCGCGCAGCGCAGGGCGTAAAGAAGCCGGGAGCGCTGAATTGGGAATAGAAAAGGTTTCGCTGAAGCTATCGTGTGCGCGCAAGCCACGCCACCACCTGCATGGCCGCAAATAATTCCACGAATACGCCGAACGCGGCGATGGCGATCGCGATGACAGCTCTCAGGAGCGGGGTGATTCCGGAGTCGTGGCGCATGCGGCGATAAACCAGGAATGCGGCTGCCAGGCCGAAGAGAACAGCAAGCGCTACCAGGGAAATGGCGTAATGGTCGCGTATGCCGACGGAATCGCAGGGGCAAAGCATCATCACAGCCGTCGAGGCTGACATGAGCGCAACAATCGCAACGTAATCCAAGAGCAAGCCGGCCCCCGGCATGATGCGCGATTTGTTGGACTGCACCGGGTTTGGCTGGTCGAACAGCATGGAACGCCTTGGCAAGTCTTCGGACGCTGCTTCAGCAATCGACCGCTCAGCTGTGCTTGCCCTTCCACTCCTCGTAGGGGCCCTGGAAATCTTCGATGCCGCCCTCGTGGAAGATCCACAGCCGCGTTGCGACTTCATCGATCAGGTCGTGATCGTGCGTGACCAGCAGGACCGTGCCTTCATAGCGCTGCAGCGCGATGTTGAGCGCGTTGATGGCTTCAAGGTCGAGGTGGTTCGTCGGCTCGTCGAAGATGAGAATATTGGGCTTGGTCAGGATGAGCTTGCAGAAGGCGAGTCGCGCCTGCTCGCCGCCGGAGAGCGCCTTGGTCGGCTTGGAGCCTTCTTCGCCGGAGAAGAGCATCTGGCCGAGGATGCCGCGAATGTCTTCGACATGCGCGGCGGGTTTCCACTGGTGCAGCCAGTCAGCCACTGTCATGCCGTGCTCGATGGTTGAGCCCACGTCCTGGGGAAAGTAGCCAACCTGCGCTTCGTGGCCCCAGAAGACGGAGCCGGAGTCGAGCGTGAAGTCCTTCTCGGCGAGGCCGGGATAGTTGGCCAGCAGGCACTTGAGCAGCGTGGTTTTACCTGCGCCATTGCGGCCCATCAGGCAGATCTTTTCGCCGCGCAGCAAATTTGCGGTAAAGCCGTCAATTACTTCCAAATCGCCGTAAAGCTTAGTGAGGTGCTTGAACTCGAGAACATGTTTGCCGCTGGGCCGTTCCTGATCGAAGCGGATGTACGGGCGCTGGATGTTCGAGCGAGCCAGTTCGTTGGTCTGCAGCCGCTCCACTTCCTTGCGCCGGCTCGTCACCTGGCTGGAGCGCGTGCCCGCTGCAAATCGCGCAATGAACTCGTTAAGCTGGGAGATCTTTTTTTCGCGCTGCGCGATCTGCGCCTCGAGCGTGGAGCGGATCTGCGTCTTGGCCATCACCATGTCGTCGTAGCCGCCGGTGTAGGTGATGATGGTCTGGTAATCGATGTCGGCGGTGTGCGTGGTGACGGAGTTGAGAAAATGCCGGTCGTGCGAGATGGCGATCAGCGTGCCGTCGTAGCTCGCCAAGAAATCCTGCAGCCAGTGGATCGAGTCGAGATCGAGATAGTTGGTCGGCTCGTCGAGCAGCAGAGCCTGCGGCTTGCCGAAGAGCGCCTGCGCCAGCAGCACGCGCACCTTTTGCCCGCCCTGCAGTTCGCCCATCTTGCGTTCGTGGATTGCTTCTGAAATGTCGAGGCCATCGAGCAGCACGGCGGCGTCGCTCTCGGCGGTGTAGCCGTCTTCGTCGCCGATTGTGCCTTCGAGCTCGCCCAGCCGCATGCCGTCTTCGTTCGTCATCTCCGGCTTGGCATAGATGCGGTCGCGCTCTTCAAGCGCGGCCCACAGCGGCTTGTTGCCCATGATGACGGTGTCGATGACGCGATAAGCATCGAAGGCGAACTGGTCCTGGCGCAGCACGCCGAGTTTGCGCGGGCGCACAACCGTGCCCTTCTGCGGCTCAAGCTCGCCGGAGAGGATCTTCATGAAGGTCGACTTGCCGGAGCCGTTGGGTCCGGTGAGCCCGTAGCGGCGGCCGGGAGTGAAGGCAGTGCTGACGTCCTCAAAGAGGATTTTTGCGCCGTAGCGCATGGTGACATTGCTGACGCTGATCATTCGTTACAAATTCCCAGTGAGTGTTTGCGCTCTCCGTGCGCGGGTCATGGCGGGGCGCTCAACAGCGAGCGGCCAGTAAGTTTGGATTGCCACGCGGATCGGAGCGCGCCGAAGGTAGCCACGCCGGAGAACGGTTGCACTTATATTTTCTCACACCAAGGATTAGGGTTCAGTGCGGCTCAGAAGATCTCGCGAAGCTTGACGAACGCGTCGAGCTCGATCAGGTGCTGGCCGTCGGGCGCGGCGTCGAGGGCGGCGTGCTCCAGCACCCATGTGTCTTTGTGGAACAGGAAAATGGCGTGCAGGCCCGCGGCGAGTGCGGGATTGATGTCGCTCTTCGGGCTGTTGCCGATCATCCAACTGGTATGCGGTTTGAGTTCGTGGCGCGCGATCACGATGCGATAGGTAGAGGGATCTTTTTCGGCCGCAATTTCGACGGCGGCAAAGTGCGGGGCCAGCCCGGAACGCGCCAGCTTGTCGGCCTGCTCGGCGTGGTTGCCCTTGGTCATCAGGATGAGATGATGACGGCCAGCGAGATCGGCCAGCGTTTCTTCGACACCGGGGAGCAGCTCGATCTCCTGCTCGCCAATCGTACGTGCGAAGCCCCGAACGCGTTCGCGCTTTTCTTCGGTCACAGGCAAAGGGCTCAGTCGCTCGAAGCAATCGACCAATGAGCGGGTAAAGCTGGAGAGCCCGTAACCGTGGGCCAGGATGGTTTCGCGCTCCACGGCGTTGAGTGTGCGGCGCACTTCTGCGGGCGAGTACTCTTTGTGGTCGAGAAAGCCGATGAACGCGGCGATTGCGCGCTCAAAATAGACGTTGTTTTCCCACAAGGTGTCGTCGGCGTCAATGAGCAGCGTCTGGCCGGCAGGGAAGCGTGGCATAACCCGATGGTAAAAGGCCGAGGCAGGTTGGTTCCAGACGATCGGTGGAAACTAGGCTCCCAATTCATCTCGAATTGCTGCGGCAATCGCAGTTGCGTGGCGTCGCATCGCTTCTTCACTTTCGGCTTCGATCATCACGCGCGCCAACGGCTCGGTGCCGCTGTAACGGATGACGACGCGGCCCGTATCTTTCAGGTCTTCCTCGGCGGCGAGAATCGCTTGTGTGACCGAGGGGATGGAATGGAGCGGCTTCTTTTCGCGGACTTTTACATTGATGATGACCTGCGGGAAGACTTTGAGATCGGCGGTGAGTTCTTCGACGGATTTGCTGGTGCGGGCCAGAAGGTCGAGCACGACGAGCGCGGTGAGCAGCCCGTCCCCGGTCGTGGCAAGGTGAGGGAAGAGTATGTGTCCGGATTGCTCGCCACCCAGAGAGGCGTTCTGTTTCTGCATCTCTTCAAGCACGTAGCGATCGCCGACAGGCGCTCGGTCCATGCGGATCCCGCTGCGCTTGAGAGCCGCTTCGAGGCCCATGTTCGACATAGTGGTAGCGACGACGAGGTCGCCCGTGAGCATACCGCGCGCCTTCAAATCGCCGGCGGCCATCAGCAGAATGGCATCACCGTTGATCACATTGCCCTTCGCGCCGGCCAGCATGCAGCGGTCGGCGTCGCCGTCAAAGGTAAGTCCAATCGCCGCGCCTCGGGCTTTCACCTGACCGGCCACGTATTCGGGGTGCAGGGCTCCGCATCCAGCATTGATGTTGCGGCCGTCCGGCGAGGTGTTGAGCAGAGTCAACTGCGCACTACAGTCGCCGTTAAGGCGGCGGAAAAGCTCGGGCGCGATGGCGGCGGCAGCGCCATTGGCGCAATCGGCAACAATCTTGAGACCGGAGAGCCTGAGGCCGGGAACGCAGTCGATGAGGAATTGGATGTAGTCATTCTGGAGAGCAGGTTGATCCTCGACCGGCGCAAAGCTTTGCGGATCGGAGATGCTGACTTGCGCGGCGTGGTAAAGAATCTCGTCTTCCATTGCCAGTTCGAGGGTATCGGGGAGCTTGAAGCCGTCGGCTCCGAAGAGCTTGATGCCGTTATCCTGCCATGGATTGTGCGAGGCGGAGATGACGACGCCCGCATGATAGCCGTGGGTGCGTGCAAGAAATGCAATCGCCGGGGTGGTCACAACCCCCGCGCTCTCTACTAGCGAGCCTGCCTTGCGCAGACCTTCGGCGAGGGTGGCAGCAATCCAGGGACCGGACTCGCGCGTGTCGCGGCCAAGAAGAATCCTGGGACGTGTCTCGGTCTTGCGCAACGAGTGACCAAGCGCCAAGCCGACGCTATAAATTGTCGTGGGGTCAAGCGGGGCCTCGCCTGCTATGGATCGAATTCCGTCGGTTCCGAACAGTTTGCGTGCATTGGCTGTGGTCATGATCTGGATTTTTTGCTCCGCTTTTCTGGGGAAGGTGAATCAGGCGCTGTGGTCTCTACCTGGCTGGTGAACGTGCCGTCTGCCAGGCGAGTGGTGGTGTGATCGCCGACGGCGAGCTGTGTGGCTGAGCGAATGAGCGCGCCTTGGCCGGAAAAAACCAGCGCGTACCCACGGTCGAGCACGGCCAATGGCGAGAGCGAGTGCAGGCGCGCATCAAGAGCGCCGAGCCGCGCCGCGAAGGATTCGAGCAGCCGCTCAAGGGAGCGCTCAAGACGCGCACGGAAATCGGCGAGGTGTTCGCGTGCATGGGCCAGGTTGGGACGCGGGTCGTGATGCAAAACTACGGCTGCCAGTTCGGCCACGCGGTTCTGACGGTGGCGTAACTCCAAGGACATGGCAGAGTCTAAACCGAGAATTGCGTCATCGAGCCGCTGGCCGTAGCGGTGGAGGAATGCGGAGAGGCGCGACTCGGCGCGGGCAATCTCAACACGGGCAAGGCGCTGGCGCGATTGCAAGAGCCGATAGCTTGCAGCGCGCTCGAGGCGGTGGACTAACGCGGACAGGTACTCGGCGATTTTGAACTGGGCCTCGGTAATGAGTTCCGCCGCGGCGGATGGCGTGGGAGCGCGCAAGTCGGCAACGAAGTCAGTGATCGTGAAGTCGGTTTCATGGCCGACTGCCGAGACGACGGGCAGACGGGATGATGAGATCGCTCGAGCAACGCGCTCGCTGTTAAAGGCGGCCAAGTCCTCAAGCGAACCGCCGCCTCGCGCAATCACGATCAGGTCAACCAGGCCGCCGGAGTTGAGTTCGGCTAACGCAGCTTCAATCTCTGCAGGGGCGGAATCGCCCTGAACCGAAGCAGGGCAGAGCAGAACATTCAACCCAGAGTGACGGCGGCTGACAATGTTGAGGAAGTCGCGAATCACCGCGCCTGTCGGCGAGGTAACGATGCCCACGGTGCGCGGGAACATCGGCAGGGGGCGTTTTCGATCGGCATCGAAAAGGCCCTCTGCTTTGAGCCGCTCCTTGAGTTGCTCGAAGGCGAGCTGCAACGAGCCTGCGCCAACGGGTTCCATGGTCTCCGCCACCAGTTGCATCTGACCGCGTTGCTCGTACACGCTCAGTCGCCCGCGGACAAGCACGCGAAGGCCGTCTTCCGGCCTGAAGCGAAGCAGCATTGCATTGCGGCGGAAAAAAACGACGGGGAGCTGGGCGTCGGCGTCCTTGAGGGTGAAGTATGCGTGTCCGGAGGGTGCAGGTCGGTAGTTGGAGATTTCACCCTCGACCCAGACGTCGCCAAACTCCTGTTCCACGAGCTCACGCACTTGAGCCACCAGCTCGTGTACCGGCCAGATGTGGCGAGCGGGATGCGGATCCTCAAATCCCAGGTTCATTTGGGGTGAGTTGTTCGGATGTTGCGTTAATTGATCGCGCCGGGTCACTGCTCAAAAGTGTAATTCCTGCGGCCATGGAGCGGTTGGCGAAACCGCTTTAGGCGCCGGATCGGCGGCTCTCCACCATGGCTCGTAATTCCGCGGCAACTGCAGTCAGGCGCGCGCCGGAATCGGGGCTGGGCGAGCTTTCACGCGAAAAAATCATTTCCAATTCCCGCGCCAGAACAGTGCCTCGCGTCAGACTGAAGGTGCCTAGCACTCCGGCCAGCTTGTGTGCGGCGGCTTGCGCCTTCTCACGTTGCTCTGCTGTGAGCCTGTTGGCCGCAACAGCAGATGCTGCCTCTTCAAGAATTGCGACGCGCTCTTCGATCTCCGGCAAAAATCGAACCCAGAGGCGCTCCAATGCCTGCGAAAGAGCTGCCTCCTCTTGTGCGCCGGATTTGGCAGGGGGTTTCATTGAATCTTGTGGTCAACTCCAACCTAGCGCGTTCGCGATCTGCGTGGAAAGCGTAAGCGGATCGAAGGGTTTAAAGAGAACGGCCTCGACGCCAAGGTCGGCGAAGCGGCGCTGGTCACTGCCCTGCACCTTGGCGGTCAGCAACAATACGGGGATCGCCGCGGTGGCAGGGTTTTTGCGCAGCTCGCGAAAGGTCGTGGGACCATCCATTCCCGGCATCATCACGTCAAGCAAAATGGCGTCAGGCTGTTGCTCCGAAGCGCGGGCCACACCTTGCGCTCCTGAGTTCGCCACAATCACGTCCCATCCGGCCACCGTTTGCAGGCTTAAAGCCGCCACTTCTCGAATATCGTCTTCATCGTCGATGATCAGGATTCTGCGGGCCACAGCGTGAAACCCTCCAGAGCCATTGTCAAATGCGGGAGCGGCGTTGTCGATGGGGTGAGGTGCGTTTGCCGGGTTATGAATGGGGTACGGCTGCCGGCGTCACAGCCTCTTCCTGCTGCCGCGACGAACGGAGCATGGTCAGCACCAGAGCTTCGAGCTGCTGTGGCTGGACGCGCGCCTTGGCAAGGAAGGAGGTGGAGCCCAGCGTCAGTTGGGTGCGCTCGGATTCGGAGAGGTCCCGGCCGGAGTAAACCACCAGGGGCAGCCGGGCAAGGCTTTGGTGCTGGCGCAGCCAATCGACAACATTGAAGCCATCGCCATCCGGCAGCCCGATATCGAGCACCATGAGATGCGGATTAAATGTGGTACAGGCTGCAATCGTTTCCTCCAGCGAATGCGCCATTTGCACGGAAATGGTGTCGCGAGAGAAGACTTCGCCGATCACGCGGGCGAGGTCGCGGTCGTCCTCGACGATAAGGATGCGGGCCTTGTCACCGGATCCGCAGAGCACGCGTGCCAACTCCGCAAGCAGCCTATCGTCCTGCGACGGATTGGTCACCCACCCTTCAACGCCTGCGGGCAACTCGCTTTCAGATTCCGAATCCTCCATGCTCAACAGAACGATTGGAGTTCTCGTGGCCGACTCAAGGCGGCGAAGCTGCGGCAGAATCTCCCAGCCGTTCATTCCGTCCAGCGCCGTATCGAGAACGATAGCCTGGGCGCCATGACGCGCGGCCGAGAGTGTTTGCTCTACCGTGCCCGCCTGCACCACGGAATAGCCATGGCGAGCCAACTGCGCGGCGATGCGCGGCCTCGATTCCGGGTTGGCATCTGCCAGTACGACGGTACCCTGGCCGGTTTCTGACTGGATCGGTTGGCCTGATGAAACGGCCGGTGCGGGCTCATAGGGTAGGAATATGCGGAACGTTGATCCACGGACCGGATTGCGCTCGGCCCAGATGCGGCCCGAGTGCTGCAAAACTATAGTCCGGCAGATAGCCAATCCGAGGCCGGTGCCGCCCTTCTGCCGGGAGTCGGACGCGTCAACCTGCTGAAAACGCCCGAAGATCGTTTCCAGCTTGTCGGCGGGAATTCCACGCCCGTGGTCGATGACGGAAAGAATGACCCCGGTGACGCCCGGCCGCAGCATGACGCTGACCGGAGAATTCGGCGGCGAGAATTTTACTGCGTTGGTGAGCAGGTTGGTGACAACCTGAAGCACGCGGTCAGGATCTGCCGTGACCTCAACCTTTGTCGAATCGTGGATCAACTTCACGCCGGCGGCATCTGCCATGGGCTGCATGTCTTCAATGGCCTGTTTCACAATGTCGGCAAGTTGCACGGCGCGGAAGGCAAGCGGCTCACGCCCGCTTTGAATTCGCTCGAGATCGAGGATGTCGTTAATCAGGCGGACCAGCCGGTCGGAATTGGTAAGCGCGATCCGCAGCAGGTTGGCGGCCTTTTCGTTCACTTCGCCGAGAATGCCCGAAGTAAGCAAACCCAGCGCTCCCCGAATTGAAGTAAGCGGCGTGCGCAGCTCATGACTTACAGTGGAGATGAACTCGTCCTTCAGTTGGTCGAGAGCATAGCGTTGGCTGATGTCGCGAAAACTGAGCACGGAGCCGGAAAACCGGCCCTGTCCGCGAATCGGCGTCAGCGTGAATTCGGCAGGGAAGAAGCTGCCGTCGGCGCGAAAGATATTCTCCTCCCCGCTTGTGCTGGACGGCTCGATTGCCGCTGTGCGCAGAAGACAATCCTCGCCGCATCGGCGGTCAGGTGGTGCGGCGCCGTGCAGCAGTTCATGGACTTGAATGCCGGTCACCGTATCGGCCGGCGCGCCCAAAAGGCGCGCGGCAGCCGGGTTGGCAAAACTCACATTTCCGTTTCGGTCCAAGCCGCAAATGCCGTCGGTCACCGAGTCGAGCAGGATCTCCTGCTGACGTCTGAGATCGTCAGTCTGGCCATACTCTTGGGTTCGTGCCAGTATCTGGCCTAGCGATGCGGCCGCCGTCTCAACTGCGGCGATGGCGTCGCGGTCTTCGCGCAGCCTGAAATGACAGTAAAACTCCAGCACTGCCAGAATTCTGCTTCCGGTACGAATGGGCGAAGCCCAGCCTGACACCATCTCCTGGTTCAAGGCTGCTGCAATTTGGGGTGACTGGGGCGCGGATGCCAGATCGGTGATCCAAATCGTGCGCCCCTCTCTCCAAGCCCTTTCCGGCAGTTCCTCACCACCCGTCAGTGCCGCATGCCCGCTTGTCTGGATGAGCGCTTCCGGGTTCCTGCCCGGTATCGCCCAGGCAGTGCCGAACTCCAGGTGTTCTTCATCGGCGCCGACCATCCACAGAATGGCCATGTCCCAACCCTGCGTGACGCAGAGCGCGTCGAGAATACGCATGGCCGCGGAGTTGCCCGAGGCATTTTCACCTACGATCTGGCTCACAGCAAGTTGGAAAGCCAGCCTATTCTCGCGCTGCCTCTGTTGCGTCACGTCGCGGAGAAGGCATCGCACCGCCAAAGGAATGCCGGACTTTTGCCGGCGGCTCAAACTCAGCTCCAGTTCAAGCACGCGGCCGTCAAGAGTATGGTGGCGCAGCGGAGCCCGATCCACCTGGTCGCCATCCAACGCGCGGCGGAAAAGGGCAGCCGCCTCGTTCTTAGAATTCGAAGAAAACAGGTCTTCGAAGGAATGAATCGTCATCAAAGCTGCGTAGTCGAGTCCAAAGCTTCGTTTCCACGCTGGATTCGCGTAGAGGAACTGTCCTGCAGGGCTCAGGGTTGCGATCATCTCGCTGGAGCTTTCAAAGAGATCTCGGTATCGTTCCTGCGACTCCCGCTGCGCTTGCTCGCGATGCAGGACTGAGCTCTGATCCACACCCACTGCCACCATTCCGGTGAGCTCACCGGCCGCGTCGCGAAGAGCAGAAACATGCAGCGTCACCGGGGCGATGACGCCGTCTTTTCGACGGAGCTGCGCGTCGAAGCTCGGCACCATGCTGGGCGGAAGGGAGCGCACGCATTCGAGATAAGCGGCGATCTGCCCACCCGGCGAATGGTGGAATCGCTTGAGTGAGGTGACAGAGCTTCTGCATCTCTGTCAGCAGGCGTTCGCTTTCGCCGGGCGGCAGAAGTTCGCCCGTATTCCATATCTCCAGCAGTTCCGCGGCGCGATAGCCCAGCATGCGTTCCGCGGCCGGATTGCAATAGATCAACTGCCCGTTCAAATCCGTGGCGACGACTCCCGGGCCAGCCGAATCGAGCAACTCGCGCAGGCCTTCTGCGATGGGCACGGGCCCCGGCGCCGCTTCAGGCCGGAGCAATCGCCGGTTCAGAATGATCGCGAAAACGGCTGTGGCAATTCCCGCTGCCAGAAGAGGGAGAATCTCCCACTGGAAGGAAGGGGCAAGCCGATCCAGAATGGCTCCGGCCCAAATTGCCATGATGCAGCAGGGTAAAATCAGCCAAAGCTGGGAGATGCTCCGACGCGCAGCTGGCGCCGGCCGCGCATCCTCTCGGATTCCCTGGTCCTCCGGCTGGTCGGTCATCGGGTCTTCAGTCCCCTCGAACGCCCTGGTCGCTCACGAGTCATAGAGCAGTTGACCGCAAACGCCTGCCAACTTGAAACCCATTTCCTGGCGCCGGGCGATCTTGCTGACGGCACCCCAAACCACTCTCTGTGTCTCGCGGCGGGAAGATGCAAACGCTCCGCGTTCCTGCGATAGCACGTAGTATATTCGTTTGATTACAAAGTCTCTATGTAAATCGGCGCAACGTTCCCCGGGAAGAAACACTCAAGCCACGTGAAATGAGCGCCTGGCTGAGAGGGGACGTTCAGGCTTCTGTCTGCCAATCGAATCCGGTTGGACGATGATCCGTATACTGATTCAATGCTCCGGAATTCTGAACGCCATTACCTTTCTTCGATCTCGCTGCCTCTTATCGCGCTTTTTGGCGTCGTTCTTTCTCCGCAATCGGCTCATGCCTGGGGAAATGATGGGCACCGAATGATCAACAAGCTGGCGGTGGAGGCGCTTCCGGCCGACGCTCCGGAATTTCTTCGCACCCCCGCCGCCCTCGACGAGATTGAATACCTGGGACCGGAGCCTGATCGCTGGCGCTCAAAGGCTGAGCCGGAGTTGGTGGCCGCACAGGCGCCGGAGCATTTCATCGATCTGGAATTGGCCGATGCTCTCGGCCCATTACCGCATAATCGATTCGACTTTGAGGCCAAGGTTTTTGCAGCGGGTGAACGCCCGGAGAAGATTGGACTTCAGCCCTGGCAGACCGATGAAGTATGGGAACGGTTGAAGGCGGCTATGCGCCAATACCGCGCGATCAAGGCAGCCGGGCAAGATACAAAACCAGTCGAGGCGGTCATCATCTTTTATGCCGGATGGCTCGGACACTACGTCGGCGACGGCTCGCAACCGCTTCACGTTACCGTGAAGTACAACGGCTGGGTGGGACCAAACCCAAATGGCTACACCACCGAGCACCAGATCCACTGCCAATTTGAAGGTCCGTTTGTCGCGGCGAACATTCATGCGGCCGACGTGCAGGCCAGGATGACTCCCGTGAGGGCGATTGACGGCGACATGTTTGACGCCTATGTGGCTTATCTGCGCCATACTGCCACATTTGTCGAAAAGGTCTATCAACTCGACAAAGCGGGAGGATTCGTTGGTGCGGGCACTCCTGAGTCACGGGAGTTTACTGCCGAACGTCTGGCCGCCGGGGCAAGTATGTTGCGCGACATGATCTACAGCGCATGGCTCGACAGCGCGCAGCCGGTCCCGGACCCGTACGCGGGCAAGTAAGGTTTGCAGCAGTGCGTGAGAAAGATGAGAACCGCTAGTCGCCGGCTTCGGCTGCATTCGTGATCGGGATGCGGCGCAGCATGATGGTGAACATGCCGGTCATCAAGGCGACCGCCGGAATGGCGGCCAGAAGCCATGCCAGCAGGGCCTGGCCCGCCAGCCCGCCTAAATGCGCAGCCAGGCTGAGAGCAGGTAAATGCAGCAGGACGCGAGAGGCGAGCAGGCGCGCGGGCTGTACCGAGACAAGCCATCCGCCGAATCGCATGAATGGAACGATCAGAGCCACTTGAAGCGGCATGGCAGCGTAGTTTGCGGCCTGAATCGCGGGCAGATTCAGACGCAGCGCGATTGCCAGCGCAGCGCAGATGACCGTGGGAATTCCGACCACCGGAATGCATCCGATGGCGAAGCCAAGTGCGAGAGTGAGCGCGAGGCGGCGGGGCGACACCCCTTGGCTGAGCCAGTGCAACGCGGCGCGTCTTGCTGCCAGCGGAATATTGCGCATGGTCTGTCCCTGAAGGATTTTGGCTTTCCCGTCAAACTTATCGGCAACGGAGACCATATTCGGTAGTAGCCAGATGAATCGTTGGTAAAGGAACCAAGCTTGTAACGACCCCGAGACGGGATGGACGAATCACGGAATGCCGAGGACGGCAAATAGATTAGGGACGAAGATATCAGGCGAGGCTGATCAATCCCAAGGCGCTGTGATCTTGTTCCCGCTTTGCCTTCTAGCTATACTCGCGGACCGCAAATGAATTTGCATCCAGGCCGTGAGGATGGATCGTTTCGCTCCTGTGACGGGGGTGTTTCGATTCTTGGGAGACTGCTTGAATCGAGGAACCGCGGGGAAGATGGAACGCAGCGGGTTATGGGACGATCCCATCTGCGGTAAACTTGGACCCGATGAGGGTGTTCGGAATCGATTGCGGGACCGAGATCACAGGCTTCGGCGTCGTGGAGTCGGACGACGGCGGCGCGCGAGCCGCGGCTCAAGTTCCGTGCCATGGGCGCGATCCGGCTGGCCAAGACGCAGGCCTTGCCCGAGCGCCTGGATCAGGTGTTCCGGGAGCTGACCGCGAGATTGAGCGCTGGCGGCCGGATGCGGTCGCGATCGAAGAGGTCTTCTACTCGGTGAACGCAAAATCGGCTCTGAAGCTGGGTCAGGTGCGCGGCGTGGCGCTGCTGGCGGCGGCGCGGCATGGGATTCCGGTGGCCGAGTACGCTCCTCTGAAGATCAAGTCGAGCGTAGTGGGCTACGGGCTGGCGAAAAAGGAGCAGGTGCAGTTCATGGTGGCGCGGCTGCTGGGTCTGGCCGAACTTGCCGCAACCGGCCGACGCGGCCGATGCGCTGGCCATCGCCATTTGCCACATTCATACTGCGCAGACGCTGGCGCTGCAGGGGACGGCGCGATGAGGATGCAGCTGCTGGCGGTTGTGCTGCTGGCGTGCGCATGTGCAGCTCATGGTCAAAGCGCCCGCTCCTGCGGCGGACCCAGTGATTCAGGTGGATTTCTCCGATCCCGGACTGTCGCCCCCGCAATGGACGCTGACCTCACCCCGACGGAACCGGACATTTTCGCTCGCAGATGGGCAAAGCCGCCAGCCGGCGGCCTGAAGGAGATCGAAGTCCCCGGCCGTGGACCGCGACATCCAGGTGAGCGCGGAGTTTGCCGGCCGCGTCTTTGACGTCGCGCAGCGTCACAAGTGGTTCAATGAGCCCTGCGAAAGCCATATCAAAGTGGCGTTCCAGGGCTGGAAGACCCTCACCTATACCGGGCCCGCAAGGGCACGGCTCCTGCACATTCAATTATTCCAAGGACAGGAGATCCAGGAGATGGGAGACTCGCTGCAGGCGGTCGCGCAAACCATTCTGGAGGGTGCGCGCCTGGAAATATTGCTCCAGCACGACCGGCTGGGCCTGGACCAGGAGATGGAGTATTCTGACCGAGGCAGCGGGGACGGGCGGGCGCAGCAGGTTTGCGCCATCCGGAGTATTCTGGAGCGGCTGGCCCAGGACGATAGTGTCCTGGAGCGGGTGAGAAAGGAAGCCAGAGCATTGCTGGCGTGCGGAGCGACATAAAGATTTAGGGCGACTTTTTAGCTTCAACGGGTGTCCAATGGATGTTGGGATCCCGATAGTGCGGGCAGGGTCGCCGCGGGGCGATGGAAAGGCAGGGCGCCATGGATCTCACCTTGAATCGCAGATGGTTTCTGGGACTGGCGGGTTTGGCCTTGGGAGTGGTGTCATTCGCTTGTGTGCTGAACGCGCAGGACAATCAAGAGACATCGGGACAGCCGGCGCGGGCGGTGAGGCTCAGCTACGTGGACGGCCAGGTGACGCTTTCGCAGGCCGGCCAGGTGCTGGCGCAACAGGCAGTCGCCAATACGCCACTGTTTGAAGGCATGCAGCTGACAACTGCCGATAGCGGTAAGGCGGAGATCCAGTTTGAGGACGGCAGCGTCGCGCGGATCTCGCCAGACAGCTCGCTGACACTGGGCGTGCTTCGCGGGTCTGGCGCGTCGGCCGATGCAGTGCTCTTGGTGAACAGCGGGCTGGCTTACTTCGAGTTCCAGGGCGGAGGACAGGCCGGCCAGATGAGCGTTCAATTCGGCAATGCCGCAGTGACCGCGAGCGGATTTACGGTGTTCCGTGTCGACATGGACAATCCTCCCGGAAAGCTTGCGGTCTTTTCAGGCAATGCTCACCTGCAGGGCGCGAATGGTGCCGAGTCGAGCGGACTCTCGGTGGACCTGCGCGACGGCGAGAGCGTTACTCTCAATTCGAATGACCCGAGTCAATACAACTTAGCAGATTCAATCGAGCCCGACTCATGGGATGCTTGGAACTCCGATCGCGACCAGGCGCTGACGGCCGAGGCAGCGAATCAGACCGGCGCGCCGGCGGGCATTGGCGCGTCGGAGAGCCCCGCGTGGAACGATCTGGACGCGAACGGCAACTGGTACAACGTTCCGGACCAGGGTTACGTTTGGTCGCCTTATGAGGCGGCGAACGCCGATTTCGACCCCTACGGATATGGAACTGGATGTGCACGCCGGGCTTCGGCTACCTTTGGGCTTCTGGGTATCCGTGGGGTTACATGCCGTTCCAATGCGGGGCGTGGAACTTCTATGCCGGCTTCGGCTGGGGTTGGGCTCCGGGAATGGGCGGCTGCTCACCGTGGTGGGGCGCAGGCATGTATGGCGGACCGAACATCGGCTACGGGCCGCCTGGCTATCACGTCGTTGCGCGCCCGATGCAGCCGCGCCACCCGTTGAACGGCAGGCCGCTGGAGCCGATTGTCGTGAATCGGAGGGCCGAGACGCTGAACCCAGGACTTCCGCAGCGAGACAAAACCCGGATGGTGAATATCGCTGGAAACTCGGTGCTGCCGATGCCTACGTTGACCGAGCACACGGCTGGCGGGTTCAATCGCGGCGAACTGGGCGTCACTGGCACAAGGCCGGTGTCCGGACCAGTGTATGGAGTACTTCCATCTTCACGGCCTGGATACGCTCACTCAACTCCGGCGAACGGTCTCGATTCCGGGAACCGTGGCGTGCAGGGCTTTCCCGCGGGGGGGCGAAATCCCGACTTGCAGAACCGCAATTCTTCGCAGCCTAACCGGAGCTACTCGCAACCCAGCCGGAGCGTTCATCCGGCGCCTGCGCAAGCATCGGCGGAGGCGGCAATCACGGCGGTGACGCCCAGGGCGCACCGAGTGGCGGAGGCGGTGGTTCGCATGGAGGCGGTGGCGGTGGTGGCGGTGGCCATCACTGAGATCGAGCCCTCGGGAGGTGACGACTTCGCTTCCATCCTCGGATTTTCGCGGCGAGTCGATCGTGACCGGTTGGTAGTCTAACGGATGTGGAGTCTCAGCAAGATCAACGCTTGCGCATCGCGGCCATCGGATTTCTGAATCCGGCGCCGCTGATGTGGGACTTTGAACATCCGCCGTTGGCCGAGACACTTGCGCTCCGCTACAAGATTGACCGCATGTCGCCTTCAGAGTGCGCGGCACGGCTGGCCGATGGCCGTGCGGACATTGGCCTGATTCCCATCGCGGCGCTTGCCACCACGCCGGGTTTGCGCATCCTTCCGGGCTGCACCATTGCCTCAAAGAACCGTGTGCGGTCGCTTTTGCTGGTCCACCGCGCCACGCAGCCGCTGACGGCGGTGCGCTCGGTAGCTGCCGACACCGCCAGCCGCACCACGCTCGCCTATGCGCGCATCTGCTTCCACAAATGGGGCAACGGCGGCGTGCCGTTTGTGCCGATGGCGGCCGATCTTGACCAGATGATGGATCGCGCCGATGCGGCAATCCTGATCGGCGACCCAGCGCTGCTGGCTCTCGAAGAACGCTTCAACCGCTTCGAGCGCACCAGCGAAGAGTTGGTGTATCTCGACCTGGCCCGCGAATGGCGCTCGCTCACCGGGCTTGCGTTTGTCTCCGCGGTTTGGGGTGCTGCGCACGGTAGCCTTTTGGGCGAAGGGGTTGTCGAGGATTTTATTCGCTCGCGCGACCATGGCTGCGAAAATATAGACGCCATTGTGGCCGAGTGGTCCGAGCAGCTTCCTATCGCCGAGGACACGATCCGGAGCTATCTGACAACCAATATCCACTACGTGCTCGACGAAGAGTGCCTGGAAGGGATGCGGGGTTTCTTCGAGATGGCTGCTGAATACGGCGTGCTGCCGCCGTATTCTGTTGCGTTCGAAGAACTCACCGCGCGTTAGCAGAGCTTTCGCCGATATCGATTACCCGAGTAACTGCGCTCAGTGCAGGCCGATTCTCAATCGGACATGGCCGCGTGTCTAATTCGCTCAATCAATACTTTAGTAATCCGCTGAACTCGTTACATGAGTTTCAATTTGAGCGCAAAGAGGTAACATTGTCCCACGGTAACCGCTTTGGTAGGGCAATGTTAGGTTGAAGCCAAGATTTAGCTTTCTCCCCGGAACTGCAGAAATTCAATCGGTTGCAGGCTAAACGGACCTGCGAATGAGACTCCCGAATGGCTCTCGGATTTTAACCGAGGGGAGGGAGTATCTCAAGGAGCACCTTCTCTCGTGAGCGCAGCAGATGTGTCGCCCAATGCCGGTATCAACCAGGCTGACGCCTTTGGGGATGAGCTCCTGTCTGTCGCCCTAGTGGGACCAGACGAGGGGAGACGGTTGGCAGTGGCCAAAGCTTTGGACGAAACTCGTCGCGCAATCGTGCGCGAGTTCGATTCGTACCCGCCGGAACCCGGTCATCTGGAGAGACTGCTCAGCTCCTTCGAGGTGGTGATCCTCGATCTGGACAGCGATCCGAAAATCGCAATGGAAATGGTGGAACGCGTGGGATCGAGTTGCGCGGGGGGGATCATGGTCTATTCGGAGAAGACCGATCCGAAACTCGCGGTCCGCATGATCCGTGCCGGCGCATGTGAGTTTCTGATGTTGCCGATCGACCAAAGTGCAATGACCGAAGCTCTGCTTCGGGCCAGCACGACGCATCGCAAAAACGCGACGCCACCGGAGGTGGCGGGAGGAAAACTGCTGGTGTTTGCCGGCTCCAAGGGAGGATCGGGCGTCACAACTGTGGCCTGCAATGTCGCCATTGCCCTGGCCCAGAGTTTCGAACAAAGGGTCCTGCTGATCGACCTTGCACTTCCCATTGGAGACGCAGCGTTATGCCTGGGGATCTCCGCAGGATACTCGACGGAACACGCTCTCAAGAATATCGACCGGATGGATGGGAGTTTTTTGAAGAACCTCCTGGAAAGGCATCGGTCAGGGGTTTACGTTCTATCCGCGCCCACGACGGTGCCTGAGGCTGAGGTTTCCAAGGCCGCTATCGACAAGCTGATAACGATTGCACGGCGCGAGTTCGACCAAGTGATCGTGGATGTGGGATCGAGAATCGATGTAGCGGCGAAGGCTCTCTTCGAGAATGCTTCTACGGTTTACCTGGTCAGCCAGACGGGTATCTCTGAACTGCGCAATTCAAATCGCCTCATCTCCCAGTTCTTTTCGGATGAAGGACGAAATCTGGAAATTATAATCAACCGGTTTGATTCCCACTTTCACGAAACAATGAACGAAGGTGTCGTCGATAAGGCTCTCGGGAGGCCGGTGCGGTGGAAGATTCCCAACGATCAGAACGCTGCACGCACATTGCAGGCCGGCGATACCGGACGCGCAGCGACGCGGGTTTCCCGCATCAGCGTGGAGATGGCGAGCTCGATCACGGGTCTCCTGGTTCCAGAAGGGAACAAGGGGGACGTCGACCTCGGGGATCATGGCAGAAGTGCTTGGGCGGATTCTCAAAGAAATGAAGTCCAGGGCGCGACGGGCATGCCATCGGCCAATGAGCGAACGACTCCCAGCATTACGTGGCCGACACCCGACCCGATTACCTATGGCGACAAGCTCACATTCGCCCAGCTCAATGCTGAGGCGTCGGTTGAGGGGACTTTCGTGTACACACCGGGTCCGAGCTATGTGCTGCCAGTAGGAACGCACACGCTATGGGTGACATTTTCTCCGGCAGACACGCAGAACTTTCTTCCACTGCAGGCCTCCACTTCAATTGTCGTCGTGAAGGCAACGCCGATTCTTTCGTGGCCGGAACCCGCCGGAATCATCTACGGCGCACAGTTAGGGGTCTCACAACTCAATGCTTCGTCGGGGGTGGCGGGGAGATTCGAGTATTCGCCTGCGCCGGGCGAGGTGCTGCCGCCGGGATTGCATACACTCTCGGTCGCTTTTACACCCGCTGATTCTGCGAACTACACCACAGCACAAGCAACAGTGACGCTCAGCGTGGCCAAATCGGGATCTCAAACCCAATGGCCGGCACTTGACCCAATCACCTATGGAACGCAATTAAGCGCGACCCAACTCTGCGCCACGGCATCGGTTCCGGGAACATTCGAATACAGCCCTGCAGTTGGAGCGGTGCTTGCGGCTGGAGAGCATAGGTTGTCGGCAGTCTTTACCCCTGAGGATCACCTGGGGTATTCGAAATCGCAGGCTACGGTTTCGCTGACTGTAAATAAGGCAACACCTGCAATTGAGTGGCTGGCTCCGGACCCGATGGTCTGCGGCGCCGCACTGAGCGCGCGTCAGCTTAATGCCACCGCAACTATGCCGGGAACTTTCACGTACACACCTGCGGCGGGTGAAATCCTCGCGCCGGGAGTACATCAGCTTTCAGTCAACTTCACGCCGACGGATTCATTGAATTACAGCACCGCGAACGTCGTCGTATCTCTTACTGTTTTTGAGAAGCTGCCGGCGCTCATCACCTGGCCGACGCCGGAGCCGATTTCCTACGGCACGGCACTCGGCATCATTCAATTGAATGCATCGGCCACGGTTCCCGGGACATTTGTCTATACTCCGTCCGCCGGGCATGTGCTTGCTCCTGGTAGATATACGCTCTTCGCGTCGTTCACTCCCTCGGACTCCGAGAGATACGCTCCGGCACACGCCGCGGTTGAGCTTGAAGTGAAGGGGCCGCCTGACGCGGCTTTGCCGCCAACCGCAGCCGATGAAAAGCCGGCGATCTCGCTTATCGCCGCGATTCCCCCCGCTCCCCCAGAATTGGAGCCGGCTCAAGCACAGGACGAACACGGCGTCATGAAGCTACATCCGCGCGAAACGCGCCGGTACAAGGGCGCTGTCTATGAGAAAGGCGAGGACGGGCAATGGCATCTCCAGAAGACTTAACATCGGTGCTTCCTGAAACGCTTCCGGAGGATTTCAACGACTGGGATGGCGAAGCGTCACCCGCGGAAACACCTGTGAACCAAAAAGAATGGGAGGCATGGGAAACCTCTCATTCTTTGCCCAGGACTGTGAAGCAGGTATGGCACTCTGTGGAGCGCAACGCGACGCTGCCTCCGGTCGAAGGCAGGCCGCGCGCTTCCAGTTCAGCTTCAGCCCCACCAGTGTCCGATGAGCCGGACAAGAAGCCGATCGATTCGAATCCCGAAGCAAAGTCCACGGCAAATTCCGCTAAAAGGGAAGAATGGGAAGCGTGGTTGGCCTCTCATTCGTCAGAAGACACGTCGAGACCATCCGGAGAATCCGCAAAACGCGAAGCGATCTCGCCGCACTCAGTCTCCAAGCCGCATGAAATCCACTCAACCCCGACTGCACAGGTTCCTCTGAAGCAGAAGAAGTTGAGCGGCGAAAAGACGATTGAGGCAAAGAGCGATGCCTCGGGATTGCTGGACGGCTATGAATCGAAAGAGGCGGCGGTGGCACCCAGCCAGCCAGACGCTAGTCCCGCGGATGGATCGAGCAATTCAGCTTCACTCAAGGGTGCGCAAGAGGGCGAAGCGAGCGCGGTGCTGTTCTCGTCTTTTTCCTCGAAAAATATTGAAGAAACGCCAAAGGAAAAGAAGTCCGGAAAGAAGAAGTGGATCGTCATCGGCAGCGTTGGCGCCAGTGCAATATTGATTTCGGCCGGTCTTCTGGTTCCACGGTGGCACGGTGTCGCCGTGTCTGAAGCAAATCAACCTGCTCAGCAGGCCGCGACGGCAATCGATGCTTCTCAATCAGAGAGCGATCCTGGATTGACGACAGACGCTACCAAGCCGGCGGCTGGTGAACCGTTGACGGACCATGCGCCGGCGCCAGCAACAGGAGAACCGAAGACTGCTGACGATCGGGCAACTGATGAGTCAGACACAGCGAATCGGGCGCAAGCGCAGGCAGCGGCGCGGGCCCAGGCACAAGCACAGATGATGAACGATCAGCTCAACGCGCCAGCACAGATTCCGAAACAAGTGGCGGAAAGTGGGCCTCCTCCCGCAAGCATTGGCGCGAGTGCTGTGAACGATATGGGCGGAACCGGCGCAAATGAGGGCATCTTCAACGGGCATACAGGGCCCGTCGTGAAAGGCGTGCCGCCGAAACCGACGATAGTCTCGTCTGGCGTGGCGACCGGAATGCTGATTCAAAAGACAGCACCTGCTTACCCTCCCATCGCCAAATCGGCACGCGTGTCAGGGACCGTGGAGTTGCACGCTACGATTTCAAAAAATGGAACGGTGAAGGATTTGAGCGTGGTGAGCGGGCCGCAGATGCTGCGCGAGGCAGCCGTCGACGCAGTCAGGACGTGGCGATATAAGCCGTACTTGCTCAACAACCAGCCGACTGAAGTTGAGACAACGATCAATGTTGTTTTCACGCTGGGGGGATAGATCGCAATTGTCTGCACGCAACAATTGAATTCGTGATTCAACGTGGTCGTTCCACCGATCCGGTGATTAGGCCGGCTGTTCTGGTGGATCAGGCAGTCTGCCAGTGCTCGGGCGAGAGAGTAACTGTGGCACAACCGAAGGCGTAGTTGTACCAGGCGTGCTCGGTGTTGAGCGTGGCGAAGAAGCCTTCAAGATTGAGCGCAGAGCAGACGCTCGTGATGAAGGAGCGCCGGCCGTAGAAGAGCGTGAAGAAACTGTCCCAGTCGACGGTGAATAGGAAGGATTGATCGGGCGCGAGGAGGGTTCCGCGGGTAGGGAACGCAATGCTGCGTGCGGCGAGATCGGCGATAGGAATCGTGACAACGGGGTCGGTGGCGGGGAATTCGGGAACGTAGATCAGTTCGGGGATGCCGGCAGCAACAAAAGCCTGCAGCAGGTCCGCTTGCAGTAGCGGCTCAAAGCGGCCTTCGACGGGCATCCACACCGGTTGGGACTGCAGGAAGGTCTGGAGCTCGACGCGAGTCGCGGGGTCGGCAAAGTAGTCCGCGAGCGAACCGATCGAAGTGAGGAGTGCCTGGTTGGTGCGGGCGCATGATTTGAGATTTGTCTGGTCGGCGATCTCTGTCCAGCGATATTTGGCGCCGTGAGTGAGGATTGTTGCATCGTCAGGGTACTCGTGCGTTTGGCTCCATGCGAGGGAAGCGGGTACGAGAACGAAGGGATGCAACAGGATAAAGACGGATTCGAAATGGCCGCCGTAGGCTTTGGTGAGCGGGATCGAATAAGGCGGGTAGGTGAATTCTTCTGGCTGCACGGGAACGGACGATAGCAGGGTGGAACAGAGATTGCCGTGTTCGACGTCACGAAAAAAGGAGGGCCGAGGCAAATGAGGGGGCCGAGGGAACAAGGAGTAAGGCGTCAAAGATAATCGATGGAGATGTTGCACCCTCCGGGAGTGTTCAAGAATCCAAAAAATCGTAGGGCAGAGTGGGGGGGGAAACGAAGCGTGTCGATGCAGGAAAAAATGAAGGCACTGGTCGAGGTCGTCTCGGCGTGGCCTGGCGTTTCGATTCACGACCACCGGTTTGACGGCGTCGAGTTTCGGGTAGACCGGCGCGAGATTGGGCATATTCACTGGTTCGGCATCGTCGATATTCCATTTACGGTACGGTTGAGGGATGCGCTGATCCATGCGGGGCGGGCGGAGCGGCATCATTGGCTGTCAGACTCGGGCTGGACCACGGTGCGGGTGAGCAAGCGATGGACGGGAAACGCGCGGGAGTTGCTGTGGCTGTCGTATTTGAGAGTTCTATCGAAGAGTGCGGATCAAACGATTGCGGACAGGGCGAAGGCGGAATTGTTACTGTGCGGCCTGGAGCAAGAGATACTCGATGCGGCGGGAGTAGTCTTGGAGCATGTCCGGAAGCCGGAAGGCAGAGCGGATGTTAGGTACGCATCCCACTTTTGAGGAAGTTTCCAACTCATCACAAGAGGTCGACGAGGCGCTTGCCAGCCAATGGCGAATCGTGACAACCTTTCAGTAGATGCACGATTTGCGCCGACTAAGGAGCGATTTCATCCCCATGCCCATTCAAACCACTGAGAAGATCTGGCACAACGGCCGCCTGATTCCATGGGAGCAGGCCACGATCCACGTGATGAGCCACGTGGTGCACTACGGCTCGAGCGTGTTCGAAGGAATACGCTGCTACGGACAACCGCAAGGCTCGGCGGTATTCCGGCTGCCGGAGCACATGCAGCGGCTGCTGGATTCGGCCAAGATTTACCGCATGGAGATTCCGTTCTCGCTTGAGGAGCTTAGCCAAGGCGTAGTGGATACGATTGAGGCGAACGGCGTCGCGCCCTGCTACATCCGGCCCATTGTGCTGCGCGGCTACGGCGAGATCGGCGTGAATCCCAAGGGCTCGCCAGTCGAGGTGTATATCGCCAATTTTCCCTGGGGCAGATACATTAGCGGGCATGGCGGAGCGGATGTGTGCATCTCGAGCTGGAACCGGCTGGCTCCGAACACGATGCCGGCGCTGGCCAAGGCTGGCGCGAATTACATGGGCTCGCAGCTCATTCGCATGGAAGCCGAGGTCAACGGCTACCAGGAGGGGATCGCGCTGGACGTGAACGGGTTGGTGAGCGAAGGTTCAGGCGAAAATGTGTTTATTGTGCGTAGCGGTGTGCTGTATACACCCCCGCTGGCGAACTCGGCGCTGTCGGGAATTACGCGCGACAGCGTGCTGACAATTGCGCGTTATCTGGGAATCACTGTGACCGAGCAGGCGCTTCCGCGCGAGCTGCTCTACATCGCTGACGAGGTGTTCTTTACCGGGACGGCCGCAGAGGTGGCGCCGATTCGCTCCGTCGACCGCATTGTGATTTCCGACGGAAAACCGGGCGAGATCACGAAGAGGATAGCCGACGAGTTCTTCGGCATCGTCAACGGACTGAAGCCGGACCGTTTTGGCTGGCTGACACCGGTGAAGGTGGATGCAAGCGAAACAGTGACGGCGTAAAGACTGCAGACAGCGAACAGCTGACACTGGACAGTGAAGGAGTGAGGCCCTGAGGCGAGTGCCGCAGGGCCTTTGCGCGTTTGGACCGTCGCTACGTTCCCATCTCACGGTGAGTGGGGCCGCGGGGGGGCAACCATTGGCAGCGCAGCGTGGCCGGGCGGGTATCATGAACGGAGACCCGTACGAATTGCACGTTTTGTTGGCGGAACGGGGAATCGGCGACAGAAGAGGGAAGGAAGCCGCACTTGAAACCCGACATGAGAGTTTCGTTCGCCTGGCTGGAACTGGTGAATCCCATCATTGCCGCGAGCGGCACATTTGGCTACGGCATTGAATTCGAAGAGATCGTGTCTTTGGACCGACTGGGCGGGTTTGTGACCAAGGGAATCTCGCTGCACCCGATGGCAGGCCACGAGCCGACTCGGATCGTGCCGACGGCCGCGGGGATGCTGAATGCGATTGGACTGCAGAATGTGGGCGTGGAAGAGTTTGTCGAAAAGAAATTGCCGGCGATGAATCGGTATCCGAACTGCAAGGTGATCGTGAATGTCTTTGGGCAGACGGCAAGCGACTATGTGGCCGTGATTGACCGGTTGAACGATGCTGAAGGGATTGCGGCGTACGAGCTAAATGTGTCGTGCCCGAATGTACATGCCGGCGGCATGAGTTTCGGAGCAGATCCTTTTTCGCTGGAAGAACTTGTTGACCGAACGAAGAAGGTCGCGATTCAGCCGCTGATCGTGAAGCTTTCACCGAATGTGACCTCGATCGGCTACATGGCGCGGGTCTGCCAGGAAGCAGGCGCTGATGCGGTGAGCCTGGTGAATACCTTTCTGGGAATGTCGATCGATGCGGAAGAGCGAAAACCGCGGTTGAGCAACGTGACCGGAGGATTGTCGGGACCGGCCATCAAGCCGATTGCGCTGCGTATGGTGTACGAGGTTGCAGGTGCGGTGAACATTCCTGTGATCGGTATGGGCGGAATCACGACGCCGGAGGATGTGGTGGAGTTTATGCTGGCCGGCGCAACTGCTGTTCAGGTAGGTACGGCGAGCTATGCCGACCCACGCGCGACGGAGCGGCTCGCAAAGGGTTTGGAATCCTGGTGCAAAAGCCACGATGTCGAGAGGGTGTCGAGCCTGACCGGCGGATTGAAGGCGGGGGCTAGGAACTAGGAAATTGCAAATAGTTAGTCTTGTTATCCCGGTAGGTTAAAACGAAAAGTTCGCCTGAAACGCGATAGCCCGGTAGTTCCACGAAATTTTATGATGGTTAGTCATCGCGGATGTTCCCGAGCGGAGCGAGAATTCCAACTAAAGGTGCTTGATGAAGGCGAGAGCTTCAGCAAGCTGCGGGAACTGCGCTTCGTCGGCTTTGAATTCGGCGGAGTGAATGCAGCGGCGCAGGCCGCGCGTCCTGACCGGGTGCTTCAGGTGCAGCATTTCGTGATAGAGCAGGTATTCCAGAGCGTAGCGCGGGCTTGAGGGGCGGTCGAAGACGCGGCTAACGACGATGGTATTGTGCGCTGCGTCGTAGTGGCCGAGCGATCGCTTGGCGTGATGTTCGCTCCACGTGAGGTCGGGGCGGCCAAGCAGCCCGCCGAAGAAGCGCATGTTGAGCGAGTCGAAGATTTCTTCGAGCTGGAAGTAGCGACCCTCGGGACCGAAGTAGCGTTTGCTGCCGCGCGCGTGGCGGATGAGCTCGGTTTGTCGCGTGACGGCGGCGCTCATGGAAAAACGCTTGTAGCGGAGGTTATGCGCGGCGTTGATGGGTTTGCGATACAGCTTGGCGAGAAGAATGTGTGCGATGGCGTGAAGAACGGGCTCCGGCGCACCCTCGAGCAGGTCGGAAAGGCTGGCATAAATCTCGCCTTCGCGCAGGCGGACGGTGGTGTTCAGCGAGGTGAAGCGGCGGAAGCGCACATGAACCGGCGGCATGGGAGCGCGGGGCCGAAGCGCGCGGTATTCTTCCTGAAAGATGGAGACGAAGTCGAGGGGCACCAGAAGCAGGATAGCAGGGACCGAGCGAGCAAGGGACCAAGGGGACGAGCAAGCAATGGGAAAGGCCTCCTGGCCCGCGTCCAGTTTTCACCGTTCGGCTCATTCCATCGAATTACCGATGGGCGCTGGCGAAGCGCAGTGATGGGGTTGCGGCAGTTCGCCGTCAATCATTTTGATGGCAATTGAGTTGAGAATCTGACTTCCAATGGACGTTATCAGCGATGTGAGTTCTCGATTGGATCTTAAGCTGGGCGCGGCTCTGTCTCCTCGTTCCCTTGGCCCCTTGTTCCCCCGATCCCTGCTTTATTGCGGTTCGTAGCGGTCCTGGCCCTTTTGATCGGGATGCGCTTTGAAGTAGGCATCCTGACTTGTAGTGAGCTGCTCGGTTTGGGTGGCCAGGTCGTTGCTGCTATCGAGCGCCGCCTTGAGCGACAACTCAAAGCCCGGCTCGCTGGGCAGATCGTGCAGAACCCCCTGCCATCGTGCGACGCCTTCGTTGAGCCCCTTGAGGGACTTGCGAAGATCCGCTTCCCGCTGCGAGTACATGTCGAGGTTGTCACCGAGCTCATCCATGAGCGCGCCGAATTGCTGCAGCTCGCCGGCGAGGCGTTGACTGCGCGAGGACGACTTGGCACGCTTGATCAAACTGCGAATGGTGTCGGCACGCTGGTCAACAAACTTGACGTAAAGGTCTACACGGGCGACCGGATCGACGCCCGCTTCGGCGATCTGGTCCTGCTGGTCGGGGGTCAGTGGATCCTGTTTTGTGTCGAGCTGCGCGGCCAGCGGCGCGGCGGCCAAGAGTCCGAATAGAATCGCAGAAAAAATGCGCACGGTGCCCTCACTCAGCGCTTGAACTCAAGGATAACGCGTTGCGATCAGGCAGAGCAGGGACTCCGGCAGGCTATTTCTGAAAGACTTCCATCATCGCCGCGCTTTGCGCCTCGTTAACCTGCGCCAGGGTCTGCTTCACGAGCGGGCGATCTTCGTAATTGGTTGACTCAAGCATCTCGTTCAAGCGGAAGGCCGTGCGATTGAGCAGAATTTCGGCATTTTTGAGACGCTTGTCGTTGCCCACAAGGGAGAGATGGATCTTCTGCGCGAACTTCTGGATGTCCTTGAGCAGGCCAGTTGCCTTGCCAACGTCACCCGCCGCGTACTGGTGAATGCTCAGCTCAGTCATCTGGTGCACCAGTTCGGCGTAGAGGAAGGCCTGCTCGCGCGGCTGGGCTTGGGTCGCCTTCGCTTCAAGAGCATCGATCTGCTGCTGGTCGAGCAGATCCACGTCTGAGGAAGAGGCACACACCGGCATCGCAATCATGCCGATCACGAGGATCGCAACGAACGGAACCATACTCCGCACGGAGAACCTCCACTGGCCCGGTGGTACCTCCCAAAAGTTGTGATCATAGTAGTCGGATCTGCGCCGACTCGCAAGGAATAAGATGCATGATTTTGATCTCGTGGTAACAGAAATGCTATGAGGAACCGGATGAGGCATCGTCGGAAGGGGATGTTTTGGCGGGGCGTCGCTATTTTCCGAGGAGTTTGAGGCGCTGGCGGGCCTGCCATTCCTGATCCGGGAACTTTCCCGCCGCGACATCGAGAAAGCGGTGGTAGTAGGCTGCAGCTTCCTTCTTCTGGTTCAGGGAATCGTATGAAATCGCCCAGAGGAAGAGGGTGGATGCGTTTTCCGGCAGGTAGCGGGAACGCATGGCAAGTGCGTGCAGGGCGACGTCGGGGCGGCGGGTGCGGGAAGCGGCAAAGGCAAGGCCGCTCCAGGCGTCGGCGTTGGCCGGGTCGATTTGTGTGGCTTTGTCGAAGGCTGCGTAAGCCTGGTCGAGGCGAGCTTCGCGGACAAGGATCTGGCCGTGGGCGACAAGCAAGCCGGCATCGTCGGGAGCAGCGGCGAGCAAGCTGACATAAAGCTGATCTGAGGCGGCAAAGTCGCCCGCATCAGCGAGGATTGCCGCCAACATGCGGGTGATTGCGGGGTCGGCGGGGTGGGCGGCGCGGAGCTTTTGGAGAAGTGGTAGCGCCTCGGCTTTATCCTGGTCGGCCAGCACCGTGGCAAGTTGCGCTGTAAGGGTCGGATCATCGGGATTTTTCGCGAGCGCCGCACGGAGCAGCGGCTCGGCGTCGGAATACTGCTTCTTCACGATCAACAGGTGGGCCAACCCAATGGTGGCCGGAGCAGATGCTGGCTCCTTGGCAAGGACACGGCGGTAGGCGGCTTCGGCGGCATCGTTCTGACCGGACTGCTCGGCCAACTCCGCGGCCAGGAGGGTATCGGCGGTGGTTTCAGGCGATAGCCTGAGGGCCTCGAGCAGATCACTGGACGCCAGGGCAGGGTCGGAGGAGCGATCGATTCCGGCAAGCGCTCGCCATGCGCGCGCCTTCAGAGCCGGATCGGCCAGGCGCGGGTCGAGGGTAGTCGCGGTGGCGAGTTCGGGGCGTGCCTCGGTGAATTTGCTTTCACGCGCGAGGAGCAGCCCCAACGAAAGATGTGCTTCGAACGATTTGGGATCGGAGGCGACGCAGCGGCGGTAGAGCGCGGCCGCATCGTCAAGACGATTTTCAGAGTCGGCGACATAGCCGGCGTCGAAGAGAGCTCGTGCGTCATTGGGGTGCGAGGCGAGATATGGGTCGAGTTTGGCGTCAGCAGTTTTCCAGTCGGAGCTGGCGATGGCAGCTTCCGCAGCGGCCACTTCCGCAGCAACCGGCTGAGCAGGCGGTGTGGCGGGGGCCGCAGCAGGCGTTGGAGTGGCTTGCGAGGAGGCAGAGGGTGCTTGTGCAAAAGCAGGGACGGGGCAAGAAACAAGAATCAGTATCAATATGCGAAAAACGGAACGAAACACAAATTCCCTCACATAAACAGTTTAACGGCGCAGTGGCCCATCAGTAACGCGGTTTGCGATTACCGGCGGTGATGTCTGATAAGGAATTAAAAAACAACTTTGCTCGATTCGGTGGCATCTTGTATGTAGAGCAGGAATATGGAGAGCAGCCGCAGTTGTGAAGGTTTGCGCGGCGACGTTCCCATTGAACGCTACGACTCCGGGGTGAAAAACATGACATTCCTCACCATGCAGCACATTCCCTTGTCGTCTGCCTATCTGTGCGCGAACTGCAACTGCATCGGCAACTGCCCGGAGCAATGCCCGGCGTGCGCATCGGAGAATCTTCTGGGGCTTGCGAACGTGCTTGACCGCCCGGTGGAGGGCGAATCGATCGAGTTTACGTACATCGACAAGGCCGCGCTCGCTGCATAGTTTTTCTCTGCATTCGTTCCTTCGAACTCAGCTTATAATCGCCGCTCCATCGTCGGGTTGGTGTGCCGGCGGGCGCGGAAGGCAAAGCACGGTCGTCTGCGACGGCGGGTTTTTCACTCAGATTCACAGGCAGCGGAAGCCGCGAAGCAGGGAAGGCGCGAAAGAGAATTTGCGCTCCGCCGTATAATAAAAGTGGAGGGCTGTGCCTGGACGCTCGTGAAGAGCACTGTGGTGCTGCCCCAGGATTTCGCCGGTGCCTTCCCTTTGAACGATGCCATCGTCATCCGCAATGCGCGGACACACAACCTGAAAAATCTCTCGTGCGAGATTCCCCACGGCAAGTTGACGGTGGTCAGCGGTGTTTCGGGGTCGGGCAAGAGTTCGCTGGCCTTTGACACCATTTATGCCGAGGGACAGCGGCGGTACGTCGAGTCGCTTTCGGCCTATGCCCGGCAGTTTCTTGAACGCATCGAGAAGCCGGACGCCGATGAAATCGATGGCTTGGCGCCGGCCATTGCAATCAAACAAAAGAACACCACGCGCAACCCGCGGTCAACGGTGGCGACGGCAACGGAGATCTACGATTACCTGCGGCTGCTGTACGCGCGCTGCGGGGAGGTTCACTGTATTTATTGCGACGGTCTCGTCAAACGCGATTCGGTGGACGAAGCGGCAGACGCGGTGCTGGAGCTGGGCGAGGGAACACGGCTGAACGTGTTGTTCCCCGTGCAGAGCGAGCCGGCGCCGACAGAGAAGAGCGCTAATGCAGCGAAGGCGACGGCAGGCACGGGAAAATCTGGGGCCAGATCCAAGTCCGCGAATCGATCTGCCGACGCAGTTCATTCCGACGCGCTGAAGGAGCGGCTCACGGAGTTGCGAACCGGCGGGTTCAACCGGCTGTGGCAGCAGGGAAGTATCTTTGAGTTTTCAACACCGGAGTCGCTGCTCGATCTGGACTTTTCGGCTCCCGTCTATGTGCTGCTGGATCGGATTGTAGTGAACGCCGAGAGCCGTTCGCGCATTGTGGACGCCGTTGAGGTCGCGTATCGCGAAGCGGGCCAGGTGATCTTTGAGGAGACGCCTCGTGACGAAGGTGCTGAGCACAGGCGCCTGCGGTTTTCGGGCTCGTATGAATGCACAAAATGTCATCGGCCGGGGCGCGAGCCGGAACCACGCCTGTTCAGCTTTAATAACCCGTTTGGCGCCTGCCCGCGTTGCCAGGGATTTGGCAACACCGTGGATTACGATCTGGGCCTGGTCATCCCCGACCAAAGCCTGAGTTTGCTTGACGGCGCCATCGATCCATGGAATCGCCCGAAATACCGGCCGTGGTTTAGTGAGTTGCGCAAGCGCGCCGCCGAACTGAATGTGCCTCTCGATGTGCCTTGGCGTGACCTGCCTGCGCCGGCGCGCGAAACGGTGCTGCGCGGCAAGGACGGATTCGCGGGCGTGTACGGTTTTTTCGCGCAGTTGGAGCGGAAGAAGTACAAGCTGCACGTGCGCGTGATGCTGAGCAAGTATCGCGGCTACGCGGAGTGTCCGGATTGCCGCGGGCAACGACTGCGAGCCGAGGCGCGCGCGGTGCGCATGGGAGACGGAAAGACGGGCGGAAAGAACATTTGCGAGGCTGCGGCGCTGACGATTGCGGAGGCAAAGGAGTTTTTTGACTCCCTCGAACTCTCGCCGATGCAGGAAGAGATAGCTGGACCGATTCTGACCGAGGTGCGGCAGCGCCTGGGCTTTCTGGTTGCGGTCGGGCTTGAATACCTGACGCTGGACCGGCTGGCTTCTACTCTCTCCGGCGGCGAGGCGCAGCGCATTCAACTGGCGACGTCGCTCGGTTCGCGGCTGGTGGGTTCGCTCTACGTATTGGATGAGCCATCGATTGGATTGCACACGCGCGACACGGCGCGGCTCATTGCCATCCTGGAAGAATTGCGCGATTTGGGGAACACGATCCTGGTGGTAGAACACGATGCGGATATTCTGCGGGCGGCGGATCATCTGCTCGATCTGGGGCCGGGTGCGGGCGAATTCGGCGGCAAACTGCTAGCGGAGGGTGCGGTCGCGGAGATCGAAGCGAATCCAAATTCTCTGACGGGCCGCTATCTGAGTGGAAAGATCTCGATTCCCGTTCCCACGCGGCGTCGAGCGCCGGGGCGCGAGAAGCTGGTGCTGCGAGGGGCGCGAGCCAACAATTTGCACGGGCTGGATGTGACGATTCCACTGGGAATGCTGGTCGCGATCAGCGGCGTTTCGGGCTCGGGCAAGTCCACGCTGGTGCACCAGGTGCTTTATCGCGCGGTGGCTCGGGCACTGGGACAGGCGGACGGGGGCGATCCCTCCAGTGTGTATACCTCGCTGAGCGGCGCAGAGCGTTTGAACGACGTCGTAATGGTGGACCAAACGCCGATTGGCCGTACGCCGCGCTCCAATCCAATCACATACATCAAGGGCTTCGACCTGGTTCGCGAGCTGTTTGCCGCGCAACCTGAGGCCAAGCGGCTGTCGCTCACGCCGGGGCATTTCTCGTTCAACGTGCCGGGTGGACGCTGCAACACCTGCGAGGGCGACGGCACGGTGACGGTAGAGATGCAGTTCCTGGCCGACGTGGAACTACCGTGCGAAGACTGCAACGGCACGCGCTACCAGGCGAAGATTCTGGACGTGCATTACAAGGGCAAGAGCATCCACGACGTGCTGCAGATGACGGTGAAAGAGGCGCTGCGCTTTTTTGCCGGGCAGACCAAGTTGCTCGATAAGCTCGCGGTGCTGGATGAGATCGGGCTCGGATACTTGCGGCTGGGCCAATCGGCGACGACGCTCTCAGGCGGCGAGGCGCAGCGCGTGAAGCTGGCTGCACACCTGGCCGCGGTGCGCGCGGTAAATGCCACGGCGAAGCCTTCGCAGGCCAGTCGCGTGCTTTACATTCTCGACGAGCCAACGACGGGGCTGCACTTTGACGACGTGTCGAAGCTGCTGACGGCCTTTCGCAAGCTGATTGACGGCGGCGGATCGCTGATCGTGATTGAGCACAATTTGGATGTGATCAAAAGTGCGGACTGGGTGATCGATCTGGGGCCGGAGGGTGGTGAAGGCGGCGGACAGATTGTGGCCGAGGGCCCGCCTGAAGAGATTGCAGGCAGTTTGCACTCGCATACGGGCAAGTGGCTGGCAAGGGTGCTGTGAGGATTCAGGTGTTCCCGGTGGGAATCGGCGCGCACCGCGAAAAGCACCAGCCCTTGCCGTGCAGCCAGCAGGATTCGTCTTTTCCGTGGGGATCGCAGCGGAGCGAACGGACGCTGTAGCCCTCGTCGCGCTTGAGGGCTGTGGCGAGTTCGCGGCCGGCTTCCGGATCGCGAGCTCCCGCGAAATCGACAAAGAATACGGTACCGCAGAGCCTGGCCGCAAATTGATCCGCGCCTTTGCGGGTCACGTAGGCCATGGTTCCAGGTCCTTGCGTTGAGGTGAGGGGAAAGAGGAGTTTTCCTTCGGGCTTGAGAGCGGCGAGCCACGCGGAAAGTGGATGCGTGGCGCCGGCGCTGACCACGATGACGTCCGCGGGTTCGAAAGGCCCCTTCGATCCGTCGGTATGGATTACAGTAACTTGCGGCCACGCCTCAAGCGCAACGCGCGCACGCGCCGCCAGGCCATCATCGATCTCGACGGCTGTCACTTTGCCTTCCGGACCAGTCAGCTCCGCCAGAATTGCCGTGTAATAGCCTGCGCCGCAACCGAGATGAAGCACCTGGTCGCCTAGCCGCACCCCCAGCAGGTCAAGGTGGATGGCCCATAGGCTGGGTTGGCCATTGTTCAGGCGCTTGGCCTCGTCGAGCACGATCAGGGCGTCGCGATAGAGACGGCGCGGGTCGGAGTCTTCAGTGAACCAGGACGTGCGGCTGCTTTGAATGGTCCATGGACCAGGTCCGGCGAAGCGCTCCCGTGGCACCGTGGCAAATGCGGCGCAGATGGCGGCCGAGGAGATCCCATTGACGCGGCACAACTCTTCCGCGAAAGATCGTCGCACGGATTCGACCGAACCGGATTCGAAGGTGGACATTTCCTGACCGGCGCTTTGGTTGCAGCCCGCCTTGAGGACGCCGCGGCCTTTCGCAGGGATTATAGGCCTGTGCATCCGCCAAAAGGGCAGAAAGAAAGTCCAGGGCCCCGCGCCTTTATCGTTAAAGTCTTCGATTTGCCAGTCCACGGCTGGATTGGGTAGAAAGGTGAGAGCCTTTTCAAAGTGGGTTGGCCGTGGCGTAGCGCAAGCGCCGTTTTTATTGAGGACGGAGCGCGTCAAGGCGCGCAATGCATGGGAGGAAGAATCGACTGTGAGCATCCCCACCGGGCCGACCGAGCAAGGAAACGCGACTTCGCAAAAAAACGAACACATGCATGCGCCCTTGATTCCCGGGGGGCGAATGTTGCCGTTCGTCCTGGTCACGGCCTTGTTCTTTCTCTGGGGGGTTCCCAACAATCTCAATGACATTCTGATCAGTCAGTTCATGAAATCGTTTGAGATTAACCGCCTGCAAGCCGGGCTGGTGCAATTTGCGTTTTACCTGGGATATTTTTTCCTGGCCATGCCCGCCGCGCAACTCATGCGCCGCGCCGGCTACAAGGCGGGAATCATGGTCGGTCTTATCCTTTATGGCTCCGGGTGCATGCTTTTCTGGCCGGCGGCGATCATCACCGAGTACTGGTGTTTTCTACTGGCTCTCTTCGTCATCGCCAGCGGCCTGTCGTTTCTTGAGACTGCTGCAAGTCCGTTCATTATTCAGATTGGCGATCCGGAAACGGCGGAGCAGCGGATCAATTTCTCGCAGGCATTCAACCCGCTGGGGAGCATCTCGGCCGTGCTGATCGGCAGCCGCTTCATCTTTTCCGGTGTCGAGTTAAAGCCGGCCCAGGTCGCCGCCATGCAGTCCCAGCATATTTATCACACTTATCTCCGCTCAGAGACCTTGAGAGTCGTCAACCCATACCTCGTTCTCGGCGGAGTTGTGCTGTTCTGGGCCGTCCTGATTGCGCTCACGCCGTTTCCTCATGCGGGCCTGGATTTCTCCCGCGAGAGCAGAACTCACGATACCTCAAAGCCGCTTTGGAAGCGGAAGCACTTTGTCTTTTCCGTGGTCGCGCAGTTCCTTTACGTCGGCGCGCAGGTGGGCGTGTGGAGCTATTTCATCGCCTACGCGATGAAATACACGAGTCTGACACAGCGCGATTCCGGTTACTGGCTTACCGGGGTGCTTGTCGCATTCACCGCCGGGCGATTTGTTTCGACATGGCTTTTGCGCTTCGTCTCAGGGTCGATGCTCCTCGGCGTTTACGCAACGCTTAACGCCACCATCTGCGCCATCGCCGTATTCTGGCCAGGCTGGGTTGGCGTGTGGTGTCTTATCGCCGTCAGCTTCTTTATGTCGATCATGTACCCGACCATTTTCGCGCTTGGAGTAAAAGGTCTTGGTCAACGTACCAAGAGCGGATCGGCGTTTATCGTTATGTCGATCGTCGGGGGCGCAGCGCTTCCGCTCCTGATGGGTGTGGTGCCGGGTGTGGCGGCCAGTTACCTTGTCCCCGCAATCGGTTTTGCCGGGGTCGCAATTTACGCCTGGTTCCTGGCAAAACCGGAGCCGGAAGAACTTTCCGTGAAGGCCGCATAGCGAACGGCAAGGGACCTCGCTTCAAAGTTTCATTCGGCGACGACCGGGTTCTCGAGCGAGCCGAGGCCCTGCAGCGTGACCGTGACGGTGCCGCTGGGGCGCAGCCAGCGCGGGGGCTTGCGGTTCAGCCCCGCTGCGCTCGTGGTACATTGCTCTTAAGCCGCTGTTCCCTGTCCGAACAACTCAGTCCCTGTTCCCCGTCTGAACACATGCTCCGCCGCAACAAGCATCTTTTCTGCGCCACCGGGAGCGACTATGTGTCTGCGCCGCATTGTGTTCGTTGTGTTGTGTTTGAATCTGTCTGCATTTGCGATCGCCGCTCCGCGCGTGTACATGCCCATGCACGGCACGCAGATTTTGTGGGATCACTATGGCGTGCCGCATATTTTTGCTAAGACTAACCCAGACCTTTTCTATTGCTTTGGTTGGGCGCAGGCGCACGCGCATGGCGACCTGCTGCTGCGGGTTTATGGGCAGTCGCGCGGCCGGGCTGCGGAGTATTTCGGTGCCGGGGTGAAAGACGCGAACCTGCGAACCGACCACTGGGTGTGGACGAATGGGGTTCCTGGGCGTGCGAAGGAGTGGCTGAAGGCACAGACGCCGGAGTTTCGTGGATACCTGGAGGCATTTGCCGCAGGGATCAACGCGTATGCGGCCAAGCATCCCGAGGAGATTGGCGCGGCGGAGAAACAAGTTCTGCCGGTGTCGGCGCTGGACGTGGTGGAGCACGCCGAGCATTTTGTGTTCTTTGAGTTTGTGGCATCGCCGCGGCTCGCTGAGACTCCCGCACGAAGGCAGGCGGCGGACCTGGAGTGGCCGAAGGGCAGCGACCCGAACACGATGTTCATGCAGGACCAGGATATGGAGGATGGATCGAACGGCTGGGCGATTGCGCCGTCGCACTCAGCCAGCGGCCACGCCATGCTGCTGATGAATCCACATCTGGCGTGGGGTGGTGAGACGACCTACTTCGAAGCGCAGTTGAACGCGCCGGGGATCGATCTATATGGCGCAACGCAGGTGGGGTTGCCAGTGCTGCGCTTCTGCTTCAGCGATTACCAAGCCATTACCAATACGGTGAACACGAGCAACGGCGCGCTACTCTACAAGATTACCGAGAAAGACGGCGGCTACCTGTTCGACGGCGGCGTCCGCGCGTTCGACAAATCGGAGCACACGATCAAAGTGCTGCAGCCGGACGGAAGCTTTAGCGAAGAGAAGGTGGAGGTTCTGAGTACGGTGCAGGGGCCGATTATCCGCCGCGACGACGGCGCACCGATTGCGCTGCATGTGACGGGTCTGGACCACCCTTTCATGCTGGAGCAGATTTGGAAGATGGACACGGCGCGTACGCTCGAGGAGTTTCAGACGCAGATGCGGCGGCTGCAATACCCGACCTACAACATCATGTATGCGGACCGCGACGGACATATTGAATACCTGTTCAACGAGGAGGTTCCGAGGCGCAGCGAGGGCGACTTTGCATTTTGGCAGCGACCCGTGCCGGGCGACACATCGAAGCTGCTGCCTGACGGCTATTTGAGCTACGACGAGTTGCCGAAGATTGTCGATCCGGCGAGCGGCTACGTGCAGAACAGCAATGAGCCGCCCTGGGACGCGGCGTGGCCAACGATGATCGACAAAACAAAGTATCCTCCGTACGTGTCCAATACGTTTCCGGCGTTCCGGCCCGACCGCGGACTGCGCATGTTGTCAGAAGACAGGAAGATCAGCTTTGACATGCTGCTGGAGAAGAAATATTCGACGCACATGGAACTGGCCGACCGGCTTCTGCCCGATTTACTCGATGCGGCGGGCAAGTATGGCACCGATCGCGCCAGGCAGGCGGCGACAGTGTTGTGGAATTGGAATCGCGATGCCGAGGCGGACAGCAAGGGAGCGCTGCTGTTTTACACTTGGGCGCAGAAGTTTGTGAATCCTGCGGTGAGCGTAGCGGTGCCGGGCGGTATGCGAAACTTTGCGGTTCCTTATGACGTGAGCGAACCGCTGGCAACGCCGCGTGGATTGAAGGATCCGAAGGAGGCAGCGGAGATACTGGACGAAGCTGCGGCAGAGACGGAAAAGATCTTTGGCGAGATGGACACGCCATGGGGGAAGGTGATGCGCATTCAACTGAACAACCAGAGCGACGGAGATACGGCTGTTCCGCGCGGCGCGCCGTTGAATGGCATCGACTTCCCGGGCAATGGCGGCTACGGCAACCTCGGCATTATTCGCGTGCTGACGTACGGGCCGATGGTCGACGGCACCAAAACACCGGTCCACGGCGACGGCTTTACGCTCGCAGTGGAGTTTACGCCGGTAATTCACGCCAAAGTGCTGCTTTCGTACGGCGACTCGTCGCAACCCAACTCACCGCACCACACCGACCAGTTGCAACTTGTCGCAGTGAAACAGTGGCGCGATGTGTGGCGAACCCGCAGCGAGATTGATGCGCACCTCGAGAGCAAGGACGTTTTTAAGTCTGCAATTCTCACGGTGGTGCGGAAAGGCAGAATTCAAGGTATGAGGGTGGTCTCTGAGGGTCGGGAGGTCGCTAGGCATCGTAAAACCCGCGGTACAGTCTTCCCCGCCGCGTTCGAGATACGATTCGGCCGACGACCGGGATTCTCGAGCGAGCCGAGGCCCTGCAGCGTGACGGTGACGGTGTCGCCGGGGCGTAGCCAGCGCGGGGGCTTGCGGCCCATGCCCACACCCGCTGGCGTGCCGGTGGATACGATGTCGCCAGGCAGCATGGGCGTGATCGATGAAATGTACTCGATGAGTTCGGGGATGCGGAAGATCAACTCGCGCGTATTGGAGTTCTGCATCACTTCGCCATTGATGCTGAGGCCGATGTTCAGCTCGTGAGGATCCTCAATTTGGCCGGCGGGTACAATCGCCGGCCCCATGGGGCAGTAGGTAGGAAAGCTTTTGGCAAGCGACCACTGCGTCGTGGCTCGCTGCACGTCGCGCGCGCTGACGTCGTTGACGATCGTATAGCCGTAGACATATTCGCGCCACGCCGATGCGGGGATGCGGTAACCACCCTTGCCCATGACAAAGGCAAGTTCGGCTTCGTAGTCAGGTTCATTCGAGTTCCTGGGAAGCACGATGGCCTCGCCGGGGCCAATAATCGCAGTCGGCATCTTGAAGAAGACGACGGGAGCGGAGGGTATCGCCATTTTTGTTTCGGCGGCGTGGTCACGGTAGTTGAGGCCGATGGCGAAGACACGCGGTGGATTCGTAAGCGGCGCGTGCAGGCGAGCGTCAATGAGTTTGTGGCCGGGATAATCGCCGGGCTGATCGATCGACGTGACGCCGGCGGAGATGGCGGCAAGGCTGTCTGAAAAACCCATTGCAGTGAGGTCGACGACCAATCCGGCTTCTTCAACGAGAGCTCCAGGACGCGAGGAACTGCCGGCAACGGAGAAGGAAACAAGCTTCATAAATCACCTCCGAGTGATGAGATGGGATGGGCGCAGTGCGCCCGGTTTAAGCGGCAGTCCAGCCGCCATCGATGGTGAGTAATGTTCCACTCACGAACGCTGCTTCATCTGAGACAAGATATCGAATTGCAGATGCTACCTCCTCGGGCCGGCCAAGGCGCCCGACGGGTTGGCGCGTGCGAAGCTCCGCGCGCACCTCTTCCTTGTTGTGCTTGTGAAACTGTTCGAGATAGGCCTCGACAAACGGAGTTTGCACGGTGCCGGGGCAGACGGCATTAACGCGCATCGTCTTGGGGTACTCGACGGCAAGCTGGCGCGTCATGGCCACGATGGCTCCCTTGCTGGTGCAGTAAGCGAAGCGCTGCTTGATGCCGACAAGTCCTGAAACAGAGGCGACGTTGACGATGGCGCCGACGGCTTCGTGGCGTTCGCGCGCGGCGAGAAGCAGGGGCAAAAAAGCGCGCGTGACCAGGTAGACCGAACGGACGTTGACGTTCATCAGGCGATCGAAGTCTTCGGGCTCTGTGGTCTCGATGGAGCCGACGTGGCCGATGCCGGCATTGTTGACGAGAATGTCGAGGTTACCGATTTGGGCGACTGCGGAGGCGATGGATTCCGGACTCGTGACGTCGAGGTGCATGGCATTGGCGGAGGGAAGGGAGGCGGCGAGGGTTTCAGCAGCGGCGAAGTTGATGTCGCCGATCCATACCTGCGCACCCGCTCGGGCGAGTTCCTTTACGGTGGCTTCGCCGATGCCGCTGGCGCCGCCGGTGACCAGGACGATGCGGTTGTCGAGGCGGAAGGGGTCGGAAGGATGAATTGCGGATACGTCGCTCATGGTTGATTACCGGGGATTTCTTGCGAACGCCAAGTATAACGCGCAGGTGGGAACCCGCAGCAGCGGAATTCAGGGCTTTTTGCGTTTTTCGTTTTGCTCGACACGAATCTTCACAATCTTCCGCACAAGCGCTTTAGGCGGCGAGGAGTTAAGAGGAAACTGAATTGTGCCTTTTGAAGTTTTGTAGGCGCCGACTTCCTTCCCAAGATCGGCAATGAGTTGAGCGTTCATGGGAAACAAACTGTAATGGTTTTTGAAAGCCGCGTAACACACGAGCGCTCCCTTGTAGCGGAACGCGGGCATCGAGTAGCTGATGCACTCAACTGTTTCGCGCGGCGCTGCTGAACGAATCAGATTGCGCAACTCTTCGAGACGTGTCCGCGCCGGTTCCAGAAACTTGGCAAAATAGTTGTCTACCATCTCTTGCCCGGATTGCGTCTTCGGTGCAATTGTGCGCTCTGTTGGCATAGCTCTATTTTCGCGCGTCGGCCAGCACTTTCAGATACGCGCGGGCAGTTTCGGTGATAGTTTCGGGGTGTCCGGCGTCGACGGCGGCCAGGTCGACGAGGTCGCTGCCCACACCCAGGGCGCGTGCGCCCGCCTTGATGAAGCTTTCGGCGGTCTGCAGCGTGACTCCGCCGGTGGGAATGAGCTTGAGGTGCGGAAACGGCGCGAGCAGGGCTTTCAAATAGCTGGCGCCGCCGACAGCGGAGCAGGGGAAGATCTTCACGTAGTCGGCTTCGGCGTTCCAGGCGGTAATGGCTTCGGTGGGCGTGAGCGCGCCGGGACATGAAATCTTATTGTTCTTTTTCGTCGTGGCGATGACCTCAGGATGAAGACTGGGGCTGACGACGAACTCGGCGCCGGCGTCGATGGTCGCCTGGGCCTGATCGGCGGTGGTCACGGTTCCGGAGCCGAGCAGAAGCTCGGCCCCATAGGCTTTCTTGAGTTCCTTAAGAAGGTCGATGGCGCCGGGAACGGTCATGGTCACTTCGACGATGGTGACGCCGCCGGCGATCATGGCATCGACAACGGCGCGGCCCTGTGCGATGCTTTTGGCGCGCAAAACGGGAATGAGGCCGACGCGTTCGATGGTTTGCTGGGTGGTTTCGGACATTCTGGTGCACCTCAAAAGAAGCGGTGCTAGCAGGGCTAGCGGGTTTAGCGGTGTTAGTGAGTCGGCAAGCCAGTGCAAGGCACGCTCAGCGCGCGATGCGCGCCGACCCGCCTTTGATGATGCGTTCAACCTCAGCCAGCGTAGCCATGCTGGTGTCGCCAGGTGTGGTCATAGCCAGCGCGCCGTGGGCTACGCCGCACTTTACCGCCCATTCGATGCCTTTGCCGGCGAGCAGGCCGTAGATAAGGCCGGAGGCGAAGCTGTCGCCGCCGCCTACGCGATCAAAGATGTCGATCTCGCGCTGGGGAACGTGAACGATTTTGTCCTCATAGAGCGCGATTGCGCCCCATGCGTTGCGGCTGGCGGTTTGTGCGGTGCGCAGAGTGCTGGCCACGAGCTTCAAATTCGGATACGCAGCGGCAACTTCGCGGAGCATCTCCTCATAGCCAGTGATGGGCAGTTCGGCGAAATCCTCGCTGACACCCTTGATGGCAATGCCGAGCATGGCGGAGAAATCTTCTTCATTGCCGAGCAGGACGTCGACCTTGTGCACGAGGTCGCGGTTTACTGCCTGCGCCTTGGCTTTGCCGCCGATGGATTTCCAGAGCGAGTCGCGGTAATTGAGGTCGTAGCTGATGGGCGTGGAGTATTTGCGCGCGGCGTCCATGGCCTCGACTGCCACTTCAGCCGTAGACTCCGAGAGCGCGGCGAAGATGCCGCCAGTATGCAACCAGCGCGAACCATTTTGCGGGCCGAAGATCGAGTTCCCAATCGAAGTCACCGGCCTTGACCTGGCTGATCGCGGTGTTGCCGCGGTCGGAGCAGCCAACGGCGGCGCGCAAGCCGAAGCCGCGCTCGGTAAAGTTGAGGCCATTGCGCACGGTGCGCGCCTACGCCGTCGTAAGGAACCCAGCGAATGAGCGAGGTATCGACGCCACCCTGCAGAATGAAGTCCTCGACCAGGCGGCCGACGGGATTGTCGGCTAGCGCGGTGGCGATTGCGGTGCGGAGGCCGAAGCAGCGGCGCAGGCCGCGCGCGACGTTGTATTCGCCGCCGCCCTCCCACACCTGGAATTGCCGCGCCGTGTGGATGCGTCCTTCGCCGGGATCGAGGCGCAGCATGACTTCGCCCAGGCTCACGCAGTCCCAGCGGCGCTGAGGGTCGGGGATCGAAAGCAGATTCATGGTCAACCAATAATGTAGCGCACCGGGGCTCGCGCGGTCATTGGCCCGGTCGTATGTGGAACCGCTGTGCAACAGATGATTTACGCTATCTGTGTTCAATTCTTTCCAGGAAATGCGCCGCAATATGTGTTGCCGGGAATGAAGACTGGTTGCCAATGCGCCGAGCGGGAGGACGGGTTGAAGGGGCTGGAACTTTTTGACTTGAGCGGACGCGTCGCCGTGCTGGTTGGCGGAACGACCGGCCTGGGGCGGGAGATTGCGCTCGGATTCGCCGCCGGTGGAGCAGACGTGGTGGTGAGTTCGCGGCGGCAACCACAGGTGGACGCCGTTGCGGCGGAGATTGAAGCGCTGGGACGGCGCACGCTACGGATAACCAGCGATGTGCTCCGGCGTGCCTCGATCCAGCACCTGCACGATGCAGTGATCGAAAAGTTCGGCAAGGTGGATATCCTGGTGAACGCGGCCGGCGTGACCAAGAAAATGGCCACGCTGGATTTTGACGAGGCGGATTGGTCGAAAATTGTGGAGACAAATTTAACCGGGACCATGCGCGCCTGCCAGATCTTCGGCAAGACCATGGCGAAAGCGGGCTATGGGCGCATTATCAACATCGTGTCGCTGACGGTGTTTCGCGGGTTTTATCGCGTAGCTCCATTCGCGGCCAGCAAGAGCGCCGTGGCCTCGCTGACCAAGACACTGGCTGTCGAGCTGGCTCAGTCCGGCGTGAATGTGAATGCGATCGCCCCTGGAGTATTTCCGAGCGAAAAGACCAAGCCGCTGGTGATCGGCACGGCGCGCGGCGAGGAGATCCTGATGCGCACGCCGATGCACCGTTTTGGAAATCCGAAAGAGATCGTTGGGCCGGCTATCTTTCTGGCGTCGGAAGCCTCCGCGTTCCTGACAGGCGAAGTGATCGCGGTAGATGGCGGCTTCATGGCGAGCGGAGTGAACCAATAAGGACAGGGAACAAGGCAACGAGAATACAAGGGAACGGCCTATTGATGGGAAAGGAAGCGATGACAGAGCAAAGAAAACTGCGAATGGGAATGGTGGGCGGCGGCCCAGGCGCGTTTATCGGCCCGGTGCACCGTATTGCCGCGGAACTGGACGGAAAGATCGAAGCTCGTTGCGGGCGCGTTTTCACAGTCGGCCGAGCGCTCGCGCGAAGCTGGAGTGAGCTATCGCATCGATCCAACGCGGGCCTATGCGGACTACCGGCAGATGATTGAGGCGGAACGCAAGCGGGACGACGGCATCGACTTCCTGGTGATCGTGACGCCGAACCATCTGCATCTGCCTGTGGCGCTGGCGGCGCTCGAGGCGGGAATTCCTGTGATGAGCGATAAGCCCGCCACGGCCAATTATGAAGAAGCTCTGAAGTTGGAAGCGGCGATTGCAAAGTCCGGGCTGCCTTACGGATTGACGCACACTTATGCGGGATACCAGATGGTACGCGAGGCGCGAGCGATGTGCGCGGCAGGCATACTGGGCAAAATTCGTAAGGTCGCCGTCGAGTATTTTCAGGGGTGGTTAAGCGGCCCGCTTGAGACGACGGGACACAAGCAGGCTGAATGGCGGACCGATCCTGCGCGCAGCGGCGGTGGCGGCGCCATTGGCGACATCGGCACGCACGCATTTCATTTGCTGGAGTACGTCAGCGGCCTCGAAGTAACTGCAATCAACGCTACTCTGCGCACGGTGGTGCCGGGGCGCAGGCTCGACGACGATTGCAATGCATTTGTGCGCATGAACAACGGCGCAGCGGGAACGCTTGGCTGCTCGCAGGTGGCCGCGGGCGAAATGAACGAGTTGTTGCTGCGAATCTACGGTGAAGAGGGATCGGTCGAGTGGCAGCAGCAGGATCCGAATCGACTGATCGTGAAGCGGCTCAACCGGCCGGAGGAGATTCATCATGCGTCGATGGGATATGTCGGCGCCGATGCGCGGGCGGTTGCGCGCACGCCTGCAGGGCATCCTGAAGGGTATCTTGAGGCTTTTGCCGTGCTTTACCGCGAGTTTGCCGACGCGCTGGTGGCGTGGAAACAGGGAAAGAAGAATCCACTACCGGCGACGCTGCCGGGAATCGCGGCCGGTGTGCGCGGGATGCGGTTTATCGATCGAGTGATGGAGAGCAATCGCAAAGAAGGTTGGGTGGAATTCTAAGGACAAGCTGCAAGCTCATGGCATTCAGCATTGCTGCGTTGGAATTGAAGCGCGCCGCCGTGCGATGGAGAGAACTGGGACAGAGATTCAATAGCGGCTAAGAGGGGAAAGAAGATGAAAACGATCAAGGGACCAGGGATTTTTCTGGCGCAGTTCGCCGGCGATCAAGCGCCGTACAACACGCTGGACGGCATGGCGGGTTGGGCTGCGGGGCACGGCTACGTTGGCATTCAGATTCCGAGCTGGGATCGCAGGCTCTTCGATCTGGAGCGCGCCGCCGAGAGCCAGGCATATTGCGACGAAGTAAAGGGCATTGCTGCGCGGCACGGGCTGGAGGTGACAGAGCTTTCGACGCATTTGCAGGGACAGCTCGTGGCGAGCCACCCGGCATTCGACACGCTGCTCGATGCCTTTGCGCCGCCGAATCTGGCCGGCGACGCCAAGGCGAAGTCCGCGTGGGCCGCGCAGCAGCTGCAAGTGGGCGGCGAAGGCGAGTCGTAATTTCGGGATGGACGCGCACGCGACGTTTTCAGGTGCGCTGGCTTGGCCGTTTTTTTATCCGTTTCCGCAGCGGCCGGCGGGGTTGATCGACGAAGCATTCAAGGAATTGGGGCGGCGCTGGCTGCCGATTCTGAACGCATTCGACGAAGCGGGCGTGGATGTTTGCTTCGAACTCCATCCAGCGGAAGATTTGCACGACGGCGCGACTTTCGAACGATTTCTCGGCACGGTGGGCGATCATCCGCGCGCCAACATACTTTACGACCCGAGCCACATGGTTTTGCAGCAGTTGGATTACCTGGCTTTCCTCGATCTCTATCATGAGCGCGTGCGTGCGTTCCACGTAAAAGATGCAGAGTTCCGCCCCAGCGGCAGGTCGGGCGTGTACGGCGGCTACCAGGAATGGATCGATCGGCCGGGGCGTTTCCGCTCGCTCGGCGATGGGCAGATCGATTTCGGGCAGGTATTCAGCAAGATGGCGCAATACGATTTTCCGGGCTGGGCGGTGGTGGAGTGGGAGTGCTGCATCAAGCATCCCGAGGCGGGCGCCGCCGAAGGCGCGAAGTTTGTGCGCGAGCACATCATTCGCGTGACGGAGCAGGCATTCGATGATTTTGCAGGCGGCAGCGCGGACGCGGCACGGAACCGGAAGATTTTGGGGCTGCAAAGTTTCGATCTCAAGTGAATGAATACGCCACCGGAACCGCCGGTCAGGAGACCGGCGCTAAAGCGCGATGTCGGTTAGGCCTTCAATCGGCGAAGGTGTCTTTCCCGGCGCCACGATGCCGTACTTCACATCAAGAAACTCCTGCAAGGCGCCGGGAAGAAGAGCGGCCAGCTCCTGCCAGGTGAGAACCTGGAGTCGGACCCGCATCTCCGCGCTTTTTACTGCGGCCATCACCTGGAACCATTCTTCGCGCAAGTCGGGCCGGCGCTCATCGTGGATCACGCAGAAGCTGCAGTTTGACGCGTACGCTGCGAGCACGCTGCGAATGAGCTGATAGCACGCGTAGCCCTCATCGCCCGGTGGCCGGAAGCTGGTGTCGATGGGTGAAAAGAGATCGGGGTCGCCGAGAACGCTTTCAAATTCCTGCGAGTCGTTCTCAGGAAATTCGCTCGCTTGCATCCAGCGCGACGATGGAATTTCCACGCGCGGAAGGAGGCCGCGATCAAAGACGATGTCAAAATCCCGATAGGCTTCGACGATTGCGGCGGCGCGCGTTTGAAAGCCGATTTCAGTCAGCTTCGCTTCAACCAGCAGCGAGCCGAGGCGCATATCCACCTCCGTGCGGTCGAACCGGCCATTGGCGAGGGGCACACGGGCCTTCCAGCCGAATGCCGGAGTTGCGCCGCAGTTCACTCCGAGGGTGTCGCGCACGATGGCGGATTCCGCGACCCCCGGCGTGCAGAAGACATTCATCAGCAGCGCGTCGGAGCTCATGGAGGAGTCGAGCTCGCGCCAGCGGCGGGCGGGATCGAGCTGTGGTTTGGGCAGCGAAGGCGCCGCCTGCGCATGGACTTTGTCGAAGCGGCGCATCCACTCTGGGTTGGCCGTGATGGCGGCATAGGCGGGATCGAAGAAGTTTCCGTGGCAAGCCCCATCCGGGGCATACACGATCACCGGAGCTGTTGCCGTAGCTTTCAACGTGAGCGCGCCCGCGCGCGTAGGCGCGATTGCGGGCGGCGAGCTCGAGCCGGAGCTGAGTCGCAACGAGAGCAGTCGAGCGGGCCATCTGAAGATCAGACTACTCCCGCATGAAGAAGAAAAGGCCTTCCGGCGGGTTCGCCGGAAGGCCGTGGTATTTCGCGCCACAGTTGCGTGGCGGAGTTGACTAGCGCTCGCGGGTGAGGCCGAACTGGAAGCTGATCATGATCGCGCGGCCAGCCTGCTTCTCGATGCTGTCATTCCAGCTCGGGGAATAAGGCTGGAGGCTTTGTGTGACTTTGGTCCCGGTTACGCCGTAGTAAAGAGTGCCGTCGTTTGCCGCGCTGTTCGCCACAATGCTGTGATCGTCGAAGAGATTGTTGATGCTGAGTTTGATCTTGGAACCGGCGAAGCGAGAGCGGTTGATGTTGTAGTTTACGAAGAGGTTGTTCATCCAGAACGGGTCCAAGGGAACGATCTGGTGGAAGTTCTTGATGTCGTTCCAACGAGAGCCGATGCGCTTGCCGAAGATGCCGAAGTCGAGTCCCTTCTCCTGATAGGTCATGCCCACCGATTCGGTATCGTGGGGAGTGTTGGCAACCCAGGCTTCGCCGACTAGGGGCAACGGCAGCGTGTAATCGTAGTGCCCGTGTTGGGGTCGACGACAGCAGGCGACCCGGCGCTGGCCTCGTACTTGGCGACGCCGAGGGTACCGTTGGCGTTGAAGCTAAGGGCATGTGTCACAGCGTAGTTGCCCTCCGCCTCGAAACCGTTCGTGTCGGAATCGGGGTCGGCGTAGTAATAGGTCATTCCGTAGTCCGGATTGACATTCGAATTGCCGCCAGTGGTGTCGGTGTAGGTGGAGTAGGTGTTCATGAAGTGGATGTAATAGACATCCGCGTCGAAGGCGAAGCGGGGCAGCTTGACCACCGTACCGCCCTGATAGGTGTCGGCGATGGTCGGCGGCGGCGTGACCGCGGTCTCCGCGCCGGCGGTGTCGAAGACGGCGCTGAAGGGGGCGATGCTGCCACGGCCGTACTGCCCGTAGATCGACGCATTGCTGGTGACGCGGTAGTTGGCCTCAACCGAGGGAGGAGGGAATTGTAATTCTGGGCGTGCACGGTGGTTGCGGTGCAGCTTGATGCCAAAGTGCCGACTGTGGAAGGGCAAGTGAGTTGGCCGATCGTATGGCCATCCGCGTACTGGGTCAGGTACATGCGGAAGAATGCATCCTTGAGGCCGACCGTAAGGGTCAAAGTCCGGGATGGACACCAACTGGAACTCGACATAGGGCTGGATCGCATGGGTAAAGAAGTGCTCGTGGAACTTGATGTCGTTAAGGTACGGTGAATTGAACCCAGGTGAGTGGGTCGGTGTATATCTGCTGGCGCATGGTGTCGGTAAGCTCGTACCAGGAACCGGTGCGGAAGACGCCCCACTTGGTGGCATAGCTGAGGGCTGCGATCTCGCCGCCGCGGGCGTACTGGTTCAGCTTATCGATCACCTGTCGGAGTCGTGCCACGGTTTCCAACCTGGCTGGTCAGTGCCGCCAACTGTTTCTTCGATTGTCGTGGTGATTCCCACCCTGGGTCGGTGGTCAGATCGTTGTCTGTGTTGTTCTGGTAGTGCTGGTGGTTCGAGTAACCGTAGGTGTAGGTTCTGGTGTCGAGCTTCCAATGCGCGCCGAAGTCGTGGTTGAAGGTAACGATATCGAAGAACGAAGGCACGTGATAAACGGAGATAGCGCCAGTACTGCGCATTAGGCTTGCCGTCCGGATTCACCGGGTTGTTTTCGTACAGGTAGTTGTCGCCGTGGTTGAAAAGCTGGCGGCGAGTGGGGTCGTTGTTCTGTGAAGGCGTCGAGGATGATGTCGGTGCCGATCACGCTGAGGTAGGTGCGGTCGCTGAACTTGTAGTCGAACTTGGCGGTGACGGCGACGTCTTGTTTGGGCGAGAAGGTCTGGTAGCCGTCGGAGCTCTGGTAGTCGCCGTTGAGCCAGAAGTGGGCTTTGCCGTGCAAAAAGGCGCCGGAGTTGATGTCGCCTAGGAACTGGCGGGTGTTCCAGGAGCCGTAGGTCACTTCGCCGCGCACATGCGCTTCATCGCTGAGCTCGGGCGAGAAGAAGTGAATTGTGCCGCCGAAGTTGGAGGTGCCGATATCGGAGGCGGTGCCGGGGCTGCGATCGAAGTCCACATGGCCGATAGCCGCGGCGGGAACGTAAGCCCAGGAGTGATGGCTGGGATCGTTCGAGTCGTTGAAGGGGACGCCGTCCCAGGTCATCGAGTAGTCGTCGTCAACGAAGCCGCGGAAGTAGATCTTGGCCTGGCCGTTGCCGATGCCGTTGGTGGTGTAGCTCACCGTGCCGGGAGCAGCCTGGATGATGTCGGCAAAATCGGTCACAGGCGAGGTGTACTCAGCGACATAGTTGCTGGTGATCTCAGTACGTGCTGACCCGGCGTCGAGGAGCGATTTAACGGGCGCAAGTTGAGCCGCAAGCGAAGTGTCGGCTTCGGCCTCGACTGTGACTTCCTGGGAGACCGAGGCGAGAGAGAGCGTGACCGGCAGGCTGGTATTTGAGCCTGCGGAAACAGAGACAGTATGCTCAATCGTAGTGAATCCTGAGGCTGAAATCTCAATGGTGTAGGAGCCGGCGGGAATACCGGCGATGTCGAACTTGCCGTCGGCGCCCGTGAGTTTCGTGCTTTGAACACCTGAAAGAGAAATCAGGGCGACGTTGGCTCCCTGAAACGCCTTGCCGCTTGGGTCCGTGACGGTCCCTTGGATTTCGCCTGCAGTGGTCTGCGAATGCAAGCGGCTCATGCCCGCGCTCAAAACCAGCAGGCACACAACTACATACGTGGTCCAAGACCACTTCCATGCAAATTTGCGCTTCACGTCTTGCCTCCGAATCAGAAGTATTGAGAAAGGGAATGGGGAGGAACCGCTTTCACTTTAGAGGGGGATTGTGAATGTTCTTTTAATTGCAGGTGAAAAACAAATTACAAATCGAGATACCTCGTCCCGCTGGGTGGGAAGCGTCTGGACTAAGGCTTTGTGCGATGTCTGAGATACTCTGTTGCCGCGGGATCTCAGAAATCAGCTCGCGCCGGCCAGCAACAGAGAAATGGGATTTTCTCTAAGTGAGGACGGGCGCATCGGCCACACCGGCGACGCCAAAAATGCGGCGGTAACGCTCGGCCTCTTCCGGATCGCCCATGGCCTTTGAGTAATTGTCGGAGAGCTTGACGGCCGGCCTTCCTTCAACTTCAGTCAGCTTGCAAACCAGGCCGACCGGGTTGAAACCGTCGTTGCCTTGCGGATTGCAGTTACGGAAGTCGTTGGTGAGCAGGGTGCCCCAGCCCGCGCTGAAGCGAATGCGGCGCTCGGGAACCCAACGGCTTTTGTCGCGGAAGTCGCTGGCCGAGCGGAAATCGTCGGGCGCGGCGCCATTCCGCAATGTTCCCGCAAAGTAGGCGTGAAGGCCGAGAATCTGCTCCACATCGAGGGCGTCGCTGGCAATCAACCTTTTCTGCCGCGGATCGCGCCCGTGCCGCTGCAGCCATGCGATGTATTCGTCGCCGGCGATGTAGGCGTCTTTGCTGTCGATGCGCTGTCCGGTCCAATTCGCCACCCAGTCGGGTGCGCCGCGCAAGAACTGCGTGGTGCCGAAGGTGTCGGGAAGCAGAATGAGCAACTCGCCCTGGTAGCTTTGTTGCCACAGTTCGAGCAGCTTGTATTGTGAAGCGCATAATTCCTCTTCGTCGCGGGCAAGCGCCGCCATGGCCATAGGCAGTTCGTGCCCATTGGTGCCGATGGCTTCCATGTCATGTTTATAGGCGAGGTACGCATTCGACGTTCCGGTAAAGGTTTCGCCCAAGGTGTCGCGCATTGCGTTCACAACGTATTCGTGCCACAGGAAGCTGTGCCTCCGCCGCGTGCCGAAGTCGCTGATGCTCAGATCGGGCACTCCGCGCAGCCGTTCCATCTTCTCCCAAAGGCGGGTTTTCGCACGCGCATACAGGATGTCGAGCTCGAGTTCACTCAGATGTTTCAGTGCGGCACGCGTTTTGAGTTCGCCAATCTCAGCGAGCGCGTAGATCTCCCACATCGATGTTCCCGACCACAGGCCATCGAAGCGTAGTTCGATCTGGCCATCGCGGATGGAGAGTTCGTAATCGGAGAGGCGAAAATCGTGTTCAAGCCAGTCGAGAAACGCGGGTTCGAAGATGCCGCGGCGGCCGTAAAAGGTGTTGCCCGCGAGCCACACCAACTCCGATTTGCGGAATCGCAACATGCGGGTGGTTTCAAGCTGCTCGCGAAGCTGCGGAACTCCGACCATTTCGCCCAGGCGGACCGAGGAGGTGCGATTGATGAGCGTGAAGGTGGCGTGGGTGTGGGGAAAGTGCTTCCAGATGAACTGGAGCATCAGCAGCTTGTAGAAGTCGGTATCGAGCAGGGAGCGCGTGATGGGATCCATCTCCCAGTTATGATCGTGCGCGCGCCGAGCGAGATCGATAATCACAATGACCCTACTTTAATTGAGATCGGCGTGGCAGGAAAGCGCGTGCCACCATCCCGTCGTCGCATTGCACTTACAACAAGGATGAGTTGCCGCGCGGCTTGTGAGGGTTTCAGTCGTTCAGCTCCAGCACGTTCACCGAATATGGCGCGAAAGTTTCTATGAACTTTGGTCCCGCGATCGCGACCTTGTGCGAGACGGGCATCACTTCATCAGGATGCGTAATGCTGTTGGTCGCGTTGGGTGTTTTGCCGCTCATCGTGGTTAGCGTGGCTTCAGGCGCAACCTTTTTTGCGCCGGCCAAATCGATCGGAAGGCGAAGTTCGGTCGAGTTCGCATTCACGACTTTGACAAAGAGCTTGTGCTTGGCGTCGTCGCGCTCCACGACGGCGTAGACACGGGACGGCACGTTCGCCACGTCGTAGCTCACGACCTCGGTTCCCATGTGGGACGCAAACATGACCTGCATCCAGTAACTGGGCGAGCCGTAGCTTGACTGCGCGTTGTAACCGATGAGATCTGTCGCCCATTGCATGGCGCCGGGATCTACGTTGACGAAGAGCGGCGCGTAGCTGGCCATGATCACCAGGTCGCTGTTGCGCTCAAGACCGGTGAGCCACGCCGCATCGGCCAAAGCTGCTTCGAGATTCGGCGTGGGATCGCCTTCGCGCGTGGCCCACTCACCCACAAAGATCTTGGGCCCGCTGCGGCTGGTTGCGTCGTAATGGTGTGTTTCGCTGAAGGATTGCTCCGCCGACATGTAGAAATGCTCGTCGAGCACATCGGGCGTCACGCTCTTGACGGGCGCGGTGGCAATGATTTCGAGATCGGGGTAGGCCTGCTTGATGGTTTTGTAGAACTGCGCGAAGCGGCCATCGTAAGAGCCGGAACGGTCAGACCCATCCTCGTTGCCAACTTCAACGAAGTGCAGCGGGAATGGCGCCGGGTGGCCGTCTTTGGCGCGTTCAGCGCCCCACTTGGTGTCGACGCCGCCGGTCACGTATTGAATCTCGTCGAGTGCGTCCTGCACGTAAGGTTCGAGCGCGGGACCGGGATCGACGTGCTCCTGCGCCAGCGAGTATCCCGCGTAGACCGCGAGCAGCGGTTGCATGTGCAGGTCTTCGCACCACTCAAGGAACTCAAGCAGACCCATGCCGTCGGAAGAGCGATAACGCCACGGACTCATGTGGCCCGGCCGGTCGACCCAGGGGCCGATGGTCTTCTTCCAGTCAAAGCGGTCGGCAATGCGCGTGCCCTCAAGATAGTTGCCGCCCGGGAGCCGCAGAAAGTGCGGTTGCATGGCGGCCAGCAGATTCATGAGGTCGGCGCGGTCGCCTTCGGGCCGGTTGTGGTAAGTAGGCGGAAAGAGCGAGACGAGGTCGAGCCACACCGTCGCCGGTTTTGCGATGGTGAGGATGAGGTGATTATTTGAAGTGACAGGAATCTCGCTCGTTTTGAGCGTGTAGGTGTAGCGCTTCCAATCTGAGGTGAGCCCGTCGACAGTTGCACTTGCGGCCACAACTCCGGTCTGATCGTTCTGCAGGCTGATCGTCAGCGGGAGGCCGGAGGCGTCGGTCTTCGCCCACAGCGATCCGGTGTAAACGGAGTGCGGCCGTACCGCGATGCCCCAGTATCCGGCGTTTTCGACACCGGCAGGGGAGGATGCGCTGGCAGTGGTCACTGTGACGCGGAGACTGTTCTTGATCGCTTCACTGGGGCCGACTGTCGGGTCTTGAGAAATATTGACGATCGAGTCGCCGCGGGCAACCATACTCCAGTTGGTCAGCGAGCCGAAGCCGCCGCCGATGATGCGATCGCGCACGAGTTCGGGATAGATTCCGCCATCGTAGGAGTGGTTGATCTCCTCGGTCATCAGTCCGTAGAAAATCGGGCTCACCTTTACGGTGGGGTGGTCGACCTGGATGGTTAGTGACGGCGTCTGCGCGAAAAGGCTCACAGGCAAGGCAAGCAGGGTGATAAAGGCTGCAACTTTCGCTGACTTTTTCATGACCTTGCCATCGTAATTCCGCGAGCCGTCCATGACAACCTGGAAAACGTTTTCGGAGGCGGGAAGCTCAGGTGCGATTGGCGCATGCCAGAATACAGGGAACGGGGGCAGGGAACAGAGAGTCGAAAAAGGACAATGAAGCCGAACATTCTGCCGGTTCTGGCTGAAGCTGCGATCCTTTTTCTTCCTGCTATTGCCCGCTCTCCCCTGCTGGCTACTCGCTACTCCGTGTCTTTGCCCATCCACCTGTAGATGGAGCAGTCCTCCCAGCCGGTGGCGGCGTATTCGGCTCCGGGTTGCCGTTTAAGAATCGTGCGGTCGGCTACGGTATCGGCTTGCGACCGCCGAACCTGACCCCGAAACAGGCGCACGAACCCCGTTTCGCGCGCCAGCACGTTCTCCTGCTCGCGATTGATATACAGAATATCCAGTTGGCGCGGCCGATTGGCAAACGACTCCGCCCAGGCGCGTAGCAAGCGGCGCAGCACAGGCGCTCCAAAGGGATTAAAGAGGAAAGCGACACAAGGTCCGGCGGGAAGCGGGAATTCCACTGCGTCGCGGCAAGCCAACCCCATCGGCATGTGTGTGCGGCCGGCGCTACGCCAAAGCGCAAGATTGCGGCGTGCAATACGGGCCAGCGCGGGATGCATCTCCACGCCCAGGACGGCGCGAAAAGGGTACGCCGCAGCCAGCAACAAGGCGCGGCCCATGCCCGCACCAATATCGACAAAGGTATATGCGTCGATGGGCGCAATTGTGCGGCACTGCCGCCAGCGAACGATCATGCCGTGAAAGACCGATGGAGCAACGCCGAAATAGGCGGTGATATGCCGGTCGTGCCTGTGGCCGGAGCCCAGGTGGCGCCCGGCAACCAGGCCGCTGGTGCGCACTCCAAACTCCAGGTCAAATGGATGGCGAATCAGCCCGTCCTTCTCCGACAGGCCGGGCAAAAGCCGCGGTTTCACCCTCCGGGCCCCGCTATTACCTCGTGCGCGACCGTTCACGCTTGAACCTTAGCACAACGCGCCCTGCGAACCGCAATGAAGAGCCGGTGAATCCCGCGATGGTTGGTTGCGACGATGCCGGCGAGTCCACGAAAAACTGCAAAGCAACGCCTTGAGAGCAGATTTTTTCTTGACTGTCCGCCGACGCCTCTGAAAGACTGCGGGCGCACAATTGCAGCCGGGTTTCCAGCTTTCTCGATCGGGCCGCCATGCCATCTCCTCTGATTGACCGTGGTGCGGCTCCCCGTTGCAACGGGTGCGTGCTTTGCAGTCGGGCCAAACCTTGAATGACTAACGGCATTTTTACAAGGAGGAGTGATGAAGAAATATTTCGCGGAACTGGTTGGCACCTTCATCCTGGTGCTTTTTGGTTGCGGAACAGCCGTGGTTGCCGGCGACAAGGTCGGCATCCTGGGCATCGCATTCGCCTTCGGCCTTGGGCTCATCGCGGCTGCTTACGGAATTGGACCGATCTCAGGCTGCCACATCAACCCTGCAGTGAGCCTGGGGGTCTGGACCGCCGGCCGAATGAAATTTAGTGACATGATCGGCTACTGGATCGGGCAGTTTGTGGGCGCAATTCTCGCTGCTTGGCTACTTTTGATGATCGCCATCGGTAATGCCGGGTACAGCCTTGCAGCCAACGGCCTGGGGCAGGATGGATGGGGGCCCGGTTACCAGGGCGGGTACAACACGGCATCCGCGATCCTGTTTGAGTTTTTCGCGACCATGATCTTCGTGGTCATCATCCTTGGCTCGACACAGAAGAGCGCGCCGACGGGATTTGCCGGCCTTGCCATTGGAATTACGCTGGTAGCGATTCACATCTTCGGCATTCACATTACAGGTGTGAGCGTGAATCCTGCGCGCAGCCTGGGGCCGGCGCTCTTCGCCGGCGGCCAAGCGCTTCGACAGTTGTGGCTCTTCCTTGTCTTTCCCAGCATTGGCGGCATTGTCGCGGGGCTGCTGTTCCGCACCCGGCTGCTGGAAGCAGAGTGAGTTCGCGCCATTCGACGGAATTGACTCGAGCATCGTTTCCGCAAGAAAGATGCGGATGGGCCGCTAGCTTGCGACCTCCGCAGCCGTTTTCTGGCGCCGAACGTGAGCGGCGACGATGCTCTTTGCGATCTTGTGTCCCAGGTCGATTCCCGGCTTTTCAATGAAGTTGTACGTGAGATACGACACGAAGGCGGTGAGCGTTAGCACGATGACAAGATGAATGCTTATGGAGTAACGCACAAAAACGGGCGCGGGAGGAAGGTATCTGAATCTCGGATTAGACGGGGCGTGTTCTTCCATGAAGTACAGGATGATGGGGAAATGGACCAGATAAATGCTGAAACTGTAACGGGCAATGATTCTGGAAACGGTGGCAACGGTACGCGACGTTATTTCCGGAAAATGCGGGAGGAGGAATCCGAGGCAGGCTCCGAATGCCGCCTCGCAGACGCCCAGCGTCTTGTCATTGATGAGGATCCAGACAGAGGAAACAGCCACAATCGATACCGGCCACATCCATGCAGGGAACCATTGCCGGTTTCGCTCCCTTGTGAGGCGCCACCCGATGACACCGCCCAAAAAGCTGGGGAGAAACTCGAAGATGGCGAAGGCATCACCCAGGTGCGGACGCAAATAGACCAGGGGAATTGAGAACACCCAGAGCAGCCAAAGGAGAACGACGGGCCTCTTCCTGAAGAAAAGAAAAACAGGAAGTGCCAACGACATCTCCACCTGCAGTGGAAGCGTCCACATTGTGTAGACGGATCCAGGCGCCAGCCTGACGTGATGCAGGGACAGGTTTTGAGTGAGCGTCAAGGTACGCCAGAACGTGGTGGGAATCCACCGGGCATCGAAGACGTAGGCAAATAGTACGAAGAAGATGCTGAGGGGATAAATGCGGAGTATGCGACGCGTGAAGTATGCGGCAAGATAGTGAGGTCCCCGGGTTACGGAACGCTCAATCGACCACATGAGAACCACGCAGGTATGGACGAAGAACATCCATAGGCCAACCTGGCCGATAAGCCAGGCCGGGCTCAAACGTTCCCCCGTATGGAAGGCGTAAGAAGCGAAGTGACAGCCCACGATCACCGTCACCGCGATCGAACGCAGAATATCCAGATTCGTCGACTCGTGAAATGCGTTGCCGACGATGGGTCGAATTTGCGTCGTGACTTCGGTCGGCTTCAACGGCAAAGGCATTCTAATTAGACCCTTAGCTCTTCGGTGCAAACTTCGGCGTGGGCGGGGTAGTCGTTCTTGCATTTTGCGGGTTTTCGATCTGCATTGCAATAGGACCAAAGTGCAAAGGGAGGGTTACTTCCAAGGGATGGGCTCCTTGCCCCTTCCGAATTTCACAGAATTCAGGTGGTAGCGGCGAAACGCAACCGAACATAATCGGCGGTCCAGCGGCCGTCATGGTCGCGAAGAGCCGGGGCGAGCAATGACACGGTTTCATCGATGGCGGTGCTTCTCAGATCCGCCGGCAGGGCGTCGAGCGGGCCGCGATAAAAGGTATTCAACCACCCTTCCATGCTGACCTCGTTCAGTGGCGTCGGGCGAGGGAACAGTGTGATGCGTTGCACATGAAAGGCGTGACGCTCGAGGCGGCTTGCGTAGGCCTCTTGTGTGGGATAGTAGTTGTCGCGTTCACCCAGTCTGCCAAAGCCGTGGCGGGATAGCACGGCTGCGAAGGCGACACGGATGGCGGCGATGTTGCCGTGACCGCCCATCTCGGCCACGAATCGGCCGCCGGGGCGAAGAACTCGCCGCACCTCGGAGAGCATGTCATCCTGGCCGCGAATCCAGTGGAGCGCGGCATTGGAGAAGACTGCATCAAAAGTGCGATCGGGATACGGGAGCTTTTCGGCATTGCCGTGGTCCGCACGCAGGCCTTTCTCGCGCGCCGCAGCCACCATCTCCGGCGAGGCATCGATACCTGTCACACTGGCGCCGGCGGCAACAATGCGCTGCGTTAGTTCGCCGGTACCGCAACCCAGATCGAGGATGCACTCACCGGGCTTCGCGGCGAGCCACTCCAGCACGCCGGCCCCGAGCTCAGGCACGAAGGAGGCATTCTTTTCGTAGGTCTTTGCATTCCAGTTTTGCGGCATGCATCGCTTTCATTTACAGTTTCGCTCCCAGTCGCGGCTCCAGAGGAAGTACGCGAAACGGAGACAGAGTCAGCTTTTCAGTTACGGCGCAGGAGGCGGGGAGAATCCCAGACAATAATATGGTCTCACAGACCTTAGTGCCTCGCGGAGTAGCCGATCAGGCGATGGTGAGCCGGATTGCTGAGGCGTGCGGAACCAGGACCGCGATTTTTCCGTGTTTCAGGCGGTCCGGCTGGGCCGATTGCGTGATATGAGCTTCGCGGCTGTCCAAAGCCGGAGCGTGCAAGGTCTCCATCTCTACCGCTCCTGCTTTGCCCCCGGCAAAGTCGAGGCTCAAGGCAAGATCATGCTCCATATCTTTGTTGAGAACGATGACAGATATCTTGCTGTCGGCGAGCTTTGCCGCGTACGCGGTGGCGTTCACACCCGCCTCCTGCAGCTTTGCGGTGAGATCGGCCCGGATCAGAGTGCCTTCACTCAGTGCCCCGGCAAACATGAGGCCGTAGGCAACCGGCTCCAGAACGTAGTCTGAACCGAAAGACGCGATGGGCGAATAGTACGCATGGGGGTGCGTGGCAATCTGTTCCGGCGTCGCGCCCTCGTCTTTGAGGACCTGATCGCCAAACAAGACTCCTCCGAGCCCGCTTGCGACAATTGACCCGGTGCCGCCATGGAGATTGATGCCGGAATAATTGTTGCTGGCAAGAAGGAGCGAGTAGTCCGCAGACCAGAGTGCAGCAGCAAAGACATCCGAGACCCCAGGCTTTCCGCCTCGAAAGCAGGTGTTGCCCTCGGTCATGCGCACGCGGACGTGCATCTTATCCGCGGCAGCGGTTGCGGTGTCGGCCATGCCCTGAACCTTGGCCATCGTCGCGGGCTTGAGCAGGTTTGGGATATTCACGTCAGGGTTTGAAGGCGGCCCACCGAAATAGTAGTGGTGCGTAAGAGTAATCACGTCGGGGCGATTTTCAGTCCCGGCCCACGAGCCGGCGATCTCAGGCAGCCATGACATATTGGAGGCGATGTCCGGCATGCCGAATTTTGCTTCCGGCACGCTGGCGGTGATGGCGCGCGCAATCATGAGCCACTCGTCCAGATAGGTGAGGGGAGACCAGGTTTTGGGGTCGCGCAAGTGACGGCCGAAGAGATCGGCCTCATTGCCGATCTGGAAGTACTGAAGGCGCGGGCCGAGCGCCTTGGCGGCGAATTGGGCTTCGAGTGCGGCACGCTCGGGAGTATTGGTCCCCATGTTGATGCCGTAAATGCAGGACCAGCCCGTTGCTTCAAGAAAGTCCGCGAGGTTGAGCACGGCCTGCTGCGTGACGGGATAGTACTTGGCTTTGGGCTCGCCGACCACCTCGCGAGTCTTCGGATGTTCGGGTTCGGCTGAGTCATCCGCGGGCTTCCACCAGCCGAACTCGCTGGTATTGCCGCCGAGGCGCAGCACCCCCTGCGCCGCAAGGGTCCGGAAGGCGCGAATGAGGCCGTCGTTCTTGGCCGAGAAGAACGCCGGATCGGTGAACTGTTCCACTTCGTAGGAAAGGCCCATGAATTGACTGGGGATACGAGGCCCCGCGGCTTCCGCCGGAATCGAGAGCGTGACAGGAATTGCGCCTGGGCTTTGCGCGCGAAGGCGAGTTGCAGCAATCGTAAGGGCGGAAGCGGCGAGAAAGCGACGCCGGCTGATGGTATTCATCGGGCCTTATCTCCAGTGCGAGTTGGATCGGATATGGATTCTATTCCTAAATGGACTGAACCGGCAAAAGCGTGAGATCGTCGACGAGGCCGACCTCATTCTGCACGAAGGGTTCGCCGTAGCGAACGCCGGCGAGAAGACCGTAATGCCGCGCCTCAGCGAAGGTGCGATCACGGATCTCCTCCTCGGGAACGAAGAGACTGCTGCCGGCCGATTGGTTGGCATATTGCGAGCGGTAGGCCATCAGTGCCTGGTGGCGCTGCTCAATAAAGGGTGTGACGTCGACCATAAAGCTTGGGCGCACGTCGGCGTAGAGGCTGGCGTAAACAATCTTGTAGGGCCGGTGCGGTTCGGAGCCCGTGTCGATCTTCTTCAATCCCGACAAGAAACATGCCTCGTAGCCGAGGGAGGCAACGATGGCGTGGTCGGGATGGCGCGCACGCCAGTAGGGAAGAATCACGACGCGGGGGCGAAGCAGACGAAGCACGCGCGCGATTTCGATACGGTTTTCAAGAGTGTTGGCAATTGCACCGTCTGGCAGTGCAAGCGCCTGCCGCCAACCCACGCCGAGAATGCGTGCGGCTACTTCGGCCTCGCGGGCACGATCATCGGCGGTCCCGCGTGTCCCCGCTTCGCCCTGCGTGAGATCGAGAATCGCAGTGCGCAGGCCGCGCGACGCCATGCGCAAAAGGGTTCCGCCGCAGGTTTGCTCAACGTCGTCGCGGTGCGCGGCGATGGCCAGGACATCAGCTCGGAAATCAATCGCCTCGGCGGGCATCAGAGTCAGATACTGTTCACAGACCTAGTAGACGGTGTTGTCGGTATCGGTTATCCCGTCCATGTAGGCCACGTCATAAGCAGTGCCGGTCACGGTGACGTACTGGTTGTCGATCGAGGAACCGTTGGTTGTGGAGTAGATGTATACCTGTCCGCCTTCGGCCGTGTAAATCTTATGCAAGCCGGTCACTGCGGCAATGCCCGTCGCATCGCCGATGTACGGCTCGAGGAGGGTGACCGTATTCGTCGAGGTGTTGTACATCGTGAGGCAGCCGTAACCCCCCGCGGGATTCTTTGCGTAGCGGACTCCGGTGGTACATCCGGTCATGCCAATCCACAGAGTGTTGTCGTCGGCCTCGATCATGCGGCTCGTCGCACCGGGTTGGCCGTCGCTGATGGGCTCGGGACTGGCTGCAGTGTTGTTGCTGAGATTGACGACCGTCAGATTGCCGGCGAATAGCGTCTGCCCCTGAATGACCTGTGGCTGCTGGCCAACCACATACATGGTTGAGGTATCAATCAGAGCGTTGCTTGCTCCGCCTGGAATTGGGATATTCACCATGGGCTTGGTGCCGGTGTTTGTACAAGGCCCGTTTGCGGGAAGATTGCAGGGAAGAAGGCCTGACTGCAGCCCCGGCGCAAAGATCATAGGCGCGACCGGCACCAGGGAGACAGATGACGTCGACCCTCCGCACTCTGGCCCGCAACTGAGGATGTAGGCCGTGCTGCCATCCCCGGAAAAGACGGCCTTTACCGGGCGATCGAAGACCAGCGGGGCGCCGTAGTATTCAGTGACGCCGGCATTATCTACGTAGGAGCTATCGGGGCTTTGCATTTGCAGCAGGCACCAAGTCGGCGCGTTCTGCGGCTCGCAATCGACGGCGGCCTTGGGCCAGGTTGAAGGGCCTCCAGAGTATGCAGTTGTCTGCGCAGCCGTGAGCTGCCGCGGATAGTAGGCGTAGTTTGAATTCTGAACAAAGGCCATGGCAACGGTGCCACCGGGGTTCACACTGACGCGATAGACTCCCGGAAGGCTGAGGGCGATGGAACTGCCGACAGATTGGTTGACGGCGGTGAACACGTGAGTCGCCTGGTTGGCGGCAAAAACGAAGTCTCGGCTCCGTGTGATGAAAATGCTGGAGGAAAGGCCGTTCAGCCCACTCACGGTACCCGATGTTTTTTCCCCCTGATAATCGATCAGGGTCAGGCTGCCGTCACCGGCCCCGTAGACGGCGCCGAATTGTTCCTCGGGGAAATTCTGGATGGTGATCGGTAAAGCGCCACCGTATCCGGAGATGGAAAAGGAGGCAGGCGTCCCGGCGTATCCACTGCGCTCATCGTAGTAGGCGTCAACGAATTGGAGCGATCCCTTGGCCAGGGTTCCGGGATTCTGTATCGCGATCAGGACCCGGTTCTTGAGTTTGCTGGGCGGCAGTGAGCGGCCCGCAAAGTAATATTCCGTGCCGCAACCTGCCAGCGCAACAGCGGCGGCCAAGGCCGCACAGGCGCAGATCCAAAGACTTCTATTCTTCAAAATCCCAACCCTCGATCGGTAGCGCGGAACGAGCCGCAGCGTAGACAAATGAATGACGGCACAGGTGTACCGGACGGCCCGAAAACGCTGAGACGAAAACCGGTTTCCATCCAGGCTATGACTCTGGAAGTATAACAAAGCGGCCCTCCGCTTCGGCCCGCCGGACGAGTGCCCGGACGAGTGTATGGTGCTGAGCTGCCGGGATGCGGACCTTCCCGGTCGCGGACGGGTTTCGAGAGGCAGCGCCGCAAGCTGACAGATCGCAGAAGGCGCCGGATGACGCGGCGGATGAGGTGAATACAACCGCGCTCGCAATGCGATAGCATGACAACAGAATGACCAGGTTTGCCGAGATGTTTGCCGATCGCCCCATGCTCGCCGACGGCGCCATGGGCACGGTGCTTTATGCGCGCGGCGTGTTCGTGAACCGCTGCTACGACGAGTTGAATCTCTCGGATCCCAACCTGATTTTGTCGGTGCATGATGAATACCTGCAAGCGGGCGCGGAGATTCTTGAAACCAACACCTTCGGCGCCAACCGCTTTCGTTTGACGCGCCACGGGCTGAATGGAAAGGTGGAAGAGATTAACGCCGCGGGCGTACGCCTGGCGCGCCGCGCGGTGGAGCGCCTGAAGGAGAAGCAGGCGGGCGAAGCCTGGGTAGCCGGTGCTGTAGGGCCGCTGGGCGTGCGGCTGGAGCCTTTGGGCAAAACCAGCCTGGAGGAAGCGCGCGAGGCTTTCGCAGAGCAAATTGGATTGCTGGCTAAGAATGGCGTCGACCTGCTGATTATTGAGACCATGCCGGCGCTGAATGAGGCGCGCCAGGCGCTGGAGGCCGCGAAGGCGGTCGCGCCGCACATCCCTGTACTGGTCATGGTCACGGTCGACGATGAGGGTGATTGCCTCGATGGCTCCTCCCCGGTGCAGGCCGCGTCGCTGCTCACGGAATGGGGCGCCGACGCAGTGGGCGTGAACTGTTCGACAGGACCGGCGACAGTGCTGACGGCGATCGAGAGCATGCGTCCCGCCACTACGCTGCCGCTGGCAGCCATGCCCAATGCCGGTTTGCCGCGAGCTGTGGAGGGCCGAAACATCTACCTGGTTTCGCCGGAATACATGGCCAGTTTTGCGCGCAAAGCGATCAATGCAGGTGTGCAACTGGTGGGAGGCTGCTGCGGCACCACGCCGAATCATATCCGGGCCATGCGCGCGGCCATACGAGCGATGGACGAGCAACCCCACATTGAGGGCTCGGGCGCGGCGCCTGCTGTGAGCAGAGAGACGCCGCCTGCGCCCCTGGCGCAACGCTCGCGCTTCGGCTCGCTGCTGGCGGCGAAGAAGTTCATTACAATGGTGGAACTTGTGCCACCCCGGGGGATCGACTGCTCGAAGGAGATCGAGGCAGCGCATACGATGGCGCGGTTGGGCGCTCACGCGGTCGACGTTTACGACGCGGCTCAGGCGTCGGCGAGAATGAGCGGGCAGAGCCTCTGCATCCAGATCCAGCAGCACACGGGGATGGAAACGGTCCTGCACTACACTTGCCGCGATCGAAATATTCTCTCGATCCAGTCGGATTTACTGGGCGCATCGTCGATCGGGCTGCGCAACATCCTGTGTGTGACCGGCGATCCGCCGAAGCAAGGAAACTATCCTGATGCGTCCGCGGTATTTGACGTGGATTCCATCGGATTGGTGAACGTGGTGAGCCGCCTGAACCGGGGGCTCGACATTGGAGCAAACTCGATCGGAGCGAGCACGAACTTCACGATCGGTGTAGCCGCCAGTCCCGGTGTGCCGGACATTGAAAACGAACTCCGGCGCTTTGCCTACAAGGTGGAGGCAGGCGCAGAATATGCGATTACGCAGGCGGTCTTCGACCTGCGGCTGCTGGAGCAGTTTCTCGAGCGGATCAAGGATCACCAAATACCAATCATTGCGGGGATCTGGCCCCTGACCAGTCTGCGCAACGCCGAGTATATGAAGAACGACTTGCGCGCCGGGATGCCCGAGGAGATCATGCTGCGCATGGCGCAGGCCGATACGCGCGAGGCCGCGCGGGCGGAGGGGATCAAGATTGCGCAGGAGATGCTTGCTGCGGTTCGGCCCCATGTTCAGGGTGTGCAGGTGAGTGCCCCGTTCGGAGACTACGAAGCCGCGGCGGAAGTGCTCGCGAGCGCGCTGCCGGCGGCGGGACCGCCAAAGAGTGAACCCGATGCCGTCGTTTGAAGAATCGCTGAAGAAGCTCGAAAGCATCGTCGACCAGTTGGAGAAAGGCGATCTGGCGCTGGAGGATTCGCTCAAGCTCTTCGAGCAGGGTGTGGGGCTATCCGCCGCATGCAAGCAGGAACTGGAGGCCGCCGAGGGCAAGGTGCAGATGCTCATCAAGCAGCGCGACGGTTCGATGAAACCGGAACCGTTCGGGTCGGAGAAGCCTTCCTAGTTCCGGGGAAAACGTCATGAAAGGCCGGCTGCGCGACAAGATTCTCCTCGCCGTTGGAGGTTTGCTCATCGTGGCTGGTGTGGGGCCGTTTGTCGATGGTATATGGCAGGGCGCAAACGCGCAGCCATTGTCCGTGCCCATCACGCTCAAGACCGGCCAAAACACCTCCCCATCCTTCAGAACGTATTTGAGCGGCGATTACCAGGTTGAGTTGACCTGGATGCGAGGATTTCCCGACCCTGAGGCTTATCTCGATCTGGATTGGAAGATCGTGGACGACAACGGGGCCGTAATCAAACAAGGAACCTATAGCGGCAAACTACGCGGCGCGAACGATGTCATTCTCGGGTACTATCGGGCCCACTTCGGCCAGCGACAGAGAATCATCATGACAATCCACCGGGATGTTGAAGGACATAGCGCCAGTGCTGAGTTGGGCATCGGGCAGCTAGAGATCGGCCTCGACTTATCCTTCGGAATTCCCATCCTCCTTGGTTGGGCCGTGCTTGTTGCCGGTTCCGGCATGATTTTGCTTTGTGTCCTGGCGGTTCGGCGGGCGAGGCGACAGAATGCCTCAACGACACCCGCTTGATGCGTGAGAGGGCTTGGACGAACCAATCAGGAATGTGCCGGAGCTACCTTTCTTTGCGCGCCGATCTGCGCAGCGAGCGCGAGCAGCGATTCATCTGCCTCGCGCTCGGCAGCGAGCTGCATGCCGCCATGGGCACAGGGAATGCAAACGGTGGGTACTCCAGCCAGGCTGAACGGGGATGTGTAGCGGAGAAGGCGGGCGCGAGTCTGGCTATGGTCGGCGCCGGCCGCGAGGCGCGCCACGGGAATCGAAGGCAGCAGAACCAGTTCGTGCGCCGCGAACAAGTCGTTTATTCGCGCGCAGAAACCTGCGTGCCGTTTGCGCAGCGCGGCGATTTCATCGGGTTTCAAACTTGCCCCCCATTTCAGGCGATCACGAATGGCTGGTTCAAAACGATCGTAGTGGCCAGCATGCAATCGTGCCGCTTCCGATGCCTGAATGGGGGCAAAGATTTCCATGGAATCGGCCCACCAGCTTGTGTCTACGCATCGCGCGGCAAGCCCCAAATTCTCGAGCTCGCGAATCATGCCGCGAAAGCTCTCTTGAATTTCCAGCTCGCAATCGTGGAGAAACGGATCCGCGACGAAAGCGAAGCGTGTGAATCGTCGCAGTGAGTTCGTCTTGGCTGGCGCAAAGGGCGCTGCCAGCAGCGGCGAATCTTCAAGATCGCGGAAGAGCCAGCCCATCGTGTCAAAGGATTCTGCCAGGTGTGCGCCGCCCCGCCAATCTCCGCGGCCCAGCGAAGCGCGGTAGCCGGCAAGCCCACAGAGAGCCGCAGGTGCGCGTACGGAGCCGCCCGTATCTGTACCGATGGCGGCCACGGCCGAGCCCTCCTGGACGCTGGCTGCGGCCCCACTGGAGGAGCCGCCGGTGAGTGCGCCTGCATCATTCGGTTGCACGCAATCGCCAAACTCCGGATTCTCGCCCGTAATTCCGTAGGCAAGGGGATGCAGGTGTGTTTTGCCTGCGATCACGGCTCCCGCTGCGCGCAGTTGCTCCACAAGCCAGGAGTCGCGCCCCGCGATGCCATTCAAATCGCTATAGAAATGGACGCCGCAACTAGTGGGCGCACCGGCGAGATCGAAGCAATCTTTCACAGAGACCGGCAGACCCCATAGCGCGGGCCGGCCGTCGCCAAACTGCCCGCCGCTCGAAGGCGGCATGGCTTCGGCGCGCGCGGCTTCGGCGCGTGTCCACGCGGCATCCTGCCAAAGATAGGTGTTGCGGCCGGCATTTTGATTGGAATGCGCGAGCGCGGTCTCGGCGAGTTGGGAAGGGCGCATAGTGCCACTGGCCAGCGTCGTACGAATTGCGCCTATCGTTTGCCCGGAAGGGGTCATATGGCGATTGTAGGTGGTTGGATGCGCCGACAGGGGTATTTCCGCTGGAATCTGCGGCATTTGAATTGCGCAAAATCCGTCGAGGAGCGTTCTCCTTGCGAGAATGCGGCGAAAACAAGAGCGGCCCCGTTTGGAGCCGCCTTTGCCGCTTGCGAGAGAACCGCAATCAGAAATCGAAGTGGAGCGACATCTGAATCTGGCGCGGCGCTCCAATGGTATGTGTCACAAGACCCAGGCCCGCCGGGCATGAATACAGTGCACCGTTCGTGTTGCTGGGATTGGCCGCGCAGTTTGTAGTCGATACCGGCTGGCCGTCGTACGGAAATGCGTTATAGCCCGAATTCTGCGAGACCTCGTTGCCGGGAATATCGAAGCTTGTGGTGTTGGTCAGGTTGTAAACGTCGAAGGTGTACTTCACGCTGTACCGCTCTTTATCGAAGGTAGTGACCTTGACGAGCGAAGCGTCGGCACGCTTCTGGAACGACTGCCGGAAAATGTTGCGCTGGCCCGTCGTGAAGCCTGTCTCGTAAGGATCATCCGGAGGAATCGCACCGTTCAGGCCTCCCGCCGGCAGAAGCGGGAGAGTGAAGCATGAAGGATTGAGCGCTCCACCGTTATATTTGTGGCTCGGATTGTAAAAAGCGCCCGAGGTTCCGGTGACAGCATTCTTTGCCGAACACCCGGCAGCCAAGGGGACAATAGGATTCGTGATCCCATCTGCCGTTGAGTAGTAAATGCTGCCGATAGCTCCGGAAAAGTCAATGATGCTGTAGGGCTGGCCGCTCTGCAGCACCGTGAGGCCGGTGAGGGACCACCCATCGACAAACTTGCCGCCAATCGTGTTTTCGTCGGCGAGTCGGGGCAACGCGAAGACGTAATTGAAATTGATTACATGGGTGCGGTCAAAGTCGGCCGAGCCGTACGCGCTGCGCAGATTGAGAGGATTGTTGCCGTTGTAGAAGAGTCCGAGCCCGCTCTGTTCGTCGATGGCGTGCGACCACGTGTACGATGCTCCCACCATGAAGTTGTGGCTCATGCGCTTTTCAATGTGCGCCTGCAGCGCGTTATAGTTGTCGATGCCTTCAGCAAGGTATTTGATCGATTCGGCAGCGTACCCAACATAAGGAACGCGCAAATCCACGTTGCCGCCTTCGTACGTAGCCAGGTAACCCGCAGGGTTGCCGAAGCAGGAGGGCGTTCCCGCCGGCAGGCTGTTGAATCCCACGTTGTACCCGTAGCTGTACCATTGCGGGCAGGCTCCGCCGGAAAGTGCCGCGTTGGACTTGGAATTGATCGTCGGCTGATTGAAGGGAACCGGAATCACCTGGTGGCGCCCCACGTTGCCCACATAGCCGAGTTCGATGGCCACATCGTTGCGCGGCTGCCACTGAAGATCCAGGGTGTAGTTAATCGTATAAGGCAGTTTGTTGGCGCGGTCGTAGACGCCGAGTGAAATCGGCTGGCCGTTATTCACGATCTCACCGCCGTTTGGGGTGTTGCTGCACAGTCCCGGAATGCCTGAATAGCCTGTGTTCACAATGCTGCAGGCATTGGGCAGGAAATTGCTAAGGTCTGAAGCCTTGGGGTTGGTGGGAGCAGCGTATTCGAGGCTGGTGCCATACGGATTTTCGAGATCCCCGTCAACATCGGACGGAGTTCCGATCTCGGCTCCAGTGCTGTCATCGATCGCTCCACCGCAGGTCGGGAGATAGTACTCATACAGGGTTACCGATGATGCCGGGCAGGAGGATGCGTTCACAAACGGGAGCTGTTGATTGACGCCGAAGGGACCGCCTGTCACAGTGCCGATGGCGTACCCTGGCGAGAAGTAGGTGAAGAGTTCGCCGCGATCGTAGTACATTCCGCCGCCGGTGCGAACCACCAACTTGTTATGAAAGACTCCTGGCTGCCACGCGGCGCCGATGCGAGGGGCGACGCCCCATTGGCGGCCGGTCAGGGTGGTGTTGCTAATGCCCTTCGTGCCGTTAACGTTATTACCGGCGATCACCAATCCCGGGTTGCTGATGGTGTCGGAAACCGCGCTGTAGCTGTAAAGTTGGGGATCGAAGTTAAAGATGCGCCCATATTTCTCCGTCAGGCCGCCATCCCAGTCGTAACGGACGCCCAAAGTGAGGGCGAAGCTCGGCGTGACCTGGTACTTATCCTCCACATATGTGCCAAGCTGGTTGGCGCGGTAGTAGCGGTTGGCATTCCCTTGCAGGAACGACGTGACATAGAAGCCGGTCGCCGAGTCGCCGGGAGTAACAAAGCCCTGGGCAAACTGGCTGAAGTCATCAGTGGCCACCGTTCCCGTGCCGGTCCGCTTGTCGATCGTGTTGAGCTGCGTGTAGCTGTACATCGCGCCGAAGCTTACCGTATGTTTGCCCAGCAACCACACCGCGTCAGCTGATGGCGAAAGGCGATTCTGGAACATGCCTGTGTTGGATGACTGCGATTCCGCGTTCGGACCAAAGTTCAAGTAGACCGGACCTACGCCGCTGGGTTGATAATCGCCCAAAACGTTATAGATGGAGACGCCGGGAAAGTACTTCGACCCGAAGACGTTGATAGAACCCGTGCCGTAAGCGCCGCCGGGAATCGAAGTCGGTCCGAATGCCTGATCGTTATCGGCCCAATTCTTTTCGCGCAGGAAACCCAGCGTTTCCGTCGTGCTCAGGTTCGATTTCACGATCAGGGTATTGTTGATCGAAAACTCCTGCGCGCCGGAGTCGAGGTGCTCGGGGAAACCGGGAACGCTCGAGTAGGAATAGGGCGCCAGGGTGGGATCGTGCTGGTAGTAATACTTGAGCGCGATCGTATCCTTGCTGCTTGCGTCGTAGTCGAGATCCGCCGACTGCATGATCGGCAGTAAAGCGTCCCGTGCCGGGGATGAACGAATTGTCGAGGTGAGCGACCGTCGGCCCCACGCCGCCGAGTGCGTCGTTGGGGATAAGCCATTTGCCCGGTTCGCCCGGAAGCGCGGGCGAATTGAAAAAGATGAGCGCATTCTTATCGATGTTGGCCCCGGTCAGGCTGGTGCCGAAGGAATTGTTGGCGAGCGCTGCAAGGCCGGCTGGATCGCGATTCGAATCCGACAAGCCAACGGGAACATCGAGGAACGAATCGCCTAACTCCTGGTCTGAAACGTGCAAGTGCTGGTAGCCGACGAAGCCGAAGAGCTTGTTCTTTATAATCGGACCACCCAAAGTCCCGCCAAGTTCCTCACGATGTAATTGAGGCACCTTGTCTGATGCCGGAACGTCAGGATCCTGGTTGTAGAAGAACGGCGCAGCATTGATCCAGTTAGTGCCGTGGTGAAAGTAGACGGTTCCGTGCATATCGTTGGTTCCGGATGTAGTGCTCATGTCGATGTGAGCGCCGGAGGTGGAACCCTGATCGGCGCTGTACATTGAAGCGTTGACGCGCACCTCCTGCAGGGTTTCAGGAGCCGGTGTGGGAATAGCGTTGCCGATGGAAAGATAGACTGAGGCCGCCGACATGATTACGCCGCCGCCCCCGCCAGGGCTGGTCTGCACGCCGGTGCTGTTGATGACGCGCGCAGAATCTACCTGGCTGGTGCTCTTGCCGTTGAACAAGTTGGTTGCATCCACGCCATTCAGCAGGAAGCTGTTCGATGTGTCGCGCTGGCCGTTGGACCAGATCGGCGCGTTGCCCAGGCCGGAGTTGGCGCCCGTGCCTCCCGGCAACTCCGCGTCAACTCCAGTGGAAAGGATCGCCAGTCCGGTAAAACTGCCGGTGGGCAAAGGCGTTTGCGAAATCTGCTGGGTCTCCATCACGTAGCCGTTCGTGGTGTCGACGGCATTCATCAGCGGCGCCGCGTCAACCTCGACGGTGGTAGTAGTCTGGCCCACCTTCAACGTCGCATTCACCGTAGCGGTACGGTCAGCCTGCACCGTGATGTGCGGCGTCTTTTGCACCTGGTACCCCGCAGCCTCATAGGTCAGCGTGTAGTTGCCGATGGGCAAATTAACAAAGGTGTAAGCGCCGGTGCCGTTGCTTTTGGTTGCGCGGGTTAGTGAGGTCTGTTCGTCGGTCGCCGTCACCGTCACATTGGGGATGACGCCTCCTGAAGCGTCAGTCACTTCACCCGTAATTCCACCCAGAGTTTGCTGAGCCTGCAGAGTGTTGCTGCACAACACCACGGCCGCAATTGCCAACAGGCCCGCAACGGTAGAGGGAAACAGACGCGTGAAATGTTTCAAGGGCTGACCTCGGTAGATAGAGATTTCCCACAGCATTTCCGGTGTCGCGCCTGAATCGTCTGGAAAAAAGGAGAAGCAAAGTTGCGAAAGCGTTCAAAACCAAACAGAGAAACAGAAATCGCAACAAACCGTTCGCGACTTTTGGCCTGGTCCTGCGCGCGCTGCGGGTTAAAGGGATGTTACTCAGCGCCGCATAAAATCCGCATAAGGATTTGGGGATCTGCGGGCGGGATTGTCAGTGTTTTTCCACAGAATATCAATGAGATGCGCGCTTCATCCGTCTGAGTCCGTACCATGCCAACCCGGCAGCGATATAAGCGACGTAGATGTAGGGAATCCGCGCATGGATGGGGTCGGCGGCTGAATTGAGATCGAAGACCGTAATCAGGAGGATCACGGCAACCGTCACGACGCTTATGGCAGCCACGAAATGAGAATGTTGGCCCATGGCTCGCCGCGCGAAGGGAAGCGCAAGCGCCACCAGCGCGTATGCGGTGAGAAATCCGAAGACAGACAACGATCCGAGCAGGTCGTACATGGTGTAGCCGGTATCGTTGCGCAGCGCCATGGCCGCGGTGACAGCGAACATCAGCAGGGTCGAAAGAGCAATCGCTCTTCCCGGAGTTCCATGCCGCCGATCGGTGCGCGCAAGGACATTAGGAAGCAAGTGATCGTGCGCCATGTTCATCAGCACTCTTGCCGCGGCAGTGGCACACGCCAGCACGCAGGCAAACATGCTGATCAGGGCGCCGAAGTCGATGGCCACACCCAGCGGCGAGACGCCGGCCTTGGCTGCAAGCTCGTGAAAGGGACTGGTCGAATTGCTGAGGGCACCCGAGTCCCCTCGAAAACCCAGGACCTCAGAATAGGCGCAGAGCATGAAGAAGACGCCGGCCAGCAGCGCGCATTGCAATACGGCACGGGGAATTGTCTTGAGCGGCTCACGCGCTTCGCCACCCAGAGTCGTAGCGCTTTCAAAGCCAACGAAGCTGAAAATCGAGAGCACCAGCGCCGGTCCGAGCGCGGAAAGGGAAGTGCCTTTGAGACGGAATTGGCTTATGTCGAACTGCAGCCCAATGTGGATCGGCAAAAACACCAGCACGACCAGAATCAGGCTGACGGAACAGGCTTCGATCCAGAGCATGACTTCGGCCGAGAGCTTGACGTCGCGGTACGCGATCCAGCCTGCCAATGCACACACTGCGGCCAGCGTGGCAACTGCGGACGGCACCCAATGGAAAAACTGTTGCGCAATCACGGTTGCGTAATAGAGCGCCCCGCCAGCAACGGAGGCCCCGGTTGCGAGATAGGCCAGCAGCAGGCCCCACGCAGCCGCCACGCCAAAGACCGGCGGCAGCGTGCTTGCAGTGTAGAAATAGAGAGAACCGGGCGACGCAGAGAGCCGGGCAAAGCGGCTGACGCAAAAGCCCACGAGCAGCATCGATGCCGTGGCCAACAGGTAAACGAACCAGGTGGCGTTGCCGGCCAAACCGAAGACCAGCGCGATGGTGAGTGAAGCGCTCGTGCTCGGCGCCATGGCTGAGACCGATTGCGCGAGTGTCTCTACCGGTCCGAGCACCCCGGCACGCAGGCCGTAGCTCTCGGCGACATCGGCGGGCGTGTACACTTTTCCTTCCGTGCTCGATCGGCTGCTCAATCTCGTGGCCTTTGCTGCCGGGGAATCTTTTACCGCTCGATGGTGGCCTCGATCGTACCATGCGGTTCGTCGATGGGCACAAAGATGTGGTTTGGATTGTCCAATCCGAAGGTGCCCAAAGCTGCAAGCAAATGGTGCAGATTGGGCATGGAAAGATGGATGCGAGCGATTTCGGGGGCGGCCTCGAGGCCGGCTTTCCCCATGTCGTAGAGCGTGTGCTGCACGCTCATACTCTCGTGTCCTGCAAACACCTTGAGCATCGCTTCGATAATGCGCGCGCGCACACCAGCATAATCCGGGGCCGCATCCGCATAGTCCCATTCGACAGTCGCGCGCGTGCCCAGAATGCGGTCGGTCGCCGGCTTCAATGTGGTCAGCTTGTCCTTAACGTACCCGGTGAAGGCCGAATGAGCCGTTTTAAGAATGGTGAGCCCATCCACGCCCGAGGTGACCTCCCATTCGCCGCCCTTTTCGCGCACTGCGAGGACCGTACTTAACTCCGGTCCGCCCATTTTGAAGGTCGTGGCATCCCGCGCGCCATCCACGACCATCCGCTCCCACGCCACTTCCTCGATTACGATGCTCACCCTGGATACCTGCACGTTGTTGTCGAGAAAATAATCGCCGAGCTCCTTGGCGAATTCCTCGATTGTCGTTGTTTTTGACGTGCGCGCAACCACGTACACAGTGTTCTTCATGGTGTCGGTGGGCAAGACCTTGCTGTTATCGGCTTCGGTGTAACTTGAGTCAAAGTCCCCGTATAACATTACGTTTACGGTCCACTCGTTGAACTCGTTGCGATCTTCAAAACGCGTGATGCGCGATAGCCGCACGCGCGACTTTCCGTAGCGGTTTGCTCCCAGCCTGGCCATTAGCTTCCTCGGTAAATGGTGTAGCAGTTGTCGCTCAGCAGCAGGGGAAGATGGTAGTGCGCCTCGCCGCTGCAAGTAAAGGTGACTGTAATTTCAGAATAAATGCTGGTGCGGCCCATGCGTTTGAAATATTCGCCTGTGTCAAACACGAGCCGGTAGACACCGGGCTCGGCGTTGGGCTCGAGATTGCCACAGCGTCCATCGGCGTCGGTGACGCCCGCGGAGAGTTCCACCCAATCGCAGGGCGAGCCTTGCGCGCGCTCAATCGGCTCGCTGCTCGAGACTTCAATCCAGCCTCCGCCGGCCTGCTTCTCCAGGCGCACGGCCACGCCCGCGGCGGGCTTGCCAAGCACGGTGTCAAGAACGTGAGTTGTAATTGCGCTCATTCGACCAGCCACTTTCCCAAGCGAATCTGCATGATTTGACGTTGTTGTTCGGCAGCCTCGCGGAGTTCCGTTTCGCGTGTATTTGCCAGGCGGCGCCGGAGAATCGCGAGCATCTCTTCGGCGCTCTTGCCGGTTGCGCAAACAATGTAAGTGAAGCCGAACCGCTCCTCGTAGAGCTTATTCCCTTTTGCAAGCTCGACCAGCACGTTTTCATCGGCCGCGCCCGTTCGCGACTGCTCCTGCCGCGACCAGGCCGTCGATTGCGCCCCGGCGTGTGCTGCTGCGTTCTGCTCGCCAATGCGCGGATGGCACGCGAAGGCTTCAAGCCAATCCGCCTCCTGCATCTTACTCCACAGGCGGTCCGCTGTTTCGCTCAATGCTGCGACGGTGGCGAGGGGGCGAGAGGCGACCATCAGTGCCGCCCAGCGCCTCGCCCCGCAGCACGCCATCATTGCTTCAAGAGCCGCCGAATCGTCTGCCTTGTTCCATGCCGCCAGAATGGAGTTCACGCTTTCAATCCCTTGGAGCGAAGTTCGAGCAAGAACTCTTCAAGCAGATTCGCTGCCACGCGGCGGCGGTATTCAGCCGTTGAACGGATGTCGTTGATAGGCTGCACTTCGGCGAGCAAGGCGCGCCGCGCAGCCTTGACTGTTTCATGGGTGATGTCGTTCCCAAGCAGCTTCGCCTCGGTGGCGAAAAGCCGCGTGGGATAAGGCGCCAGGCTCGCCGCGCCAAGTCGAATCTCCCGAATCACATTCTTCTCGACGAGCGCCGCCGCTCCCAATGCCACCTTCGCAATCGCCATGGCGCGCCGCGTTCCCACTTTGCGCAGGTACTGCACATGCCGCTCGAAACGCCGCGGAAGATGAATGGCGTAGAGCAGTTCGTCGGCGGCGAGCACATTGCGCTTGTAGCCGGTATGGAATTCAGAGTAGGGAATTCGCCTGCTGCCGCGCACCGAAATCATCTCGATCTCTGCGTCGTAGACCAACAGTGCCGGCGAGGAATCTGCTGCAGGCGAGCCATTGACGAGATTTCCGCCGAGCGTGGCGCGGCTCTGGTTGGCAACGGAGCCGATCCAACTCGCAGCTCGCGCCAGCAATGGCAATTCCGCCGCGATGACAGCATGCCCGCGCAGATCGAGAAACGTTGCGGCTGCGCCGATTGAGATGTTGCCGGGCGTTATCTCGGTCGCACGCAGATCGGCGATTCCCCACAAGCTGACGAGCTTGGGCGCAGCCAGGCGCCCGGCGGAGAAGGCGACCATCAACTCCGTCCCGCCCGCGATTGGCATCCACTTGCCCGGCTCTGCAGCCAGCAGTTCCAGCACCGCGCCCAGGCTGCCCGGCGCGACTAAATCGTGCATTGCTGGATCACCGCGCATCGCGTGTCTGCCCCGGCGTTGAAGCGCTCGCCGTCTCCTGGTTCTGTTCGCCGGCTGCTGCCGCAACCGACTCGAAGATGTGCATGAATCCCGTACAGCGGCAGAGATTGCCTGCAAGCGCTTCACGAATCTCGGCTTCATTGGGGTGGGGTGTGTGCGCCAGGAGCTGCGCCGCAGCCATCAACATGCCCGGCGTGCAAATGCCGCACTGCGCGCCGCCGTGCCGCAGAAATGCCTGCTGCAAAGGATGAAGTTCACCACCCAGAGCTAGTCCTTCCACCGTCTGAATCTCTGCGCCCTCGGCCTGCAGCACGGGAACGAGACAACTATTCACCAGCTCGCCATTCATTCGCACCGAGCAGGAGCCACACTCGCCTTCGCCGCAGCCTTCCTTGGTTCCGGTCAGATGCAGATCTTCGCGCAGCACATCGAGCAGGCGCTTCATCGGCGGCACATGCACGGTTCGTTCTTCGTCGTTCACGAGGAAAAGAATCGCGGGCAACCTCGCGCCTCGCCGCGCATTTCTGATCGCGCTCACCGTGCGGCCGGCCCCTCAACCGGCTCACTCTCTTTCAGCCCTTCATAGAGATCTTCCGGCAACATTGGTATCGCGTTGAAGCCGACGCCCGTCGCGTCGCGAATGGCATTCAAAATGGCCGGCGCCGGCCCGTCGTGCGGCAACTCGCCAATTCCCTTGGCTCCGAATCCGCCGTGACGAAAGAGAATTTGCTCGAAGACCACATGTATCGGCGGAACATCTTCGGCCGTGGGCATAATGTAGTTGGTCATCTGGTTGTTCGCCATGCGGCCATCCTGCATTACGACCTTCTCGTAGAGTGCATAGCCGACGCCCTGCGCGACGCCGCCCTCGATTTGCCCCGCCGCCAGCACAGGATGCAGCACGCGGCCCGCCTCCTGCACGGTCCAGAAATCTTCGACCTCGGCGGAATACGTGATTGTGTCCACGGCAACCTGCGCCACGTACACAGCCCACGCATATGCGCCGTACGCTTCCCCGTGATAAGTTTTATCGTCCCAGTGGATTCCCGGCGGCGACTGGTAGCGGCAGAGCGACAGCACCTCGCCTTTTGCACTGCGATAGCGCGCGCAGGCAGCAAAGAATTCATCGCGCGTGTAGTTTTCGCCGAGGCCTACGTGCTCGCGCAAGAGAGTAAGCAACTGCTCACTGGCGCGTTCAATCAGGCGGCCGACCACCATTGAAGTGCGCGAAGCCACGGTCGGACCGCTGTTGGGCACGATGCCGGTGTCGGGCGCGGCCATGGTCACGTCAGTGTAATCAACGCCGAGGGCTTCCGCGGCAACCTGCGTGAGAATCGTGTTCGTGCCCTGGCCAAACTCCGTGTTCGACACCAGAACGCGCACAACACCATCAGGCGTCACATCGATGCCGGCCAGGGAATTCAAATACTCCTCACCCGAACCGGTGAAGCCCGACCCGTGGTAGAACGCGGCAACTCCCATGCCGCGCTTCACCGGGTTGTCAGGATTCTCGCGCGCAAATTGCTCGCGTTTCGCGTAATAGTCGCTCTCCTTGAGCGCACGATCGAGCAGTTGATCCATCATCACCGGCTCGCGCAGCAGTTGTTCGGTTGCGTTCGTATCTCCCTGGTGCAGGAAATTCCTTCGCCGCAGCTTGATGGGATCGATTCCGAGAGCGGCGCTGATTTCGTCCATGTGCCGCTCCATGGCAAAGATCGCTTGCGGCGCGCCGAAGCCGCGAAAGGCGCCGTAAGGAACCACATTCGTCGCCCACGCGCGCGAACGGACGCGCACATTCGGACAAACATACGGTCCCGTCGCATGCAGTGTGGCGCGCGAAAGCACTGTGGACGAAAGCGTCGCGTAGGCGCCGCCTTCCGTAGATAGATCGATCTCCATCGCCAGCAGCTTGCCGTCGTGGTCAAGCGCCGTGCGATGCCGTACGCGCGAGGGATGGCGCTTAGTGGTCGCCGCCAGATCTTCCATGCGGTCGTAAACAATCTTCACCGGGTGGTCGCTCTTCATGGCGAGCAGTGCTGCGTGACAAGCTACGTTCGACGGAAAATCCTCTTTGCCGCCAAACGCCCCGCCGGTCTCGGTTTGGATCACGCGCACCTTTTCGTCGGGCAGGTCGAAGACGGCTTTCAGTGATTTCACAACGTAGTATGGGCATTGCAGCGAGCCCCAAACCGTCACGCCTTTTTCCGCACCATATTCCGCAATGATTCCCTGGTTCTCGATATAAAGATGTTCCTGCGCCCCGGTGCGGTATTCGCCCTCGATGATGTGCGCCGCATGGTTCCATGCGGAATCAACGTCGCCCTTTTCCAGCAGGAAGGTCTTGAGCAGGTTGTCGGAGCCCCAGATGATCACGTCCTGCTGTTCGCTCTCTTCGATGGTGAAGACCGGTTCCAGCGATTCATATTCGATGTGGACAGCGCCGACGGCCTCACGCAGCTTGTGCCTGTCAGGGTGCGCAAGCAGAACGATTGGCTCTTCGCAGTGATTCACCTTGCCGTCGGCAAGGCAAGGCTGGTCGGCAACGATAAGTTGAATGCAATTGTCGCCGGGGATATCGGCCGCCGTGACGACTGCGAACTCGCTCCAGTCGATGCGCCGATCGAAGGCAATCGAGCGGATGAGCCCGCGCGGAATCGAACTGCGCACGGTGGCTCCGTGCCACATCCCATCGCGCTCAATGTCATCTACATAGCGGGCGCGGCCCAGCAGTTTGTCGACGCCTTCCTTGCGCGGAACGGAAGTGCCAACGATGCGGGTTGTCGCATGCGTGCTCATGGTTGCCAGGGACAGCATCGCCGAACAGGTTGAGGGATAGCATACAACGGCGTGGCGGAGAAGTGAAAGCGCGGCCTCAGGCTGCAATGTGCGCCAGCGTGCGCGCCAGAACATGCACGCCGCTGCCGATCCACTCAGGCGATGCGTATTCATCGGGCCGATGGCTCACGCCGCCGCGGCAGGGAATGAACAGCATGGCGACGGGCGCGAAGCAGGAGACAAAAGAAGAGTCGTGATAGGCGCGCGCGACCATCTTCTTGTAGGTCTTTCCTGCCTGTTTGGCCGATTCCTCAAGAGCCGCCAGAATCGCCGGATCGCAAGTTGTAGGCGGGTCGGCGTTCACAAGTTCGGTGGTGATGTTCACGCCGCGCCGCGCGCTCACTTGTTGAATCGCGGCAGCGAGCGCGGCCAGCACGCCGTCGCGGCGCGCGCCATCGATATCGCGCATGTCGGTGGTCATCGTCACGCGCGAAGGAATGCTGTTGACCGCGCCGGGAAAGACCTCGCAGATGCCCACTGTGCCCACCGTGTCAATGGCTCCGGTCGATTTTGCGGCCGACTCCAGCGCCAGAATCAGCTCGGCGGCTGCGGCACAGCGCGTCTTTCCGCCCCGGCATCAGCTTGCCGCCGGCGTGTCCGCCTTCGCCTTCAATCACGATGCGCTGGCTGGCCGGCGCGGCAATGTGCGTCACCAGGCCAACGTCGATCCCTTCCTGTTCGAGGTACGGCCCCTGTTCGATGTGCAACTCAACAAATTGATGAAAGCGGCCGGGTTTCACGGCGACCGACTCGAGCGAGCCCTGAGAATCCAGCCTGCGCGCGCCATTCTTCCAGGCCGCGGCCCTCCTTGTCGCGCAGCGCAAGCGCCTGCTGCGGCGTGAGCACGTTGGCCATCATGCGGCTGCCAAGGCAGCCAATGCCGAAGCGCGTCGGCTCCTCCGCCGTGAAGATGACGAGCTCAATCGATCGCCGCGGCTTGAATCCAAGTTCCTTCAGCACGCGAATCGCTTCCAGGCCGCCCAGCACGCCCACGCATCCGTCATAGAGGCCCGCGTTGGGGATCGCGTCGATATGCGAGCCGGTGCCGATGGGCGCGAGCGATCGGATCGCTGCCTTCCCAGCGCGCGAAGGTGTTGCCGATCGCGTCGTGGCTGCACGCTCGAGGCCCGCAGCTTCGCACAAGCCCTTTCACATAAGCGCGCGCCCGCATGTCCGCCTCGCCAAAGACCACGCGCGTGACCACCGGCGGCTCGGCCTCGGAGATCTGCGCCAGAGCCTTCAGCTCGCTCATCAGCCTGTCAATCGAGAGTTGCGGGCGCGTCGTGGTCATTGTGTTCATGCTCCCAGCGGATGCCGGCGCCAGTCCTTGTAGATGAGGTACTTCGCCGGCCGCTTGCCCAGCGCGCCAAACCATTGCGGGCAGTAGGCGCGCATCCAGATGAAGTCGCCGGCATGGACCGGATACCACGAGTCGCCGAGCCTGTAGATGCCGCCGCCCTCAAGCATCAGCAGACCGTGCTCCATCACATGAATCTCCACCATGCTGAGGGATGCGCCGGGATCGTAGGTCATGGTATTCACGGCAAAGTCGTAGGCGGAGCGTCGGGCAACAGAGCGCGCACGCGCAGCGCACTGTCGCCCATCAACGCAGTCGGAGCAACGTCGTCTTCATCGCCGACGACGACCGTCGGAGCGGCCGCGCCGGCCGCAGGCTCGTAGGCTTTTTCAATCACAGCAGCGCGCGCGATGCCCGGCGCGCGCACCGAGTGCGCGGCGCCCTGCGGCAGATAGGCGAATCCGCCCGGCGTGAGAACGCGCCGCTTTCCCCCGGCCTTCACCTCCAGCTTGCCATCGAGAACGTAAAGAAAACGCTGCGCCGGCGTGGGTCCCAGCGAACCGCCGGCGACAAACTCCGCCGTCATCTGCGTAAAGCGCGCGCCCAGTTGCGGCGCAGCATGAATGACGAACTCAACGCCGTCTGCGCCGGGCAGCGGGAGTGCGAACAAAAGTGTCCGGCGTCTGCAGCAGATGATCGGACTTGAGGCTGCTGCGCGTTGATCCCAGGTGATGCACGTGCGACCTCGTTGAAGGGGATTCAAAAAATGCGTTGCTCGATTCTACCGGACCTCTGCCGCCAAGCGCTCCAGAAATTTGCGTCCCACATTCGAGCGCGGCTTCCACATCTTCTTCGCGAACGGCTTCATCGGGATGATGGCTGATGCCGCCCGGGCTGCGCAGAAAAAGCATGGCGGTGGGCACGCGGGCTGCCATCACCATTGCGTCGTGGCCGGCGCCGCTCGGCATTTGCCTTGCCGGCAAACCCAGCAGCCTCGATTGCCTCGGCCAGAAATGCCGTGAGGCGCTCGTCCATCGGCACAGCCGGCTGATCCATCTGCGTGAATTCGATGCAGTTCAAGATCGCGCCGCGTCTGGCGATGGACTTCGGCCTGTCGCCAGCAGTGCCTCGAGCGGCTTCATTGCGCGCGGCGTCTTGGGCGTGCCGCACGTCGAGGCTCAGACGCGCACCGCTCCGGGAATCACGTTGCCGGCATTGGGCTCGCACGATCCAATCTTGCCCACAGTGGCGACAAGGCCATCGGTGCGACTGCGCAAGCGATTCCACGGCGCCGATCCATTCCGCCGCGCCGGCCAGAGCATCGCGCCGCAGGCGCATGGGCGTGGTGCCGGCATGGTTGGCATGGCCGGTAAACTTTAGCGCAAGACGCGTCTGCCCGGCGATCGACTGTGACGGCCGCAACGCTGCAACCCCTCCGCCTCGAGCACCGGGCCCTGCTCGATATGGATTTCGAAGAAACCCAGGACGTCGGCGTCGAGCGCTGCTTCGCCGATTCGGCCGGGATCGAGCCCAAAGGCGCGAATCGCGTCCTCCAGCGTCACGCCGTCCGCATCCTTGAGCGCGAGCAGTGCAGGATCGAAGCGCCCGGCCACAGCGCGGCTGCCGATGAAGGGCACGCCAAAGCGCACGCCTTCTTCCTCAGAGAATGCGATGACTTCGATCGGCAAGCGGCAAGCTCGAGTTCCTGTGCAAGTTCAACGAATTCGAGCGCCAGCGTTACGCCCAGCACGCCGTCGAAGGCGCCGGCATCGGGCACCGTGTCAATGTGCGAGCCGAGAATCAGGCGCCTGCCCTGCGCATCTGCCGGTTTCCACAAGCCCGCGCAGGTTGCCGGCGGCGTCGACGATGTACGGCCATGCCCAGCGCTTCCATGCGGGCGCGCAGCAGCGCATGAACCTCGCGCATCGGCGGCGTAAGAAAACGGCGCGTGGTGCGGCCCGGCTCCTCACTCATCGTGGCAATTCGCCGGCATTCAGCGATGGCGCGCGCCGCACGCTCTCTCATCGCCTCACCTGCTCTCTTCCGCGCGCTTCGCCCAGAAATCTTCCCGCTCTGAATACCGGCTCGCCGCGCAGCCAAGTTTCCTCGACGCGCCCGCGCAATTGCGCGTTCAGGTAGGGCGAGAGTTTGTGGCGAAAATGCAGATCGGCGGGCGTGACAGTCCAACTTTCATCGGGATTGAAAACCACAAGATCGGCATCCGCCCCGGCAGCGAGTGCGCCCTTTCGTCCTTTCAGGCCCGCGAGCCGCGCCGGCGCTGCTGCCATCCATTCGCCCACCGTTCGGGCTTCACACCGCGCTTGCATATCGCGGTCCACATCACCGGCAGCGCCAGCCCCAGGCTTGCAATTCCGCCCCAGGCAAGATCCCAGCGCCCTTCGTCGCGCCGCTTCATGGCCGGGGGGCATGGGGAGTGGTCGGTCGTCACCATGTCGATCAAACCCTGTTCCAGCGCCTTCCAAAGCGCTTCGCGGTTCGCTGCGCTGCGGATGGGCGGTGCGCATTTGTATTCCGTTGCGCCGTCGGGAATGTCTTCCGCGGCAAACCAAAGATAGTGCACACAGGTTTCCACGGTGATGGGCAGCTTGTATTTCTTCGCCGACGTGAGCAAGGGCAGCGCCTGCGCCGCAGACAAGTGCACAATGTGGATTGGCGTGCTGAAATCGTCGGCAAGCCGCATCAGCATTTCGACGGCCTGGACCTCGGCGAGCGGAGGCCGCGAAGCCATATAAGTCGGAGTAGCTTCGCCAATCTGTGTCGTTTGCGTTCAGAGCGTTGGTGGACGAGTTGACTGGGCCCGGAACCTCGGCGTGAACCAGCAGCGGCAATTTCGAACCGCGAAGCTTTTCAAGCGCAGCGCGCAAGTCCGCCTCTTCCACCCACTTGAAACCATCGATACCGGAGTGGATGAGGAAGCACTTGAAGCCCGCCACGCCGGCATGCGCCAAGGCCTGCAGCGACTCGGCATTGCCGCGCACGACGCCGCCCCATGCAGCCCAATCCACCCAAGCTTTCCCTTGCGCAGCGCTTCGCTTGGCCTCCAGCGCATCCACATTAACGGTCTCGGGCGCGCAATTCAGCGGCATGTCCACAAGCGTGGTGACGCCGCCCGCCGCAGCGGCCTGCGTCGCGGTGGTAAAGCCCTCCCACTCTGTTCGGCCGGGTTCGTTGATATGAACATGAGTGTCTACCAGGCCGGGCAAAAGGACCAAGTCGCCAAAGTCGAGCAACTCCGCCGCTTGCGGAACCTCATCCCAACCGCCGACGGCGGCGATATGCTCATGCTCCACGATGACGACGGCTGGCGCGAAACCTTGCGGCGTCAAAACGCGAGTCGAGCGAAGTACCTTTGCCATCTTCTTACTCTCGCAATTCAGGGGGACGGAGGTCGAGTCAGATCACAGGAGCGCAGCACGAAGGTGCGACCCACTCGCACATCTTCGGCATCGCGTGGCGCCATGCTCGAAGGCTGCTTCAAAAACCGGGCTGCGTTATTTACGCAACCGGCTCAACAAGTCCTGCGGGTGCACCGGCTTGGCCAGGATCTCAAACTCGTACCCGTCGGCGCGAGCCTTTTCGAGCAAATCGGCGGTAGCAGCCTGCCCCGAGAAAAGCAGGATCTTGATCTCCGGTAGCAAAGCGCGCATCCGGATCGCCGCCTCAATTCCGTTCACATCGGCCATGATCACGTCGGAGATCAGCATATCCGGGCGAAAAGTCTCCGCAAGCTCGAGGGCCTTCTCTCCCGAATATACGGCGCGGGTCTCGAAGCCACTTTGATCCAGAATCATGGCCAGAGTGTCGGCAATCACTCGTTCGTCGTCAGCCACGAGGACCTTGGGTTTGGCGTTATTTGACATACTCTTTTTGACTCTTTGGGAAGGGAAATCAGAACTAAACCATCATACAGGTCCCGGCGCGCCTGGCATTGCGAGCTTTTCTGCTCGATCACTACCTTGTTTCCCAATCATACGCTTTCGAGGGATAGTTCCGGCGGGTCGAGAGGTCTCGATTTTGCAGAAAATCGCGGGAAAACCCGGAAAACCGCAGTCCACTTCAAAAGCGGAGCATTCCGTTCATCTTGAATCAAATCTTCAAACATATACTGGCAGGAACGGATAACGGCTTTTGAGCCCCCAAAAAGCATTGGAGAACCGGACATGCCTGAGACGGTCACCCTGGACCAGTCCCACGACGCGCCACCGGCGGCGGAGGCGATCATTCGCGCCGAGAAGATTGAGAAGTACTATGCGCAGCCAAGTCAGAATCGGATTCAGGTCATCTCGGCGACCGATCTGAGCATCGTCCCCGGCGAAATTCTCGCCCTGCTTGGCCCTTCAGGATCCGGCAAATCGACGATGCTGCGCATGCTCACCGGACTCTCGATGCCGACAGCCGGTCAGGTTTACTGGCATGGCAAGCCGATTCGCGAGGCCGAGATCAATGTCTCGATCGTCTTTCAGAGCTTTGCTTTATTCCCATGGCTTACGGTGCTGGAAAATGTCGAGGCCCCGCTGCAGGCTCGCGGCGTCGCTCCGGCCGAGCGTCGGGAGCGCAGCATCAAGATGATTGACACGGTTGGCCTCGATGGCTTCGAAGCGGCCTATCCGAAAGAGCTCTCCGGGGGCATGAGGCAACGTGTCGGATTCGCCCGCGCCTTGGTCGTCGAGCCCGAAGTCCTCTTCATGGATGAGCCCTTTTCTGCCCTGGACGTACTGACCGCCGAGAATCTGCGCAGCGAACTGCTCGAGCTTTGGACGAAGAAGACAATGCCCACCAAGGCTGTTTTCCTGGTAACGCACAACATCGAAGAGGCTGTTCTGCTTGCTGACCGCATCATCGTGCTGGGGCGCAACCCAGGCCATATTCGCACCGACTTCCGGGTTCAACTGCCGCAGCCGCGCGACCGCAAGTCCGGGGGCTTCACGCAGCTCGTGGATTATATCTACAAAGTCCTTACGCGTCCTGACACAGCGCCTGCTGAGGCGCCCGGCCAGACCATCGGACCTCCGGTTCGCGACCAGCGCCAGATGCGCTATCAGATGCTGCCGCACGCCCGGCCCGGCGGAATTGCTGGCTTGCTCGAACTCTTGCTCGATAAGGGCGGCCGGGACGATATGTACCGCCTCGCGGACGACCTTGCCTTTGAGATCGACGATCTGTTGCCCATCGTGGACGCTGGGCAATTGCTGGGCTTTCTTAAGGTGGAGGAGGGCGATGCCGCCATCACCCCTAATGGCGAGGAGTTTGCGAACTCCGAGATTCTTCGGCAGAAGGAACTTTTCCGCAGCGCCGCGATCGAAAATGTGCTGTTGCTGCGGCAGATTCGCCGCGCGCTTGACGCAAAGAGCGACCACACCGTGCCCGAGGAGTTCTTCCTCGACATGCTCGACGAGCAGTTCAGCGAAGAGGAGAGCCAGAGGCAGATCGAAACTGCCGTCAACTGGGGCCGCTATGCGGAATTGTTCGATTTCGATGCTGCACGCCGCCGCTTCGTTTTGCCCGACGCGCTGGAAGAGGCAGTCGCCGAAGTAGGGGAGAGCGAGTGAACTATCCGCAGCCTCTCGCCCGATCGCGCGTCACCGTCCGCACCTGGCCGTTCGTAATCGATCTCGCGCTGGCAGCCTGTGCGTTGGCGCTGTTTTTTGCTGTCGTCAGCACCGGCGTCTATTGGTTTCAAAAGCCGATAGCGGTTGTGCCCATTTCAAGATCGTTCAGCGCTCTGCCGGTGTACGCGTTCTACTCCATTGTGCGCATGGTCATCGCGTATGCGCTCAGCCTGGCCTTCGCTGTCGCCTATGGCTACATCGCCGCCTATAACCCACGTATCGAGCCGTGGATGGTCGCGGTCCTCGACATCCTGCAATCGATTCCTGTGCTCAGCTTTTTGCCTCCTGTGGTGCTGGCCATGGTTTCGCTCATTCCAGGCCATCAGCTTGGCATTGAGATGGGCGTGATTCTGCTGATCTTTACTGGGCAGGTCTGGAACCTCGCGTTCAGCTTTTACTCTTCGCTCAAAACCATTCCACGCGAAATGATTGAGGCTTCTCGCATCTACCGATACTCGGGCTGGCAGCGATTCTGGCAGTTGGAGATGCCTTTCTCGGCCATCGGCCTGGTGTGGAACTCCATCGTCTCCGTGGCTGGCGGCTGGTTTGCGCTTATCTTCTGCGAGACCTTCACGATGGGCAATCGCAACTTCCAGCTGCCCGGCTTGGGCAGCTACATTCAGGCCGCTACCAACGAAGGCAACGTAAGCGCGTTGCTGGCCGGAATCGCGACTGTGATCGTCATCGTCGTGGCGACCGACCAGCTCATCTGGCGCCCGCTCATCGCATGGAGCGACAAATTCAAGTTCGAGCAGGTGGAAGCCGCGGACCAGGTCAAATCGCCGGTACTCGAGCTACTGCGCCGGTCGAAGATCTGGCAATCGCTTCCTGGCCGCATTCTGAACCGGGTGGAAGAGCCCATTTACCGGCACCTGGCCCACTCGGAAGAGTGCCGAGTGGTGAAGCCGATCGACGACGTTGGCAAGGGCAGAGTTTCGCCGTTTCTGTGGGCGGTGGCCGTGGCGGCGGCGGGCGCTGTCTGCTGGGCTTCGGCGCAGGCCGTTTTTATGTTGAGAACGGTGACCTGGCCCGATCTGCGCCTGTTGCTGGAGGGTGCGGCAGCTACATTCCTGCGCGTCAATGCGGCGCTGGTCATCTCGGCGGCGTGGACCATTCCGGTGGGCGTGGCTATCGGCCTCAATCCGCGCGTGGCCCGGATTGTGCAGCCGCTGGCGCAGATTCTGGCTTCAGTGCCGGCGACGGCATTTTTTCCCATTTTGCTGATCGGCCTCGTGAAAATCGGAGGCGGGCTCGGCATCGGATCCATCGCGCTCATGCTGCTCGGTACGCAATGGTACATCCTCTTCAATGTGATTGCGGGTGCCATGTCCATTCCGTCCGATCTGCGCGAGGTGGCATCGCTCTACCGCTTCACTCGCTGGCAACGATGGACAAAGCTGATTCTGCCCGGTATCTTTCCTTACCTGATCACAGGGATGGTTACCGCCTCGGGCGGGGCGTGGAATGCATCGGTCATGGCAGAGTATTCGCATGTCAAGGACCAGACTCTGCAAACCATCGGCCTGGGAGCGCAAATCGATGCCGCAACCGATAGCGGGCGTTTTGCGATGCTGCTGTTGGCCACAATCTTCATCTCCCTCATGGTGGTTACGATGAACCGTCTGGTCTGGCGAAAACTTTACCGCTTGGCCGAGACGCGATTCAAACTCGAAGGCTGACCTCTCGCCCTGCCCATTTTCGTCCTGGAGGATTTTCTGTCAACCGAATCCTGCGTTGATCCAATGCTGTTCTCTCTTCTTGTATATTTATCTAAATTAGCTATAATAAGTATTACATCTATAATAGATAACATAGCTGGTAATTTGAGGAGGGGGATCCACCATGGCGACGATGACCTCTGTCGAGGCGCAGAATCATTTCGGGGAGTTACTCGAAGCAGCACAGCGCGAAGCGGTGGTGATTACGCGGCATGGCCGTCCCACTGTCTTTGTCGTTTCCGCAGCCGAGATGTCCGATCTGCTTGAGCTCAGGCGCAGGCGCAGACAAGCAGCCAGGGAGTTTGCGGCGTGGCGACGCGAGGCAAGGAAATCCACGCGGCGCGCTGCGGCCACGCTTACCGATGAGCAGATCAATCAGATGGTGCGGGCGATCAGATGAATACGAGCCGGCGCATCGTCTTCGATACCAGCGCGCTGGCCAGCGCTGCTCTGTGTCCTGCCTCTGCTGCGGATCGCGCATTTTCGCTGGCCTTAAAGCACGGAGTGGTCTGCTTGTGCGAGCAGTCGCTGGAAAGGCTGCGCGTTGTCCTGAGCCAAAGCAAATTCGATCGTTACATGGGGAAGCGCGCCCGAATCGCCTTCGTCGATCTACTCCGCAGCACAGGTTGGATGTGCCTGGTTTCCCCGGCCGAAGTATCCGGAATCCACCTTCCGAGCCGCGGTCGCAGAAACCAGGTCATTCTCGCGCTGGCCAGTGTGGCCGAGGCCGATGCGATCGTCAGCGGCGACAATGATCTGCTGGCCCGCAAGGCCTGGCGCAAGATTCCCATCCTCCCACCGGCCGAGTTTGTGTCCTGGTACGATCCAGCCTAAGCATGCGCTTCGCGTCTCATCGTTTCGCGCCGGGCTCCTTTTCGACCAGCGGGACCCAGAAGCGAAAGCGCGCACCGCCGCCCGGAGCGCTCGTGGCCTCAATCCCTCCACCGTGCGCGGCCAGAATGGCGCGCGTGATCGCCAGGCCCATCCCAGATCCTTCGCGTCTCCCTGTGCCGCGCTTGCCGCGATAGAATTTCTCGAAGATCAACGGCAGATCGAGCGCGTCGATGCCTGGCCCGTTATCTTCCACGCAAAACTCCAATCGGTCGCCGCTGCGCTCGCTGCTCAGGGTCACGCGCGTCCCAGGCGGTGTGTGCGCGGCTGCATTCTCGAGCAGGTGGCGCAACACTCTGCCTAAGAGCTTGGGATCGAACCATGCCGGCTCGTCTGCGGCGGAGCCTTGCGAATCGCCCGTGGCAATGGTCGTCTTGTGATTGGCCAGAATCTTGCGCGACTCCTCCAGAGCCTGGTCGAGCAAGGCGCGGGGATGCTGCTGCGACATCTTCACCTGCACCACGTTGGCGTCGATCTCAGCCATCTCCACCGACTCGCCGATCAGCAGGTCAAGCCGAGCCGTCTCCTCGTCGATAATTCGCGCCATATCCTGCCGGCCGTCCTCGTCGAGTCCCTCCGCTTCCAGGAGCATCGTCGCGGCCGCGCGGATCGAGGTGAGCGGCGTACGCAGCTCGTGGGTGAGGGAATCGATGAGCGCGGTGCGCAAGCGTTCGCCTTCGCGTGCAGCCTCCATGCGGGCCGTAGTTTCCAGGGTGATGGACCGCGCCACGGCGATCGATACCTGCGCACTCACGGCTGCAGCGGCCTCATGCGAAAGGGCGTCGGGGCGCCACGCCAAAGCACCCACAGACCGCAACCCAAGCATCAGCGCCGTCGTGTGAAAGCCCGCCAGCGGAGCGATCGTCGGATTCTGGCCTTGCGTGCTCACTCTCATGTGAGCCTGCACGCTGACCGGTGTTTCTCCGCTGGAGGAATGAAAGCGGTCCTGGTCGCCGACGTAAAGAACCACTGCTTCCAGATTAAATATGCGGCCAATGATCCGGGGCAGATCCTGGAGCAGTTTTTCGGCGTCTTCGAAGAGCATCATCTCCTGGCTCAGTTCGTAAAGCCGCTCGAGGTCGGCCTGCCGCAGTTTAGCCTGGCGTGTCTGGCGCCGCGCCTGCTCTGCCACGCGATTGACCACAGCACAGCTGGCGACAAAAGAGAACATTGCGACCCACGCCTGCGCGCCCTCAAGCCAAAGCGTGTGCACGGGAGGCAAGAAGTAGAAATCGAACGAAAGGGCGCAGAGAACGGCAGCGTAGATGGAAAGCGCTGTACCGGATTGCGCGGCCAGCCAGACCACCATCACCAGGAACAGCATACCGGCCGTTGTGGAACTGGCGCGGAGGGCGACGAGCAGCATCGTGGTCAGAACGACCGTGGCCGTCGCTGCGAGCCATTGAATGATCTTCCAGGAATAGGCTTTTACGCCCATGTGCTTCCCCATCGGAATCATACCCGTCGGTCGCATTTTGTGAAATGCCGTGCCGCAATGATGTAAGCTTCCGTTGGAAAGAAGGACGATATGCCGGGAAGAATTCTGGTCATCGACGACGAGCCGCAAATTACGCGAGTGCTCCGTGGGTCGCTCTCTGCGCAGGGCTACGATGTGCGTACGGCCAACGACCCCGAGGAAGGCTTGCGGCTCTTTCGCGACTGGCCGCCCGATCTGGTGATCACCGACCTGATGATGCCGGGCGTCAGCGGCGTGGAAGTCTGCAGGCTCATCCGTTCACAGGGAATCACGCCGGTTCTGGTACTCTCGGTTCGCGAGCACGAGCGGTCGAAGGTCGAAGCTCTGGACGCGGGCGCAGACGACTATGTCACGAAGCCATTCAGCATTCAGGAACTGCTTGCCCGCGTTCGCGCCCATCTGCGGCGCGCTCCGGAGCGCACCGCGGCGGCGATCGAGGCCGGGGACTTTGTGGTTGATGCACAGGCCCATACCATCACCGTCCAGGGCAAGCCGGTACACCTTACTCCCAAGGAATTCGATCTTCTGCTGCACCTGGCCAGGAACCCCGGCAAGGTGATGACGCACCGTGCTCTTCTAACCGCTGTCTGGGGAGCACAATCGGCCCACCAGCCGGAATATCTGCGCGTCTTCGTCGGCCAGTTGCGTAAGAAACTGGAGAACGAAACGGGCCGCCAGTACATTCAAACCGAGCCCTGGGTCGGTTACCGCTTCATTCCCGAGGGCTGGATGGGCAACCAGGAGTAAATCGAGGGAAATCTCATAATGCGAGGCCGCGGTCCCGCTTACTGTTGATCCGCCATGAATTCCGTCGGCGTAAGCCGGTCCTTACGGTTTATTTAGGAAATCTTTTCGATACTCAAATTGCGGACAAGACAGAATGGGTTTGGTTAGCTGCTATGGCCGGATCAATCCGGATCATGCGGCGCCGGTTTCTCGGCAAGCGCAAAGGATCGCGTTCCCAAGCGCAAGTGGCTTTTGAACCGGCGTGGCCTGGCAAAGTTTTGCACGCTACTGGAGTTTGTGAATGCAAGATGCAGTGATGATGCTGTTCACCGTAATTTTCTTCGCCCTGGCGTTCCTATACGTCAAGGCTTGTCAGAAGTTGAGGTAGCACATGCACATGGATTGGATTTCGGCAACCGGCCTGGCTCTCTCAATTCTCCTGTTGGTCTATCTCACCATCGCAATGCTGTTTCCGGAGAGATTCTGAAATGTCGGTCAATGGCTGGCTGCAATTCGCCATCTACTCGGTTGTCCTGTTGCGAGTGTTCGCCCCGTCGGCGCCTACCTGGCGCGCGTGCTCGAGGGCGAGCGCACGTGGCTCGATCCCGTTTTGCGTCCGTTTGAGCGGCTCATCTACAAGCTCAGCGGCGTGAACGCCGAACACGAGATGAACTGGCGCGCAATACGCATTCGCCATGCTTGGTTTCTCGGCGGTCACGATGGTTCTCACCTATGCTCTCGAACGCCTGCAGGCATTTCTGCCGTGGAACCCACAGCACCTGGGCGCCGTTGGCACCGACCTCGCGTTCAATACCGCCGCCAGCTTCACCACCAACACGAACTGGCAGTTCTACACGCCGGAATCGACCATGAGCTATCTCACAGAGATGGCCGGCCTGGCGACGCACAACTTCTGGTCTGCGGCGGCAGGCATCGTGGTGGCCATCGCGCTCATCCGCGGCATCAAGCGGACCAGTTGTGCCACGATCGGAAATTTCTGGGTCGATATGACCCGCACGTTGCTCTACATTCTGGCGCCCGCGTGCATCATCTACGCGCTGGTGCTGGTGGCAACGGGTGTACCGCAAAATCTGCACGCGTACACGGTCGCACATCCCCTCGAGAACCCTGCCCAGGTACAGACCATCGGCCAGGGCCCGGTGGCTTCGCAGGAAGCCATCAAGATGCTGGGCACAAACGGCGGCGGATTTTTCAACGCCAACAGCTCGCATCCCTATGAGAATCCCACGCCGCTTTCAAACTTCATCCAAATGTTTTCCATCTTCGTGATCGGCGCGGGGCTGACATACTCGCTCGGACGCATGACGGGCTCACCCGGTCATGGATGGGCCGTCTTCGCCGCCATGTTCTTTCTTTTCGCGGCGGGATTCGCAGTAGCGTACTGGGCCGAGTCGCACCCCTACAACCTAATTCACGGCGCGGAGCAAACCGGGAGCGCCACTATGCCCGGTGGAAATTTCGAAGGCAAAGAGGTCCGATTCGGCATCGCCGATTCCACGCTCTTCGCCACCATCACCACCGACGCCAGTTGCGGCGCCGTCAACAGCATGCACGACAGCTTTACTCCCTTGGGCGGCATGATTCCGCTGGTCAACATCATGATGGGCGAGGTCATCTTCGGTGGTGTCGGCGCGGGCATGTACGGCATGTTGATCTTCGTCGTTCTTGCAGTGTTTATTGCGGGCCTTATGGTGGGCCGCACGCCCGAGTACCTGGGCAAAAAGATCGAAGCTTACGACGTGAAGATGGCCATGCTTTACGCCCTCATCTTTTGCTTCATCATTCTCACTTTTGCAGCGATCTTCGTGATGATTCCTCAGGGCACAAGCGCAATGGCCAATCCCGGGCCCCACGGATTCAGCGAGATTCTTTACTCGTTCACCTCGGGCGCGGGTAACAATGGCTCCGCTTTCGCGGGCCTCGGCACGAACTGGTGGTACAACATCGCGATGGGCTGGGACATGCTCATCGGCCGTTTCCTCATGATGATTCCTGTGCTTGCGCTGGCAGGTAATCTGGCGCAAAAGAAAAGCGTTCCGCCGTCGCCCGGCACATTCCCCGTCAATACGCCGCTGTTCGCCATCTTGCTCGTCGGCGTTGTGGTCATCGTGGGGGCACTCACATTCTTCCCGGCTCTGAGCCTGGGACCGATACTGGAACACTTGCTGCTACAAGCAGGGAAGCTGTTCTAAAACCCGCTGAAACTTACTCAGGACAAGGCAAAGACGGACTGTTATGGCTGAAAAAATAAGCATTTGGAACACCCAGATCATGCGCCAGGCAACCGTGGACAGCATTCGCAAGCTGGACCCGCGCTGGATGGTCAAGAACCCGGTGATGTTTGTGGTTGAAGTGGGCAGCGTGCTCACGTCGGCGCTACTCGTCGACAACTTTCTGCATCACCGCGTGGCCTTCGCCTTCAACCTGCAGATTACGTTGTGGCTGTGGTTTACGGTGATGTTCGCGAATTTTGCGGAGGCCATGGCAGAAGGCCGCGGCAAAGCCCAGGCCGACACGCTGCGCAAAGCCAAGGGCGAGACCATCGCCAAGCGTTACAGGGAAGACGGCAGTTTTGAAGAGGTCATCAGCGGCGCGCTTCGCGCCGGAGACGTGATCTACGTCGAGGCCGGCCACTATATTGCCGGCGACGGCGAAGTGATCGAAGGCGTGGCCTCGGTAGACGAGTCCGCGATCACCGGCGAATCAGCTCCCGTGATCCGCGAAGCGGGCGGCGATCGCTCGGCTGTTACTGGAGGCACTAAGGTCCTGTCGGATTGGATCAAGGTGAAGATCACCTCCAATCCCGGGGAAACCTTCCTGGATCGCATGATCGCGCTGGTCGAGGGCGCCACGCGCCAGAAGACGCCCAACGAGATCGCACTCAGCATTCTGTTATCCGGCCTCACCGTGATCTTCCTGTTGGCTGTGGTTACGCTGCAGCCGTTCGCTATCTATTCGGGCGCGCCGCAGACGGTCTTCGTACTTGTCTCGTTGCTTGTGTGCCTCATTCCCACTACGATCGGCGGCCTGCTCTCTGCCATCGGCATCGCGGGCATGGACCGGCTGGTGCAATATAACGTGCTGGCCATGAGCGGCCGCGCCGTTGAAGCCGCCGGCGACGTAAACACGTTGCTGCTCGACAAGACAGGCACTATCACCCTCGGCAATCGGCAGGCCACTGAATTCCTGCCCGCCCCCGACGTGAGCCAGGAGCGGCTGGCCAACGCCGCCCAGCTCGCATCACTTTCCGACGAGACGCCCGAGGGCCGGTCGATCGTGGTTCTGGCCAAGGAAAAATACAATCTGCGCGGCCGCGACCTGGGTGGCATTCACGCGGAATTTGTTCCGTTCACCGCGCAGACGCGAATGAGCGGGGTAAACCTGCCCGGCACCCTCATCCGCAAAGGCTCAGCCGACGCCATCGCACGCTTCCTTGAAGAGCAGGGCAGCTCGCTGCCGCAGAAGGTCCGCGAATATGTGGAAGAGATTGCCCGCGCCGGCGGAACGCCGCTGGTGGTGGCGGAGAATTCTGCCGCGCTCGGCGTCATTTATCTCAAGGACATCGTCAAAGGGGGACTCAAAGAGCGCCTGGCGAGGCTGCGCGCCATGGGCATCCGCAGCATCATGATTACCGGCGACAATCCGCTCACTGCCGCTGTGATTGCGCGCGAGGCCGGCGTGGACGATTTTCTCGCCGAGGCCAAGCCCAAGGACAAGATGGATCTGATCAAGCGCGAGCAGGGCAAGGGCAAGCTCGTGGCCATGACCGGCGACGGCACCAACGATGCGCCCGCGCTGGCCCAGGCCGATGTGGGCGTGGCCATGAACTCCGGCACGCAGGCTGCAAAAGAGGCTGGCAATATGGTGGACCTGGATTCGAACCCCACCAAGCTGATTGAAATTGTCGAGATCGGAAAGCAGTTGCTCATGACGCGCGGGGCGCTCACTACGTTCTCTATCGCCAACGATGTGGCGAAGTATTTCGCCATCATTCCCGCCATGTTTGCAGGAGTGTTCCCCGTACTCAACGCGCTCAACATCATGTATCTGCACTCGCCTCAGTCGGCGATTCTATCGGCGGTCATCTTCAACGCCATCATCATTGTCGCCCTGATTCCGCTGGCATTGAAGGGCGTGAAATACGAACCCAAGGCGGCCGATGTGCTGCTTCGCCAGAACCTGCTTCTTTATGGCGTGGGCGGCATCATCATTCCGTTTATCGGCATCAAGGCCATCGACCTGTGCCTGGTGGCGATGCACCTGGCATAGACAGAAACGCCGGCACGGCTTTGCTGAAGGCTGAAACCCGTTTTCAAGGAGTTTGATTGTGCATACCGTCTCAAGTACATTGGTTGCGGAGGAACACGCAACGACCGACTCTGGTTTGAGCCCGTCGAAAAAGCAAGAGGGTGCGGCCGTGCACTCGGTGTGGGGAACGTCGATTCGCTTCACGATCGTGACGGCAATCCTCTTTGGACTGGCCTATCCGCTGTTCATTACCGGGCTCGCGCATGTCCTGTTTCCGCGCCAGGCCTCCGGAAGCCTGATCCTTCACAACGGCCAAGTGATCGGCTCCGAGCTCATCGCCCAGAGCTTTACCTCTGACAAGTACTTCCATCCGCGTCCTTCCGATGCCGGCAATGGATACGACGCGACCTCCTCGGGCGGCTCGAATCTCGCGCAGTCGAATGCCAAGCTCGCGCAGCGGCTCCAGGGCGACATCGACAAGCTTGCCGCGCAGAACCCCGGAAAGCCGGTTCCCATCGATCTTGTCACCACCTCGGCCTCCGGTCTCGACCCGGACATCACTCCCGACGACGCCGACTACCAGGCGCCGCGCGTGGCTAAGGCCCGGGGCCTGAGTGAGGACGCGGTGCGGAAGTTGATTGCCGAGCACACCGAGCATCGCGACCTGGGCTTCCTCGGCGAGCAGCGCGTCAACGTTCTGGAATTGAATCTCGCGCTCGATCAACTTTCAAAGTAAGTCTCCTGAGGCGCGGCTTCCCACGCCTAAACCTTGCGGGACCGGCTAACCAGCCTGTCCCGCATTTTTTTCGGAGACAAAATAGGACCGCTTGCTTTGGACTGAACGGGAGACTGTGCGGGTAGTCCGCGCTGAGTCGTCGGCAGGCGAAGTTGCGGCTGCTACATCTCTCTCCGCCCCTCAATTGCCCGCGCCATCGTTACCTCGTCGGCGTACTCAATGTCGCTGCCGGCGGGAACGCCGGTGGCGATGCGCGTTATGCGCACGGGAAACGCACGCAGCGCAGTGGCAAGCCAATCCGCGGTTGCCTCGCCCTCAAGAGTCGGGCTTGTTGCCAGAATGACCTCGTCGACTTCGCCGCGCTCGACTCGCGCGATCAGCGTGCCCGCGCGCAACTGGTCGGGTCCCACGCCATGCAGCGGCGAGAGCGTTCCGTGCAGCACGTGGTAAACGCCCTGGTATTTCTGCGTTCGCTCGACTGAATCAATATTGGTGGGCTCCTCCACCACGCAAACCAGCCGCTGGTTGCGGACTGGACTGGCGCAGTAGGCGCAGGGGTCGACATCCGTCACGTTATTGCAGATCGAGCACAGCCGCAAACTCGCCTTCAACCCGCGTACCGCATCGGCCAGCGTTGCGGCGTCCTCGTCGCTCGAACGCAGAATATGAAAAGCGTACCGCTGTGCGCTCTTGGTGCCCACCCCGGGCAACTTCTTTAGCTCTTCAATGAGCTGGGCCATCGGCTCGGCATATCGCGCCACGCTGTGAGAGCTCCCTCAGGGGCTAAAGCCCCGGGTTAAAAAAAACGGGTCTTTGCGGCACGAGTGAACTCGTGCCCTTTCAAAACACTTACCCACCCAGCCCAGGAATCTTCAGACCGCCCAGCATTCCCTGAACGCTCGACTTGATGGCCTCGTCCGCCTTGCGGCCTGCCTCATTCACTGCGCCTACAATCAGATCCTGCAGCATTTCCACATCAGGTTGGCCGCCGCTCAGGCTTACAACCGCGGCTGGATCGATGTGAAGTGTCAATAGCTCCTTCTTGCCATTCATGGTTGCGGTCACGGCTCCGCCCCCGCTTGTTGCCTCTACCACCGTCTCGCCCAGCTTGCGCTGGAACTCCTCCTGCATCTGGCCTGCCTGAGAGAGCATCTCCGAAATTTTCAGGGGATTGATCATGGATTGCTTTTCCTGTTTATGGCCTCGTCACTTCTGCCTGAGATCGACGACGCTGCGGACCTCGGCGTTGAAGATCTCCCGGGCCCGCTTGACTAGCGGATGCGCCAATGCGGTTTCCTGCACACTTCCGACGGGCGCTGCAATGGGTTCAACCACGGCTGTCGCCGTCCCCTCTCCGCCGAACACCGCGAAACGCGCCGGGCCGCTCATCTTCTGCAGTTCCTGCCGGATAATTTTTTCGGCGGCGGCATTTACCGTCAGGCTCAGCATCTTCTTGCCGATTCCGGGCACAGCCACGCGCACGCTCCCACTTTCTATTGTCCACGAACCCGTGCCCAGCAATTGCGCGGCAGTGCTGTGGCCCGCGGCAGAGAGTGCAGCCACAATCGCCTCGCGAAAGTGTTCAACGTTTGTTCCACTGGCTACGAATGATTCCATCTCAGGGGCCTTCGCCAGCGCACCTTCCGTTTGCAGTTCGGCCGATGCGAATCTCGCTGCATGGCTCGATTCGGCGGGGAAAGGCGCGCTTTCTCGCGTCGCGTCGCCGGTTGTCATGGTGGATGCAAGTCCGGCGCTTGAAGCATTCGCACCGTTGTCTCGCGAAAACGCCGATCGTTGGCTCGTTCCCGATCCGGGGTTCCAAATGCCAGGCTCGCGAGCCGGGCTGCCGGGTCCAGCTCCAGCCCCGGAAGTGCCCATCGGTCGCGCGCTGCCGGCGTTTGTGCGCGGCGCGCTGCTCGCAGGGGCCTGCCGGACTCCCGATCCACCGGCAACGCCGCTCAGCAACTCCTCGATGGGCAACAGGCGCTGCGCGTGAATCAGTTTCAGGAGCCCAAGCTCAAGATGAAACCGCTGCTCCTGCCGGTAATTCAAATCGTCGAATGTGCGCAGAACAATCTGCAGATTGCGCGTCAGATCTTCCTCGCTGAACAACATTGCCGTGCGCATAGCACGCGCCCGCTCATCTGCCGAAATCTGCAGCAGTTCGGTCTTTTCGCCCCCCAGCTTCGCCATCAGGGCGTTGCGCAAGTAGCGAACCAGTTGCCGGGCTAGCGCCTGCGGACTGTGACCGGCATTCACCAATCCGTTTGTCTGCTCCATCAGCTCTGCGCTTTGACCTGCCGCCACGGATTCCATTAATTTCTCAAAGACCGTATTCGGCACCGCTCCCATCAGATCGCGAATCTGTTCCGCGGCGAGCCTGGGCTGGCCCCCTTCCACCGGCGCAGAGGCAATGGCCTGGTCCATGATCGAAAGCGCGTCACGCATCGATCCGTCGCCTGCCTCGGCCAGCAACGCCAACGCCGCCTCGTCGGCAGCGATTTTTTCCTCGGCCGAAATCATCTTCAGTTGCGCCAGAATGTCGTCGAACTTGACGGCATGAAAACTGAAGTGCTGGCAGCGCGAGCGAATCGTCTGCGGAATGTTCTCGGGCTCGGTGGTCGCCAGCATGAAGATGACGTGCGCCGGCGGCTCTTCGAGTGTTTTCAGCAGAGCATTAAACGCAGCCTCTGTAATCTGGTGCGCTTCGTCGAGGATATAGACCTTGTACCGGTCGCGTGCCGGCGCGTAGCGCGCCGCGTCGCGCAGTTCGCGGATCTCGTCGATGCCGCGATTGGTGGCGGCATCGATTTCGATCACATCCACTGCGTTGCCCTGGCGAATCTCAGTGCAGGCATCGCACACGCCACATGGCTCCGGTGTTGGCCGCTCAGGCGATCCCACCGTGTTCCGGCAATTCAGCGCCATGGCCAGAACGCGCGCGATGGTGGTCTTTCCAATGCCTCGATGTCCGGAAAAAATGTATCCGTGGGCAATGCGGTTCTGGCTTAGCGCGTTCATCAGGGTGCGGGTCACGTGATCCTGGCCGGCGACATCGGCAAACCGCTGGGGGCGATATTTCCGGGCCAGAACCTGGTAAGGCATGCGAACCAAATCTCCTGAACTGTTGCTCGAACGCAGACGACCTAGAGGGATTCTATCGTTCCGGGGCAGGTAGCTGCCGGGGTGGAAAATAGCGTCCGACAGCCGCTCCTCGGCGTATCCAGCTGCGCCGTGCATTGGTGCTGGCCGTTGACCATCGCGCCGTATCCAAGTCCAATCAACAGGGATTGTCGAGGGCGGCGCAGCGGCCCGATGAGGTGAAAACCCTGCTGCAAATGTGCGATCCTCTTAATGGATGCGGATGGCTCTCAATCGCCGATGATTTCACTTTCACCTGCTACAAGGCTCGCATCCAGGTAACAGAGGCTTGGGAATGAAGATGGTCTTTGGCACGGCGTTGGCTCTGGTCTGCCTCGTGGCAGTTGCACCGGGGCTTTCTGCACAAGCCTCAAAGAGCAGCGATTCGTCGAGCCAAAACAAGCCGGCCGACAATTCGCAATCGAGCCAGGCGCCGGCGAGTACGCAGCAGCAGACCAATTCCAATCCTTTTCCCGAGGATACGAACTCAGTTCCGGTGATGCCATCAAGAGACTCATCGGGTTCATTTCCGATTCCGGACGACGAAGCGGTGCACATTCCCATGCCCGCTGATGATCTCGATCCGGTTCGCACCCCTGAAGAAGCGGGAACTGCGGCCGAAGCTGGCGAACAGAAATACAGCTCCAGTACAGCCGGCATGAGTGACGTGATGCCTCCCGCCGATGACGACACGACCCAGAGAGGCAAGCGCCACCGGAAAGACTCCGACGCCGACGTCGTACCCGAACACCAGGAGAGCGCGCAGGAAGACGAGAACGTCGGCAACTACTATCTGAGCAACAAGGATTTCAAGGGTGCGCTCTCCCGCTTCGAATCCGCCCTGATTCTCGATCCCGACAACCCTGATGTCTACTGGGGGCTCGCCGAGTGCCAGCGCGACTTGGGCGACTTTGCCGACGCGCGAAAGAATTATCTAAAAGTGATCGAATACGATCCGGGTAGCCACCACTCGAAAGACGCCCGTAAACACCTCGACGATCCTGAGATTGCCAACGCCAAGCCGCAACCGCCCGCGCAGGCCGCACCCCATCAATAGCGCGTGTCAGAAATAAAACGGAGGGTGCGGGACAAGCTTGCCTCCGCGCGTAAATAGCAAGAATATGCTTTATCTAATTTGCGTAATGCCATGAAATGTAAATTCTTGGATGTGGTAGATCAGATTCCAGCCCAACGCCGGTAGGCCGCAAGAATGGAGTCTCCCCACAGGCCGCTGATGATCCCGCCCACGCAGAGAAATGTGCCCAGTGGCAACTTGGTGAGTGCCCAACCTCTGCCGGACCCCCGTGCCGACGGTAGAGCCAGCAAAACGATTGCAGCCAAAGCGCCCAGTATTACGCCGAGGGCGAATGCGAGCAGCGTGCCTGGCAGACCGAGCCACGCAGCCAGAAGGGCCATCAGTTTTGCATCTCCCAGCCCGATGCCTTCGCGCCGGCGAATCAGCCAGTAGATCCAGCGGATGAGCAGAATAAGAACAGCGGCGATGCCAATAGCCATCAGATCGACCATTGCGGCCGATTTCCAGCTTGCTCGGGCGAGCCACCATGAATCGTCTAGGGGAGCCAGAATCGTCGTCAGGATCAATCCGAGAATGATTCCGGGGATGGTGATCAGGTTGGGAAGCCAGAGGTTCTCTGCGTCGAGCACTACCAGGGCTACCAACAGCCAATAGAAGACCATCTTTCCCAGGGCATCTGTCAGGGCGATATTAAGGGCTGGCGCGTCAGGCAAAGAAATCAAGATGAGAAAATGCCACGCTACCGTCGCCCACAATGCGCCCACCGCCAGCTCCACCAGCGGATACCGCCATCCAATCTTCTCTTTGCAGCTCCTGCATCGCCCGCCAAGCATCAGCCAGCTTGCCAGCGGGACATTCTCCCACCATGCCAGCGTTCGTCCGCAGCTCCGGCAGTGCGAGCGCGGATGGACGATGCTTTCGCGGACGGGCCAGCGGCTCACGCACACGTTCAGAAAGCTGCCGAAGGCCAGCCCCAGGAGGCCGGCAAAAACGGTTCCCAGAACGGGGATCATTCAAGGGTTGAGTATACGGCTGTGGGACGGACATGATTCCCGTCACGGTAAACTGGAATTGCATGGATCTTCCGCCAGTGAAATCCAGTGCAACCCATCCCGCGCCGCCAACGGTAACCGATCCGGCGCGTGCGGCACGGCTTTTTGAGCAATCCGTGGCCATCATGGCCCGCTTGCGCGCTCCTGGCGGCTGCCCGTGGGATCGCGAGCAATCCTTCGACTCGATCCGTAAATACACGCTCGAAGAGGCTTACGAGGTCTTCGACGCCATCGAGCGCCGCGATTTCGCGCACTTGCCTGAAGAACTTGGCGACCTGCTCCTGCAAGTGCTCTTCTATGCGGAGATGGCTGTGAACGATGGCCATTTCAGCATCGCCGATGTGCTCGAAGCGTTGAATCGCAAACTCATTCGCCGCCATCCGCACGTCTTCGGCGAAGAGGCATCGCGCGCGGCAGGGAACAACGCTCACATAGACGCCAACGTCGAGGGTTCCGCTGCAGCCGTCCTGCGCAACTGGGAGGAGATCAAGGCCGCCGAAAAGGCATTGCATGCAGCAGACGCGCCGTCGGCGCCAAAATCGAGGCTGGACTCGGTGGTTCGCGCCCTTCCGGCTTTGGCTGAAGCCGCCAAGCTGGGCGCCAAGGCGCAGAAATCCGGTTTCGACTGGCCAAGCTGGCGCGAACTCCTGCCCAAGGTGGCCGAAGAGACCGCCGAGCTGGAGGCCGAGGCAGCATCCGGCGATCCAGCGCGTAAGCCTGCAGTCGAAGCGGAATTCGGCGATCTGCTTTTTACCGTCGTCAACCTGGGCCGTCATCTCGGCGTTGACGCGGAGATGGCGCTACGCGACTGTAATCTGCGTTTTCGCCGGCGCTTCAGCGAGATGGAGCGGACGACGCCGCGCCCGCTCGAAGAGCTCTCGCCTGAAGAGTTGGAGGCGCTCTGGGAGCGGGCAAAGCAAAAGCTCGCGGCCGGTCACATCTCGGCGACCGCTTCTCCGGCGAACCCCGCAGCGCAGGGGCAGCCATGATTGAAATTCGCTCGTGCGAAGGACTTGAGGAGTTGGAGGCCTGCGTCCGGCTCCAGATCGAAACCTGGGGATACGACAAAAACGATGTCCTACCACGCAAAGCGTTCCTTCTTGCGCGAAAGATCGGGGGCCAGGTCATCGGGGCCTTCGAAACTGGGAAAACCGAGAAAGCGGAGGAGAAAAAGGCCGAACCACTCGTCGGATTCGCCATGTCTTTGCCTGCCATCAAACAGACCGAAAATGGCCCGCAGCCTTACCTGCATTCGCACATGCTGGCCGTTTGCGAATCTCACCGCAATCGGGGCATAGGCTCGCAACTGAAATGGAAACAACGAGAAGAGGCACTTTCCCGAGGAATCCGCCATATGGAGTGGACGTTCGATCCGCTGCAGATCAAAAACGCTTTCCTCAATATCCACAGGCTGGGAGCCGTCGCGCGTAAGTATCTTGTGGATTTCTATGGTGTATCCTCATCTCGACTGCAGGGTGGGCTTCCAACCGACCGTTTGGTGGCGGAGTGGGAGCTGGATTCCCCAAGAGTGAAAGCAATTCTTGCTCAGCGCCCCGCAGCTTCATACATGATCGAAGAATGCATTCACATTCCGGTCTCAATCGACCAATGGAAGGCGGACGAGTCGAGTCGAAGTCGGGCTCTCGCTGTTCAGGGTGAGATTCGGCAAAAGTTTCAACAGGCATTTTCCCGCGGTCTGGCAGCGGTTGGCTTCTCCCGGGATGCAGATGGAAACGGACTCTTCGAGCTTGGTTCCCTCGCCTCGCTGAAGCGCCAACTATTTCAAGACGAGGATTTTTATGAGAATTGATTCAATCATTCTGCGTGAGCTTCATATTCCACTCGTTCGTCCATTCGAAACCAGTTTTGGCGTTACGCGAAATCGCCGCATCGTCCTTGCCGAGGTGCAATCTGAAGGGTTGACCGGCTGGGGCGAGTGCACTGCCGGCGAGCGCCCGACCTTTTCGAGCGAATGCACTGACTCGGCCTGGCAGGTGCTCGTGAACGAGCTCGCGCCCATGCTGGCCGCCGAGTCTCCAGAGCATGGCGGCGACTGCCCGCGCATCTTTCGCTCGGTGCGCGGCAATCCCATGGCCAAGGCAGCGCTCGAAAACGCCATCTGGGATCTTGAAGCGCAGCGCGAAGGCATCTCGCTCTCAAACCTGCTGGGTGGCGTCCGCGAGACCATTCCCTGCGGAGTCTCGGTGGGGATTCAATCTTCGATCTCGGAACTTCTTTCCATCATCGAGCGGGAGCTTGCAGCCGGCTATCAGCGCATCAAGCTTAAGTGCAAACCCGGCTGGGATGTTGAGGTGTTCGAGCGCGTGCGCAGCCGCTGGCCGGGGATTCTTTTGAGCTGCGACGCCAATTCCTCCTATCGCCTGCACGACGAAGAGCACATCCTGTCGTTTGACGCCTTTGACTTGCTCATGATCGAGCAGCCCCTCTGGCACGACGACTTCTACTTCCACTCCGTGCTGCAAAAGCGCCTCATTACCCCCATCTGCCTCGATGAATCCATCCACAACCGCAGGGACGCGCTGGCTGCCATCGAGATGGAGTCGTGCAAGATCATCAACATCAAGCTGGGCCGCGTGGGCGGATTCTCCGAGGCGATCGCCGTGCACAATGCGGCGCTGGAGCGCGGCATCCCTGTCTGGTGCGGCGGCATGCTCGAGTCGGGAATCGGCCGTGCGCACAATATCGCACTCTCCACGCTTGAAGGTTTCACCTTGCCCGGCGACGTCTCCGCTTCGGCGCGGTATTTTGCCGACGACATCATCGAGCCCCATGTCACCGTCTCGCCGCAGGGCGAGATCGAAGTACCCGACACACCGGGCCGCGGATACGAGGTGCGCGCCGATCTGATCGATAAGCTCTCCGTGCGCAAGGAAACAATCCGCGCCATGGCGCTCGTGGCCTGAAGCGATTCGCGGCTGCGAGTACTGCAAGCTGGAGTCTGCCGCAAGAAACCGTGGGAAAACAGCGTTTGGAGGCATTCGGCATGAACCGAATCTGTCGAAATGGAGTTGTGCTCTCCCTAGGCCTTGCGCTCACAGCCGCCGGCCAATGTTTATACGCACAGGCTGCGGCATCGAGCAGCCAGGACAAATCAGTTGCGCTTCTGCCTGGCCTCAATAAGCAGATCATGGATCCAAGTGCCGACCCCTGCGTGAACTTTTATCAATACGCGTGCGGCAACTTCGCCAAGCTGTATCCCATTCCTCCGGACAAAGCGAGTTACGGCTCATTCCTTATCCTCTACGACCACACCCAGGCCTCGTTGCACGGATTGCTCGATAAGTACGCCGACAAAAGCGCTCAGCATTCGGCTGACGAGCAGAAAATCGGCGATTATTACGCAAGCTGCATGGACGAAAGCGCCGTGTACGCCGACGGATTGAAGCCGCTGCAGCCGGAGTTCGATCGCATTGCCGCGCTCACTGACAAGAAAGCACTGACCGGTCTCCTGGCCCCCTACCAGATGATCAACGTGAATGCGTTTTTTGGCTACAGTGAGCAGCAGGACTTCAAGGACGCGCAGAAACAGATTGCCACGGTCGACCAGGGCGGCCTCGGACTGCCAGAGCGCGACTACTACTTCCGCACCGGCGATGCCGCGGAAAAAACGCGCCAGGAATACGTGCAGCATGTGGCAGCCATGCTTCAGCTTTCGGGCGAGCCGGCTGAAAAAGCTACGTCGGATGCGCAGAAGATCATGGCCCTCGAAACCGCGCTGGCCAAGATATCGATGGACGTGACGTCGCGCCGGCAGCCGGAAAATGTCTATCACATGATGTCTACGGCGCAATTGCAGCAGTTGACGCCGGAGATCGACTGGCCCAAATTATTCGCCGATACCGGCGTGCCGGGCATCGCCGATCTGAACGTCGCCAATCCGGATTTCTTCAAGGGACTGCAGGCGATCTTCGAGTCAACCGATCTCGATACCATTAAGACCTACCTGCGCTGGCAGCTCATCGATTCCGTCCCCGAATATGCACTTCCCAAGGCGATGAGCGAGGAAGACTTCAATTTCGATAATCACGAGCTACGCGGCCAGCCCGAGCAGGCGCCCCGCTGGAAGCGATGTGTGCGGGCGACCGATGCGGCTCTGGGCGAGGCCCTGGGCCAGGTTTACGTAGAGGATTTCTTTCCTTCTTCAAGCAAGGCCTACACGCTGCAAATGGTCCATGACATTGAAGACTCCATGGGAAATGAGATCAATGACCAGACCTGGATGAGCGCCGACACTAAGGCCAAAGCGAAAGCCAAGCTGCACATGATTGCCGATAAAATCGGCTATCCCGACCACTGGAGGGACTATTCAAAGCTGGACGTGATTCGCGGCGATGCTATGGGTAACTTCTGGCGGGGAGTGGACTTTGAAAACAAGCGCGAGCTGGCAAAGATCGGCAAGCCCGTGGACCGGGGCGAGTGGATCACAACCCCCGCGACCGTGAACGCCTTCTATAACCCCTCCATGAACGACATCAATTTCCCCGCGGCAATTCTGCAGGCGCCGTTCTACGATCAGAGCTCCAGCGATGCCGAGAACTACGGGCACATTGGCGCCATTGTCGGGCACGAACTCACGCATGGCTTCGACGACGAAGGCAGCCAGTTCGACGGCAACGGCAATCTGGCAAACTGGTGGACCGCGGACGATCGTAAGAAGTTTGACGACATGACCGATTGCGAAGTGAAGGAATACGGAAACTTCACCGCGGTAGACGATGTAAAGGTGAACGGAAAACTGACGCTCGGCGAAAACACAGCCGACAACGGCGGCATTCGCCTGGCGCTTGGAGCTTTTCTTGAGGACGCACAGCGCAAAGGCATCGATCTGAATGCGACGCAGCCGGATGGATTCACCCCGATCCAGCAATTCTTCCTTGCCTTTGGCCAGAACTGGTGCAGCAACCAGCGGCCGCAGGACATCCGGTTGCAAGTGCAAACCGATCCGCATTCACCCGATGAATTCCGCGCCAACGGCGTGGTGCAGAACATGTCGCGGTTCGGCGAGGCCTTCGGCTGCAAAGTTGGCCAACCCATGATGCCGGCTGACGCCTGCCATGTGTGGTGAGGCCGCCACAGATTGCCAGCAGAGTAACCTCGAGGAGACCGGGCCTGACCGGCATAGCTCATTCCGAGCTGTCATCCCGATGCGAAGCCGAGGGATCAGAAGTTGCCTTTCGACTTGTTGCCGGCTTGAAAGCCAATTACCTTCGTGTCGCCAGTGAAGTACGAAAATACCGTCCAGCGCTCTGGCTTGTGGCTGTCATCCGAGTGCTGCCGGAACATACTGGTAGGGCGGCGGAAGGATCGGCGGTCTTTGCTGGGAGCCGCACTCCTGATTCGAAGATTGAAATAGTCTTTTGAATTCGTCCGTCCGTTCTTGGGCGGTTTCAACGCTTTGCTATTCTCGTGAGCAAGAGTTTGTCTTGACTCAAATTAATTGAGAATGGTGTATGGTTGCTTTCCATCTGCGCGACTCTTCCCCTCTCGCGATGAAGAACGTAAAAGTCTTATAAATTCGCGACGAAAAACTGCAAACGTTTAAAAGCTCATAACGAAAAACGCAAACGTTTTTTGAGTCTGCACTCCGCGAGGTATCTACTTCCTCTCAAGCTATAAGCATCCCCATAGGGTGCTTATCTTTGGCAATTGTTATTTAGAACAACTGAACTGCCTTGCGTTCCGGCTTGAACGATCTCATGACAGGAGGAAATACCATGCAAAAATCCAGAATGATCGATGTCCTCCCCTGCGTCGGAGCATCACCTTCCAAAGAACGCGAAAACGGCGCAAGAGCTTTGCTCGTAAAAGTTCAAGACTCCACAAGCCGCTTGATGAAACGGGTTCAAGCATTAAGGTGCTTTCCCAACGTTGTGGCTCCGTTTCCGCGCGGGTTAGCGCTGCTTATGCTCGCATGCACGATCGCAGTCCCCATATACGTAGCACGGGGCCAGGAAAACACAGACACTTCTTCGGGCTCGGGATGGAAAACAATCACTCCTGATTCGCATTCGAATTCAGGGTGGAAAAACATCACTCCTGATTCGCAGACTCAGGAGACGACCGCCGATCCGCCGCAGCAACCACCGGCCACTGCCAGGGAGGGTTTCTGGGGCAGCAGGGAGTGGTTGAAGCAGCAGCTTGACCCGATCAACGACAGGCTTTCCGAACTAGATGAAGTGAACGCCATGAACGCGAGGGACATCAAGGATGTCGGCGCACGGGTGCAGGCCAGGATCGAGAAAGCGCAGTCGGCGGCCGACGCGGCAAACAAGGTTGCGATGTCTGCCCACGCGCATGCACGGAGCGCCAACAATGCCGCGCAGATGGCGTCCAATCGCGTTGAACAGTTGAAAGGTACCCTGAACAGATTTGACCAGTATCACCGGATCACCGATCTGGAAGTCACCTTTCGCGGCCACAGCCCCGAGTTGTCGGCCGATTCTAAAACGAAGCTGGACCAGCTGGCTTCAAGTTTGACTGGTCGTGGAGGCTACACCCTTGAAATGGACGCGTTCGCACCGGGTGCAGGCAGCGTCGGCATCCAGGGTTCCGAGCGCCTGGCCGAGACCGTCGAGGGTTATCTCGTAACCAAACACCAGATTCCCGCCTACCGTATGCACTTCGTGGCCCTCGGTAACCAGGAGTTGCCTGGAGCTGGAAGGAGCGATGAAAAGCGGGAGGGAGTAAAAGCGGGCAGCGTGCACCTGATGCTGATGGAAAACAATGTGGCGACCCCGGCGGCAGTGTCACAACAAAGCGCTTCTGCTTCAGCCGGCACAGAGCAGCCGTAAGATCGCTGCATCCTCCCGAGTCTCTGCTCCAGGCTCCGAGGGCCGCCCGCTGTTTGGCGTCAAGCAAGACTCTAATGTTCGATTGACACGCTTCGACGCACAAGAACGAATTGAAAAGCTGTTAAGCGCATCGCGTGCGTCACCGTTCGCAACACTGAAAACACGGCGCAAATTCTTCAACCGGATTTGCAGGGGATTTCGCGAATCTTGCTAACAACAGACGGTGCGCGCTTTTTTTGAAGCGTGCGACAAGAGTCGGCGCGGACGATCTTATTTGTTCCGCGCCGGCCAGTCGAAGTGCCGTCCCAGAATGCCTTTGACGATCCAGTGGTCGGTCGCCGCCGTCGGGCCTATGCCCACACCAAAGTTGATCTCCCACTTCGGCGAGACATTCAAATTGATGGCCGGAAAAATCTGCAGCTGGTCTTGCAGACTGGTAATGCTCGTGATGCCACCGTAGTCGGCGTAGTGCTCCAGTTCGCCACGGACCTCCTTCTTGAAAACGCAAAAAAGAAGCGCAGCAGGATGCAGATAGTAATCTGTGATTGCAAGGAAAGCAAAATGAAAGCTGCTGGTAAACGGGGACCATTTGCATGCCGACACGGAAGTCCTGCTTGAAACTTTTTCGAAAAGTGAATTTGCGCGCGATTGTATTGGTCACCGTCTGCCTAACCGCAGTGTCCGCGTCGATTTTTGGGCAAACCGATGAGATCCAGGTTTACGATGCCGACATCGCGCCACAGGGCATATTCAATATTATGGTGCACAGCAACTTTACCCCTGAGGGAAGGACAACGCCCGCTTATCCCGGCGCCATCATTGCCAATCATTCGGTCAACGGAGCATGGGAATGGGCGTACGGAGTGAAGCCATGGATGGAGCAGGGCCTGTATATGCCTGTCTATTCGCCGTATTCGGCGGGGCGCGGCGGGGCCATTGATGGTTTCAAAATCCGCGAACTGTTCGTTCGGCCGAACACTCAGCAGCACAAAGTCTTCTGGGGCGCGAATTTCGAATTCAGCTTCAACTACCATTATTGGGAGTCACGCACGCATACGGCCGAGATACGACCGATCATCGGCGGCTACCTCGGTAAATGGGAGCTTATTTACAATCCGATTGTCGATACGGACTGGACGGGTGGGCCGGCGGGCCTGGAGTTCAATCCCTCCGGGCGCATTGTGTACAACTTCAATAGCACATGGGATGTGGCTGCCGAGGAGTACGACGGCTTCGGACGTTTTAGCAGCTTTGACAACTTGCACAATCAATTCCACGAAGTGTGGGGCGCGTTTGATCGCAACGGCAAGATCTGGAATATCGAAGCGGGCGCGGGCCTGGGCCTCACGGCCGGGTCCGACAGATGGACGCTAAAGCTTATGATATCGCGGGATATTAACAAGAAACCGTGGCGCCCACACATCCGGTTCTAACTCGATTGACCATCATTTCCGCGGATAAGTGCCGGTCGCGAACTCAAGCTAAGCGTGCGCATGCAAAAAATCATCCACCTCGGCCCGCGTGGGCATCGAGGCCGCAGCGCCCTTGCGCGTAACGCAGAGGGCCGCCGCGGCGTTGGCAAAGCGTGCGGCTGTCCACGGATCCTTCCCTTCAAGAACCGCAACGGCAAACGCGCCGTTAAAGCAGTCGCCCGCCGCGACGGTATCGATCGCGTCCACTTTGAACGGCCTCACCCAATCCGCACGGCCGTCTGCAACGGCCACATACGCGCCCTCGCCGCCGCGCTTCAGCGCCACGCCGCGCAGGCCTTTGGCCAGCAGCCGTTTTGCGGTCTCTGCGGCTTTCGCGCCATCGCCCACGTAATGCGCGGCCTCGGTCTCGTTCGGAGTAAACCACGCCACCTGCTTCCATACGGCTTCCGGCAAATCCGCCGCCGGCGCGGGATCGAGCATCACCGGCACTTGAGCCCGAGCGCAAAAATCGAGTGTATAGCTCAGCGTGCCCATGGGAATCTCAAGCTGGCACAGCACTATTCCTGCGGAGAGAATCAATTCTGAATGATTGTCGACGGTCGCGCGGTCCATCTTGCCGTTCGCGCCCGGAACCACAACAATCGCGTTCAGCCCGTCGTCGGCCACAAACATGGGCGCCAGCCCCGAGGAGCCGGAGACCTGCGACATGCCGTCGGTCTCGACCCCGGAACGTCGCAGATTGTCGAGCAGGGCAGGCCCGTAGGCGTCGTCGCCCACCTTGGCCACCATCGCTACGCGAGCGCCCAGCCGCGCCGCGGCAACAGCCTGGTTCGCACCCTTGCCGCCTGGCGTGGTCTCAAAGGCCGTGCCAATCAACGTCTGCCCGATCGCTGGAATCCGCGGCGTGCGCGTCACCAGGTCCATGGTGATGCTGCCGACAATCACGATCGGCTTGCGCGAGTCAGTCATGCCGTTGAACCTCAAACCACGTGTGCCAGGATTCGGGAGCCCCATCCTATACGAATTTGCGGCAGCGAATTGGTATAGGGTGGGAGGCAAAATCGGTTTCCAACAAACCACTTTTCAATACAGCGGCGCCACCGCCACCGATGCCAGCCCCAGAAGAAAAAAGAGAAACATCAGCACCAGCAGAACCGTGGCCGCTCGCGGAGCACCCGCGAATTCACGCCAGACAAACACGCCCCAGCAGGCCGACACCATGGTTGCGCCCTGACCAATGCTATACGACACCGCCGGTCCCACAAGGTGCGCGCTCGATGCCAGAAAATTCGCAACGCCACCTGTGCACCAGATCGCTCCGCCCAGTGTGCCCGCCAAATGCCAACTAACCGGCGCCTTCCAGTAATCCGCGCCGTCCACCGGCTCGCGTCCGTCGAGTGGCCTCTTCATCAGCAGCCAGTTGGCCGGCACGGCGGTGATCAGCAGCCCGATGGTAAAGAACATCGTGACGGCATATGGGCCCGGGGCCGGCTGGCGTGGCTCGCCGTTCAGCGCCTTGGCTACAAACGGATAAAAGCAGCCCATCAGCACGCCGCACGCGAGACTGATGACAATGCCGCGCAAAGGATTCCTGGGCGTGGACGAGGTCTTGTCAGTGGGAGCGGTGGGTTTTGCCGTCTGACCAGCGGCCTCGCGCCTGCGATACGCCGCCGCGTCCAGCACAATCGCCACAACGACGAGCGCTACGCCGCCAAACAGCAGAAGAGGATTGCCCACAGGCTTGATCACATAATTTGAGATTGCGCCAATCACCAGCGCCAGCCCAATGCCGACAGGGAAGGCGACCGCCAACCCGGCCACATCGATGGCCGCCACCAGCAGCAGGTTGGCCACGTTGAAGATGGCGCCGCCGATCATTGCGAAGAACATTGGCACGGCCGCTGTGTGACGCAGGTCGGCGAGGAAAGGCAGTCCCGCGTGACCCATGCTGCCCGCTGTAATTCCCCAGAACACGGCGCCCACCGCCATGCCGATCGCGTAGTCCCAGTAGAAAAGCTGGAATCGAAAACCGGGGCACAACTTGAGCGTGTTAGCCCACGATCCCCAGCACAGCATGGTCAGGATGGTCAGGCCCAAGGCAGCCCCGTACGTTTGCGGAAGCAACATGGCGTAGCGCCTCTTCTGCGATGCGATTTGCGGAACCCATGTACGTTATCGCATCGTCTGCCGGCATGTACAGGCGGAGTTTACTTGGTCTCGGAAATGTCCTGCGCGACGCGGTAATGTCCCGGCGTTCCAGTCAGGGTGATCGGAAGCTTCGAACCGGAGTGGTACTTACGCTTGAAGAATGGCGAAAACGGCTTCAGCAACACGGATTTCCATCCTGTGGTCGCGTGCGAGATTCCGGAACTCATCTCGAGGGTGCCGGCGAGATGAACGGATCTACCGTTCAGATTGAAGGTTCCATGCAATAAAATATGGGCACCAGGAATCTGAAACAGCAGCCCTGGCGTCCGAATCACGCCATTGCGAATGGTGACCGGGCCGGAAAGCGAAGAGAGGACATCGGCCTCATCGGAAGATTGATCGGCAGAAGGATCGGAAGTAGAATGTGCGGCGGGTTTCCCGCTCGGATTCTGCTCACGCTCACTGAAAGCAGACAGACCGTGCTCGATTTTGGCATCTGTAGCGTCGGCGGCAGGCAGGTCGAATTGACCGTCTGCGCGCAGTCGTTCGAGGAAGGGTTTGCCGCTGGGGCCGATCCACGCGTGGCTGTGCAGTGTCACGGCGCCGGCCACGGGTACACTCCCATTCAGAAACGGTCGCAAAACTTCTTCGGCGCGGCCATGATCCATTGCGAGATCGACCATGGCGATCTTGGGCGAACCCGCTACCTGGCCGTGCGCTTGAATGGTTGTGTGGCCGCTCGATACCTCAACGGCATGGAGAATCACATCGCCGTTGGTGCCATTTACCGTGCATTGCACCGATCCTTGAAGCTGCGTCGGCTGACCGTCGGCCACTGCGAAGCCAGATGTGTCGGAGTCGGCGCTGGCCTCAATCGCGCGCAGCGGTCCGCTGAAGCGGCCGGTGGAAGCCAGAATTCCGTGAAGTTCGCCAATATCGCTCAGCCTCACCTGGTCGAATGCGAACCGTCCTGAAACAGGAGTCATGCCAACGTCCTGCGCATTCAGCGGCCCAAATGTTCCGGTGGCGGAGATATGGCCCGCGGGAAGAGGATTCTCCATGTCCAGGATGTAGGGAACCGTGTGGCCCCTCTCGAAATTTCGAAACTCCAGCAAGCGAATCGCAAACCGCAGTGATTTTTCCGAGTCGTACTGCACTTCAAGGATGGAATTGTGCAGTTGCAACAGTTCGATGGCAGTGCTCGGGCCCTCGAATCCGCTTGCGCTTCCTGCCGGGAATTCCTCGCGGCTGGCGGGGCTGCCGACGGCCGGAATGATAATGTGCACGCCGGTCATCTCGACGAGGTGGACCCGGCGCCGCAACAGCAGCAGATCATTCCATTCACCCTGTACGTATAGCGTCTGAACTGTGCCAAACGGAGGCTGATTCGGAGCCGAGGGGCGGGTAATGGTGATGCCCGTAGCAATGAAACCAGGATGCGGCAGATACACGCGGTGATAGTGCGTAATCTTCACCTCGCTGCCGAAGACCTGGATGAGCAGCGGATGAATTTCGCGATAGCGGTAAGGCCAATAAACGGCGGTAAACCAGCCCAGGACAATGAGACCGCATCCGGCAATCGAAAGAATGGCGACGCAAGTCTTCTTTCGGCGCCTGATCAAGGCTGTAGTTCTCTCCGGCACGAAAGGAATTCTCATTCCAGCCACCTCTACAACGATGCAGTCTTGCGGTCGAGGGGTGTCCGCACAACGTGGTAGCGCTCTGCGATGGTCAGCTCAAATGTGGCATCTTCAGAATCGTTGCACAGACATGCTGCCCGATGTAATTCCCCAGAACACGGCGCCCACTGCCGTGCCAATGGCATAATCCCAATAGAATAGTTGAAAGCGAAACTGCGGACACAGCTTGAGCGTGTTCGCCCACGATCCCCGGCACAGCAAGGTCAGAATCGTAAGAACCGGCGCGTCCAGGTACGTCTGCGGAAGCAACATGTTTGGTCTTCTTTCTACCCGCGGTATGTGGCAAACAATGAACCAAAACGCGTGCCTATCCTGGCGGTATAGTGTGCTGCGCAGCCGCTATGTCGTCCCAATCCGGCCGACAGGGCGGCGTCATACGGCTCTAGCGATCGCAAATAACCGAGAGGTGATGTCCAATGAATGATTCTCCCGCGAACCCTTCGCGCCGTCTTTTCCTCGAGATCGCTCCTGCCACGCTTGCTGCGGGAGCACTCGGCGCATACGGCCAGTCTGGGCAGGAAGTCGAGGCTGGCGAGCACAGCCGCAGCGCCAGCATGCCGCTCGGCCAGGAGAGCGGCGCGCTCTTCGCCGCCAATCCAGACTCCGAGACTCCGCCGCCCACCGACCACGGCAGCTTGCCGGCTTTCAAATACCCTTTCTCGGTAGCGCACAAGCGCATTGAGCCGGGCGGCTGGACGCGCCAGGTTACTGTCAGTGACCTCGGCATCTCGAAAACCATTGCGGGCGTGGAGATGCGTCTCGACCCCGGCGGCATTCGCGAGCTGCACTGGCACTCGGCTGCCGAGTGGGCGATCATGCTTTACGGTGGTGCGCGCATCACCTGCATCGATCCGGACGGCCGCAGCTTTGTCGACGATGTGAAAGAAGGCGACATCTGGAATTTTCCGGCCGGCTATCCGCATTCTATCCAGGGACTGCAGCCCGATGGTTGCGAGTTCCTTCTCGTTTTTGACGATGGCGCATTCGACGAGTACGAAACCATCCTTGTGACCGACTGGATGGCGCACACGCCGCCTTCGATCATCGAGAAAAACTTCGGCGTCCCCGCCTCTGCATTTCCCAGTCAGCCATCCGAGGGCCTTTACATCTTCCCCGGGACAATCCCCGGCCCTCTGGCTATGGATCAGCGCGCCGCTGCAGGCAATCTGGGCACATCGCGTCTGCCTTTCGACTACCGCCTAACCAGCACGGAGCCAACCAAACGCACGCGCGGAGGCGAAGTCCGCATCGTGGATTCACGCAATTTTCCTGTGTCAGGGACCGTTGCTGCCGCGCACGTGACGCTGCACCCCGGTGGTTTGCGCGAGATGCACTGGCACCCCAACGCCGACGAGTGGCAGTACTACATCAAGGGGAAGGGAAGGATGACTACGTTTGCCGCCGCCAGCCGCGCGCGCACCATGGATTTTCAGGAAGGCGATGTAGGTTATATCCGCCAGAACTTCCCGCATTACATTGAGAACACCGGCGACACCGATCTCGTCTTCCTTGAAATCTTCAAGAGCCACCAGTACCAGGATGTCTCGCTCAGCAACTGGCTGACTCACCTGCCGCCGCAGCTTGTGATGGATCACCTGAAGATCAGCCGCGAAACGCTGGACAAGTTTCCCCACGAGGAAGCCGTTTTGATGCCTCTGTGAGGCAAGGATCACAGGAGGTTCGCAGCGCGCTGCTGGGGCGCTCTATGCCTTCGCCGCCTTCACTGCTTCAGTGAGCGCCGGAACCACCTCAAACAGATCGCCGGCGATCCCATAGTCAGCGACCTCGAAGATTGGCGCCTCGGGATCCCTGTTGATGGCGACAATGCACTGCGAGCCCTTCATGCCGACAAGATGCTGAATCGCGCCCGAGATGCCAACCGCGAGGTAGAGCTTGGGCGCGACTGTCTGGCCCGAGCTACCTACCTGGCGATCCATCGGCAGCCATCCGTTGTCGCAGATGGGGCGGGACGCGGCGAGCTCCGCACCCAGCGCCGCTGCGAGATCTTTTACGAGGCCGAGGTTTGCCTCTTCCTTGATGCCGCGGCCAACGCTGACAATGCGCTGCGCTGAGCCTAGGTCCACAGTCTGCGCAGCCTCGCGGAACGGTTCGCCCGGCTTGGTGCGAATCTGCGCCGCATCGAGATTCGGAGTAAAAGTCGAAATCGCTGCTGAAGCTGAAGCGGGAGCGGCATCCAAAGCATCGGCGCGAAACGCTCCCGCCTGCATCGACACGAAGCACGGCCCATTGCCGCTGTGCCGGTACGATCCGTTGAGCCGCCCCTGCATCAGTTGCCGCGTAAACACCGGACCGTCTTCAATCGCCACCACGTCACCAATCAGCACCTGGCCCATGCGCGCAGCCAGCGCAGGGGCGTAATCGCGCACCTGGTATGTATGCGGGAAGACCACGTGCGTAGGGTTCTCGTTTTGGATGAGCTGATGCAGGGCTGCCGAAAAACCATCCGCAGTGTAGATCGCGAGCAATGGATGCTCCACGCGGACGACTTGGCTGAACGGCTTGGCAGCGGCTTCAGCTGCGAGTGCCTCAGTCTGCGCGCCCATTGCCACCGCTGTTACGTTCTCTGCCGAGCCAAGCTTGAGAGCGGCGGCGAGCGCTTCCCAACTTGCGCTTCTGATCCTTCCGCCACGATCTTCCAGAACAACCAGAATGCTGCTCATAACACCCGCGCCTCCGTCTTCATTTTTTCTACCAGCGCCGCCGCGGCCTCCTTCGGCGAGCCGGTCAGCATTTGTGTCGACTTCTGCTTTTTTGGCACGGAGATTTCTTCGAGCAAGACGACTGGCGCTGCGTCCACGCCCAGCTCTGCCGCGCTCACGGTTTTGAATTCCTTCGTCTTGGCGCGCTTGATGCCCATCAGGGTGGCGTAGCGCAGCTTGTTGCCGCCCGACTGCATCGTCAGCACCGCCGGCAGCGGCATGTCGATTTGCTGAAACCATCCCTCTTCCAGCTCGCGCTTCACGGTAACACGCGCATTGGTCTTTTCTACGTGCAGAATCAGCGTGGCGTGTGGAAGCTCCAGCAACTCCGCCACAATTACGCCCGTCTGCCCCAGCCCCAAGTCCTCCGACTGCAACCCGGTGAGCACGAGATCCGGATTCTCGGGCTTGATCGCGGCGGCCAGCAGCTTTGCCACTCCGAGCGCATCGCGTGCGCCCAGGTCGTCGCAGACAACGTGAATTGCGCGGTCAGCGCCCTTGGCCAGCGCTTCGCGAATCGTGGAGCCCGCGCGCTCCGGTCCCGCGCTGAGTACAACAACCTCGCCGCCGTCCTTCTCCTTCAACTGCAGCGCCTCTTCAAGGGCGTAGGCGTCCGGCTCGTTCATCGCCCACTGGAGGCTGGACTCGTCAATCCATTTGCCGACAGCGGAAATGCGCACCGGCGCATCGCGATCGGGCACTTGCTTGATTGCGACGATGATCTTCATTTTTCCATGCTCCCATAACTCATTGATGTCATTCCGGCAGCCCGCGCGCGATCAACTGCGCAATGTCCAACAACTCCGGCGCGCCTTCACCCTTGGATGCAAATGCATCCCGGAACATCGTATTGCAGAAAGGGCATGCAGCGGCGACAATGCCCGCACCGGTCGCCACTAGCTCCGCTGCGCGCACTTGGCTTACGCGTTCGCCCTTTTCCTCGCCCAGAAACACAAGACCGCCGCCGGCTCCGCAGCAGAAACTCCGTTCGCCCGAACGCGGAGCTTCAACGAGATCGCCGGCCAGCGAGGCAACTTGACGCGGCTGGTCGTACACACCCCGATAGCGGCCAAGGTAGCAGGGATCGTGGAAGACAATTTTATTGCGCGGGGAAGAGGAATCCTGAGGGGCTAAGGCCCCGGGTGTATTTTGGGTGTTTTCGGCACGAGTAAACTCGTGCCCTGATACAAGACTTCCGGTGCTATCGGCCCGATTGAAGTCGTGCCCTGATATAGAGCTCAACTCGCGCAAGTGCCGAGCCAGAAACTCGCTGTGATGCTCGACAACCGGCGGCGTCCCGAATTCCTTCCAGTCTTCCTGAATGGTGCGCACGCAATGCGGACAGATCGACACGATCTTGTTCACCTTGTTCTGCGCAACCGTCTCCAGGTTGGCTTCTGCCAATTGCTGGAACAGCAGATCGTTGCCGAGACGCCGCACCGGATCTCCCGTACACTTTTCCTTGCGCAGTACGCCGAAGCTTACGCCCAGGTGGCGCATTACGCGCACCAGCGCCAGCACAATTTCGCGCCCGCGCGGGTCATGCGCACCCATGCAGCCGAGCCATAGGCAGTACTCCTGCGTCCCGTCGAAGAAAGGCAGGGCACTCTTCCCGATAAACTTTTCGCGCTCCGTCGCGCTCAAGCCCAAGGCGTTACTGCCGCGCTCTAGCGCCAAAAAGAGCTTTGCCCCGTGATCGTCCTGCCATGCGCCCGTATTCACCGCGCCGCGCCGCAGCCCAACAATGATGGGCACGTGCTCGATCCCTACCGGGCACTGGAATTCGCATGCGCCGCACGTCGTGCATTCAAACGCCGCCTTCTGCGCGTTGTATTTGCCAAGCAGCGGCTCGTCGCTCGCTGGGCCATATTCATTGAGGTAGCCGCGCAGTCCCAGCACAATTTCCTTCGGGTTCAGCAGCTTCCCAGTATTGTTCGCGGGGCAGTGTTCCATGCAACGCCCGCACTCCACGCACGAGTACGTCTGCAGGCTCACCAGCCGCGTTAAATCCTTCCCGGCTACGAGTCCAAAGTCCTCGTCGCCGACGAGGGGCGGAATCTTCGCAAACCCTCCGCGCGACAAAAATACGGTAAACGGGCTCAATACCAGGTGCACGTGCTTGGTGTGCGGAATAACCGGCAGAAACGCCAGCAGCGTGATGGTGTGCGCCCACCACAGCGCCTGCGCCGCGGCACTCCTGTCAGGAACAAAAAATGCAGCCAGATACGTGACCATCAGCAGAAAAATGAGCAGCGCAACCAGCCCCGATCCCCATGAAAGGTCGCCCAGCCACTTGGGCCTGACAACAAACCTCCGCACAAACAGCCCGAATATTCCGACCGCACATGCAACAGCAAATGCCGCAGCCACGTAGAAGAAAATTCGCCCCACCGGTCCCGCCGGATCCAGAAAGCCGGCTCCGAAGGCCATTGCGCAGTGGTTCATCGTGACCACTGCAAAGGCGCAGAACGCCCAGAACACAAGCGCATGGGCTAATCCGGCCAGCGGCCGCTCGCGAATCACCTTCGCCTGCAGCATGACTTCCCAAATGAAGTCGCGCAGGCGCCGGCCGAGCGGAAACAAGCGAAAATCTGCGTCTTTCTTCGAGTGCAGAATCCTGCCAAGAATCGGGCCAAAGCGCCGCCAGAAGGCCCACACCGACGCCGCGGCCAACGCCGCAAAAGCCGCCTTCTCGCCGATCGAGAAGTGCCGGGGCTCAGCCAGGGTTGGAAGAATAATTATCATCATCGAACGATGCAACAATACACGATGAGCCCCGCTGCGCACTGTGAAGGACCCGGCGGCTTCGGGCGTCGTGAGTCTCGTGCCGAAGGCCCAAAATAAGTAAGCCACGCAGGGTTCGCGAAGACCGAATCAGGAAGGAGCCGGGCCAAGGAGGCGCAATGATTCCGTTGATTGTATTGTTGATTTCCTTTGGCGCATTCCGGTTGCTGGGACTTAACATGGCATATTTTGCCGACTGGCAACACGCGCCGCGCTGAAGACTTAGGAGCGGCCTAGACGGTCGCGTATGCTGGAAAGCGAAGTCTAGGCACAATCTCATTCTCAATCGCCGCACGAAAGAGGTTTCTTTCTTGGCTCAATATCTCATCACGGGCGCTGCCGGCTTCATCGGCCGATCCATCGCCGCGGCACTGCTCAGGCGCGGTGAATCGGTTCGCGGCGTCGACAACTTCATCACAGGCAAACGCACCAACCTCGCCGGCCTTGAGACCATGGATTTCATCGAGGGCGACCTGACCGATCCGGCCGTTTGCGCCCGGGCCTGCGCCGAAGTCGAGATCGTCTTCCACGAAGCAGCGCTTGCCTCAGTGCCGCGCTCCGTCGCCGATCCCGCCGCCACCAACCGCAACTGCGTCGACGCCACACTCAATCTGCTCGTTGCTGCCCGCGCCGCCGGCGTGCGCCGCGTCATTTACGCCGGCTCCTCTTCGGTCTACGGCGACACGCCCACCCTTCCCAAGCACGAGCAGATGCTGCCCAATCCTGTGAGCCCTTACGCTGTCGCCAAGCTTGCAGGCGAGCACTACATGCGCTCCTTCACCCGCGTTTACGGGCTTGAGACCGTGACCTTGCGCTACTTCAACGTCTTTGGCCCATACCAGGACCCGACCTCGCATTACTCCGGCGTCCTGGCTATCTTCTGTCGCAAGATGCTCGCAGGCGAGCGACCCACCATCTACGGCGACGGCGAGCAGAGCCGCGACTTTACCTACATCGACAACGTCGTCCATGCCAACCTGCAGGCCGCCTCCGCTCCCGCGGAAAGGGTCTCAGGCTCAATGATGAACTGCGCCACCGGCTCGGCCATTACCCTCAACCAGACCTTTAATATTCTTAAAGAACTCACTGGTTATCAAGGTGATCTATCCTACGCTGATCCGCGATCAGGCGATATCCGCCACTCTCTCGCCGACATCAGCCTGGCAGGCGAGCTGCTCGGCTACAAGCCGCTTGTCGATTTCCGAACAGGCCTCCGCCGTACGGTCGAGTGGTACCGCCAAAGCGCCTGAACTCACTTCGCGCATCGCTCTCAGTCCCCATCCGTCCCTCCCCGCCCGCCGAACCTTCTTATGTGATGGATAACACGAACAAGCTCGCTTGAATCAGCGACACTACCAGCGACCACTCTGCAACACTGCTGCACCTGCTCTTCGCCCAGGCAAGTCTGCGTCTTGATGTTTTTGGGATCGAGGTTTACCTTCCTTGCCGGGCCAGCTCTCTATCCAGGAAGCACCTCCCGAAGTTTCGGGGACGCAAGCTGCCGAATCCGCACGGCCGACGTCTACCTCGTTCCGCGAGCTCCAGCAGATTATCTGGCGTCGCCGCCGCTTGATCGCCATCATCGAAGGCCCATTGCTGGTTGCGTGCTTCGTTTACTGGTTTGTCGCGCCCAATCAATATGAAGCCACCGCCCGTGTCGAGCTGCGCGCTACGCCCGCTTCCTCGCTCAGCCTCGATCCCGCCGAGTCCTCGATCTCGTCGTCGATCCTCTCCGCTCCCATCGCGCAGGAAACTCTGGCTGACGTCCTGCGCAGCGACCGCCTCGCCTGGCGCGTGATCGTCGGTCTCAAGCTCTGCCAGGCTCCCGCGTTTCGCGGCCGCTTTGTCTCCGAGTTCCCCGGCTTCAATCCCGCCGCACCTTCGCCTCAAGCGCGAGCCTGGCTCCTCGATCGATTCGCGCGGCGGCTTCACATCCAGGCTATGCCGCGCACACTGCTTGTGGAGATTCGCTTCCGCTCGCGCGACGCCGCTCTTTCTGCCGCCGTTGTAAACGCGCTCATCCGCGCCTACGGCGACGAGGAAACCGAATCGCAGGTTGAGGCTACCGCCGAGGCCTCCAACTGGCTCAGCGCCCAACTCGCCGACCTCAAGACCCGCGTTGACGCCGACCAGCAGCGCCTCGCCGAGTTTGAAGCGGAGCACGGCATCGTCAATACGCCGGAGATCCTCTCAAACGGCCAGCCCGGCGAAACCGATCACACCGCTGGGTTGCTTGAGATAGACGACCTCAGCCGCCAGTTCGTGTCTGCCACTACGGACCGGATCCTTGCAGAGGCTGAGTACCGCAACGCTTCGAACGGCGACCCGGAGATCGTAGTGGCCTCCGATCCGCGCTTGCAGGCCGCAGGCAGCACTCTTTCCACCGCGCTGCTCCAGCAGATCCGCGCCCGCCGTAGCGATCTCGAGCAGGAGCAGGCCCAGCTCAGCGCCGAACACGGCCCCAGTTTTCCCCGCGTCGTTGAAATCGGACGCCAGTTGCAGGATCTCGACAGCCAAAAGCAGGCGGAAGACACCAAGCTCCTCGATCGCTTTCGCAGTAATTGGCGAACTGCAGTCGGCCGCGAGCAATTGGTTCGCAAAAGACTGGAGCAAATCACCAGCGAAGGCATGAAGCTTAATCAGGCTGAAGCCCAATACGTGGTGATGCGCCAGGAAGCGAACGCCAGCCACGATCTCTATATTCGCGTGCTTGAAAAATCCGAAGAGGCCGGCCTTGCTGCGGGCGTGCGCGCCTCCAACATCTCCGTGGTCGACTATGCCCGCCAGCCCGCCAAGCCGGTCGCGCCCGATCTGCCTCTCTATCTCGCCATCGTTTTTTTTGCCGGCCTCTGGATTGCCGTCGGAGCGGCGCTTTTGCGCGAGTCGCTCTCGTCGACTGGCGCGCGCGCGGCCATCGCTCTCTTGGCGCTATGCGTCGGCGGTGCAGCTCTCCGCGCGCAGGCGCCCACGCCCAGCACTTCCGGCCTGCCCACCGGCGTTGCCAGCTTTCCGCAATCGCAGGAGACCAAGAGCCTGCCCAATCCGAAAGAAGCGCCCACCGTCTGGAACAGCGCTGCTCCAGTCAATGCGGGAGCGCCGCCGTTCGCCGCATCGCAACCCTCCGCGCCCATGCTCGCTCCCATTGCTCCCGGCGATCTGATCGAAATCAGCGAGTACCACACGCCTGAATTCCGCAGCTCCGTCCGCGTCTCTGCCGCGGGCAGTGTGACCTTGCCCATGATCGGCGAGATAGAGATCGCAGGAATGGAAGAGCCCGCCGCCGCACACGCCATCGAGGCCGCGCTGCTGAAAAAAGGCATGCTTCTGCATCCGCTCGTCTCAGTGCTCGTCACAGCCTATGCTGGCCAGGACGTCAGCGTTCTCGGCGAGGTCGCGCGGCCCGGCGTCTACCCCTACACCGTTCACCATCGACTGCTCGATCTTATCTCTGCTGCGTCTGGCCTTGCGCCCAATGCTGGCCGCCTGGTCAATATCTTTCACGAGAACGACCCCAAAACGGCGCATCCCGTTGTCCTCGATCCCAGCGGGACGGACACAGCGGCCGACCACAATCCCGAGCTTAGCGCCGGTGACACCGTGCAGGTAAGCCGCGCAGGCCTCGTCTATATCGTCGGCGACGTCATTCGCCCCGGAGGTTTTCCAGTCGATCCTGTGCAGGGACTCACCGTCGTGCAGGCGCTCTCGCTTGCCTGGGGCCCATCGCAAAACGCCGCGGTCGGCAAGGCCAGTGCTCATTCGCGAGCAAAAAGGCGGCCGGACCATGATCGCGCTGGATCTCAAGCGCATGTTGCGCGGCAAAGATCCCGACCAGCCTGTCCAGGATCGCGACATCATCTTTGTTCCCGACTCGGTCGCCAAGAATCTCTTGAATCGAACCATGGAGTCGGCCATCCAATCCACCATCGGCGTCACGATTTACTCCGGGCTGGTCTACTCGCAAAGGTATTAGCCATGCGAAAGACCGCCTGGGTTCTCCTTCTCATTTTCGCCTTCACCATCCCCTGGGAGTACTCGCTCGACCTGGGCGAGCCTCTGGGCAACATTGCCCGCATCGCCGGTCTGCTCGTCCTTCTCGCCGCGATTCCAGCCGTCCTGCAGGCTGGGTGTATGCGCACACCCAGCGCATTCTGGTGGTTCACACTCGCTCTCTATCTCTGGCTCTGCTATTCGTACTTCTGGACCATCGATCCCGTCGCGACACTCGACAAAAATCCGCGCCTACTTTCAGGAGATGATGATCGTCTGGCTGGTATGGGAATTTGCCGACACTCCCGCCGACCTGCTTGACCTTTTGCGCGCCACCGTGGCGGGCTCGTGGGTGCTGGCCATTCTCACGCTAGTTGCATTTCGCTCGGCTGAAGCGATTGCGGCGGGCCAGATTCGCTTTGCTGCCTACGGTCAGGACCCCAACGAGGTCGCCCGCTTTCTCGATCTCGGCTTTCCGCTGGCCGCACTGCTTCTAAACTGCGACCCGCGCCGATCGTGGCGCTTGGTCGCCTTCGGCTTTCTACCGTTGGGCCTCCTCGCCGTTCTGGTTACAGCATCGCGCGGCGGGTTTCTCGCGGCCATCGTCGCTCTTGCCGGCTCCGCCATTCTTCTCGCACGCGGGCATGGCCGCCGGGTTATGGCTGCCGTCATTGCGCTGCCGCCGTTGATCGCCGCACTCTGGCTCATCGTTCCCGCCGCAACTCTCGATCGGCTCGCAACCATCCCTGAGCAGATTCGCAGCGGCGACTTGAATCAGCGCCTCAACATCTGGTCCGCCGGCTGGGGAGCCTTTGTTCACGCGCCAATTTTCGGAACGGGCGCCGGCACATTCATCTGCTGCAGCGCATTTGGCGCCCATCGACACCGCTCACAACACCATGCTCTCTATTGCCGTCGGCGGAGGACTCTGCGCTCTCTTTCTTGCGTCCGCCCTCGTCGTCCTGGCCGCACGCTCCGCCTTCCGGACGCGCGGCGCTCTCCGCATCGCGCTCGTCAGCGTGCTCCTGGTGTGGGCCGTCACATCGCTCACGGCCACTGTCGAGGAGAACCGCACGACGTGGCTGCTCTTCGGCATGATTGTTGTCGCCGGGCGGTTGGCAGGGGAAGATCGCAGACGCGCTGGACGCTTGCCTTTCTGCGAATGGGGTGTCCTGGCTTTCTTCGCAGCTCACTCCCCCGCCCGATTTACAGACTGATTCTTAGTTCTTGCGCTATGTCTCACACCACCACGATCGCCGCACTGCCTCGAGCCTCAATTGCCAATCGCACCATCTTCCGCGCCTTCGTGTCAGTCAGCGCCGCCGCGATTATTGTCAAACTCGTCGCCACCGCCAAGGAGATCGGTGTCGCCTCGGTCTATGGCCGCTCCGACGCCATGGACGCTTTCCTCGCCGCAGCGCTCATTCCCAGCCTTCTCGTGAACCTCATCTCAGAGTCAATGAACCAGGCGCTCGTTCCCACGCTGGTGCGGGTGAGGGAACAGGAGGGTCGCGAACGCGCGCAGCAGCTTCTTTCGAGCTCCATGTTCGCCATGTGCCTTTTGCTCGGCGCCGCAACTGCAGTCATGGCGCTCGCGGCGCACGGCATTCTTTCCGCTGATCGCATCGCATTTCCCGCCTGCTAAGCTCTCGCTTGCCATCCATCTTTTCTACGGTCTACTGCCCATCGTTCTAATCACCGGCATCGCGACCAACTGCACGGCGGTTCTCAACACGCTCGACCGCTTCGCTCTTCCGGCGCTCGCGCCTGCCGTCATCTCCATTTCCGTCGCCTCTGGCGCCCTGTTTCTCGGCGGGCGCTTCGGCATCTGGGCCATGGTCTATGCCACGCTCGCCGGGTCGCTGCTCCACGCCATCATCGTCGGCGCAATGATGCACACGCAAGGTTATCGCTTCCAGTTGCGCTGGTACGGCATGACCGACGCCACGCGCGAGGTTGCCGGCCAATACGGGCCCGTCCTGCTCAGCAGCGTTGTCGCGTCGGGTGGTTTGCTTGTCGATCAGTCGATGGCCGCGATGCTGCCTTCCGGCAGCGTCTCCGCGCTGGTCTACGCCAATCGCTTTGTCAGTGTCGTGCTTTCGCTCCTGGCAGGCGCAATCTCTACCGCCATCGTGCCCTACTTCTCGCGCATGATCGCCCATCGTGATTGGTCCGCATGCCGTCACACTCTCCGCGCCTGGGTCCGTCTTACCGCACTTATCTCCGTTCCCATCGTGGCTCTTCTCATCGCCTTTGCTCGCCCTCTGGTTCGTGTCGCGCTTGAGCACGGCCGCTTCGGCCCAGCGCGACACCGCCGTCGTCGCCTCAGTGCTTGCCATGTACGCCATCCAGATTCCGTTCTTCGTCGCCAGCCGCGTTTACTACCGGTTTCTCGTCGCCATGTGCCGCACCGATCTCATCCTCTATTGCGGCATCCTTAACCTCGCCCTCGATATCGTGCTCAATCTCGTCCTCATGCGCTGGCTCGGCGTCGCCGGGATCGCTCTTGCGACTTCGCTTTGGACCGTCAGTACGCTCTTCTATTGCTGGTATTGGAGCAGACGCCTTCTTGCGCGTACCGCCTCCACGGAGGCCGCCGCATGATTCCCGCGCCTGCTCGCTACCTGCTCCGCATCGACGATCTCTGTCCAACCGTCTCTCACGAGCGCTGGAAGCTCGTCCGTGCGCTTATCGATGAGTTCCATCTTCAGCCCATCCTTGCCATCGTTCCCGACAACCACGATGCATCTCTCGCCGTATCTCCGCCCGACCCCGCCTTCTGGGACGAAGCGCGCGCCCTCGAATCTTCCGGTGCGACCATCGGACTGCACGGTTACCACCATCTTTGCTTCAGTCCGGGCCGCAGCCTTCTTGGCCTGCATCGCATGTCGGAGTTTGCAGGTGTCGTAGCCGGAACGCAGCGTGCATGGATTCGCGGGGGCTTGCGCATCCTGCGTGGCAACGGCCTCGACCCGCGCATTTTTGTTCCGCCGCGTCATGGATTTGACGCGCAGACGCTGGCGGTGCTCCGGTCAGAGGGAATTCACTTGCTATCCGACGGCTTCGCACGCATGCCGTTTCTTCGCGGTGGAGTCATTTGGATTCCGCAGCAACTCTGGGCGCCGGTCGAAAAGCCCAGCGGCATCTGGACCATCTGCATCCACCCGAATACCATCCGAGATGACGAACTCGCAAAGCTTCGCGCTTTCCTTTACGCTCGCTCCAGCCAATTCACTTCGGTTGATCGCCTTCTCGCACAGCAGTCACCCGCACCGCTCGCTTTTTTTGAGCGTATTCAGACGGAACTTTCGCTGCGCCGCGTCATGATTGCACGCTCGCTCAAGCCAATTCGCCGCTTCACAAAGTTGGCTTCGAGCAATTCCGCGTAGACCGTTTCCCACTGGTCCAGCACTTTCTGCAAACCAAAGCGATTGCTCACCCACACGCGCGCTCGCGCGCCCATCGCGCACCGGTCCGCCGCTGGGGCTGCCATCAGTTTCGTCATCGCTGCTGCCAGGCCGCCAGCATTGCCCGGCGGCACCAGCCATCCAGTCTCACCGTCTACAACTGCTTCTCGCGTGCCGGGAACATCCGTTGCAACGGCAGGCAATTCGCAGGCGCCCGCTTCCAGCAGTACCATCGGCAATCCCTCGTAATGCGATGCGAGCACGAACCCGTCCGCAGCCTGCATCCAGCGCTTCACATCGGGATCGAATCCCGCGAACCGCACATGCTGTTCCAGCCCGAGTCGCGCGGCCAATCCCACCAGTTCGTCGTGCAACGGCCCCGTTCCGAGTACCAGGAGACGCGGTTTCTCCGGCACGTGCGCCACCGCTCGCAGCAGAGCAGGGAAGTCCTTCATCGCCTCCAGTCTGCCCACCGCAAGCCACAAAAACTCGTCCGTGATGCACAGTTCGCGCCGCGCCGCCGCTCGTGCCCTCTCATCGGGCCGCCAATCGTCTACATCAATCCCGTTTCCCACAACTGTGAGCTGGCTCGTGTTCACCATTCCAGCCGCGAGATGCGATCCCGCCGTTGAGTGGCTCACCGCCGTTACCCGATCCGGCAGCCAACGACTGCAGCAATAACCGATGCGCCGGCCAATTCTTCCCGTGTGCGAGCTGTGCAGCGTATCGATGACCACCGAAGCCGGCGACGCCAACCGCGACCATCGCGTCAGCCACGCCGCATGGGGAAGGTGCGCATGTACCACGTCGGGCCGTTCACGCCAAAGCCACCGGTTGTAGCAGATCCAACCCCGTGGGTCCGCCAGCCCCTTGCGCATTTCCAGGCTCAGGAACGCAACTTCGGCCCCGCGCAATTCCGCAGCTGCCGCACCTCCTTGGCCCGAGAGCGCGACCACAGTCACTCGCCAGCCGCGTCTGCGCAGTCCTTTCGCCAGCAGCAAGGCTTGCCGCTCCGCTCCGCCAATGCGGTCCAATCCGGGGATCATGATCGCAATGTGGCTCACCGGGGCCTCTGCACGGCCGCGTCAATCAGCTTTTGATATTTTTCGATGGCATGCTCGAATTGGAATTCCTCTTCCGCCCAGGCCGCTTTGTATTCCGGTCCACCGGCCTTGTGCCGCAAGCGAAGGCGGTCAACCAGGGCCGACCAAACGAATGTCAACCCCACTCCGAAAAATGAAACTGCGAAGAGCGAAAGAGTACACGCGCCCCTCACTGCCGCACGCGTTCCGGAAAGCCCGTCGCGATACATATCGATCCCCCGGCAACTCAAACCACACCACTCAGCCCGCGCTGGCGCAAGAGCCGTTACGGACGTTTCGTGCATTTAAAGTTCGGCAGTCACGCATCTTGGATGCACGCAGATGCGCGCATGTGTAAAGACACATGGCAATCGGAACAAGCATCCTGGGAACTGCTTTTGTGGGAGACTGACTCGACGATGCCGGGCTGTGGCTTTAATAAATATTCGGCTGGAAATAATCCTTGTCCAGCCTGCCCGGGCTTTCCGTCAAAGCGCGCTTTCCCTCAGCAACGCATAATTGGCCCTTCAAAGGGCCACTCACTGGAGGTGGAAAACTGTACTCAAGGAAATACTCTTACGGAAGAGATGTCAAGTGGCTCGATCACGCACGCATCCCCTGGATACCCGCCATTCCGGCTTTCAATTTGTCATTTATCATCGAGCTGCGTTTTTAGACTTGCAGTTCGACTGTTTGTCCGGCCGAATCATCCAGCGGCGGGAACGATCGATGGCGAAACCTGTCTCCAGGCCGAATCGACTCAAGGGCCGCGATTAATGTCTCCGCAAGCGCTTCGGCTGTGCACTCCGGCGCCAGCCATGCGCCGGGCTGGCCGCGCAATAGGTCCACAATCCCCTCCGATGCCGGCGTTGCTACAATCGGCAACCCGGCAACAGAGGCCTCCAGCAGCGAATTTGGTATCCCTTCAAACCGCGAGGAGAGCACGAACAGGGTGGTTCCGGGGAAAAATGCGTGGACCCGTTCGATGTGGCCAACAAAGCTGACGGCAGTCTCCAGATAAAACTTGCGGCAAAGCGCCTTGAGAGACGATTCTTCTCGCCCTTCACCCGCAACGATCAGGTCAATCCCAGGAAACCGGTCGCGGACCGTCACGAGCGCATGCAGCAGCAAGTCAAATCCCTTTTCCTCGGCCAGCCTTCCCACGGCCAGCAAATGCGGACCCGCGCCCACGCGCGCTCTTGGGGCATGCATTCCCTCGCTGATTCGCCTGAGATCCACAGGATTCGGTAACACTTCCGTCTTCTCTTCGCTTAGGTTCAACTCACGAGTCAAGTCTGCAGCCATCGCGCGCGATTGGCAAATCACTCCGTCCGCGCGCGGGTAGAGCAAACGGTAGAGCCAGCGCGTGTAGCGGGGAACTCCGCCCTGAGCGAGAGCCCACGATATCGTACCGTTCTGCCGGACCAGAAATCTCGTTTTCAGCGGGAGAAACGGGCGCAGCAAGAGTGCGAGGAAGTTCACCTCCGCAGTTCCTGACAGAATCACATCGGGCTTGAGCCGCCAAATCAGACGCAGCAACGGGAGAGCCCCATTGCGCACACGCCCCGCTCCAAGCAAGTTGACCTCGACCCACTGTGGCAAGTCGTAGGGCTGCGCTTCGGCAGCGGTTACAAGTCCCAGGTGAACCTCATATTTTTCCCGGGGCAGCTCCTTCGCCAGCAGGGTGATCACATGCTGGGAACCGCCTCCACCCAGCCGCGGGATAAGCAAAAGCAATCGAATCCTTTGCACCCTTTGATCTCCCCTGGACAGGTGAATGCAAGTTTCACCGATCACATTAATTGTCCGCCCCTGTCAACGCTTTGGGTGTGTCCGCAGTCACGCGCGCAGTCACTCGGTTGTATCGACCTGCAGGGGCGCACGCTCCTGGAACTCGGCTCAAATCGGTTCCCGGGGGAGATGCCCCTCCCATTATGGAAATACAGCTTGAGGAAGTGCCTGACGTCACACTCCTGCGTCGCGGCGAAATGGTACATTCTCCGTGATTCTCCTCGAAGGATCGGGAGAATCGGAGCAAGCGCTGACGCTTTATGTGGAACTCTGGGCCATCTTCACATCGTTCTTCCGCACCTGGCGCGGGCGCCACAATTCTCGTCGGCGTCACGCATCCGCAAACCTGCTTGGTCTTGAGCGCCCGCCTTCGCACGCTCCGGGAGGCGGGCTTCCGCGTGCTCCTGGTCTCAAGCCCCGGCGATCTGCTTTGGACTACTGCGGCGCGCGAACGCGTGGAGCCGATTGCGATTCCCATGCGCCGCGGCATTGCCCCATTGGCGGATCTTGTTTCTCTGTATCGCCTGTGGCGTCTTCTCGGGTTTCGCAGGCCCGATCTTGTTGAATTTGGTACGCCCAAAGCGGGGTTCCTCGGCACACTTGCTGCCAAGCTTCGCCGTGTACCGCGGCGCGTTTACATGCTGCGCGGGCTCAAGTTGGAGACCTGCACCGGTCTTAAACGACACGCCCTGTTGTTCGCGGAGCGACTGGCCTCGGCCTGTGCAAGTGTTGTTTTGTGCAATAGCCAAAGCCTCCGTACTCAAGCGCTGGCCTTGCGGATTGCACCCGCCCGGAAACTGCAACTACTTGGTGAAGGAAGCAGCAATGGCGTGGATGTCGAACGCTTCTCGCCCGGGTCGAGCCAAGTGCGTGCGCGGCTTGGAATTCCGCGCGAAGCGCCGCTGATCGGCTTTGCGGGCAGGTTGACCCGCGACAAAGGCGTGCCCGATCTCGTAAAAGCCTTTGATTCGATTTTGCGCGCTGAGCCCTCGGCTCGTCTCTTGCTCGTGGGTTGGTTCGACAGTTCTGAGGATTCCCTCGACCTCAGTCTTCGCAACCGCATCCGATGTCATCCGCACGTGTATAGCACGGGATTCGTCAGCGATATGGCGCCCTATTATCGCGCCATGGATGTGCTGGTTCTGCCCACTTGGCGTGAAGGTTTTCCGAATGTCGTTCTTGAAGCCGCCGCCAGCGGGATTCCGGTTGTCACCACATTTTGCACCGGCGCCCGCGATTCCGTCGTTCCTTCAATCACTGGACTTCTCGTTCCACCCGGCAACTCCGACGCCATCTGCGAGGCAGTGCTCCAGATCGTTCGCAATCCCCAGCGCAGCCGCATCATGGGCCACGCTGCCCGCGACTGGGTGCTCCAGCATTATCCTGAAGAGCGAGTGGTGAACATCACGGCCGACTATTACCGCTCACTGCTTGAGATGCCCCCCTTGCCCCGGCTTCAGCGCGCCTAATTGACCTCACCTTCGCCGCCAAACAAGTCGCGCTGTCCGCCGCCCGGCCTCGACGCCTCAGCCCGCTTTCTTGCTGCGGCTCCAATCAGGCTCATGACTTCCATCGCCTGAATCGCCTGGCGCGGCACATAAATCCTTTGCGTGTTGGACCGCGTATCGGGGGGAGTCAGAAGCAGCCCCGCACCATCAACGAGAGACCGGTCGTTGGCCGCGAGTCCCTCCAACTCATCCCCGTCGGCAAGAGTCAATCGGAGCCATAACCCAGCCGTGCGAGGACGCAGCGCAAACCGCTTGCGCAACAGACGCTCAGGGTTGGTTTGGTCTGCTTGGCCGGCAGGGAAGTCGCGTACGTAGCAGACCCATTTCACCTGCTCCCAGACCAGGCGGACCACCTTACCCGTCAGGTCCAGAAGCTCCAACTCCGCGTCCCGTTGCCCGAAGTCGGCGCCTACGTAGCCGGCGAACCAATCACGCGTAAACTTGCGCACAATGACAGGTTTGCGTGCCGAAGCCATCGCATTGGATTGTCGCATGCGGGACGGCAGGGCGGTGACCGGCTCTATTACCTTTCGTGGCTCCTCGGGGACGCTGCTCCCGGACGTGATTGTTGCCGAGGCCATAAAGTTGCAAATCTGGTGCAACAAACCTAGTCTTCCACCGCAACTTGTGTTAATGTACTGGTTTGCCAGGTTTCTCTTATTGCGCTATAAGGCCAGCTTCATCAGGCACTTGGCGCACGGCTCCGACGTCGCATTTAGGATAGCGAATGCCTGATTACATCTACCTGCTGGAAAACCGGCTTTCTGTAGACCAACGCAATGCAATCAATCAGTTGCGGGCTGCCGCGCGTGCGGCGGGCAACATTCTGTTTCTAACAGGAGATGCCGTTCGCGATCTCACCAGTGGCCATGCCGTTCACGAACTTGAAGTTGCGGTTCATGGAAATGCTCTTAAACTTAAGAAATCATTAGAGAAATTAGGTGGAAACGTCTGGGGAGAAGACGAGCCCTCCAAGAGCCTCTACCTCTGTTTCCCGGGGACGGTTCGCGTCAATGTAATCAGCACGCAACGCGTCGAGTATCCCAAGCCAGGGAAGCCCGTTTATTACCCCGGCTCGATTCAGGAAGACCTGCGCCGCCGCGACTTTACTGTAAATTCCATGGCGCTTTCTCTCAATGAGGGTTCGTTCGGCCTTTTGATGGACCCCCTTAACGGCGCTGCCGACATTGAAGCCAGAATCCTGCGGCTGGTCTCGAACTACGGATTCATTGAAGATCCGTCGCTGATGATCCGGGCCGTTCGGTACCGCGCCAGGCTGGGTTGGGATATGGACGCCCGAACTCAAGCCCGTTACGACAATGCAAAAACCGAGGAGGTCATTGAGTCCCTCTCGCCACATGCCCGCAGTCAGGAACTGGAACAGATCGGGCACGAGGAGGACGGCCTCAAGGTGTTGCGCGCCCTCGAGTCCGAAGGCTGGATGAAGGTTCTTTTCCCGGCCTGGACCGCGGCGAAAGCCGACGAAGCCAAACTGACGGCCCTTCACGATCTTGCCGTGGAACTCCTTCTGCAGGGGATTCACCCCGATATGTCCGCGGCGCAAATGCAGTTGCTGACCGCAAAAATGCAGCCCAAGGATTTATCGGCGCTCAAGAAATCGATGCTGCGGCCAGGCTTCGTAGAGGAGTGGAACGACCTCGATCATCAGGCCTCGGGTTTTGCCAAGGTGCTGCTCAACAAGCAGAATGCGAAGCCTTCGGCGAGCTACAAGCTCTTCATGAGCTATGATCCAGAAGCGGTTCTATGGCTCGGCTTTACGAGCAAGGATAAGACGGTCCAGGAACGTTTTCATCTTTTTCTGAAAGTGTGGCCTGAGGCGCGCCAACGCTTTCCGCATGCGCTCATGCAGGAAATGCGCATCACTCCCGACCTGCCCAGGTATGAGGAGCTCATTCATAGCCTCTTTCTTGAATTCATCGATGGCCGTCTCACGACTCCCGAGGAGATGCGCGCCTTTCTTGAGCCTTACTCGCCGCCGGCACCGCCTCCCCAGGTATCGGTCAAAAGACCGCGGATTCGCCGCTCTGAAGCCCGCATGAAGGAACAGGCCTTGGAAGAAGATGAAGAGGAAGACAGCCTGGCCGCTGACGGAGAGATAGAGGCTGTCGGAGCCGATGACGAGGAACTCGATCTGGTGATTCCGAAGGGCGCCTTGGGAATGGAACTCGAGGAAGAGGAAGAATCCGAAGACGAGGAAGAAGAGGACGGGGAAAGCGAAGGGGTCGCCGCTGCTCCTGCAGGAAAGAAACAGGCGGCGGAGAGTGCGAAGAAAGGCAAACAGCCCGCACCGGCGAAAGCGGGAAAGAGCGGGCCTTCGCGTCAATCACCTGAAGTCAAAGGCAAGCCCGCACCGACCGCGACTCCTGCGCCGGCTAAGGCTCCGGCAACGCCAGCCAAGCCTGCACTGGCCAAACCTCAACCTGCGCCGGCCGGCAAGCCTGCAGCGGTTGCAGCAAAGATACAGAAGCCGACCAAGCAGCAAGCCAAACCCAAGGCCACAGTTAAGCCGTCTGCCAAGGCTGCCAAGGCGAATGTGAAAAAACCCCTCCCCAAGACATCGGCTAAAACCGCCAAGCCAGCGAAGCGCCCCGCTCCAAAGCCCTCAAAGCCTCCGGCGAAGAAGCCTTTGAAACCCGCAAAGAAGCGCTAGAAATCTGATTCCAGGCACTGAAAGCAAACCCATCTGAAGGTTGCGCGGGGTGTAGTGTGATTGCGGTCGATCTACCCCACTCTTGCGGCAAAGCCGAGAACCCAGAAGCTTCACGGCACGGAAAACGAGCATGGGCATCGACGGCTGGCGCGCGGTTTTTCCGGCAATTTGACCATAGAAAGCCTGGGTTCTGGGTATACTCACGGCGCAGGAGGTCTGCACCATGGCGAAGCCCGGAAAGCATTCGTCGCATCCCTCGAGGAAGAAACGCGTGGCAAATAGCGGTGGCTCAAGCCGTTCCGCTTCGTACGGCAAAGTCGTTGCACAAAAAAGCCGCGGAGCGAGTCGGAGCAGCGGAAGTCGAACCGCCTCAAGGCATAGCGCATCCGGCGAAGATCCTGTCTTTGCGCAGCCTGTACCATCGCCCGATCCCACGAGCTTCAAAGACCCTGTGACGGATTCGAAGGACCCGGAGGTCGTGGGTGTGCAGACCGTTCCGCAACCAGCAGTTGCGGCAGCGGAGCCGTTGCTGACACTGGCGCAGGTGTACGGAAGCGAGGGCGCAGCAATCGAACAGAAGATCGAGAGCGCCGGGGAGATCGTTTTTCATTGCGTGGGCGACACCGGCAGCGACAAGGGGCCGGGAACGCAATCTCTGGTAGCAGACAAAATGGTTTCGGATTTCTCGGAGGCCAACGCGGCGGATGTGCCCTGCTTTTACTACCATCTCGGCGATGTGGTGTATTACTTCGGCGAAGGCGAGTACTACTACGACCAGTTTTACGAGCCGTACCGGAATTATCCGGGACCGATTCTGGGAATTCCGGGCAATCACGATGGAATTGTGTATCCGAGCGACACGGCGACGACGCTGGAAGCGTATCTGCGGAATTTTTGCGCGGCGACAGTGGCTTCATCTCCCGACGCCGGCGGACTGATGCGGACTACGATGATCCAACCCGCCGTGTACTACACGTTTGACGCGCCTTTCGTTCGCATCCTGGGCTTATATAGCAACGTGTTAGAAGATCCCGGCGTGATTTCGGATCAGAACGGCACGTATCCGAAGCTCGACCAGCGCCAGATTGCGTTTCTGACGACGGCGCTCAAACGGGTGAAGAACGAGAACTACGCGGGCGCGCTGATCATTGCCACGCACCATCCGGCATTTACCGGAGGCTCTGATCATGGAGGCAGCCCGCTGATGCTTGCCGACATTGACAGCGCCTGCACGGCGGCCGGAGTGTGGCCGCATGCCGTGCTCTCCGGTCACGCGCACAACTACCAACGCTATACACGCGTCGCGAACGGCTACCAGATTCCATTCTTGGTGGCAGGATGCGGTGGACACTCTCCGCTGAGCAAGATGCGATCGACAGTTCGCACCCCGTACAAAATTGACGACACGCTGACACTCGAAAGCTACGACGACACTGACTACGGATATCTGCGCATCGTGGTGAATGCGACCACGATGAGGATTGAATTCCATCCTGAATCGGATGGAGGAACGACGAAGACATCCGACGACGAAGTGACGATTAACCTTTCGGCGCACACGATCGGTTGACAGTGCGGCGATGTCCGACCCTTCGTTTTGATGATCGAGTTTGTGCTGCTGGCTTCGGGGGTGATGTTTCTGATTCGAGGGTGAACCACACCGCAATCGAATCCAAGCCTGTCATCGCTGACGGGGACAGATTTGCGACGCGTGAGGTATATTGGTCACATTCCCCGATTCCGGAATGCTGGCTTCCCCTCGGATCCGGAATCACGCTGTTCCCAAAAATCTGAAATGCGATTGCAAACGAAAGAGGAGGTTACTGTGGGCGAGCACCCGACACCGGAACATATCATGCAAATCGGCATGGGATTTATGGCCGCGAAGACACTGCTGAGCGCAGTGGAGATGGGATTGTTTACGGAACTGGCGCACCGGCCGGAAAGCCTGGAAACAGTTCAGGGGCGGCTGGGCCTGCATCCGCGCTCGGCGCGGGACTTTCTGGATGCACTGGTGGCGCTGGGCCTGCTGGAGCGGCGCGACGGGAAGTACATGAACACGCCAGAGACAGATCTTTTTCTCGATAAAAAGAAGCCGTCCTATATTGGCGGGATTCTGGAGATGGCGAACGCGCGGCTATATGAGCACTGGTCGCACTTGACGGAGGGACTGCGCACCGGCCTGCCGCAGAACGAAGTGCGCGGCGGCGGACAGCCGACGTTTGAGACGCTGTATGCCGATCCCGCGCGGCTGAAGGTGTTTCTGAAGGCGATGAGCGGAATCAGCCACGGAGCGGCGCTTGCGATTTCAGCGAAGTTCCCGTGGAAGGACTACAAGAGCTATGTCGATGTGGGCACCGCGCAGGGCGACACGGCAGCGCAGATTGCGCTGGCAAATCCGCACCTGAGCGGGACCGGATTCGATCTGGCTGAAGTGGGACCGATCTTTGAGGAGTACGTGGGCGAGCTGAAGCTGAATGGACGGTTGAAGTTTGCCGAGGGGGATTTCTTCAAGGGCGAGATTCCGAAGGCTGACGTAGTAGTCATGGGGCATATCCTGCACGACTGGGATCTGCCGACGAAGAAGATGCTGATCAAAAAGGTGTATGACGCTCTGCCGAACGGCGGCGCGTACATCGTGTACGAGGCCATCATCGACGACGACCGCAGAAAGAATGCGTTCGGGCTGATGATGAGCCTGAACATGCTGATCGAGACGTACGGCGGGTTTGACTACACCGGCGCGGACTGCCAGGAATGGATGCGCGAGGCAGGATTCAAACAGACGCGCGTGGAGCACCTGGTGGGACCGGATTCGATGGTGGTGGGAATCAAGTAAAGCAGCTATTAGCTGTTGATCGGCCTGAGGGAGAACGGGGGCCTGTGCCAATGCGAGGATTGGCGGGTATGGACGCCGGCACGGGATGTGCCGGCGTTTCTCTTTTACGGCTATGGGTTGCAGGTTGTTGGCGGAAGGGTAGCAGGCTTGCCGGCCATGGTGTAGAGGTCGTAACTGGCGAGGTTGTAGTAGTCCTGCAGGGATGGTGGAGCTTTGGTCATGCCCGGGAGATAAGCCTGACAGACGTTGGCTGGATCCTGCGCATACTGAACGTCCTCATAATCCACTGCGACAAATTGAATGGGCGCGTTGTGGATGGGCGGGATGCTGGTGGAACCGCCGAAATCAGTTGCGTCGGGTGTGGCGTCAAAAAAGACCGTGAAAGTGTTGTAGGCGGCCTGCTCGGGCGTGAGATTTACGCAGTCGGACGGGTTGGGATCTTTTGTGGAATAGTCGGGGCAGCCCTGCTGCTGCATGGTGCTGGCGAATGAGGCCTGGAAATCGAATTCAGCTCCGCCAAGAATGGGAGGCTTTGGCGAAGGCGTGAGCGAGGTGAGCACCTTGATGCCTGGGACGCCGATGCCGCCGGTGTTGATGTTGCTTCCTGCCGTCATTCCCCCCACCAGCGAGGCTTTTTCGTTCCGTCCGTTGGCGGTGACGAAATACGAAAGAATTTCTGTCTTGGCTTCGCAGGACATTTGAAAGTCTGTAGAAGTGGAGCAATCGACGGCATTGAGAGAATTGTCGGGGTGCACGACGACGGGATACGGTTGCTCGGGCAGCTCTTTACCGTCGTCTGGGGTGATGACGAGGGTGATGCCCGAGAAGATGAGTTCATAAGCGTCGATGGTTTGCTTCCAGGCGTCGATGAAGACCTGATCGGAGTTCTGATAGCCAGGCAGGAAAGGGAATGAGTGATGGATCAGCGTTTGCCAGGCCTGATCGGCTTGGACCCCTGAGATTTGCGTGGAACCGTCGGCAGTGGTGGGAAGGATCATCTCAGTGGATGCGCAGACGGGACCACCCATGGCGACGGAAGTAAATGCGGGGTTGGAGGAGTAGCGCGCGCTGAGATGGATGAGGAAATCGTCCCATGCAAGGATGTAGATGGGATTCCAGGGAAGCGGAAGCGGAGGGTCGGGCGCGTCCGCATGCGCCTGCTCGGGGAAGTTGTTGAACGTGACCTTGCCGCAATTGAACGGAGCGGTGCCGCTACCGGTGAAGAGGCCGTCGCATGAGGGGATCAGGTTCATCAGCCATGTGGGCGATTCGACGCCGGGATTGATGAGGAGCTGGATGGCCTTGTGCGCGGCGTTGGCGGCAGCGAAGGCGTCGTCGAGATAGCTCCAGTCGTAACCGCCGGTGCCGTCAACGCAGGAGTTGGTGAAGACGCAGGCTGGGTCGTCGGGCTGGATGTGATCCCAGTGCTGGCCGACGGTGAGGCCGGAGATGGCGGGGTCGGCAAGGAGGCCCGTGTAGATTTTCTGCAAATTCGCATGGAGGTTGGCGGGGGTTGGCGTTCCTTTGTAGCGACTGTTCGCGTCCTCAATGTTGATATGGGCAAAGACGCCGAGCGGCGTGCGAATGATGGGGCTCTGTGCAAGCGATCGCGGCGCGGAAATCAAGAGTGCCGAAAGAACGGCGAGCAGGAGTGCGCTCGGGGCTGCGATGAGGGTGCGATTGTGGCGACGGCATCTAGGCGAAGCGAAGCTGCGGTTGAACTGGCTGGAGGGGTTAAAAATGGACAGGAATCCCATAGAGACCTCCGGGGTGCGCCGAGTATACAGCAGGGTGCGCTGATTCTTCTTTAGAAATCTGGGCTCTGCGTGGGCTCGGCGGTCACCAGGGAATCGTGACCAGCGGAATGGGGTAGGAGAGAAACGGTAATTTACTTTGGGTTTGAGTCGAGTGAATTACCCGTTTGAGGGCCCGCAAGCTCCGCTCGCCGCCGGCGCGGCCCTAAGCTTCAGAAGGCTTTTCGAGCTTGGGCCGCGCCTCGCATGGCGGGGATGTAACTGATCTGACTAAATCTCGATATTCACGGGCCACGTCTTCCAGATTTCGGAACAGTAATCGCGGATGGAGCGATCGGAGGAGAATTTGCCGATCCGTGCGACGTTCAGGATCGACATGCGCGTCCAGTGTCCGGGTCCTGGCAAGGCCTGATCGACTTGGTCCTGGCAGTCGATGTAGGACTGGTAGTCGGCGAAGAGCATGTAGCGGATCGCTCGTGAGCAGGGATTGGACGAGCGGTTCGAAGAGGCTGCGGTCGCCGTGGGAGAACTCGCCGCTGGCGAGCGAATCGAGACTTCGCGAAGATGCGGATTGGATTCGTAGAGCGCGTGCGGATTGTAGCCTTCAGCCTTCTGTCTGTTCCACTTCCTGTGCCGTGAGCCCGAAGAGGAAGAAGTTCTCGGCGCCGACTTCCTCGCGGATCTCGATGTTGGCGCCGTCGAGAGTGCCGATCGTTAGCGCGCCATTCATCGCGAACTTCATGTTGCCCGTGCCCGAGGCTTCAATGCCGGCGAGGGAGATCTGTTCCGATAGATCGGCCGCAGGATAGACGCGCTGCCCAGCTTGACGTTGAAGTTCGGCAGGAAAACGACCTTGAGGCGGTCGCGAACCAGGGGATCGCCGTTGAATCACGGCGCCGACGGAGTGGATCAGCTTGATAATCAGCTTGGCCATGCGATAGCCGGGCGCGGCTTTGCCCCCAAAAATGAAAGTGCGCGGCGGCATTCGAAAGTCAGGGTTGTGCTGGATGCGCTTGTAAAGCGTGAGAATGTGCAGCACTTGCAGGTGCTGGCGCTTGTACTCATGCATGCGCTTGACGAGCACATCGAACATGGAATCGGGATCGACGGCGACCCCAGGGTCTGGTAGATGAAAGCGGCCAGCCGCTGCTTGTTGTGGTGCTTGATTGTCGCGCCATTCGTGCGCAGAGTTCCGGATCGTCGATCGAGTGTTCGAGCTTGCGCAATTTTTCCAGGTCGTGAATCCAACTGTGGCCGAGACGCGAGGTAAGCAGGTGAGCGAGTCGGGGATTGGCAAGGACCATCCAGCGGCGTGGCGTGACGCCGTTGGTTTTGTTCGAAAATTTCTCGGGAGTAAGGTCGTAAAAATCGCGGAGCACGTGCGATCTTGAGCAGTTCGGTGTGCAGCGCGGCGACGCCATTGACAGCATGGCTCCCGAGCGTGGCCAGGTGCGCCATGCGCACATAACGCTCGCCTGAGTTGTCGATGATGGAGAGGCGCTGGACGCGTTCTTCGTCGCCCGGAAAGCGGGAACGGACTTCGTCGAGATGGCGGCGATTGATTTCTTCAATGATCTCAAGATGGCGTGGAAGCATCGCGCCGAAGAGCGGAATCGGCCACTTTTCGAGAGCCTCGGGCATCAGAGTGTGATTTGTGTAGGAGAGAGTGTGCGTGGTGACATTCCAGGCCAAGTCCCAGTCCATCCGGTTCTCATCGACCAAGAGACGCATGAGTTCGGCGACGGCGATGGCTGGATGGGTGTCGTTTAACTGGATGCTGAAAGTGCGGTGCAGGTCGGCCAGCGGGCGATCCTGCGTCTTTTGAATTTTGACGATGTGCTGCAGCGAGCAGGAGACAAAAAAGAACTGCTGCTCCAACCGCAGTTGCTTGCCCTGGATTTGTTCGTCGTTCGGATAGAGAATTTTGGAGATGTTTTCGGAATCGACTTTGTCATGGACCGCCGCAAAGAAATCGCCGGTGTTGAAGCTCGAGAAATTGAACGACTCGACGGCCTGGGCGGACCACAGACGCATGGTGTTCGCGGTGTTAGTGCGGTAGCCGAGGATGGGTGTGTCATTGGGGATGCCGCGGACAAGTTTCTCGGGTATCCAGCGGACCCGGAAATGGCCGAATTCATCGGGGAGTCTCTCCGTGTGACCGCCCAATCCGACTTCAAATGCGTCTTCAGGGCGTTCGAGCGCCCAGGGATTGCCGAGGCGCAGCCACTTGTCCGTGGCTTCAACCTGCCAGCCGTCGCGAATCTCTTGATCGAAGATCCCGTACTCATAGCGAATCCCATAGCCGATGGCGGGAATGTCGAGGGTGGCGAGGGAGTCCATGAAGCATGAGGCGAGCCGGCCCAATCCTCCATTGCCGAGACCCGGTTCGGCCTCCTGCTCGATCAGCGTTTCCAGGTCGAGACCGAGCTTGCGCATCGCTTCTTCGGCTTCGTCATAAAGGCCGAGGTTGATTAAATTGTTGGCGAGATGCGGGCCGGTGAGGAATTCGGCGGAGAGATAGCAGACTACGCGAACATCCTGGGCGCGGTAGTTAAGTACCGTCTCGATCCAGCGCTCGACCAGGCGGTCGCGGACCGTGTGCGCAAGCGCCATGTAGAGGTCATTGTAAGTAGCGCGGTCGCGCGAGCGTCCCTGGACAAAAAAGAGGTTGTCGAGGAAGGAGTGCGCTAGGGCGTCGGAGCCGGCGGCGGTTCTTTGGATTTTCAAAGATCCTTCCGGGCCTAAATCGGGAAGAGCAGGAGCGACCATGATTCACCTCGCTTGCATGTTATCCAGAACGATGGGCGGCAGACTGTGGGCTGAGACACAGGGATGCGGGCCGATGGAATCACCATAGGACTTATCAAGAGGCGGAAGAATGAAAACTGCGTCAAATGCAGGTAATCTTTTGTCCAAAATCCCGTTATTGAACGGTCCTCATTCCGGAACTGGCTTTGACGTGGAAGAGTAAAAGATACGGTAGTCTAGGTCGGTGGAAGAAATCAGGAACAGATCTGCTGTCTCGTCTCCCGGTTCACCGGAGCACCCGCGCGAGGCCTTGCGCATCCGCGGACTGAAGAAGGCGTTCGGAGAGGTGCAGGCGGTTGACGGCATCGACCTCGAGGTGCTGGCGGGTGAGTGCTTTGGCTTGCTGGGACCGAACGGGGCAGGAAAGACCACGACCATCGAAATTTGCGAGGGACTCACGCCGCAGGACGAAGGGATCGTTGAACTGCTGGGCCTGAATTGGCAGAACGGTGCGGGCGAGCTTCGGCAGCGAATCGGGATTCAACTGCAGGAAACGCAGTTTCCCGACAAGTTGACCGTGGAAGAGGTTCTGCGGCTGTTCCGCAGTTTTTACCGGCGCGGCATCTCGATTGATGAGTCCATCAAACTGGCGCAGCTTGAGGAGAAGCGAAAAGCGCGCGTGGGAGGATTGAGCGGCGGGCAGAAACAGAGGCTGGCGATGGCGACGGCCCTGGTAGGCGATCCGGAGCTGCTGTTTCTGGATGAGCCAACGACGGGGCTCGATCCCCAGGCGCGGCGGCACTTATGGGACCTGGTGGAAGGGGTAAAGCAAGCGGGGCACACGATTATTCTGACGACCCACTACATGGAGGAAGCGGAGCGGCTCTGCGACCGCGTGGCAATTATGGATCACGGACATGTGATCGCGCTGGGTACGCCAAAGGAACTGATCGCGACGGTGGGCGGAGAGGACATCGTGGAATTTGCAGTTCATTCCCAAGTCTCAGAATCGACACCTGGGGTACCCCGTACAGCGCTAGATTCGCCGTTGGATCCCGCGGCGCTGATCGCGATCCCCGGAGTGCAGTCGCATCGGCGCGATGACAATCTGCACCAGCTTTCAGTGAGCGAGTTGCACACCACGGTGCCGCGGATTTTTGCCGCGCTTGAGGAGCAAGGGTTGCATTTGAGCGAGTTCCGGACGCACTCGGCAACGCTCGAGGATGTGTTTGTAAGGCTGACGGGAAGGAACTTGCGCGATGAGTAGCCGGCAAAAGATGAGCTTGGAATACAGCAGTCTCTATCAGATGACAGCGACGCGGCTGAAGCTGACGCTGCGTGAGCCGGAGGCAATCTTCTGGATCTTCGTGTTTCCAATCTTGCTGGCTGTAGGCCTGGGGATCGCCTTCCGCAATCGCCCGCCGGAAGTGCTTCCGGTGGCCGCCACGACGCCGCAACTGGCGCAGGCACTGGCTGCGGACGAGGGACTAAGCGCGACGGAGATGGATGAGAGCGAAGGACTGCACGCGCTCGCCTTGGGCAAGATCGTTCTGCTGGCAGAGCAGAACGGAAATAAGGTGGTGTACCGGTACGATAACACCAATCCCGATGCAAGAACCGCGCGCATGATTGCCGATGGCGCCATCGAGATGGCGGCTGGGCGACGCGATGTCGTGGCGGCTCAGAACGAACTCGTGCGCGAAAAAGGCTCGCGTTATATCGATTTCGTCGTGCCTGGACTGCTGGGGATGAACCTTATGGGTTCGGCGATGTGGGGCCTTGGCTTCGCCATCGTAGATGGGCGCCAGAAGAAACTTCTCAAGCGGATGGTGGCCTCGCCCATGCCGAAGTGGCAGTACCTCGCGGGATACCTGCTGTCGCGGCTAATCATGTTGGGGATTGAGGTCGCAGTGTTTCTCGGGTTCGCCTGGCTGGTGTTTGGTGTGCCGTTCCGCGGGCCGTTGTGGGAACTCGGAGCGGCGTGCGTGCTAACGTCGCTCACCTTCAGCGCGCTCGGGTTGCTGGTGGCGTCGCGTGCCAAAACGATGGAAGCGGTCAGCGGTTTGATGAACCTGGTGATGCTCCCCATGTGGATTCTATCGGGAGTCTTCTTCTCGGCGTCCCGTTTTCCCGCGACGGTCCAGCCGCTGATTCAAGCACTGCCGCTGACTGCGGCAATCAACGCCATGCGCGGGAACATGCTCGAGGGAATGTCCATGGACCAGATGTTGGAGCCGATGGCAATTCTGCTTGTCTGGTTTGTGCTGCCGTTTGCAGTGTCGCTTCGCATCTTCCGCTGGCGATGAACAATGCCGGGACAAAGGAAACAAGGGACCGAGGGAACCGAGAATGCTAATCGATCTCGTGAAAACTCTCAGTCGGTCTTTTTCAGCAAGGTATAAATCCACCCGATAAACGTGAGAACGAGAAACGGATAAGCGTAATAAGGCAATGGCTTGGCGACCGGCGTGAGCTGCTCTCCCAGAAAGATTCTTGCCGAAGTGATGGCGAATAGAATCGCGCTGATCAGCGCTGCCAGGCGCGTCCAAATGACGAAGACGTCGGGAGCGCTGATAAGCAGCAGGCCTGCGGACCACAAGGCGGTGCCTGCGGCGAAGGAAGGAAGACTGGCTTCGAGGCTGCCCGCCGTTCCGCCCAGCATCACAGCTTCGCCAATCGCGTAGACCAAAAAGCCGGCGGCGATGCCGTCGCAACCCTTTCTGAAATACACCAATGCAAGAATCGAAGTGGCGACGATCAGCGCAGTGCCGTCGATCGCCCACATGATCGCACGTGCATTCTGCGCCGTCACCATGGTGCCGGCCATGCCCAGCACTCCGCCCAGAACAATGCCGACGACCGCAACAATCCTCAATGGGCTTTTCATATGGAAAGGAATGGTACTACGGCGAGCGCGCGATGAGCGAAAGAATTGTGGTTTAGTTGCCTTAGCGGCGAGGTTGAATAAGCTGCACGTTTGCGTAGTAACCATCGAGCGTGCGAGCCACGAGGTCGCGCTGATTGAGCCTGATCTCAATGTGATGATACTCGTTCGGCTTGTCGGCCGGCAGGGGATCAAAAGTGATTTCATACCAGGAATGCGCATCGGCAAGACACTTTTGAATCATCCCGGCAATATCGCTGTTCGACTCAATTGCCAGGCCTCCACTATGGATGGAAAGGACCTGGACGCCGAGATCGCCGAGTTGTACGTCATTCGGCTTGGCGACACCTTTCAGAAACGCTTCGAAGTAGTCGGCGCGATCGAGCGATTCTCCTACACCAACCGGGTTGACGTTATATAGAGTCATATCGGCCTGTCGAAACTGTGTGTAAGAGGAAACAACATCACCGAAGATTTGTTGCGCTTCGCTTGGGGAGAGGTAAACGCGTGGGCCGGAGACGAGAGGCCACCCGGGCGAGATCCAGACTACTAATTTGCGGCCGGGAAGGTTCGCGGCATACCCCAGGAGCTGATGGAAGGCCTGGAGACAAATTTGCAGGCGCTCCGGGCCACTCCACTCTGAGGAGCGATTGATCTCGCGCAGCCCGGTCTGATGGTGTTCTAGAGCATCGTTGAGAGCGTTGCCGTCGGTAGAGAAGCCATTGAGAATCTGCGCGCCCTGATCGGTCAGGAAGGCAATTGCGGTGGGATAAGCAAGCGTGCCTTCATTCGATTTCAGAAACTGTTGAACGTTCCCCCGCGCGTAGCCCAGGAGCGAATAGGGTGTGTTGACTGCGTCCAGGAACAGGATGACGTGAACAGGCTCCTGGCCGGCGCTCACAATTTTGACTGAGGTAATGGGACGCGGCGCCTTGTTGTCAAGAAGCGTGAAATCCTGCTGGTGAAGATCAGTGACGGGCTGGCCGGATTTTGTGTCGACTGCAACATTGATTGTGAGCGAGTTCGAGGGCGGCGAGATGGAAGGCAACTGGGCCAGGGTTGGCACTGCGAAAGCGATGAGCGATAGCGCGGCGGCAAGCTTGGATGGGAAGCAAACAAAAGTCATGGCGAGACTCCAGTTGGTGTCTTGCGCCAAGAAGGAAGAGCGAGTCCTGTGGCAGCGTAATCATACAGGACGCCTCGAATGGAAGGCACGAGATTTATGACAGGCCCGGCATTCAAGCGGCCCGGTAGAATGATTTCTATATGGATTCCATTGACAAAGACCTGACAGCCGGGACGATTCTCGACGGCAGCCGGTTTATTCGGGCGTGCCTGCGAAAGCCGGTAGACCGGACGCCGGTATGGTTTCTGCGCCAGGCCGGCAGGTATATGCAGGAGTACCGCGATGTGCGCGCGCACCACTCGCTGGTGGAGATCTGCAAGCAACCGGAACTGGCGGCCGAGGTAACGATTACAGCGGCAGAGAAGCTGGGGGTCGACGCGGCGATTATCTTTGCCGACCTGCTGCTGCCGCTGGAGCCCATGGGACTCGATTTTGAGTTCGCGGCCGGAGAAGGGCCGGTGGTGCACAAGCCCGTGCGCGATGCCGAGGATGTGCGGGCACTGCGGACGGATCGTGCCGGTGACTTGGCTTATGTGGCGCGCGCGATTGAGAAGGTGGCGGCGCATTTTCGCGACCGGCTGGGCGTGATCGGGTTTTGTGGAGCGCCATATACGCTGGCGAGCTACATGATCGAAGGCGGAGGATCGCGGAATTACCTATACACAAAGCAGATGATGTATCGGGACTCCATTGCATGGCGCAGCCTTTTGGATAAGTTGGTCGCAGTGCTTGTGGAATATTGCAGACTGCAGGTACAGGCCGGCGCGGACGTGATTCAGATTTTTGATAGCTGGGTTGGATCGCTCTCGCTCACCGACTACCGGGAATATGCTTTTGAGGCGTCGAAGCGCCTGGTGAGAGCCGTGCAGGCGATGGGCGTGCCGGTAATTTATTTCGGCGTAGAGACTGCCGGGCTTCTGGGACAGATGGCGCAAGACGGGCGCCGACGTAATTGGACTGGACTGGAGGCAGCCGCTCGATGAGGGTTGGCGCGCGGCGGGGTACGAACATGCAGTGCAGGGGAATCTGGATCCGATCACGTTGTTTGCGCCGCTGGAGGTTTTGGAGATTCGCGTGAAGGAGATTCTGCGCAGCGCAAATGGGCGCGCAGGGCACATTTTTAATCTCGGGCACGGGATTGTGCCGGGCACTCCGGTGGAGAATGTGCAGGCGGTGGTGAAGATGGTGCGCGAATTCCGCCTGGAGAATGCACATGCATAAACACGCGGTGCTGTTGCTGGCGCACGGAACCCCGGAGACGGTGGAGCAGATTCCCAGAGTATCTGCGCAACGTGGTGAGCGGGCGGCCGGTGCCGCAAACTGTGGTGGAGGAGATTCAACACCGGTATGCGCTGATCGGGCATAGTCCTCTGACGGAGATTACTTTTGCGCAGGCCAGGCTGGTGGAGGCGGAACTCGCAGCGGGTGGCGAGTCAGTTCCCGTGTATGTGGGCATGCGGAACTGGAGGCCGTATATTCCGGAAGTGGTGCGGAAGATGCGCGCCGATGGCGTTGAAGAAGCCGCGGTGATCTGCATGGCTCCGCAGAACTCGCGGACAAGCGTGGGGCTTTACCGGCGGGCGGTGGAAGCAGAGGCGGGTGGACTGCGGATCGACTTCACGGAAGGATGGGCGCGGCATCCTCTGCTTGCCGATGCGTTTGCCGAGAGGCTGCGACCCGCGCTCAAGAAGTTGAGCTCGGAGGTTGGCGAGCCTGTTCCGGTACTTTTTACTGCGCATAGCGTACCGACGCGGACCGTGGAGACTCCTCGTGCCGAGGAGCAAGGGCCGAGACTTTGGCCGGGGCAGGGCGCCGATCCATATGCGGATGAAGCGCGGCATACAGCGGAGCTGGTGGCGGAGCGCGTCAAGGAAATTCCGCGATGGTGGTTTGCATTCCAAAGCCAGGGTGCGAGCGGAGGGCCGTGGCTGGGGCCAAGCGTGGAGGAGACGTTCGAAAAGATCGCAGCCGATGGCGTCAAGGCTCTGGTCCTGCAGCCGATCGGATTCCTCTGCGATCACGTGGAGATCCTCTATCGACGTGGACATTGCGTTTCGCGAATACGCTGCAAAACTGGGCGTTCGGTTGGAGAGACCGGAGTCGCTGAATGAGTCGCCTACACTGGCCAAGGCGATTGCCGATCTGGCGCGACAGGGACTGAGAAGGCTTGAGGGTAACTCCACAAGCGCTTGAGGTAGAAAGACCCGACGGTACTTACCCCGGTTATCTCGCGGATGTTACTCCGCGCTTAGCTTTTCCAGTGATTATGCTTCCCGGCATTGGATTCCCCGGGCTAAGATCGACGTGAATCGGCATTGACTTCAACGATCGGCTGTGCTCTCTGCTGCGATCAGGATTGGGGTGTGTTGTCTGCCGATCTGAATTCAACGTTCGTCAGGTTGCGGGCTCTGCCAAAGAAGAACGAACGATTTAGGGGACGGTCATGCAAGAGGCAGATGTAAAGCAGGGAGCGAAGGAGGAACTCGCTCAAAAAAGGAAGGCGCGGCCTGAGGTGATTTGCCGGTGTTGCGGCAGCGATCGGGTGTACCGGCTCTTCCGCGAGGGCTTTCTGCAAAAGAAGATCTACCCGATTTTTGGTTTCTACCCCTGGCAGTGCAGGACCTGCGCGACGAGCATGATGCTGCAGAAGCGGAAAAGGGCAAAACGCACCATGCGCGCGAACTGAAGCTCACAACCGTGTTTCTCGCAGTATTGCTCAAGAGCGAAAGAAGTTTCTGGCGAGGAAAACGATATTGGCTGGGCGTTCGGCCAGACGACGCATGAAGTAGGGATACCACTCCGTTCCAAAAGGGACATAGACGCGCACTTTGTAGCCCTCGGCGACAAGCTTGCGCTGCAAATCGCGGCGCACCCCATATAACATTTGAAATTCAAAATGAGCCGGGTCGATCCCCCGACTCGCTGCGTACGCCTTGAGAGCGGCGATGATTGCGCCATCATGGGTAGCCAGCGCGTGATAAACGGGGCTGTCGAGGAGCATTTTGCTTATCGCGAGAAAATTTGCGTCTACTTCGGTTTTTCTGGGAAAGGCCACTGCATCTGGCTCATCGTAGGCGCCTTTACATAGCCGGATGCGGATGCCATCGGCCAACAATTGCTCGACGTCGGCCTGGGAACGATAAAGATAGGCCTGGATCACGATGCCGACGGCTCCGCGCATGCCAGAGCGTGCGTGAATGCGGCGCACGATGTCGAGCGTGACCTGTGTAAGCTGTGAGCCTTCCATGTCAACGCGAACGAAGTTGCCGGTCGATTGGGCATGCTGAACAAGATCGCCGACGATGGTTTCGGCCAATTGGGGCGACTGCGCGTCTGCGATCTGCAAACCCATCTGTGTCAGCTTGAGGCTCACATTCGCGTTGAGGCGCCTCTCGGCGATGAAATCGAGGAGTTGGTGATAGACCTCGGCGGCGCGATACGCTTCATTTGCCGAGGTCACACTTTCGCCGAGCGAATCGAGCGTCACAGCAATGCCCTGGCGATTGACGGCTTCGGCGACGCGTAGTGCGTCTTCGACGCGCATCCCTGCGATGAAGCGCTTGTTGAGGCGCGTTCCGAGGCTGGAATGTTCGAAGAAATGACGGAGCGAACGATTGTGAGAAAGTGAAATAAAGGCGGAACGAAGAATGGGCATGACTTGCCTCTGCCGGAGAGCGCGCCGGCAAGGGCGCACCTCGCAGACAGAATAGTGTCGCACAGGGAGCGGGAAGTGCGAGCTAACACCTTTGTGCAAGCCTGCCGCAGCAATAGAGCGCGATGATTACGCGGCGCGCGCCAGGTGTTTCAAGCCGGTCAATGCACCTCGAACAGGGTGCTGCCGTGAGGCGCTAAAGTTACAGCAATTTCTTTCGAATCCTTCATTGTGGAATCATCCCAGACATTGTGCGCGGTGTGTTTCGCACCGTCGAGTCCGAGTTGCTTCCACGTAGTGTGGAGCGTGACTGGATTGTCGGTCAGGTTGAAAAAGGCAAAGTACTCGTCGTAGCCGCGGGCGCCGGGCTCGGCGATGGTCGCGCGCCACACACGGGCGTCTTCAAAGCCTGGGCCGAGGCCGGCGGTGTCAACCGGCCGGCTGTAGCTCGCGTTCTGGTCGATGAAGATCAATGTCTGGTTCGTGAGCAGTGAGCGCGACAGCGCATCGAGCCGAGTGAGATTGCCGCCAAAGATGAGCGGCGAGCGGGCGACGCACCAGAGGGTGAACTCGGTTCGCTGTTCGTCGAGAGTGAGGTGCGATTGGCGCGGAGGACCCCAGCCGGGACTCGGACCAAGCCAGCCTTCGGGAAGCATGTCGGCATCGGGCCAACTGCCCGGGCCGGTGTAAGTAAACCACTGCGCAAGCCGATCGAATTCGCTTTTGAGCCCGAACGGAAACTCGTCGCCGTAGGGCTGTTCGTGGAAGGTCCAGCCATCCCAGTGGTCGTTGGCGATACGCCACAATTGAGCATACCTGGCCACTTCCGTTGCGTCATCGAGAGCGGTGGGACCGGGTGAAAGGCTGAGGACAATTGGACGACCGGTTTTGTGAATGGCTGCGGCGATTTGACGAATTTCTGTGGGACGGTAAGGGTGGGTGGCGATGCAGTCAACCTTGAGAAAGTCCACGCCCCAGGCGGCGTAGAGCTGCAGCATGGAATCGTAGTAAGCCTGACCGGCGGCATTGTCTTTGACGCCCCAGTTTCCCTCATCCCATGGGCAGGGAGAGGTGAGGTCGGCGGCGTCGGCGGCGTGGAATGACGTGCCGGCAATGGGGAGATTCGCGGCGACCACCTGCCGCGGAATGCCGCGAACAATGTGAATGCCGAACTTGAGTCCCTGGGCATGGACCCAATCGGCGAGCGGCCGGAAGCCCGCGCCATTTGCGGCGGAGGGAAAGCGATCGGGAACGGGAATCAGCAGGCCGTTGGCGTTCCAGAGGTATTGTCGCTGTTCAAGCGTCTTCCCGGCTGGATTGGCCATATACCAGCCTTCGTCGATCACGACATACTTCCATCCGTACTCTTCCAGCGAGGCCATGACCTGGGCATTTTGCTTTGAACTGATCTTCGTTGATCGTGAAGCCGTAGGAATCCCAACTGTTCCAGCCCATGGGTGGGGTGGGAGCGAGAGTTTGGCCATTGAGAATGGTTGCGGCGGAAACGAGGATGGAGAGCGAGAGCAAGAGGAGACATGGCCGACTTGGTCATGTGGAAACGTATAGCACAAAACGGCAGCTCAGCGGGCGAGGAGGGCAGCGAGTCGGCCGGGTTATTCTAAGCGAAGCCCGCTTCGAGGCGATGGATCCCGACAAAGAAGGAGTTTTCATGGGAAGAAGGTGGAGGGCCGGAGTGCGGCGCGGCGTTGCCGCGGTCTGCGTTTTGATGGGATGTTGGACGATTACGGGTTCGGTCGTGTGTGCGCAGAGCGGGAAGGGGCCGATGAGGTCGCGCGCGCAAACCGTGCAGGCGCTGTTTGTGAGCGACATTCATTTTGAGCCATTCTGGGATCCGGCAAAGGCCAAAGAACTGGCCGCGGCGCCGGTGGCGGAGTGGAAGTCGATTCTTGCCGCGCCGGAATCCGCTGATCGGGAAGGGCGATTCGCGGAGTTGCAGGAAACATGCCACGCCAAGGGCGCAGATACATCGGAAGTGCTGCTTGAATCGAGCTTGCGAGCCATGCGCGAGGATGCAAGTCGGCGCGAAGTTCGTCATCGTGAGTGGAGACTTGATGTCGCACGCTTTCAGTTGCAAGTTTGCAAAGCTTTTGCCAAAGGCAATGCCAGGCGAGTACCGGAGTTTTGCGGAAAAGACAGTGGAGTATGTGATTGGTTCGCTGCGCGAGGCGATGCCGGGCGTGCAGGTGTATGCCGCGCTAGGGAATAACGATTCGGATTGCGGGGATTATCAACTGGATGCCGGATGGAGAATTTCTTGATGACGAAGCCGGGAAGTTTACCCGCGGATTTCCGGCTGCGGAGAGGGAGCAGGCGGAACGGGCATTTGCGGCGGGCGGCTATTACAACGTGATGCTGCCAGCGCCGCATGGAGCGCACGCGATTGCTTGTACTGGACGATCTATTCATGTCACGGAGATATAAGACGTGTGGCGGAAAAGACGATCCCGCGCCCTCAGCGGAGCAGATTGCATGGCTGGAACAAGCAACTGGACGAGGCGCGAAGAAGGAATGAGAAGGTGTGGGTGATGGCGCACATTCCGCCGGGAGTGGATCCATATTCGACGGCGACCAAAGGGAAGCGACATTTGCACGGGAAACAAGCCCACGATGTTCCTATCGTCGGAGGCGCTGCCGGATGCGATGGCGAAGTATGGCGACGTGATCCGGCTTGCGGTTTTTGCGCACACGCATATGGACGAGATCCGGCTGCTGGAGCCGGCGGACGCGGAGAGTGGAGGGAATGCGGTGGTGGTGAAGATGGTGCCGTCGATTTCGCCGGTTGACGGGAATAATCCTGCGTTTACGGTGGCGACGATTGATCCGGCGACGGCGACGATGAAAGATTATCGCGTGATTGCGGCGTCGGACAAAACGGGCGTCGACACGTCATGGACGGAGGAATACGATTTTGCAAAGACATACAACGAGCCTGCGTTCTCGGCTGCGGCGGTACAGGATCTGATCGGGCGGTTTTCAGCAGACCGCGGCGCGCAGGGCAGCGAGAGCGAGAGTTACATTCACAACTACGACGTAGGGCAGCCGGTGCGTGCGCTGCGGATGTTTTGGCCGTTGTACCTATGCGCGGTCAAGAACGACGACGGGAGCGGCGTTTTCCGAGTGCGTGTGCGGGAAGTGATACGACCAGTCCACGCGTCAGCAGGTTAGCAAGCAGGCATGGCGGCCCACCCTAAACGCAAAAGGCGCGTTTAGGATGGGGCACCCATTTTGGTAAAGAACCAGGCGAACGGAGCGACTGCGAATCCCAGGTCCCAGAATCGGGACCTGGGGCACCCCATTTCTGATGTGTCTTGTGACTTACTTCTTATCGTCGCCGCTTTTGAGCTGCGGAATGTGCATTTCGCCGTTGCTGCGAGCAGGCCGGACTGCGCGTAGGTCAGCAGCTTGTCGCGCGTATCGGTAATGTCGAGATTGCGCATGGTGAGCTGGCCGATGCGATCCCTGCGGCGAGAAAGCTGATTCGCTCTTCTCCATCGTCAGCCGCTCGGGCTTGAAGGTGAGGTTCGGCGACTCCGTATTCAGAATGGAGTAGTCGTTGCCGCGGCGCAGCTCGAGGGTGACCTCGCCGGTGAGCGGTTTGGCGACCCAGCGCTGCGCGCCTTCGCGCAGCATGATGGCCTGCGAATCGAACCAGCGCCCCTGATAGAGCAGCCGGCCAAGCTTGCGGCCGTTTTCGCGATACTGCTCGATCGTGTCCTCATTGTGAATGCCGGTGATGAGCCGCTCGTAGGCGATGTAGAGCAGAGCCATGCCGGGAGCCTCGTAGATGCCGCGGCTCTTGGCTTCGATGATGCGGTTTTCAATCTGGTCGCTCATGCCCAGCCCGTGACGGCCGCCGATGCGATTGGCTTCAGAGCATCAGCTCGACAGGGTCGGCGAACTCGACGCCGTTCAGCGCGACCGGCCAGCCTTCGTGAAACGGACCGTGACTTCTTCGCGCTTGACGGCGACATCGTCGCGCCAGAAGGCGACGCCCATGATGGGCTCGACGATTTTGATGCTGGTGTTCAGATGCTCGAGGTCTTTGGCCTCGTGCGTTGCGCCCAGGATATTGGAGTCGGTGGAGTAGGCCTTCTCCGCCGACATCTTGTACTCGAAGCCGGATTTGCGCATGAATGCGGACATCTCGGCGCGTCCGCCGAGCTCGTCAATGAAAGCATCATCGAGCCACGGCTTGTAGATCCTCAGATCGGGATTGACGAGCAGGCCGTAGCGATAGAAGCGCTCGATGTCGTTGCCCTTGAAGGTTGCTGCCATCGCCCCAGATGCTGACGTCGTCTTCTTTCATGGCGCTGACGAGCATGGTGCCGGTAACGGCGCGGCCGATGGGGGTGGTGTTGAAGTAGGCCACGCCCGCGGTGGTGATGTGGAACGCGCCGCTCTGCAGTGCGGCCAGTCCTTCGCGGACGAGCTGGGCCGCGGCAATCAATGAGGCGCGCTTTCGCGGCGCCGTATTCGAGAGCTTTTTTCGGAATCGCGTCGTAATCGGACTCGTCGGGCTGGCCGAGGTTGGCGGTGTAGGCGTAGGGTACGGCGCCTTTCAGCTTCATCCAGTGAATCGCCGCGCTGGTATCGAGGCCGCCGGAGAAGGCGATGCCGACTTTTTCGCCGATGGGAAGATGTTCAAGAATATTGGACATGGTGACGGTTCTATTCTAAGGGGTCAGGGATCGGGGTTCAGGATCCGTGATCATGACCAAGTCATCGGCGACCCCGTGGAGCTGCCCGAGTTTGGCCACAACTGCTTGCCGGAGCGGGTCAATCGCAGAAGTTGGCGCAGACACCGGCTGAGGCGATTCGGCGTGCTCTTTGCGCTGCCCATCGTCTGCGCTGGCGGATTCCGCGTCAGCGCCTTGCTCTCCTATTTCCTCTTCATCGCAATCTACTTCGCCGGGGCTTTCTTCGCCGTCGCCAACTTCGTCGTCTTCCTCATCGCGGGGATCGCCGTGGTATTCGTCACACGTGTCGGCCCATTCGCACTCGTTGCAGTCGTCGTCTGGCTCGCAGATTTCCAGGACGGGCGCAAGATCGTCGCCGTCATTGGTGTGGGTGACGGATTTGACTGGCATGATGTCTTCCGGAGTGGGCACGCCGCGATCGAGACTTTGCACGGCGATCTGCAGGCCCCAAAGGAGCTGCGCCGCTCTCTTCGAATCGATGCGCGAGGAGAGAAGCGCCGCGAAGACTTGCGCGAGTCCGAGCTGGATGGATTTGGCATCCTCGGGAACGGGGAGTTTGATGTTGTCGGTCAACCCAACCTTGGTGGCCGAGTGGAGCCTGGCGTGGAAGTAGCAGAAGGCGTGGCCTCGCAGGGAGGGCGATTCGCAACGATCCCCGTCGGGTTTAATGTGGCGGCAAGCCATATACATTTGAGTACCCCTCCCCCCTACCCCGGTTTTGGGGCTAAAGGGCTTTGTTTCAGTGCTTTGTACGTTCGATCACTGGCTCTAACCCGCTGAAATCATTGAGGTTAGATGCTAAAATAGGCAGAATCAGCGACTTAGCAGCGTGGACCGTGAACCGTGAACCGTGGTCGGCGATGTTTTTGCCCCAAAAAACGGGCGGCCCGAGGAGAACGTTGCCGTTCCTGTGTGCTCAAGGGCCGCCCAAGTCGCCATGCGTTCGCTACTAAGACAAGTGTAGGGAGTTGCGCGAAATAATCTGCAACGGATGGGGGAAATCTACTTGTCGTGGAATGACGGGGTTGGGGCGGAATTGGTCGGTCGCGGGGATTGACAGGAGAAAGCAGCGCGGATGTAGTTAAGGCTCTTGGGACGGAACTGGGTGCGCTCGCCTCGGAGGGGCAGCCTTCAAATTGGCGATCATTCGGCCTGAATGTCGCGCTTCAACGGATCACTTGACGATCATGTGAAGCCCGCGTATCACTCTTTGATCTCGGCCTTTTGAATTAAATCTTCTGCCTCGCGGACGCCGGGATTCCTTAGCCTCAGGTTTCCGTGACCGTCGTCGTCAGCCTTTGTGCGTATTCGCTGGACGGCGACATTAGCGTTTTTCTTGCTGTATCCGTGGCGCGCTACCTGCAGCGCCAGAGACTCTTCAGACATTCTCTTTGGGTAGGTCCCATAAAGGATCAGAAGGGCCGCCTCGCGGGCGCTTTTAGCAATGTCGCAGTACACACGGCCGTCGATTACCTCCATGAACGGATACTTACGCCTCATCAAGCTTTCGACCGCTTGCTTGGCCTCGTCCAATTCCATCCCCTTCTGCGAGTAGCTAACCATCTCGGCCAGGATCCAAGAGCACAGAGCCAAAACCGCTTTGGCATCCATCTCGTTGGCTTGAATCTCGTCAGCGTCATGGCGCGCGCCCCGGTTGCTGGCAATCTCGTACACGAATCGACAAGCACGAGGGATCGTCAGTCGCAGCGGGTCCGGGAGCGCGGTCTTCTTTTCGATCGTATCCAGAATGATTCCAGCCTTGAACGCTTTACCAGAAGCAGGCGTCTCTCCAGCTTCGATCACCAAAGCTTTGAGCACCGCCTCGACAAACTTGCCTGCCTTCGCATTGGCATCGTCCCATTCGCTCTTCTGAAAGTCCTGCACCACGCGGTCGAAATGCTTCACGGCCGCATCGGCATGTTTCTTGCCAACCAGCTTGTCTTTCAGGATTTCGTTAACGGTTCGATCGGTCATCTCATTTCCTCTTTGGGTTACTAGCCTGCGGTTCGTCATCAAAGAATGGGTATTTTTGGATGTACTCGTAGTTCCCGCGCTTCCCGCGCCGGGTCAGATGCTTGGCTCGCATTAGGGCCATCCCGAGCTCGGCATCTGAAAAGTGGTTTCCCTTCTTCCCTAGGTTTTCGACAACCGCGGGCTTCTTCTTCCATCCCTGGAAAAAACGCTCCTCCCACAGGATCCTCAGAGCTTCGGTTGCAGTCTTGGCTAGCCGTGTCTTCTTATTTCCCATATACCCATTTCCCTTCGTGTTTCTTCCTACGCAGCGCCCTCTTTTTGACTAGGCTCAACACGATGCCCGATAGTGATGTCACCGGATATAAATAGCCCTTTTCTTCGAGTGCATGGGCGATGTCTCCCAATGCTTTGGGCTTTTCGAAGAACCCGGCCTCTCTGAGCTCGACGATGAGATCGCCTGCCCCTTCCCGTTTCTTCTCGCGGGTCTTTGCCGTTTTGGTGCGAGCAATCGCCTTCTTTGCCTGATCGACGACGCTGGTTCGCTCGTAGGTCGCAAGGATGGCAGACACTTCCTTTTCGTCCCCTTCCACTGTAATTACCGCACCCGTTTTCGATTTAATGGTTGCCTTCGCCACAGTTCTCCCTTCATTTATCGGAATACTATTGCTTATTATGACCTGCAACTTGGGAGATCTGTCAATTGGTTTTCTGGAAAATCGGCGCATGGTCGGTCCTCGACGCGGCTTCGCCGCGTACTTTGTTTCTCAAGAGCGTGGTGCGGAGGCGTTCCCCACGCTTGCGCGTGGGGCGATTCTCGTCGCTCCCTTCGGGGTGAGCGGTAAATGCAGGTCCTTCGACTCGAAGTGGCGCAAAGGCGCGCCAATCCTCGCCCAGGATGACAGTTCGGGGGGTGCAGATGCGTTCCCCACGGTTGCGCATGGGGCTAACGTCTATCGCGTGCTGAAGCGCGCGATTTCCCACCCAAGCGGAGCTTGGATGGGGCACACGAAAGGGTAAGGGGATTGTGGGTCCCAGGTCTCAGAATCGAGACCTGGGGCACCCCTTCATGTTTTTATTCAGCGGGGCCAAGGGGTAAAGTGAGGTTCTCTGCTGGAACGGGACGGGAGCGCGGTCTGGGGCGGGGTGAGCGGAGTTGGTCTCCCACCCTAAACGCAAAGGGCGCGTTTAGAATGGGGCACCCGGCTTCGCCCGAGCAACAGTTCGACCTGAACGGCTCACGGTGTGCGTGTCGAGGTACTCTTTACGCAGATGGCGCCCACGCGCGGAGAGTGCCGTGACGTCCGGCGGGGCCGTCGGTCTACCTTGATGGCGAGGCACGCTGGGGCAGCGGCAGATTCGTGTTTCGAGCGCTGATTTCTCCGGCAAGTAAATGACACTCGACGCGCCGGACGAAGACGTTGCCATGATCGTCATACCTAAGAATCTGGAAATGCGTGTAGAAGGTATGACCATCCACATTCACATGGAGGCCACTCCTTTGACACTTCGGACAAATCTTTACCTCTCCGCCCTCGACTGTGGTTCCCACGGGAAGAACTGTGTAGTCAGAGATCAAAGTTTCTCCCTTCCTAATCTTTAATGGCTGATCGCCTTCGGGGTTGGGGAATGAAGGTTGACCTGCTGCCGTCACTCGCAAGCAGGTAGTATTTGGACTCTATGCGGCATCGACGAGTCTGGGAAGATCACCACTCTGAAAGCGTCATTACGCGAGTACCCACACGCGCAAACCGAGGTGGGATGGGGCAGCGACCAAGTTGCTTTGCGCATGATGCTTTGGGATGGCAGGGATGCGGAATCCCTGACCGACGGGCTGCTGGGCGCCGCCCCTCGGCTATTCTCGGTCCTCCCGACCGGAGGTGAAAGCAACCGCAGATCCTTCGCCTGCGTTTGCCGGGAAACGCGGCAAACTTCGCTCAGGATGACGGCGGCAGGATGCTAGGACGTCGGAGGAGAGAAATCCAGGCCGGCCTGCTGAGCAGCCCGCGCCGTCGCCGGAAGGTTCAGATCGGACAGGGGAATGCGCGGTTCGCGTCCCGAGGCGGCCTCATCCGTCACGATCACCGCGCTTCGGGTCATCATATAGTTGCGAATCTTCTGGGTGTGACCATCCTGGAAGATCAGGGTGAGCTGCGGCTGGAGTGTAGCGGGTGTTGCAGGCGTGGAGGGCGCCGGCGCGAACTCATACGGCGGCGCATAGTCTTGCCGATAGCCTTCGTCCGGCGGAGCAGCAAGTGGGGGCTGCGGCTCGGATTGGTCGGGCTGCTGGTAAGTTCCTGAGTCGTCGCCGTAGTCTGTGAAATCGGGATAGCCCAGGTCCCACGGCAGCAATTCCCAGGAATTGCTGTAGTAAGGATAGCCATACGCTCCGTAGCCCGAGTCGCCGCGATACGGAGGTCGGAAGGGGTAGCGTCCACCGTGATTTCGCCCGCGGTCATCAGCGCCATACGCCGGACGGAATGCGGAATTGTAGCGGGGTACCGCGCCATAGCGGGGTGCAGTCGACATCATACGGGGAGCCATCCGCGGGGTCGAGGTGAAGCCGCGCCGCGGAAAACTCGAAAATCCCCCGCGCGAAAATCCGCCTCCTGAAAACCCGCCACCTGAAAATCCAGCGAAGGAACGGGGAGCGGCAAATCCGCCGTGGAAACCGCCGCCTGAAAATCCGCCCGCGTGTCCGCCGAAATGTGCAGCCCCACCGCGCTGCGCGATCGCACCCGACGAAGCGGCCAGCACAACACAAACAACCGCGACTGGAAGTCCCCGCCGCATAGCCTCGATCCTACACCGGTTGGACGCAGGGAAGCGGAGTTTCGATTCATGGCTCCGCGCCGTAAGTTGGCGACGCGCATTGACGGCCTGCTATTTGGGTTGAGGAAGCGTTGCCGACGTCGCGCTCATGGTCGCACGGAAGGTGTCAACCCACCTAGCGCCAAATTCGCCCGCAACCCACTGAAAACCCGACGCCAATAAACCTCGCCAACACTGCGGATTGTTTCTCGAGTCGGCGCACAATATTCGTATGAGCCTATCGTTCACCGCGCGGACCCCGTGTACGCTGGGCCCATCTCCGATTCACGGTCCACGGCGGCCCGCGTTCCTCGCTCAGTGCCCTTCTACTTCCTGCCTGCAATCTCTGTGCCCGGTGCCGGCAGCGCCTCTTTTTTTCAGGCTGTGAAACTGTGGACCGGGCAAGTCTTTCAGAATCATCAAAACGTAGACACAGTTTCACAGTTTCACAGTTTCACAGAAACACAGAAACTATGAATCGCGGATAAGCTAGCGGGCGGATACAGCTGCGGAGCGGCGCGCGTGGTCGTGGGCTTCGGATTTTTCGGCGAGGTACTCGTTGACTGCGGCGGCGGCTTTGCGACCTTCGCTAATGGCCCAGACGACGAGCGACTGGCCGCGGCGCATGTCGCCGGCGGCAAAGACGCCTTCGCGCGATGACATGAAGTTGGTGGTAGCAATATTGCCGCGCGCGTCGAGCGTGAGGCCGAGTTGCTCAATCATGCCGTGACGAACGGGACCCAGGAAGCCCATAGCGAGAAGAACGAGATCGGCGTCAAGAGCGAATTCAGTGCCCGGCTGCGGCTCGAACTTGGGTGGCGGACCAACACGTACGCAATGGAGTTGCTTCACATTGCCATGCTCGTCGCCGGTGAATTTGACACTGTTGACGGCCCAGTCGCGGATGCCGCCCTCTTCGTGCGAGCTTTCGGTGCGCAGTTGCAGCGGCCAGAGCGGCCAGGGCGTGGATGCGGCGCGCTCGGCCGGAGGCTTGGGCATGATCTCGAACTGGTGAACGCTTCTGGCGCCCTGGCGATGGCTGGTGCCGAGGCAGTCGGCGCCGGTGTCGCCGCCGCCGATGATGACGACGCGCTTGCCGGTGGCGAAGATGGAGCCCGCGGCTTTCATGTTCGCGAGGAGCGTCTCCTCCGGGTCACCTTCGTTGCGGCGATTCTGCTGCGGCAGGAACTCCATGGCGAAATGAATGCCCTTGAGCTCGCGGCCGGGGATGGGCAGATCGCGCGGCTGTTCCGAGCCGCCGCAGAGCAGGATGGCGTCGAAGCCGTCGGTAAGCGATTCGACGGAGACGTTGACGCCGACGTGCGCGTTGGTCTGGAAGACGACGCCTTCGGCCTTCATCTGCTTAAGACGGCGATCGAGGACGTGCTTTTCGAGCTTGAAATTGGGAATGCCGTAGCGGAGCAATCCGCCGATGCGATCGTTTTTCTCGAATACGGTGACGGAGTGGCCCGCGCGGCGGAGTTGCTGCGCAGCGGCAAGACCAGCGGGACCGCTGCCGACAACGGCGACACGCTGGCCGGTGCCCTGCGCGGGCGGCTCGGGATGAATCCAGCCCTCGTCCCACGCGCGTTCAACGATCGATCGCTCGATGAGCTTGATGGAGACCGGCGGCTGGTTAATGCCGAGGACGCAGGCGGCCTCGCAAGGAGCAGGGCAGATGCGGCCCGTGAACTCAGGAAAGTTGTTGGTTGCGTGGAGGCGGCGGATGGCCACTTCCCAGCGGTTGTTGTAGACGAGATCGTTCCAGTCGGGGATCAGGTTGTTGACCGGACAGCCGGTATGGCAAAAGGGCACACCGCAATCCATGCAGCGAGCGCCCTGTTCGCGCTGCTTCTCTTCAGGGAACGGTTCGTAGATTTCGAACCAGTCCTTGATGCGCTCTTCAGGGTTGCGGCGCGAGGGCTGTGCTCGTTCGATTTCAAGAAAGCCTGTCACCTTACCCATGCTGCACCTCTGCGGCAGCCGCTGCCACCAGGGGCGGAGCGGCGATTGGGGAAGCGTAGACGGCTTGCGCGCGCGCTACGCCGAGTACGCGCTTGTATTCGTGCGGGAAGATCTTGATGAACTTGGGCTGCTCGGTGCCCCAGTGTTCAAGAACCCAGGCGGCGCGCGGGCTGCCGGTGAGGTCGCGATGGCGGGCGAGCAGGCCGCGGACGCGATCGACGTCGGCGGGATCGACGAGCGGCTCCAGATCGACGCTGGCCTTGTTGCAGCGGCGCGTGGAAAAGTCGCCCTGATCGTCGTAGACGTAGGCGACGCCGCCGCTCATGCCGGCAGCGAAGTTGCGGCCGGTAGAACCGAGGACGATGACGAATCCATTGGTCATGTATTCGCAACCGTGGTCGCCGACGCCTTCAACCACGGCGGTGGCTCCGGAGTTGCGAACGGCGAAGCGTTCGCCCGCGATTCCATTGAGGAAGACTTCGCCGCTGGTTGCGCCATAGAGCACGACGTTGCCGACGAGAATGCTTTCTTCAGGCAGGAAGCTGGAGGTTTTGGGTGGATAGGCGATGATGCGGCCACCGGAGAGCCCTTTGCCGAGATAGTCGTTGGTGTCGCCTTCGAGTTCCAGCGTGACACCCTGCGGCACGAACGCACCGAAGCTTTGGCCGGCTGAACCATGGAAGCGGAAGTGGATGGATCCATCGGGCAGGCCGGCAGAGCCGTAGCGGCGCGCGATTTCGCCGCCGAGCATGGCGCCGACAGTGCGATGCACATTGCGGATGTTGAAGCTGCCGGTGACAGGCGTCTGCGACTCAAGTGCGGGCTTCGCCTTGGCGATGAGCGCATGATCGAGCGCGGGGCCGAGACCGTGATCCTGGCAGGTGGTGCGGCGGCGCGCCACGCGCGACGGCAGCTCCGGCGTATAGAGGATGGAGGAAAGGTCAATGCCCTTGGCCTTCCAATGGGCATCGTCAATGTGCGCGTCGATTTTTTCGACGTGGCCGACCATTTCGTCGACGGTGCGGAAGCCGAGCTTCGCCATGTGCTGGCGCATCTGCTCGGCGATGAAGAAGAAGAAGTTGATGACGAGTTCGGGCGTGCCGGTAAACCGTTCGCGGAGAACGGGGTCCTGGGTGGCAATCCCGACCGGGCAGGTATTCAAGTGGCACTTGCGCATCATAATGCAGCCCATTGAAACGAGGGGCATTGTGGCGAATCCAAACTCTTCGGCGCCGAGCAGGCAGGCGATGACGACATCGCGGCCGGTCTGCAGCTTGCCATCAGTCTGAACGCGGATACGGCTGCGCAGATCGTTGAGGAGCAGAGCCTGCTGGGTTTCGGCAAGGCCGAGTTCCCAGGGCAGGCCGGCGTGCTTGATGGAGCTGAGGGGCGAAGCGCCGGTGCCGCCGGTGTCACCAGAGATGAGAACGACATCGGCGTGGGCCTTGGAGACGCCGGCCGCGACGGTGCCAACCCCCGCTTCAGAGACGAGTTTGACGGCGATGCGCGCATTCGGATTAACGTTCTTGAGGTCGTAGATGAGCTGCGCCAAATCCTCAATTGAGTAAATGTCGTGATGCGGCGGTGGCGAGATGAGGCCGACTCCGGGGATGGAATGGCGGATGCGCGCGATCTCTGCATCGACCTTGTGGCCGGGCAGTTGGCCGCCCTCGCCGGGCTTCGCGCCCTGGGCCATCTTGATCTGGAGCTCCGTGGCGTTGACGAGATAGTTGGTGGTGACGCCAAAGCGGGCGCTGGCGACCTGCTTCACAGCGCTGCGGCGTAGATCGCCGTTGGCATCGGGCTTGAAGCGCGCTTCGTCTTCGCCGCCCTCTCCGGTGTTTGACATGCCGCCGATGCGGTTCATGGCGATGGCGAGAGTCTCGTGAGCTTCTTTCGAAATCGATCCAAAGCTCATAGCGCCGGTGGTGAAGCGCTTGACGATTTCCTTCGCGGGCTCGACCTGTTCAATGGGGATGGGCGTCTCAAGATATTTAAGCTTGAGCAAGCCGCGCAGTGTGCAGAGGGTGCGGTTCTGGCCGTCGATGAGGTCGGTGAACTCCTGGAACGTAGCCGGATTATTGGTGCGGACCGCGTGCTGCACCTTGCTGATGGTGAGCGGATTGAGCAGGTGATATTCGCCGCCATCGCGATATTGGTACTGGCCGCCGACAACGAGATCGGTTTCGGAGTCAGTGAGCGGCTGGAAGGCGTACTCGTGCTTCATCTGAGCTTCGCGGGCGAGCACGTCGAGGCCAACGCCCTCAATGCGCGAGGCAGTGCCGGGAAAGTAGTCGTCGATGAGCGTGCGATTCAGGCCCACCGCTTCAAACACCTGCGCGCCGCGATAGCTCTGCAGGGTGCTGATGCCCATCTTCGAGAATGTCTTGAGCAGGCCTTTCTCGATGGCCTTGATGAAGTTGTACTCGCCTTGTTCGGCGGTGATGTCGGCGGGCAACATGCCGCGGCGATGAAGATCGTGAACGGTCTCGATGGCGAGGTAAGGGTTGATGGCGCTGGCGCCGTAGCCGATGAGAAGGGCGCAGTGCATCACCTCGCGCGGCTCACCGCTCTCGATGATGAGCGCGACCTGGGTGCGCGTTTTCTCCTGCACAAGGCGGTTGTGTACCGCGGCCATGGCGAGGAGGCTGGGGATGGGCGCGTAGGTTCCGTCGACTCCGCGATCGGAGATGATGAGCAGCGTGTATCCGGATTCAACGGCTCGGGAAGCGCGGATGCTGAGATCGTCAAGCGCATGACGCAGGCCCTTTTCGCCATCTTCGGCGCGGAAGAGGGCCGGCAGCGTGGTAGCGAGCAGATCGCCCGATGCGACGCGGCGCAGCTTCTCAAGATCCTTGTTGGAGAGGATGGGATGAGGCAGACGGAGCGTCTGGCAGTTCTCCGGCTTCTCATCCAGAATGTTGCGCTCGGTGCCGATATAGCTGATCAGCGACATGACCAGCTCTTCGCGAATGGGGTCAATGGGCGGATTAGTGACCTGGGCGAAGAGCTGGCGGAAGTAGTTGAACAAAGGCTGCGGCCGATCGGAGAGGCAGGCCAGAGGCACATCGGTGCCCATGGAGCCGACCGGCTCGGCGCCAGCTGCGGCCATGGGCGCGAGGAGGATGCGGAGATCTTCTTCGCTGTAGCCGCAGGCGCGCTGGCGGCGTAGAAGCGTTTCAGGGTTCGAGGCGATGGTGCGAGAGGGCTCGGGCAACGAGATCAGCTTGACCTGCTGTTGCTTCAGCCATTCCCCGTAAGGTTGGCGCGCGGCAAGTTGCTTCTTGGTCTCGGCGTCGGAAATGATGCGCTGCTGCACCGTGTCGACGAGGAACATGCGGCCTGGCTGCAGGCGGCCTTTTTTAAGGATGTCTTCGGGCGGAACTTCGATGACGCCGGCTTCGGAAGCGAGAACGACGAGATCGTCTTTGGTCACGATATAGCGGCCGGGGCGAAGGCCGTTGCGGTCGAGCGTTGCGCCGATGATTTTACCGTCGGTGAATGTGATTGCGGCAGGGCCGTCCCACGGCTCCATCAGGGAGGCGTGGTACTCGTAGAAGGCGCGCTTATCCTCGTCCATGTCCGGGTTGCCGGACCATGCCTCGGGAATGAGCATGGCCATCACGTGCGGCAAGGAACGGCCTGACTGGTAGAGAAATTCGACGGCGTTGTCGAGCGAGGCAGAGTCGCTGCCGCCGGGCACAATGATGGGATAGAGATCGGAGATCTTGTCGCCGTGCAGCGGGCTCTCGAAGATCGACTGGCGGGCGTTCATCCAGCTGATGTTGCCGCGGATGGTGTTGATTTCGCCGTTGTGCGCCACGTAGCGGTAGGGATGAGCTAGCTTCCAGCTGGGAAACGTGTTGGTGGAGAAGCGCTGGTGAATGAGCGCGAGCGCGCTGGTGACGAGCGGGTTGGCCAGCTCGAAATAGAATTTTTCAATCTGCGGGGCCAGCATCAGGCCCTTGTAGATGATGGTGCGGCAGGAGCAGGAAGGGACGTAGAAGGTTTCCTTATCCTCGATGTCGGAATCGGCGATTTCGTTTTCGGTGCGACGGCGCACGTGATAGAGCAGGCGCTCAAAGGAGTCTTCGTCCATACCTTGCGGGCGGCCGACGAAAAGCTGCTCGATATATGGCTGGGAGGCGCGGGCCTCGCGGCCAATCGCGTCGCCATTGACTGGAGTATCGCGCCAGCCAAGAAGCGTAAGTCCTTCTTCCTGGGCGATGCGCTCGAAGACACCCTCGCAACGCAGGCGGTTAGGGCGCTCGACAGGCAGAAAGCACATGGCCACCCCGTAAGCGCCGCGCTCGGGCAGAGTCATGCCCAGTTCGGCACACTCACGAACGAAGAAGTCGTGGGGAATCTGAATGAGGATGCCGGCGCCGTCGCCGGTTTCGGGGTCGCAGCCGGCCGCTCCGCGATGGGTGAGGTTGATGAGCACCTCGATCCCCTTGCGGATGATCTCGTGGCTCCTTTCGCCGCGGATGTTGGCGACGAAGCCCATGCCGCAGGCATCGTGCTCATCGCGAGGATGATAGAGGCCTTGCGGTTCCGGAATACGGAGACGGCGATTGGTTCTGTCCATGGCACCCTTTGCGAGTGGTATTTTTCATTGCGGAAGCGGGATTATTCCGAAATACACAATCGGCTTGCGATTTCGTCGACGAAAGTCGCCCTGTTTCAGAATCAAGAGGTTTGCAGCAAGCCGGTCCGCATCCAGCGCTGCTTTTAATATAACGAAAAACCGCCGTCAATGGGGAAGTAACTTTCACGATAGGGGATGCAATTTGCGAGGGAAATGCTGGCCGGAGACGCGTTTCCCAGAACTCATGTGGCGTGTTTTGTGACGTATACTCAGTTCGAATGATACAAGCGAACGACACGATTCTGGTGACGGGCGGGGCGGGGTTTATCGGCTCGAATTTTGTGCTGAGCTGGGCCACGACCTGTAGCAGGCCAGTGGTGAACTTTGATCTGCTGAGTTACGCGGGCAATGCCGCGAATCTTGCGCCGCTTGCGGGCAACGAGCGATACACGTTTGTACGCGGCGATATTTGCGACGGGGAACTGGTGGGTTCGCTGCTGCGCAGGCATCGGCCGAGGGCGATTGTGCATTTCGCGGCCGAAAGCCACGTGGACCGGTCGATCGTATCGCCGGAGGCGTTTATCCGGACGAATGTGCTGGGCACATTTACGCTCCTTGAGCGGGCGCGGGTTTACTGGGCGGGGTTGAACGAGGCAGATCGCGGGGCGTTTCGGTTTCTTCATGTTTCAACGGACGAGGTCTACGGGACGCTGGGAGCGGATGATCCGGCGTTCTGCGAGACGACCGCATACGCGCCTAACAGCCCCTATGCGGCTTCTAAGGCCGGGTCGGATCATCTGGCGCGAGCCTACTTTCATACCTTCGGGCTGCCGGTGCTGACCACCAACTGCTCGAACAACTACGGGCCTTTTCAATTTCCGGAAAAGCTGATTCCGCTGATGATTCTGAATGCGCTGGAGGGGAAACTGTTACCGGTCTACGGAGACGGGAAAAATGTGCGCGACTGGCTGTTTGTGGAGGATCATTGCGCGGCGATCCGGAAGGTTCTGGAAAGCGGACGACCGGGAGAGACCTACAACATTGGCGGCAACAGCGAGATGGCAAACATCGATGTAGTGACAACGATTTGCGACCTGGTGGACGAGATGCGCCCGCAGGCAGGTGCGGAACCGAGGCGGAGGCTTATCACTTACGTTCAGGATCGGCCGGGGCACGATCGCCGGTATGCGATCGACGCGAGGAAGATTGCGCGTGAGCTGGGATGGAAGCCGGCGCAAGGGTTTGAGGGCGGACTGCGCCAAACGGTACGGTGGTACCTGGACAACAGCGAGTGGGTGGAGAGCGTGCGGACGGGGGCTTATCGGGATTGGATTGCGAAGAATTATACGGAGCGGCCCGTATTGTGAGTTCGTCGCTCTGACGATTGATTTATGAAGGACGTCACACCGGCCCAGTAATCGGACTTCTCTGCACCGCGTTCGGAATGTCCTAGAGGAGCCCAAAAGCGATGAAGTTCGTTCGATCAGATTCGCCGGAAGTAGCTCGCAGCATCGCCTCGACCAGAACCCTGGCCAGACGGCACCTGCCGATGATCGTTCTCGGGCTTCTGCCGAACCTAGTGATTCTATCGGTCGCGCTCGTAGGTCTGATTGTTTCGGTGCAGGCAGCGGCCTGGATCGGCTTGCCGGCGCTTCTTGCATGGAATGCAAGGGTGTTTTGGCGGGCAAAGTCGCCTCGCCTGAGCTGGGTCGTAAAGGCTGGTGCCGGGCGAGTTCTAATTCGGCTTTATATAGGGTTTGGGAAGGCGTGGCGTAAATCCGATCTGCCTGACGTCGTGGTGCTCGAGGCTTCCGAAATCGCTTCGGTGTCAATCCGAACTGTCGAAGTGCTTCTGTACGGACCAAAGCCCAAGGTAGTTGAATGGTTGGTGATCGAACCCTCTCAGGTGGCCGCGGAGAACATCTCCGAAGAAGCCCCATCATTTTTGCTGGACACGAGGAGGGCCGATTGGACTGCACCCTATTTGAACGAGCGCGTGTATTGGGCTGACGGCGAGAGGTGCCTCAATGTTGGATGGAAATTGTACCGTCCTGCTGTGCGGGACTTCCTCCGGGAAATGGCGCGGGATTGTCCATCGATAGCCATTGGCCGTGAAGGACATTCCGAGTTAGATTTAAACGGAATTTGGAATGGGTACAGGGAGCAACCGGATGCACAACAGCGGCGAATGCTCGTCCAGGCAAAGCGACTTGGGTTCGGCCCCGATTGCGTAAGGCTGCTAAATCTGTATAGGGGAATGCCGTTTCGGGAGTGTGCGCCATATCTAGGAACTTGTTGAAATAGGTACCCGTTGTGGGTCGGAGGTTCGCTGCCATTCGTCTAACAGGCATGCGTGGAGATGAGCGGATTCAGGACGGTATGTTCAGCTATGTATCGTTGGAGCAGCGAGTGCCTCAGGATCACCCATTGCGTGCAGTCCGCAAGCTGACGGATAGGGTGTTGCAGACCTTGAGCGCGGAGTTCGATGCGTTGTATGCCGATTCGGGCCGCCCGTCGATTGCGCCGGAGTACATTCTTCGGGCTCTGTTGTTGCAGGTGTTTTATTCTGTGCGTTCGGAGCGGCTGCTGGTTGAGCAGATCGACTACAACCTTCTGTTTCGCTGGTTTGTGGGTCTTGGCATGGACGACGCGGTATGGAATCATGCGGTGTTTTCGAAGAACCGCGACCGGTTGCTGACTTCCGAAGTGGCGCAGCAGTTCTTTTCCGAAGTGAACAAGCATGCCAAGCGCTTTATGAGCGACGAACACTTCACCGTCGATGGAACGCTGATCCAGGCATGGGCCTCGCAGAAGAGCTTTCGCTCCAAGGACGGCTCCGATGACGGTGATGGTACGAATTTCCACGGCCAGAAGCGATCGAACAAGACGCATGAATCGACCACCGACACCGATGCGCGACTGTACAAGAAGAGCTACGGCAAAGAGTCGAAGCTGAGTTATCTGGGCCATGCGCTGGTGGAGAACCGCAACGGTCTGATCGCCGCGGCGATGGTGACGCATGCCGACGGTTATGCCGAGCGCGATGCGGCGCTGTTGATGCTTGCCGAAAAGCAGGCGGGCCGCTCACGCCGCATTACGGTGGGCGCTGACAAGGCTTACGACACGAAAGATTTCGTCAGCACGGTGCGGGAGTTGAATGTGACGCCGCACGTCACCAGGAACGACAAAGGCCGCGCAAGCAACCTGGATCGCAGAACCACTCGCCAGCCCGGCTATGCCGTCAGCCTGAGCCGGCGTTGGCTGGTGGAGAAGGGCTTTGGCTGGCTGAAACAAACCGGCCCGCTGCGCCAGGTCAAGTTGCGAGGCCTGGAGAAAGTGGACTGGCTGTTCGTCTTCAGTTGCGCGGCGCACAATCTGATCCGGCTGCCGCGACTGATGGCTCAACCACCGACAACACTCAGGGCGCAGTGTGCCTGAACAACGGTTGCAGGCCGAGGGAATGATCCCCTGAGGCTCGCAAACCTCTATAAACACCAGCCAAAACCGCATTTCAAGCAGATTTTGGACGACACGAAACGAAAGCCGCCAGTAAAGACGCTACTATTAGGCGAATTTCAACGAGTTCCTAGCGGAGCTTGAACGAGAAGAAATTGAAACAGAGCACTCCGCTGCAAATACAACTTGATACACTCGTCAATTTGAGGACTGATTTATGAAAGGCATTATTCTGGCGGGCGGATCGGGGACGCGGTTGTATCCGGTGACCCATGTTGTGTCGAAGCAGCTCTTGCCGGTGTACAACAAGCCAATGATTTATTACCCGCTGAGCACGCTGATGCTGGCGGGATTGCGCGAGATCCTCATCATTTCGACCCCGCAGGATACGGGACGCTTTGCCGATCTGCTTGGCGATGGGAAGCGGTGGGGACTGGAGATTCGCTACGCGGTGCAGCCGAGCCCCGATGGCCTGGCGCAGGCGTTCCTGATCGGGCGGGATTTTATCGCGGGACAGCCGAGCGCGCTGGTGCTGGGCGACAACATCTTCTACGGTCAGGGATTCTCAAAGCAGTTGCAGGCGGCTGCACAGCTCAAAGAAGGCGCGACGGTGTTTGCGTATCCGGTGGAGGATCCCGAGCGGTATGGGGTGGTGGAATTCAACAAACAAGGGCGGGCAGTGAGCCTGGAAGAGAAGCCAGCGAAGCCGAAGTCGCGATACGCAGTGACGGGGTTGTACTTTTACGGCAACGACGTGGTGCAGATCGCGGAGACGCTGAAGCCCTCAGCGCGCGGCGAACTGGAGATTACGGATCTGAACCGGCGATACCTGGAGGCAGGAAGGCTGAAGGTGGAGATCATGAGCCGCGGCATGGCTTGGCTGGATACGGGGACGCACGAGTCGTTACTAGAGGCTTCGCTGTTTGTGCATACCATCGAGCGCCGACAGGGGCTGGATATTGCGTGTCCGGAGGAGATCGCGTACCGGCAGGGATTCATCAGCGCGGAACAGTTGGAGGCGTTAGCGCAGCCGATTGCGAAGAGCGGATACGGGAAGTATTTGCTGGGACTGCTGCGGGAGCCGCATTTTTCGGCGACGAACGATTGACGATGAAGATTGAAGAGACATTGCTGCAGGGCGTGCTGTTGCTGACCCCGACCATCTTTCGCGACGACCGGGGCGCGTTCATGGAAACCTTCAACACGCGGCGGATGACTGAAGCCGGGTTGCCGGACCAATGGGTGCAGGACAATTTTTCAATTTCGAAGCAGAACGTCCTGCGCGGGATCCACTACCAGATCACGCAGCCGCAAGGGAAGCTGGTGCGGGTGACGCACGGAGCGGTGTTGGATGTGGCCGTAGATTTGCGGAGGGGTTCGGCGAGGTTTGGCAAGCATGTGGCTGTGGAATTGAGCGGAGAAAACGGAAAGATGCTCTGGGTTCCCGCGGGCTTTGGACACGCATTTCTGGTGCTGAGCGAAGCCGCTGGGTTTGCCTACAAGGTGACGGATTACTACTCGCCGGCCGGTGAACGGACGATTGTCTGGAATGATCCGGAGTTGGCGATCGCATGGCCGGTGAATGCTGCGGATGTGATCGTATCGGAGAAGGATGGGAAGGGAAAGCTGTTGCGGGAGGCGGATGTTTTCGAGTAGTGGTGGGCTGTAATCTGTCAGACAGTCGTGCTTCCCAGGTCTCAAAATCGAGAGTAGGGGCACCCGTGGAGGTGTTCGATTAACAGCAGGTCAATGAACCGGCAGGCCGGCGCGGCAGGAATTCGGCAGAATGCGATGATACTTGATGAGAAAACACGGATGCGGCAGTTCTGGCTCAGAGTCCTGTTGGTGCTGGGCATCCTGTGGGGAGGCATGCCTCTTCTAACGCTGCCTCTCGTGGTGATGGGCGTCATTCCCGCCCCTTTCGGGTTATTTGTGACCATCGTCAATGGAGTGATCGTTGCGCCGGCGTGCACTCTGGCGTTCTGGCATCGGCGTTCCGCATGTATCTGGCTGAACCTGAACGCGGTGATGGCGGGGGTGGCGATCGCCCTCTTGAAACCTCAAACAAGTGAAGTGTATTTGGATGGGACGATCGGATTGGTCGGTTCAGTGGTGATCGCCTTGTGCCTCGACTTCATGGAGATCCGGCGCTGGCCGCAGGCGCTCAACAGGTGAAGCCAACCCGGCGGCGCTTTGACTGGACAGGTTCGGCCCCGGCGCTGCTTCCTGGCGATTTTGCCAACCTTCAATCCGGTCGCGGGGCCAACCCGATCTGACACAATTTGGGGTGCTTCGACCGGCTTTATCGGGCGGCAAACGGCCATATCTACAGGGGACTTGCCGATGGTATACTCACTTGTCAGGTGCGGAAGCAACACCGCCATTTTTACTGCGTTTTGAGGTAGTTATGTCAGGCCATTCGAAATGGGCCACCATCAAGCACAAGAAGGGCGCGCTGGACGCCAAGCGCGGCAAGATTTTTACTCGCCTGCTCAAGGAAATTGCGGTAGCAGCCAAGGGCGGCGGTAACCCTGACACCAACGCGCGGCTGCGAACTGCGGTTCTGGCAGCCAAATCGGAAAACATGCCTGCGGATAACATCAAGCGCGCTATCCTGCGCGGTACCGGTGAGCTCGAGGGCGTGAGCTACGAGGAGATATCCTTCGAGGGCTACGGTCCCGGTGGCGTGGCGCTCCTGGTGGATGTTCTGACCGACAATCGGAACCGCGCGGTGAGCGAGATCCGGCACACCTTTGCGAAGAATGGCGGAAACCTGGGCGAAACGGGCTCAGTGAGGTTCATGTTCGCGAAGAAGGGTCTGATCGCGGTAGAAAAGTCGGCAGCTACCGAAGAGCAGTTGATGGATATTGTGCTGGAGCACGGCGGTGAGGATCTGAGGGATGAAGGCGAGACATGGGAGATTGTTACCGAGCCGAGCGCATATGAGAAGGTGGCCAATGCCGTGAAGGCGGCAGGAATTCCGACGGTGATGAGCGAAGTGACGATACTGGCTTCGACTTATACAAAGCTTGAGGGCAATCCGGCAACGCAGATGGTCCGTTTGCTCGAGGCATTGGAAGATCTGGACGATGTGCAAAGTGTTCACTCGAACTTCGACATGGACGCCGAACAGATGGAGCATGCGGCGGGATAGGCTTTGTAGAGGCAGGCACTAAAGAAGGCCGCCCGGATGTGGCGGTCTTTTTTTGGTAGAGGCAAAAGACAGTAATTGGGGAGTAGCCAAAAGGGAGTCGCAACTGAGGACCGGAGGGTGGGAAGGAACTTGAGGCGAGCAGGGAAACTTTTGTTGTTTTGGTTGGCGGCTGGAACGATGATGGCGGCCGCTGACAACGCCGGACGCAGCAGCCGGGAAGGCAGACGACGCCGCGAATCCCGTGGCCCAGGTTCGGAACGAACGGGGCTGGGAATATGGACCGTTTGCCAATTGGGGTTCCGGCGTTGGCAGCCGGTCGGATTACAAGTTTTTCTGGGGCGGATTTGAGCTTGGCAAGGTGATGACGCCGGTGATTCATGCCGGGATTTTTGAGCGGCCAGTTTCAGCTCGCAGGAAACATCATGCCGCTGTGGCTGGGCTTCACTCCGCCCCCGCATGAACAGCAGTACACATGCCAGACCCTGAATGGGCAGTTGGTCAGTTGTACTTTGCCAACGGGCGGCGGAACATTTCACGGAGTGAGCCTGACGCCGGTCATTTTCCGTTGGAATCTGGCCACAAAGTCAAGGCGGATTCAGCCGTGGATCCAGGCGGCGGGCGGACTGATTTACACGACGCACAAGTATCCGCCGAACCTATTAAGCAATGCGGCCGAAGGGATTGACGGGGGAACCAGCGTGTGGAATTTCTCGCCCCAGGGCGGCGGCGGGATTCACATTTTCCTGCGGCCCAAACGGTCGATCGATATTGGCGTGAATGGCATGCACATTTCATCTGCCTCGCTGGGTGACCGCAACCCGGGCGTAAACGGCAGCGTTCAAGTGCAGGTGGGCTACACCTTTTGGAGGTGAGGAAGACAGGGACCAAGGGATCAAGGGACCGAGTGAGCAAGGGAATGAGGGTACAAGCACGCAAGGGATTGAGAGACCGGGTGTTGAAGAAGAGTGAATCGGGGAACGTCCTGCAGCGATGAAAAGCGTGGAAGACAAGAACGGCAAGAAAGCGGGGCGGCGATGAGCGGACCGATTGTGGAGTGCGTACCGAACTTTTCAGAGGGCGCAGATGCGGGGCGAGTGGAAGCAATTGTGGCCGCCATGAATGTCGCCGGGGTGCATCTGCTGGACTGGTCGATGGACTCCGACCACAACCGGTCGGTGGTGACGATGGCGGGTGAACCGGCGGCGGTGGTTGAAGCAGCCATACGTGGCGCGGGCAAGGCTGTGGAGTTGATCAATTTGACCACCCAGCTGGGAGCGCATCCACGCATCGGCGCGGCCGACGTGATTCCCTTTGTGCCGGTGAAGGACATCAAGCTGGAGCAATGCGTTCTGCTGGCGCGGCAGGCAGGGCTGGAGATCTGGCGGCGATTCGGAGTCCCTGTGTACTTTTACGAGGCGGCTGCCTCGCGGCCGGACAGAGTGAATCTTGAGAACGTTCGCCGAGGGCAGTTTGAGGAATTGAGAGACGCGGTGGAGAAAGACCCTTCGCGGCGGCCCGACCTTGGTGGCCCGGGGCTTCATCCGACCGCCGGAGCGTGCGCTGTGGGGGCGCGCAGATTTCTGGTTGCTTACAACATCTATTTCCATTCAGCCGATGTGGCGATCGTGCGCGCGATTGCCAAGGAGATCCGCGCCTCATCTGGGGGATTAAAGGGCGTGAAGGCGATGGGCGTGATGGCGCATGGACGCGCGCAACTGTCGATGAACATCACAGATTTCGGGGCGACTCCGCTTTCCGAGGTGTACCGGAAGGTGGCGAGTCTGGCCGCCCGGCATAAGGTCGCCCTGGCCGAAGGAGAGGTGATCGGCCTGATTCCGGAAGCGGCGTGTGAGCGGGAAAGCGAGTGGATGCGTCAATTAGTTGAGTTTGACGAGCAGACCAAGGTCCTGGAACGGCGCCTGGAGCATCCGCTGGCGTGGCCCGCAAACTAATGTCATTGGTGCTCAGAGAACTCCGGAGCGATTTACCGGCCGGAAGCTACAATGGTACGAGGGATCTGCGAAGCCAAAGCCCCGTTTTGAGGATTGAAGGGGCGAGAGAAGCATTTATCCAGCGTCCACAAGAGGCGCAGAATGTGAGTGGAGGAAGAAATTGTTCAAGAGGTTGATTAGATTTGCTGCGGTGACCGTATTGGCAACCGGGGCAGCAGTGGCGCCGTGCGCGCAATTGTCGACGGATGCGCGCGGCGCGATTCCGCACGACGTGCAGCAACTGGTGGTGATCGACTACCGGGCGATGCAGGATTCGACGGCGGCAATGGACTTGCGCAATCGCGTAATGCCGCCTGAGTTGAAGCAGTTCGATGACGCGTTGAGCAAGTTCACGGTGAAACTTGGGAAGCTCTGGCCAGGGCCAACCCTTCGATCAATACGTGGATGAGCTCGCATTTTCATTGTTCCGGCCCACGTCCAGACAGCGACGCGATTGCAGATGGTGGGCATCGCGCAAGGGCAGTTTCCCGCCCAGGACATCCTGGCCAGTTTTCGCGTGCAAAAGATAAAGCCGACGATGGTGCGAACCAACAGCATCTATCCGATGACAAGAACCGGAATGGTTTTGTGCTTCGTGGATCCATCGACGATGGTTTTCGGCAGCAAAGACTCCGTGACCAAAGCCCTGGATGCGCGCGACGGCATGGCGGCGAGCATGCTGACCAACGGACCGATGATGAATGCAATGCAGAGCGTGGATTCGAATCCGCTGTGGAGCATTCTGGACAACAAGGGCACGCAAACCATGATGAAGCAATTGCTGGGCCAAGCAGGTTCGGTGACCGATTTCGACACCGTGAAGCAGCGGCTCGAAGCCTCGTGGTATTCGATGGATTTCGCGCACGGCGTGAATTTCAATCTGACCATTGAGACCGGAGACTCGTTTGCTGCGGCCACGATTTCGTCGTTGCTGTCGGCCGCGGTGATGTTGCGGAAGATGACTGCGTCAGACACGGAAAAGCAGGCGCTGGCCGCAACGGACATTAGTTCAAGCTCGGGGAACCTGAGCATTCATTTTGCAAGCTCCGACTCAGAGTTCGCAGCGCTGCTGCAGTCGCCGCTGTTTCAGTCCATGGTCCACTGACTGACGCGATCGGTCCGCAATTTGCGCGACTGACCAAGGCGAGTTTCGGATGGCACTATCTCACCGGGGCGGCATGATGCCGCCCTTTCTATTTGCGCGAAGGATGGCTGAGGTACCTCGAAATTGCGGAAATTCGTCCCTCAGGGGCTAAAGCCCACGCCTGATTTTCGGCAGATTGGCGCGACTGAAGTCGTGCCCTTTCAAAACCGCTGGACGCGTTGAGTTATTCAGGCAAGCAGTGCTGTCGCGGGTATTGAGCGGCTACACGAACCCACTGGATCAGGAGGGAGAAGTAAGGTTGGGTAGAAATTGGGCTTTCCCCTGGGGCAGAAGGGTGATTTTGAGCTGGCCCTGCTGGCCCTCATCGAGCGTGGGTCCGGTGATCTGGATCTGCTTATCGTCGGCGCCGGTGTAAGTGATTTTGAGCGGGCCGCTGCCGTGAACCATGAATCGATAGTGGAAGACGGCGCCGGAGGCGATGACGTCGGCGCCAAAGCTGGCTTCGGGGTAGTCGACTTCAAGAAGCTGGACGGGCGCGCCGGTGCGATTCACGATGGTGGAATCGATGTGGTAGGAGTGGCAGGCCGAAACGGCAAGCAGCGCAGCGAAGAGGAAGCAAGAAATCGCGAAGTTTCGGTGCTTCCTACCCTTGCGACAAAACGACGAAATGCAGGTCCTTCGACTGGTCCGTCTTACAGCGGACTCGCTCAGGATGACAGCAAGGATGGGGCAACGAGCCGAGTTGCGCTGCGATTGTTGGCGGGTCATTCTGCGTTTTCGCCTTTGGTTGATGCGGCTTGTGGAGAAGACTCGGCGGGGAAACGCCTCTGGATAAACTTTTCGATGCGGTCGAGGCGCTTGGCGAGTTCGGGAAGGCGCTGGAAGATGGTAACGGCGCGCAGCCAGATGCGGTTGTCGAAGCCGGGAGAGCCGGAGATCATTTTGCCGGGCGGCACGTCGTGCGAGACAGCCGATTGCGCTGTGAGGATGACGCCGTCGCCAACGGTGCAATGGCCGGCGATGCCAACCTGGCCGGCCAGGATGACATTGTTGCCGATGACAGAGGAGCCGGCGAGGCCGGTTTGCGCGCAGAGCAGCGTGTCATTGCCCACGCGGGAACCGTGACCGACCTGGACGAGGTTGTCGACCTTTGTTCCATCGCCGATTTCCGTGGCGCCGACGGTGGCGCGATCGATGGTGGCGTTGGCCTGGACGTCAACGCGGCTGCCGATGCGAACGGGGCCGGACTGGGGAATTTTCTCCCACTGCCCTTTTTCATTTTTGGAAAAGCCGAAACCATCGCCGCCAATGATGGCGCCGTTCTCGAGCGTGACGTGATCGCCGAGGATGCAGTTCTCGCGAACAACGGAATGCGCGTGGGCGAAAAAGTGGCTGCCCACTTGTACGCCGGGATAAAGAACAACATGGGGCAGAAGCGTGGCGTGCGGGCCGAGGCGCACGTTGGGACCGACGACAACGTAAGCGCCGATGTGCGCATCGGGGCCGATTTCCGCGGTGGGATCAATGACGGCAGTGGGGTGGATGCCGGGCGGGTAGGCGGGCGGCTGGTAGAAGAGTCCGAGCGCGCGGTTGAAAGCGTGGTAGGGATTCTTGATGCGCAGGGTTGCGGCGGAGATTTCCTGGAATTCAGGCTCGACGACGACGGCTGCGGCGCGCGTGGTGCGGGCGAGAGCGGTGTACCGGGGATTGGCGACGAAGGTGATTTCGGTGGGGCCGGCCACTTCAATTCCGTTAACGCCGGTAATTTCGAGGTCGGGATTGCCGCGGAGTTCTGCGCCCAAACGGCTTGCCAATTCGCCTAGCTTCATTGAGGAGATTGTAAAGGAGCGGGCGAAGGTGCTGGATCGGCCGCGGCGGGTCCGACGGAGTATGGAGTGGACTGTTGCGGCGGGGCTTGCAACGTGTGGGCGGCAGATTGGGCCGCGTCGAGAGTTGCTCCGGGAATGATGCCAAGGACGAGCGTGGCGGCGACGGCGAGGAAGAGGGCTGCAATGACGGCGGCGCCGATTGCGGGTCTGGGAGCCGCGATTCGCTGATCGTCAGGCGGGCGCTGCGCCGCGACCAGCGCGAGGCGAAGGTAATAAGCAGCCGCCAATCCTGAATTGAGCAGGCCGATGATGGCCAGGGCAATGGCGCCGCCTCCGACTGCTGCAGTGAAAGCGTAGAACTTGCCGAAGAATCCGCCGGTAAAGGGAATTCCGACGAGCGAGATGAGGAAAAAGATGAGCAGGCTGCCGAGGAGCGGCGAGCGATAGATGACGCCGCGGAAATCGTCGATGAGCGAGAGCTGCTCGTCGTATCCAGCAACCAGCGTGATGACGGCGAAGATGCCGACATTCATGGCCACATAGGCAGCCGTGTAAAAGGCTGCAGCAGAGATGCCGATTTCGCCGATGCCGGCGAAGGCGGCGAGCAGATAACCGGCGTGCGCGATGGAGGAATAGGCCAACATGCGCTTCACGTTCTGCTGGCGAAGGGCTGCGAGGTTGCCGACGGTCATGGAGAGAACGGCAACGATCCACAACAGCGGCACCCACAGCGAACGAAGATCGGGGAACATTTCGTAGGTGACGCGCAGAAGCAATGCGAAGGCGGCAGCCTTGGGTGCGGTGGAAAGCAGCGCAACAACGGGCGTAGGCGCGCCTTCGTAGACGTCGGGCGTCCACACGTGAAAGGGCGCGGCGGAGACTTTGAAGAGAATCCCGACCAGCATAAGCGCCAGCGCGGCAACGACCAGAGAATGGTTTTGCGCGGCGGGCGCCAGATGCGCGATCTCGTAGATCTGCGTGGTTCCGGTAGCGCCGAAGATGAGCGCAATGCCGTAAAGCAGGAAAGCCGTGGCGAAGGAGCCGAGGAGGAAATACTTGATGGCGGCTTCGGGGCTGCGTCCGGTCTGCTTACGGTAGGCGGCAAGGATGTACGTGGAGATGGAAGAGATTTCAAGCGCGATGAAGACGACGAGCAGTTCGACGGCGGCGGTGAGCAGGCACATGCCAACTGCGCCGAAAACGACGAGCGCGTAGAACTCGCCCTGATGGTGGGTGGTGGCGGGCAGCGTGTCGAGCGCGAGCAGGAGAACGACCAGGATCAATCCGCAGATCAGTACATGGAAGAAAACTGTGAAGGCGCTGGTTTCAACCGTGTTATAAAAGCCGGTTCCCTGGGGCAGAGAGAGCTGCCAGAGGCTGGCCCAGATGGCGATGGTGGTTCCGATGGCAGCAACCCATCCGAGGTTTCGCCGCGGCAATGCGGGCGGGAGCGAGGCGTCGATCAGCATGATGAGGACGCCGGTCAAAGTGAGGATGAGCTCGGGAAGGATGCGATAGATGTCGGGGACGGAGGTCATGGGGCCTCCGAGCGCGTCGATGCGATATATGGGGTGGAAACAACGGAGTTTGCGGTGGTAGTGGGCGAAGAGCTTCCCTCAGGGGCTAAAGCCCCCGCTGATTTTGCGACGTGATCGGCACGACTGAAGTCGTGCCCCTTCAATGCCGCAGGCCCTTCGACTGCAGCCGTTCGTTGCGGACGGCCTCCGCTCAGGATGACAGAGCTCTTTTCGGCCGCATGCGGCATTTGCATCGCTGTTGTTCTTGGCGGGGGATGAATGCCCGTCTGGATCGAATTGAGCCAGAGATTCGGCGCCAGACCCATGACGAGCATGAGGACGGCGAGCGGGGTGAGAATGCTGAGCTCGCCGGAGCGGAGATCGGCCGGAGGTTTTGAAGTTGCGAGGGAGCTTTCAGGGCCGTAGAAGAGGCGCTGCACGAGCCAGAGCATGTAGGAGGCGCTAAGAATGATACCGAGCGTGGCGACGACGGCCCATCCGCGACTGACCAGGGCGAAGGTCGCGGAGAGGATGGTGAATTCGCCGATGAAGCCGCTGAGCATGGGCAAACCGATCATGGCCAGCGCGGCGATGACAAAGAAAGTGGCAGCGCGCGGAAGTTTGGCGGCAAGCCCTCCGTAGGAGTCGATCTCGCTTGTGCCGTAGCGAAGTTCGAGCGCACCAAGGAGAAGGAAGATCGCGGCATCAACGACACCATCCGAAAGAATCTGGTAGACGGCGCCAGACCCGCCGGTGAAGGTGAGCCCGTAGATGCCGAGAACGATGGTGCCGAAGAGGCTGAGAGCGGCGAAGGCGATCAGCCGCCAGAAGTCGCGCTGGACGAGCGCGAGGCACGCGCCGTAAAGGATGCCGATGACTCCGAGAGCGATGAGGAGCGGCGCAATGGCGTGCGCCTGGGCAGGGAAGAGCGAGACGTGGAAGCGGAGCATGGAATAGAGGCCGAGCTTGCCGGCGACGACCATTGCAAGCGCGACGGGTGCTTCGCTGTAGGTGTCTGCAAGCCAGCCGTGCAGGGGAAAAACGGGAACCTTGACGGCAAACGCGAAAAGGAACGCGAGAGCAACCCAGAAGAGGGCGCGGGCGGGAAGCACGCCGCTGGCGGTTTGATATTGAAGGTCCGCGAAGTTAAAGGTGTGCGTGCGCGCGTAGAGCCAGAGAATGGCGACTAGCAATGGCGCGGAAGGAATGAAGGTGAACAGGAAGAATTTGAGCGCGGCGCGAGGACCATCCTTGCGGCCATACATGGCGATCAGAATGGCCATGGGCACGAGCGACAGCTCCCAGAAGCCGTAGTAGAGCATCAGGTCGAGCGAGATAAAGACGCCGAACATGGCGGTTTGCTGGATGAGGAAAAGCGAGTAGAAGATTTTGCGGCGGGTCTGGATGGCGTTCCAACTGGCGATGACGCCAACGGGCGCGAGCAGGCCGACCAGGACAACCAGCCAAAGGCTCAGTCCGTCGACGCCAACGTGGTAAAAGATCGCGGGGCTCTGCGATCCAGGGGATGTTGCGTTCGAATTGAAAGCCCGTCTGGCTGTAGGCAAAGTGCGCGGGAAGATGGAGCGTGAGGAGGAAGGTGACGAGGGTGGTTAGGAGCGCGATCCAATTGGGAAGCTTGCCGCGGTCGGGCAAAAGCGCAACGAGTATTGCGCCTGCCAGTGGAACCAGCAGGATGAGCGTGAGAATGGATTGGTCGATACTCGTCATGGGCGTTGTCATCTTCTCAATGCCTCATCACTGCGGTGGCAAAATCGAAACTCTTCTCTCGCAGCAGCACGAACAGCAGCACCGCCGCGGCGCCCAGCGCCAGCCACGCCGCGTAGGAACGCAGATTACCGGATTGCCAACGCTGGAGAATCGCTCCGGTGAGGCTGGCAATGCCTGCCAGCAGCCACGCAAGACCGCCGAGAATTGCGGTGTCGACGACCCAACCCAAAATGTACCTTGAGCCGGCGAGCAGCGGTTTCACAATAATGGCGCCGTAGATCTCGTCGACGTAGTATTTGTTGACGAGAAGTTTGTAGACGCCGGGCATCGCGGCAGCAAGCTGTGCCGGTCGTTCGGGCTTCCGCCGGTAGTACTTGTCGATAATGAGCCAACCTTCAATCGCCAGGGCGACCGCGGCGAGCATGAGGATGATTTCAAGGCCGATGCTGCCAATGGATGCAGTGCGATGCAGGCCGACGGAAGGTGCCAGATATTCGGTGAAGCGGTCGATGCCAATCCAGCCGCCGCACACGCAGAGCAGAGCCAGAACGACCATGGGCCCGCGCATGGACCACGGGCTCTCGTGAGGATGGGCAGTTTCTGCGCGCGATTCTCCGAAGAAGGTCATGTACCAGAGGCGGAACATGTAGAGCGCGGTGAGCAATGCGGTGACGAAGCCGACGAACCAGAGAATCTTGCCGAGGGTGCCCTGTAGAAATGCTGCATAGAGAATGGCGTCTTTCGAGAAGAAGCCCGCGAAGGGTGGAATTCCACAGATCGCGAAGACCGCCGCTGTCATGGTCCAAAAGGTGACGGGAAGCTTCGTGCGCAGGCCGCCCATCTTGCGCATGTCCTGCTCGCCGCCCAGAGCGTGAATGACCGAGCCCGCGGCAAGGAAGAGCAGAGCTTTGAAGAAGGCGTGCGTGACGAGATGAAAGATGGCTGCGGAGTAAGCGGCAACACCGCAGGCGAGAAACATGTAGCCGAGCTGCGAAATGGTGGAGTAGGCGAGCACGCGCTTGATGTCGTTCTGTACCAGGCCCATGGTGGCGGCGAAAAGCGCCGTCGCGGCGCCGACGATGGCGACTGTGGCAAGCGCAAACGGCGAGCGGTCAAAAAGGAAATGGGTGCGGGCGATCATGTAGACGCCCGCGGTGACCATGGTAGCGGCGTGAATGAGCGCAGAGACGGGCGTGGGGCCTTCCATGGCATCAGGCAGCCAGACGTAAAGCGGCAGTTGCGCGCTTTTGCCGGCGGCGCCGACCAGCAGGCAGAGACAGATGCGGTGAGCGCACCGCCATGCCATGCGGTATTCAGCGCTAGGCTGACGCGCATTTCATAAAACGAGAGCGTGCCGAAGTTCGCCAGCAGCAGGAAGATGCCGATGAGGAAGCCGAAGTCGCCGATACGGTTGACGATGAATGCTTTCTTGCCTGCGTTGGCAGCGGAGTTTTTCTGGAACCAGAAGCCAATGAGCAGATAGGATGCGAGGCCGACGCCTTCCCAGCCGACAAACAGCAGCAGAATGTTGCCGGCGAGAACGAGAACGGTCATGAAGAAGAGAAAGAGATTGAGATAGCTGAAGTAGCGTGCGTAGCCCGGATCGTCGTGCATGTAGCCAATGGAGTAGACGTGAATCAGGAAGCCGACTCCGGTGACCACGAGGAGCATGACGAGCGAAAGCTGGTCGAGAACGATGCTGAAATCGGCATGGATGGGTCCGATGGCAAGCCAGGGATGGGCAGCGGTTTCCACGTAGGGAAGCGTGAGCGCTGTTGCCGGGCCGCAGCCAGCGCAAGTGGCAGCGGCCGAGATGCTGGAAGAGAAAGCAGCATTGAGTACAAGCGCCAGCGAGCCGAGCGGCGCGAGTATGCCGATGGCGGTTGTGAGGCGCCGAGGCTGCCGGGAGCCGAGGATTCCATTGAGAAGGAAGCCGGCGAAGGGCAGCAGCGGAATCAGCCAGAGATGGAGAGACTCGTTCATAGTTTCATCAGATCGATTCGATCGACAGCCAGGGTGCCGCGCGCGCGAAATACGGCAATGATGATGGCGAGGCCAACAGCGGCTTCAGCGGCGGCGACCATCATGACAAAAAAGACAAAGATCTGCCCTTTCACCGCATGCCACTGATAGGCAAAGGTGACAAAGGAAAGATTGACGGCGTTGAGCATGAGCTCAATGGACATGAATACGGTAATGAGATTGCGCTTGATGAGAAATCCGACGACGCCGAGAGAAAAGAGCGCGGCGCTCAGGAGCAGATACCAGTTGAGCGGGATGTCGTGTTGAAGGAAGCTCACTTTTCGGCCGTCCTTTCCGAGCCTTCGCGGTGAGCAATTGCGACCGCGCCGAGGATGGCGATAAGGATCAGCACCGAGGTGACTTCAAAGGGCAGCAGCAACTCGTGAAAGAGCACCTGGCTGAGGAGGACCAAATTCGATTGGTCCGGGTTGCTGGTGAGGCCCTGGCCGATATGCGCAGATCCAAGCCCTTGCGCGTGAAGAATCACGGTGGCGAGAACGGCGAGAAGAACAGCGACTGCGGAGAAGCCGACGGGAATGGCTGCGCGGCTGCCCAGGGTGCGTTCTTCGCGGCCCGCGTTAAGGAGCATGACGACAAAAGTGAAAAGGACCATGACGGCGCCCGCGTAGACGATGATCTGGGCGATGGCGAGAAACTCCGCGCCGAGCAGAAGATAAAGGACCGCGAGCGAAGTCATGACCACGATGAGCGAAAGGGCGCTATTAATGGGATGGCTCTGCAGCAGCAGGTTGATGGCTCCAGCGAGACAGAATCCGGCAAAGAGAAGAAACAGGATCAGGTGCATTAACTTTGAAGGAAAATCCTTCCCGATTGTAAATGAGCTTGAGTCACCCAATTGGAGCGAATCATGCCGACACAGACATCCATAAGAGCAACCGCAGATCCTTCGGCTTCGTCCGCTCTGGCGGACTCGCTCAGGATGACAGCGGCGGTTTTGGAAAAGTCCTTAGCGATAGGCGAGCCAGAGGCTCGTTCCCACAATGTTGAGGATGGCAAGCGGAAGCAAAAAGCGCCATCCGAAGTTCATGAGCTGGTCATAGCGGAAGCGGGGCAGTGTTCCCCGCACCCAGACATAGAGACAGAGAAAAGCAAAAACTTTGATCACAAACCAGAAGAGCGGCAGCACGGCGTTGATGAAGGTGCTTTGCAGCGGCGGCATCAGATCGCCGAGCGGGCTGGTCCAGCCGCCGAGAAACAAGAGCGTGGCCACGCAGCCCACGTTGATCATGTTGCCGTACTCGGCCATGAAGAACATGGCGAACTTCATGGAGCTGTACTCGGTGTGATAGCCGCCGGTGAGTTCGCTTTCGGCTTCGGGCAGATCGAAGGGCGAGCGGTTGGTCTCGGCAAAGGCGGCCATCAGATAGATGAAGAAGGCGACGAATTGCAGCCCGCCGAAGATGTTCCAGGTGACGATGCCTTGCTGGGCCTGCTGCTCGACGATGACGCGCAGGTTGAGCGAGCCTGCGCGAAGAACCACGCCGACCAGCGAAAGGCCGAGGGCCAGCTCGTAGCTGATCAACTGCGCCGAAGAGCGCAGCGAGCCGAGCAGCGAGTATTTGTTGTTCGACGACCAGCCGGCCAGGGCGATGCCGTAGACGCCGATGGAAGTGATGCCGAGGATGACGAGCAGGCCGATGTTGATGTTGGAGATTTCAAAGAGATCGAAGCCGTGCGGGCCCATGTCTGGCGGCGCCGAAGGGGACCACGGCGATGGAGATGAGCGCGCAGCTGAGCGAGATGATGGGCGCGAGCAGATAAAGCGGCCGGTAGACGGCCGTGGGAATCAGGTCTTCCTTGAGGAAGGACTTGGCGCCGTCGACGAGCGGCTGCAAAAGGCCGAAGGGGCCCACGCGGCTGGGTCCCCAGCGGTTCTGGATGCGGCCCACCAGCTTGCGCTCGAGAAGCACGGTGTAGGCGATGCCCATGAGCATCACCACCGTGACCACGGCGACTTTGAGCAGGCTCCAGAGAAAGAATTCAAGAATCGTCACGTGCGGTTAGCCTTTGAATCGAGTGTTGCTAAAGGGGCCAAATCCCCGAAGTTGTTTGTCATCTCTGAGCACGACCTAGTCGTGCCCCGATACGATTTCTGCATTTGTCATATCCCACCCTAAAGCAAAAAACGCGTTTAGGATGGGGCACCCAAAATATTTTAGTCGGCCGCGGATTGTGCGAGTTCCTTTGCCTGGTGTTCTTCAAGTTGCTTGAGCGCCGGGCTGTAGCGGCCCAGCGTGCCTGAGGTGAAACAGAGTGTCGTGCGCGGGAACGACGAGATCGGCGTCAGAGAGCGCAGCGACAGGAACGAATCCCGGCGAAGCCGGCTCCGTGTGCACATCGTTGCCGGCGAAGAAGATTGATGCGGTCGAGTGTAGCCGGGGACGAGGCGGTCAGATTTCGTCGAGCACGGCGAGGGGATCGAAGGGGCTGAGCCTTGGCTCGAGGCCGTTGGCCTCGAGCCAGACGGCGTGGCGGTCGGCCTCGCCGGCCTGCGCGCCGCGCGACTGGCCCAGATCGGCGGTGGTGCCGCGCTTGCCGAAGGGAACGAGCGATTTGACATCGCGCCCATGGCTTCGGCCAGGCGAACGAGAATTTCGAAGTCGGGCTTGACGCCGGCGCGGTCGGCGGCCTTGCGGACCATTTGCATGTCGCCGAAGGTGTTGGTGACGGTGCCGGATTTTTCGTAGAGGCTGGCGGCGGGGAAGACAACATCGGCCAGCGCGGCAGTCTCGGTGAGGAAAAGATCCTGCACGATGAGGAAGGTGTTCTTCGAGTGCGGCGGGATCGAGCTTGGCGCGGGAAACGGGATTGGCGCCGACGACGAGCAGCGCGCCGAGCTCGCCCTTCGCCGCGGCATCGAGCATCTGCGGCAGCGTCTTGCCGGGCGCGGCGGGCAGGTTGGGGTATTCGGCGAATGCGCCGGGCGCGGTGACCGGGACGTAGCCGGGCAGCAGATCGGGGAAAAGGCCCATGTCGGCCGCGCCGCGCGAGTTGGCGTGGTCGCCGAGATAGGCGAAGCGACGAACGATTGCCGCGCTTGAGGCCCCAGGCGACGAGATTCTCGACGGCTGCGCCGCGAAACTCCTCGCCGAAGATGACGACCAGCGATTCTTCGGCCAAGCATGGCTTTGCTGAAATCGGATTTCGCCGCGATCGAGGATGCGTGGCGAGGTCCTTGTAGCCGTTGGGCGGCAAGCTCCTGCATGGCTTTGGCCTGGCGCTCGAGCTTGATGGGCTGCGTGGTTCGCGATGTAAAGGCGGGCGCGGTTGAGGCGCACATTGGTGCGCAGCTGCCAGGCGAGGAGCGGATGCTCGTCGGTGGGATTGCCGCCGATGAGCAGGATGGCGCAGGCCGAGGCGATGTCGCGCAGGCTGGCGGTCTTGCCGTGGTGCCGGCGAGGGCGCGCGCGAAGGCGGCGTAGTCGGTGGTGCGCTCGTGGTCGATGTTGTTGGTGCCGAGCACCGTGCGCGCGAATTTCTGCAGCAGGTAATTCTCTTCGTTGGTGGTGCGGTTGGAGCCGATGACGCCGATCGCCGTGCCGCCGCGCGCGTCGCGGATCTCTTTGAGCTTGCCGGCGGCGAGGCGGAGCGCGTGCTCCCATGTGGCGGGCTCGAGCTTGCCCGCGCGTTGCGGACGAGCGGCTGCGTCAGGCGGTCGGGCTGTCGACGAAGTCGAAGCCGAAGCGGCCCTTGGCGCAGAGGAAGTCGCCGTTGATGCCGCTCTTGTCGCGATTGTCGGCGCGAACGATCTCGGAGCCGTCGTTCGGTGAGCGCACGCCGAGCGTGACCTTGCAGCCGTCGGCGCAATGCGTGCAGACGGTGGAGACGTGGTTCATCTCCCAGGGGCGCGTCTTGTAGCGATAGCTGCCGCTGGTGAGCGCGCCCACGGGGCACACGTCGATGCACATGCCGCACTGTTCGCAGTCGAGCTGGTCGACTCATCGTTGGGCGACGATCACGGAGTCTGCGCCGCGATTCTGGATGCCGAGCGCCCACACGTCCATGCCTTCGCCGCACATGCGGATGCAGCGGTAGCAGAGGATGCAGCGCGGGCGGTCGTAGAAGACGGCGGGCGACCACTGCTGCTCGTCGCGATGGTGCTTGGCCTCGACGTAGAGGCTTTCGCCGGCGCCGTACTTGAAGGTCATGTCCTGCAATTCGCACTCGCCGCCGGCATCGCAGACGGGGCAGTCGAGCGGATGATTGCCGAGCAGCAATTCGATGGTGGCCTTGCGCGCCTGCGCAATCTCGGGCGACTCGGTGACGAAGACCTGGCCCTCGGCGACGGTGGTGGTGCAGGCGGTTTGCAGCTTGGGAACTTTTTCCTGGCGCACCACGCACATGCGGCACGCGGCCTGCAAGCGAGAGGCCGGGATAGTAGCAGAAGGCCGGAATCTCGATGCCGGCCTTGCGGCAGGCGTCAATGAGCAGCGTCCCCGCGGGAGCGGTGAGCTTCTTTCCATCGACTGTGAAGGTTACGTCGGGCATTTTCCCTCAGGGGCTAAAGCCCCGATCTGTCTTGTTGCCTCATTCGTGCACTGACTAAAACTCGTGCCCTTTGCAAAACCTGCTGCGCGCGCCCTACGAGGCTGGACGTTTATGAAACCTAGCTACCCGCACCTAAAGCGCTTGGGCTAACAACCGTTGCGCCTACGGTCGCGTTCAGCATGGCTCAAAGTCTTGTCCTTTCGAACGTCATGTCTCCAAGATCTGTGCTCACTACACGACGGTCAACTGCGGCACGCCTTCCCGTGCAAACGGGCAGGGCTTGCCGTTCAAATGATCTTCAAACTCCTTGCGAAACTTCTTCACGAATGCGATGGTCGGCATGGCCGCTGCGTCGCCGAGCGGGCAGAACGTGCGGCCCAGCATGTTTTCGGCGAGGTACTGGATGTTGTCGATGTCGCTTGCCGCGCCGAAGCCGGCGTGAAAGCGGGTGAGCGATTTCTTGAGCCAGTCGGTGCCTTCGCGGCAGGGAATGCACCAGCCGCAGCTCTCGTGCGCGTAGAAGCTGATGGTGCGCAGCGCGAACTCGACGATGCAGGTCTGGTCGTCGATGACGACGACGCCGCCCGAGCCGAGCATGGAGCCGGCTTTGCCCACCTGGTCGAAGTCCATGCCGAGGTTTTCGATCTCTTCGGGCAGCAGAACCGGAGTGGACGAGCCGCCGGGAACGACGGCTTTCAGTTTGCGCCCGCCGCGAATGCCGCCGGCGACTTCGTAGATCATCTTCTTGAGGTTGTAGCCCATGGGCAGCTCGTAGACGCCGGGCCGCTCGACGTGGCCGCTGATGCTGAAAAGAGCCGCGTGCCGCCGTTGCGCGGGGTGCCGACTGCCGCATAGGCCGCCGCGCCCATCGTGATGACGTGCGGCACGGTGGCGATGGTCTCGGCGTTGTTGATGACCGTGGGTCCGCCGTAGAGGCCGACGACGGCAGGGAAGGGCGGCTTGATGCGCGGAACGCCGCGCTTGCCTTCGAGCGACTCCATCAGCGCGGACTCTTCGCCGACCTCGTAGGCGCCTGCGCCGGTCTGCGTGATGATCTGGAACTCGTTTCCGGAGCCGAAGATGTTCTTGCCGAGAAAGCCGCGCTCGTAGGCGTCGGCGACGGCGCGCTCCATGATCTCGAGCAGGTAGCGATACTCGCCGCGCAGATAGATGAAGCCCATCTTCGCGCCGACGGCGAGGCCGGCGATGATGGTGCCTTCGATGACGGCAGTGCGGATCGTGCAGGAAGATCAGGTGGTCCTTGCAGGTGCCGGGCTCGCTCTCGTCGCCGTTGACGAGGACGTACTTGGGCTTGGCCGATTGCTTGGGAACGAAGGACCACTTCATGCCGGTCGAGAAGCCCGCGCCGCCGCGGCCGCGCAGGCCGAGGCCTTCATCTCGTTGATGATCCAGTCGGGACCCTGCGCGAGGCACTTCTTCACGGCCTCGTAGCCGCCGAGCTCGAGGTAGCGGTCGATGTTCGCCGCGCCCATGCCGAAGCGGCGGGAGACGATCTTGACTTCATCGGGATGGGAGACGAGCCTAGGCATTCTTTTCCTTGTCGTTTCTGTCCTGGCCGATCGCGTTGGCTGTGCCTTACCGCGATAGCCGCTCAGAATGCCGGGCACGAGATCGGGTTTGAGCTCGTCGTGGAAGTCGTAGTTGACCTGGATGGCCGGCGCCCAGCAGCAGGCGCCGATGCACTCGACTTCTTCGAGCGAGAAGAGGCCGTCGGGCGTCACGCCCTTGTGGCCGACGCCGAGCTCTTCCTGGAAGCGCTCGTAGACTTCGTAGGCGCCGCGCAGCATGCAACTGATGTTGGTGCAGACCTGGATGTTGAATTTGCCGGCGGGCTTGAAGCGAAGCATGGAGTAGTAGGTGGCGACGTTGCGCACTTCGAGCTCGGTGATGCCGATGCGCCGGGCGATTTCGGCGACGACCGCGTCGGAGAGATAGCCGACCTCGTCCTGCGCGTAGAGCAGCATGGGGATGAGCGCGGAGCGCTTGACGGGATACTTCTCGACCAGCGCGTCGAAGCGCGCGGCGAGCTCGGGCGAAAAGATCGACATGGATTCGGGATTCGTGTTCTTCGGGCTCATCGCGCCATCTCCTCGTTGATCCTGCATCAGCTCCCGCGCCCAGGCTTCGGCAGCCAAGATCCATCTCTTCCTCGTCCGGTGCTGCTGCGCAAGCGGCCGTGCTCGGTGAACTCCAACGTTCCGCTCGCTTCCATTGTCTCGCGTCCAGGTGACGAATGCGTTGTTCGCGCTGAAGGCGAAGCCATTTTTCGCCGTGGCGGACTGTGATTTCTTCTTCGCTTCAGCTCGACTGTCGGCCTGCGCGATTCCGTGTCAATCCATGCGCCGCGGTGTAGCTGCGGAGCAGGGAAGCGAGGCGATGTCCAAAGTTCTGCCCCAGAGCGCTGTCCGAAGCGGATGAGACTCGGCGCTGGCACGTCAACGGTCGATCTCTCCCAGAACAATGTCGATGGAGCCGATGACGGCGACCAGGTCGGCGATCAGGCGGCCTTTGCACATGGTTTCGAGAGCCTGCAGCGTGGCGAACGACGGATAGCGCATGTGCACGCGGTAGGGCTTGGCGGTGCCGTCGGAGACGACGTAGTAGCCCATCTGCCCGTGGCCGCATTCGATGCCCTGATAGACCTCGCCGGCGGGAACATCGAAGCCCTCGGTGACGATTTTGAAGTGATGGATCAGCGCTTCCATCTGCGGTCTTCATCTTTTCGCGGTCGGGCAGGACGATCTTGGGCGCGTCGGCTTTGACCGGGCCGCCGGGCATGCCGTCCAGCGCCTGCTGGATGATCTTGATGCTCTCGCGCATCTCGACCAGGCGCACTTCGTAGCGCGCCCAGATGTCGCCGACGGTCGAGGTCGGCACCTTGAACTGGAACTTCTCGTAGCTGGAGTAGGGCATGTCGCGGCGCAGGTCGATATCGACGCCGGAGGCGCGCAGCGGCGGGCCGGTGACGCCGAGCGCAATGGCATCTGCTGCAGAGAGATAGCCCACGCCCTTCAAGCGATTCATGAAGATCGGATTGCCGGTGAGCAGGTTCGAATACTCGTCGATCTTTCTCGGGAAAGTCGTGATGAAGGCCTGGACGCGGTCGAAGAAATCGAGCGGCGGCTCCATGGCGAGGCCGCCGATGCGGAAGTAGCTGGTCATCATGCGCTGGCCGGCGACGGCCTCGAAGAGTCTGAGAATTTCTTCGCGCTCGCGGAAGGTGTAGAGGAAGACGGTGAGCGCGCCAATGTCCATGGCGTGCGTGCCCAGCCAGATCAGGTGCGAATTGAGGCGGCTGAGCTCGGTGAGCAGCACGCGGATCCACTGCGCGCGCTCGGGAATCTCGAGGTCGAGCAGCTTTTCGACGGCCAGGCAGTAGCAGAGATTGTTGGACAGCGGATCGAGGTAGTTGATGCGGTCGGTGAGCGGGACAACCTGCTGGTAGAACTTGGCCTCGCAGGTCTTCTCGATGCCGGTGTGCAGATAGCCGATCTCGGGGCGGACGCTGACGATGACTTCGCCGTCGATCTCGACCACCAGGCGCAGCACGCCGTGCGTGGCCGGGTGCTGCGGGCCCATGTTCAGGACCATGTGGCTGCTCGCCGGCGCTTTCGGACGCGGGAAGCTCGAGGACGGGCGCGCCGGTGATCGGATTTCTCGCTCATCAGCGGTATCCCTCCACCGGGTAGTCCTTGCGCAGGGGATGGCCCTTCCAGTCGTCGGGCATCATGATGCGGCGCAGGTCGGGATGGCCGGCGAAGTGAATGCCGAAGAGATCGAAGACCTCGCGCTCGTAAAAGTTGGCGCCGGGCCAGACGGGGGTGATGGAATCGACGGAGGGATCGGCTTCGTCGAGCATCACGCGCAGGCGGATGCGCTCCTTAAGCTTGTGCGAGAGGATGTGATAGCTCAACTGGAAGCGGGGCGAGAGGGAACCAGTCGACGGCGGTCATGTCTTCAAAGAAGTTGTAGCCGGCGGCCTGCACTGCGGAGCAGGCGGCGCGAATCTCGCCGGCGCGATGGTCAGGGTCAGCTCGCCGAAGTCGAATTTGGCGTCGGTGAGGGCTTCGGCATTCCAGGCCAGAATGGCTTTGATCGCGGGATGGTCCGGCATTGCCTCAAGGACGCCTGCTTGCCGGCTAAAGTGGTCGATTGACTCGTCATCCGAGAGGTCCGCCTTGTTGCATGCAATCTTCTTAAAGATCCGCTTTGTCCTGGCTCCAGTTGAGGATGCCCTTGCGCACAATGTAGTAGAGGCCGACGGCGACAAAGCCGAGGTAGACGAGCATCTCCCAGAAGCCGAAGAGGCGTGAGCAGCCGGTGAGCGCGGGCAGGCGGCGGTAGATGACGGCCCAGGGCATCATGAAGACCGCTTCCACATCGAAGAGGATGAAGAGCACGGCCACCAGATAAAAGCGCACGCTGAAGCGGCCGCGGGCGTCGCCGACGGCCTCGATGCCGCACTCGTAGGCGCGAGCTTGACCTTGGTATTGCGATGGCGGCCGACGAACCAGGAGGCAACGACCATCCCCACTCCAAGCAGAATCGCGGCAAGAATCTGCATCAGGAGCGGGAGATATTGCCAATCATAAGGAATCTGATTCATGGTTGCCTTGTCCGAAGAAAATCGCCGAGATTCTACCGGTTTGGCGGAAGCGAGTTGCGGCCGCACCAAAAGATCCGCCTGATTTGAGATTAGGTTTTTCGGCGTGATCCCGTCAAGGCGACGCGGTGAAGATGGATCGTTTGCCGTGCAGCGGATTTTCACTCCTCTGCGATGCCTCTTCGCAGGGCGTGAAGCGTTTGCTTTCTTGTGTGAATAAAGGCCTTGAGCAGCCTGCAGATTCTCTCCGATTTTGCGTTGTGTCTGGTTTTGTGGCTCCCGAGTGTCCTGATTTCGGACATTACGATCGTTCTCTATTCAGAACGGTGGAAAGTGCCGATGAGCCTGGTGAGGCAATGTACACATGAGTTCGACGACGATCCGTGCCAACCTGGTTGCGGCGCGCTTTTCGGCCGCTTCAAAAGCGCGCTCGCGCTTCTCGCATCGGCGAATCTCACCACCGGACGGGCGCGCATTAGAGATTCTCGGTCATGCAATCGAGTACCTGACCGACGAATTTGTTCACACGGGTGGACGTGTTTCCGCTGAGGACGCGCGCGTGGAGGCAGTGCAACTGCTAATGGCAATCAACCGGCAGATCTATTTCAGTTGCCCTGAAGTGCGCACGTTAGGCGATCGATGCCGCGCTCTGCTGCGCTGGCGAGCGGCATAGAAGAGTCTCTGCCGCTTCGTCCGCATTTTGGCAATTGCGCCGATGGATTTGCCTGAATCTGCCGTATTTACGGTGCAAACGAAATCCAGAGAAGAAACTCGGAGTGAGCTTTAGAAAGCGAGGGGAGATTTCTCACTGTCCCAGGAGCAAGACCGCAAACAAGACCATCCAGGCAGCCGTCATCGCATGCCAAAACCACGCAGTTGAGTCCACGGCGATCTGGCGCGATTCGACCCGCTTCAGGCGGGTGAGGGCGGAGAAACAAAACAGCAACGCGAGGATGCCCAGAGCCAGGTGAGCAGCGTGCAAGCCGGTGATGACGTAAAAGAAATAGCTGGCCGGAGTGGCCCAGCGATCGAAGGCGAAGCCTTGGGCTGTCAACTGCTTCCAGGCCACGATCTGGCCGCCAAGGAAGAGGAGGCCAAAGGTCAAGTGTCAGCCCGATCCAGGGCAGGGCACGGCGAAGCGCCGGGCGCCCCAGGCCGAGCCATTCCTCTAAAACGTCAATTTCGCGAAAGATGTGAAGGCGAGCCCGCTCCACGGCCAAGCTGCTGAGCAAGAGCACAGCGGTATTGAGGAAGAGGATGGGAGGAAGAAGGATGGGATGCCAGTCGCCGATCTGGCGGAAGGTTTCGGGGTCCATTCTGCGTGCCAGCCTGGCGCGCGTAAAAGAGCGTAACCAGCACCACGAAGAACATCATGTCGCCGGCCAAGGCACAGAAAAGGAAGGCACGTGTGCGGTGCAGAGCCTCGCGCGGGCCGCGCCGCGGGCTTCGCCACTCGTCGTCGCCTCCGCCCCCACCACCGCCGGTGGGCCGGCGATCTACTGGTGGCTTGCCTCCTGTACCAGGCGCTTTGCGCTCAATCTCGGACGGGATGGGCGTAAAGATGGACGGCATCGAAACCCCCGTGAGGATGAGATTACTCCCACTTCAATTTGGACGCATGCAAAATCGGAAGAGTGGCCGCGATTTGGAAAAAAGAACTTCAGCCGCCTTGGGGTGAAGACCTGAAGTTTGAGTCTTGCAACGTCTTTCACGTTCCTTTTCACCACGAAGATGCCACGAACGCGTGCCGTAGCGGCGATCATGGCATTGGCGGGGAGATCGACTGATTTGCCCGCCATCATCCGCGCTCACTCGCGGAAGCTTGTGCCGCCCCTATGCTTTCTTCTAACACAAGGATTGGAGCCACCAAAGCTCGTGCGAGCGAATAGCGAGCGGCTACTCCGCCGCAGTTGGTGCGAGCGGACAGCGAGCGTCCGCCCGGACGGCCAGTCCTACCAGCCGCGGGTTTGCAGGAGTTGCGATTCCTCAATTGCGGCGGCGGCAAGGCCTTTCATGGTTCCGGTGACCTGCTCGCTGACCTCGGCAAGAACTTTGGGATCGTTGAAGTGCGTGGTGGCGATCACGATGGCCTTGGCGCGGGAAACGGCTTCTTCGCGTTCTTTCGGGTCGTTTTCCACATCGAGCGGGGTGGCGCGCTCCTTCATGAAGATTCCCGATCCGACGAAGATGGCCTCGGCGCCGAGCTGCATCATCAGCGCAGCATCGGCCGGAGTGGCGATGCCGCCGGCAGAGAAGTTCGGTACGGGCAGCTTGCCGCTCCGGGCGACCATGTGAACGAGTTCATAAGGCGCCTGCAAGTCCTTCGCGGCGGCATAAAGCTCCTGCTCGGTAAGCACGGTGAGCGTGCGCATTTCGCGGGTGATCTGGCGCATGTGCTGTACGGCGTGAACGACGTCGCCGGTACCGGCCTCGCCCTTGGTGCGAATCATGGCCGCGCCCTCGGCAATGCGCCGCAGAGCCTCGCCCAGGTTGCGCGCGCCGCAAACGAAGGGGGTGGTGAAGGCATGCTTGTCGATGTGGTGCGCCTCATCGGCCGGCGTCAGGACTTCGCTCTCGTCGATGTAGTCGACGCCAAGCTCCTGCAGAATCTGCGCTTCGGCGGTGTGGCCGATGCGCGCCTTGGCCATCACCGGAATCGATACGGCCTGGATAATCTGCTTGATGAGGGCGGGGCGTGCCATGCGGGCCACGCCGCCTTCGGCGCGGATCATGGCGGGCACGCGTTCGAGAGCCATCACCGATGTTGCGCCGGCTTCTTCGGCGATGCGGGCCTGCTCCACGCTCATCACGTCCATGATGACGCCGCCCTTGAGCATCTCAGCCAAACCGATTTTAAGGCGCAGGGTGGTTCCGGTAAAACTCTTGTCTTCAGTGGGTTCCGGCATGGTGTTCGACCTCAATATGCAGTGGATTCCGGTTCGCTGTGGATTCGCTGTGGAAAGAGCGCAGCGCGCGGTTCTGGGCTTTAGTGTAGCAGCGAAGTGGGTTTCCGCAGCAGCCATGGGGAGCGGGAAGACGGATTTTGGCCGCAATTCTGAGACCGTTCCAATCCGTTCTTCGCGGCTCTGGACATATTTCTGCAACGGTTCAGGCGCATGGCAGCAGCGCAACCACTGACAGCGCCGGCGACACAGGCCGTGCGCGCAAAAGGTCAATTGTCTGTTCCCGAGGAGACCGCGAAGCAGGCTTTGGTCACTGCGCCGCGGGTTCCTGAGGCAAGGGAAGAAGCCGAGTTCAGCGCACCCGTAACGCGATTGCCCGTGGAGCTCGATGTGGCCGTGCCGGTGCGCAATTTTCGGGTGCGAAATCTCCTGGCACTCGTCCCGGGGCAGTTGATCGAAACCCAATGGAGCCATGGAAGCGACCTGCCGCTGGCCGCGGGCGAGGTGCGGCTGGCATGGAGCGAGTTCGAAGTGGTGGAGAGCCGCATGGCAGTGCGGGTGACGCGGCTGGCCTGAACGACTGCCGCAGGGAGAAGGAAGAATGGCAAACGGGTTCGAAGGCCGGGCGGGCTGGTTGATGAGAATGCTGCGCAAGGAGCAGCAGACAAAACCCAGGCTGGCGCTTCTGGATCGAATTGCGCTGGCGCCCCGGCAGTCATTGGCGCTGGTCGAAGCCGAAGGCCGACGCATTCTGGTGGCGACGTCGGCCGAAGGAGGACCGGCCTTCTACCCGCTCGACGAAAAGAACGAAGCAGACAGATCCGGGAAGCGCGCTTCCGGCACAGTGCGGGCAGCGGTGCGGCGGCCAGGGATCTCATGGTAGCCGCATGGGCGGTTTGGATCGCCGCGGCGGCGCCCGCCAGCGTCCCGATGCTGCCCGATCTGAATGCCAAGCTGCATCCTTCGGACGCAACGCCGTGGACCATCCTCCTGGTCCTTACGCTGATCACAGTATTGCCCGCGATCCTGATGGCGATGACGCCCCTGGTGCGGCTGCTCGTGGTCTTTCACTTCCTTCGCCAGGCGCTGGGCACGCAGACGGCTCCATCGAATCCCACGCTGATGGGGCTGGCGCTGATGATGTCCTGGTTCCTGATGGCGCCGGTCCTCAATCAAGTCGACCAGCAGGCCGTGGAACCTTATCGCGCAGGGGAGATCACGGGCATCGGAAGCCATCGATCGCGGGACGGCGCCGGTGAAGCATTTCTTGCTGAAGTATGCGCGCGAGAAGGACCTCGAGCTTTTCACCGCGGCGGGACAGATTCCCCGGCCGAACACGCCGGACGACCTGCCGATGCGAGTGGTGGCGCCGGCCTACATCCTGTCGGAACTGAAGGCAGGTTTTTCGATCGGCGCCGTGCTGTTTCTCCCGTTTCTGCTGGTCGACATGGTCACGGCCGCCATCACCACTTCGATCGGAATGTTCCAGTTGCCTCCCGTGGTGGTTTCGACTCCGCTCAAGATTCTGCTTTTTGTGATGGTGGACGGATGGAATCTGCTTGCGCGATCGCTTCTGAAAAGTTTTTGAAAGGACGCAGATGACACCTGACCTGGTTGCCGAACTGATGCGCCAACTGCTGAGAGAGGCGATGATTCTGTCCGCGCCGGTGCTGATTGCGGCGGCGGGGCTGAGCTTCGTGCTGAGCCTGGTGCAGACCTTGACCAGTCTGCAGGAGCAATCGATCACCACTGTGCCGCGGCTGGCCGCCGTGACTCTGATTCTGCTGGTCGGGATGCCGTGGTTTCTGGAGAGACTTGCCACTTACACGCGGACGCTGTTGGGAGATTTTCATCGCTACCTGGGGTGAATCGTGGCCCGTAATCCGTGCACCGTGGACTTCGTGAACATCACGGGCCGCGGATCACGAATCACGGTTCACGGTCCGCGTTGCACGACCTGGCAGTCAAGAAAGGTTGCAGGCGGAGAGAATGACGGATTGGACGGCATTTCTGAGTGCGATGACGCTGGCCCTGGTGCGGGTGAGCGGGATGGTGGCCTTCGCTCCGTTCTTCTCCTCGACGGCGCTGCCGATGCGCACCAAGGCCGTGTTTGCGGGCGTGGTCGCTTTTCTGCTGGCGCCGCTGGTGGCGGCGCTGCCCCATGCGCAGACGGCCGTCAGTTGCCCGGCGCTTCTCGGCGAGCTGGCGGTGGGACTGGTCTACGGGCTTTCGCTCGCGCTGCTGAACGAGATGCTGCTGTTTGCCGGACAGATTGCGGGACTGCAGTTCAGCTTCTCTCTGGTCAACCTGATGGACCCGAACTCGGCGATTCAGACCCCGCTGCTCGGCGACCTGTTTCAACTGATGGGCACGCTGGTGCTGATTACCGCGGGCCTCGACCGGATTCTGCTGGCGTCGATGGTGCGCAGCTTTCGCGTGGTGCCGCTCGGCGCTTATGCTCTTGGACCGCCCGCGGCGCTCGGCCATCGTGCGCGCCGCCGGCGGATTGTTTCTGGCGGCGCTGGAGCTGGCCGCGCCGGTGCTGGCGGCCACGCTGCTGGTGGAAGTGGCGGTGGCGCTCCTGGGCAGGCTCAGCCCGCAGTTGCCGGTGATGTCGCTGACCGTGCCCCTGAAGACGCTGACCGGGTTCGTCATCCTGATGGGCTCGCTGGCGCTCTGGCCGCGCTTTATCGAGGCGCGATTTGCCGGATTGCTCGACATGGCCGAGCGCCTGATTGCTGCACCCGGCTCCGCGTCGGGATGGGGAGGCTAGACGATGGCCGGAGAGCGCACCGAACAGGCCACGCAGCACCGCCGCGAAAAGGCGCGCAAGGAAGGCGACATTCTGCACAGCCGCGAGCTCGCCGCCGCCGCCGGAACGCTGGCCGGCGTGATGGCGCTGGGGGCTTTCGGCGGCCGCGCCATCGAGGCCTGGCGCGGAGCCTTTGACGGCTTTCTCGCGCTCGGCGCGGCGGTCGAATTGGGAGCCGGCAAAGATCGAGCCGACGCTGGTCGCCATGCGCCGGCTGATGCTCGCGGTGCTTGGAGCTGCCGGCCGTGGTGATGGCGATGGTGGCCGTTGCCGCGCTGGGTGCGGGGATTGCGCAGACCGGCGGCGTGAGCGTGCATGCGGGCGCCATCGCGTTCAAGCTGGAGCGCATCAATCCCCTGGCCAACGCTAAAAATCTGTTTTCGCTGCGCGCCGCGGCGCGCCTGGGGAAGTCGCTGATCCCGGCCAGCTTTCTGGCGGTCTTCGCCGTCCAGCGCATCGCGCAGGAACTCGAGATTCCGCCGTTTTCGACCGTGCGCCTGGAACTGCTGGGCAAGGATGTTTATGGGCTGCTGCGGCCGCGGCCTGGCTGCTCTTCGGCTGGTCGGCGATCGACTACCTGGTGGAGTGGCAGAGCCGCGAGTCGCGGCTGAAGATGAGCCGCCAGGATCTGCGCGACGAGTTCAAGGAGACCGAGGGCAGCCCGCAGATTCGCGGCCGCATCCGCAACCTGCAGCGCCAGATGCGCCGCCGGCGCGTGAAGGCCGACGTGGCGAAAGCGGCGGTGGTGCTCACCAATCCCACCCATTACGCCGTGGCGCTGGGCTTCGACTTCGTGACCATGGAAGCGCCCAAGGTGATGGCCAAGGGCCGCAACCTGCTGGCCGAGGAGATCAAGGCCGAGGCGCGCTGGGCGGGCGTGCCCATTGTCGAGAATCCGCCGCTGGCGCGCTCGCTCTATCGCTCGGTCGAAGTCGGCCAGGCCATTCCGGTCGAGCTCTACGCCGCCGTGGCCGCGATTCTGGCCTATCTCTACCGCCAGCGCGTGGAGGCCGAGCTGCGCGAGCGCCGCACCCGCGACGCTGCCGCGCGCGCCCAGGCGCAGGGCTGGCGCAATCCGAGACTCCGGATGGCTCTCGAGCCTGGGGAGGACCGCAATGAGCCGCTGGGCGCACAGGTTTTGGAGGAGTCAATCGATGAGTACAACTGCACTGCCTGCCGGAGCACTTGCGGCGCAGATCTCATCTGGCACCGGCTGCGCGATTATCTGCTGCCGCTGGCCGCCATCAGCGTGATCTTCGTGATGCTGGTGCCGGTGCCGGCCGCGGGCCTGGATTTTCTGCTGGCGCTCTCGATGGCGGCCTCGATCATCGTCTTCCTCTCCGCGGTGCAGATTCGCCGCGCCGTCGAGCTCTCGGTGTTTCCCACACTGCTGCTGCTGCTCACGCTCTTCCGGCTGTCGCTGAACATCGCCTCCAGCCGGCGCATTCTGCTGCACGGCCAGGAGGGAACGCCGGCGGCGGGAAAGGTGATCGAGGCCTTCGGCCAGTTCGTGGTGGGCGGCAATTACGTGGTCGGCTTCGTGCTCTTTCTGGCCCTGGTCGCGATCCAGTTCCTGGTCGTCTCGCACGGCGCCGTGCGCACCGCCGAGGTCACGGCGCGGTTCACGCTGGACGCGCTGCCCGGCAAGCAGATGGCCATCGACGCCGACATGAACGCCGGGCTGATCGACGAGGCCGAGGCGCGGCGCCGCCGGCAGGCCATCGCCCGCGAGGCCGAGTTCTACGGCGCCATGGACGGCGCGGCGCGCTTCAACCAGCGCGACTCGCTGGCCACGATCCTGATCACCGCCATCAACATCGTCGCCGGCCTGCTGATCGGCACCCTGCAGCAGGGCGTCGAGCTTGCGCGAGGCGGCGCGCACCTATACCGTGCTCACGGTCGGCGACGGGCTGGTCACGATCATTCCTTCGCTGCTGGTCTCGGTGGCCGGCGGCATCACGCTCACCCGCGCCAACTCGGCCGGCATGCTGGGCGGCGAGATCCGGCAGCAACTGCTGGCGCGGCCGGCCACGCTCTACATGGCCAGCGCGGTGTCGGCCGGCATGTGCCTGATTCCGGGTTTGCCGAAGATTGCGTTTCTGGCCGTGGCCGCAGGGCTCTTTGTGGGCGGGAGGCGGGTTGCTGCGGCCGCCTCCGGCGCCCGTGCCGCGGAGTTGACCGCGGTCGAGAAGAAGAAGGCGGAAGGCGCGCAGGGCTCCGATCTGGCGGCACTGCTGCGCCTGGAGGATCTGACCCTCGAGATCGGCTTCCAGCTGATTCCGCTGGTGGATGAGAAACAGGGCGGGCAACTGCTGAACCGGGTGCGCGCCTTGCGCCGCCACCTCTCCTCGGAGATGGGCTTTCTGGTGCCGCCGGTGCATATCTCGGACAATCTGCGCCTGAAGCCGCGCGAGTATCTGTTCTCGCTGCGCGGCATCGAGATCGGCCGCTGGCAGACCGAGGGCCCGCAGCTGCTGGCCGTCTCGGGAGAGCCGGCGCGGCGGCCGCTGACCGGAAGGGAGACGCGCGAGCCGGCCTTCGGCGTGCCCGCCATCTGGATCGCTGCCCGCGCTCGAAGAGCAGGCCATCGCCGCGGGCTACTCGGTGGTGGATGCGGTCACGGTGATCACCACGCATCTGGGCGAGCTGATCCGCCAGCACGCCGGGGAGCTGCTGGGCCGGGCCGAGATCAAGCGGCTGCTCGACGGGCTGAACGACAGCCATCCCAAGCTGCTCGAAGAGCTGGTGCCCAAGCTGCTCACGCTGGGCGAGGTGGCGCGGGTTCTGGAACAACTGCTGCGCGAGCGGGTCTCGATCCGCGACCTGGGCGCGATTCTCGAAGCGCTGCTTGAAACCGCGCCGGTCAACAAGAGCCTGGTGGCGCTGGTCGAGGCGGCGCGCCAGGCGCTGGGACGCAGGCTGGTGCGGCCGCTGCTCGACGCCGATGGCCAGCTTGCCGGTGCTCCTGCTCGATCCCGCGCTCGAAGAGGAGATTCTGGCCACGCTGGCGCCGGAAACCGGCCAGATGCCTGCTGCCAGCGGCTGCTCGCGCAGGCACGGTCCCGGCGACGCCGGTGGTGCGCCGGCTCACCGATTCTGTGAGATCCCTTATCGGCTCCGCATCTTCCTCGGCACCTCCCGTGCTCCTTTGTCCGAGTCCGGCCCGCTATCACGTCAAGCGCTGGCTGGAGCCGGTCTTGCCGCGCCTGGCGGTGGTGGCTGCAGGAGAGATTCCGCCGGAGATCCGGCTGCGCCCGGTGGGCACGGTGCGCTGAAGGGCGCAGGACGATGGGACGCAGTGGGGGAGCGATGGGAAGTGGAGCATGACGTCTGCACCGAGGGAACTGAAGCCCATGCGCCGCGGCGCGAGCGGAAGCGGGTATCCGCCCCGGCCGCCGCCGGGTCGGCGGCGCTGACCGGCGAGCAGGAGCGGGTGCTGCTCGAGCATCTGCCGATCGTGCGCTTTCTCGCCCGCCGCATTCACGAGCGGCTGCCGCAGCACGTGGACATCGAAGACCTGGTCTCGGCCGGCGTGGTGGGGCTGATGGACGCCTTCGCCAAGTTCGATCCCGAGAAGAAGGTGCAGTTCCGCAGCTACGCGCAGTTCCGCATCCGCGGCGCGATTCTGGACAGCCTGCGCACTCTCGACTGGAGCCCGCGCGAGCTGCGCCGCAAGGGCCGCGCGGTCGAGGAGGCCATCCGCGTGCTGACGGCGCGGCTGGGCCGCGCGCCGGGCGAAGCCGAGGTCGCCGCCGAGATGGGGCTCGGCCTCGATGAGTACCAGCAATTGCTGGGCGATCTGAAGGGCCTCGAGATCGGCACGCTGCATGTGGAGCGCAACGAGAACTCGGGCGAGGAGGAGCTGGCCTACGTGCCGGGACGGCCGGAAGAGGATCCGCTCTTCCGTTGTCTGCGCGGCGAGCTCGAGGAGCGGCTGACCGACGCCATCCGAATCTGCCGGACCGGGAACGGCTGGTGATGACCCTCTACTACTACGAAGAGATGACCATGCGCGAGATCGGGCTGGCGCTGGGCGTGGTCGAGTCGCGGGTCTCGCAGGTGCACGCCTCGGCGGTGGTGCATCTGCGCGCTGCGCTCCGCGACCTGGCGGCGGGAAGCCGCCCGGCGAGCCCCGAACTGCGGCCAGGTCCGCAAAAAATCGCACGCCGGCCGCGCGAAAGTCAATAACAGACTCCAGGCTGCTGAAAGGACGTCGACGTTGACGGAAAAGACACTCAAGCAGGATGAAATCGACGCTCTCTTCGAGGCGGCGCGGAGCTCGACCGACGATACTGCCCGGCCCGAGGTGCGGGCCAGAGTCGTGCCGTACAACTTCTCCTCCGCGGGACAGATTTCGACCGACCAGCTGCGCGCCATCAGCATGTTGAACGACCTGTTCGCGCGCAACCTGACACATAACCTGGCGGCCTGGCTGCGCACCCGCTTTCAGGTCAACCTGGTTTCGGCCGAGCAGATCCAGTTCAATGAGTTTCTGCTCAGAATTCCCGAGATCAGCTACGTGGCCTCGGTTCGCCTGGAGCCGCTGGGAGCGCTCTCGGTGCTGCAACTGGATCTGGCGCTGGCGCCTCCGATCATCGACCTGCTGCTGGGCGGCGACGGCAAGGACGGGCCGCTGCGCGAGCTGACCGACATCGAGGAATCGATTCTCGGCAGCGTGGTCGAAATCATCTGCCGCGAGCTGACCGTGGCCTGGCAGCCGGTGGGCCTGAGTTTCATCTTCGAGCGCCGCCAGATGCAGACCCAGGTGGCGCGCATTATCTCGGTGGCCGAAAAGACGCTCTGCCTGAGCTTCGAGATTCGCATGCCGCACAGCTCGGGGCTGCTGAACCTGGCCTTTCCGGCGGTGGTGGCCAACACCATCCTGCGCCGGCTGACCACGGACTGGGGCCGGCGGCGCCGCCACGCGGGCGAGACGCGGGCGCGGATGGCGGCTCTGGCGCGGCGCATCCGTTTCGGCTGCTCGCTGCAGCTGCCCACCGTGCGCTGGCGCGCGGGCGCTCTGGAACAGCTCAAGCCGGGCGACGTGCTGCGCCTCGATGTGGGCGCGAACACGCTCTCCGAGTGGCGCGTCGGCGGCCAGACGCTCTTCCATGGCGCAGGCCATGCGCCACGGCGCGCACCGCGCCGCGCGCATCGAGCGCCCGATCGCCGGAGGTGAGCGATGAAGACCTACTTCGATTGCTGGGCGAGGTGGCCGCGGCGCTGTTTTCGCAGGCCCTGGCCGGCGAGCCGGAGCTGTCCGAATCGCTGCCCAAGCCGCTCGCCGCAGGGATCGTTTGGCTGGCGGCGACGCTCGCCGGAGAGGTCGAGGGCCGGTTCACGGTGGTTCTCGACGGACGATTCTGGCCGCTCCCCTGGTGGGCGAAGGGGTGGACCAGAAGGCCGGCTGGAGGGAGCTGGTGCGCGAGACCTTCGACGCCGCTGCCGGCGAGCTGCTGGCCAAAGCGGGCAAGAAGTGCCAGGTGGTGAAGTTCGAAGAGATCGCGGCGGAAAGCCAGATCACGCAGCCTTTCAGCTCCGCTGCGGCGAACGGGCGTGGACGATCCTGGTGCGGGACGAGGTGCAGACCGCCGCGGCCGCGGCCGGCGCAGGGAGCGAGCGATCAGGACCGCGAAGACAGCGCCGGAGGCCGAAACTGCAGGCAGTCCGGCGGCGCACCAGGTGCCGGGCACTGAGCCCGGGCCTTGAGCTTTGCTGCTCGATGTCGAGCTGGAGGCTCGCTTGCGCTTCGGCTCGCGCGAGATGCCGCTGGGCGAGATTCTCGATCTCGGGCCCGGCGACGTGGTCGAGCTGGACCGCCATGTGGCCGATCCCGTGGACCTGATTGTGGGCGACAAGATTGTGGCGCGCGGCGAGGTGGTGCTGGTGAACGGCAACTTCGGGCTGCGGGTGACCGAGGTGGCCGCGCCCAGAAAGCGTCTGGAGAGCATCCGATGCCTCTTCTGAGCTGGCGCGCCGGGCAGGTGGAACGCGGATGCGGCGTTCGGCACCGAGCGCGAAAATCAGCAAGCCGACGCGAACGGGGCAGCCTGGCGGCCGTGCCGGTCGACCCGCCGGCGGGAATCTTTCGCACCTGCGCCAATCCGCGCTGCCGACTCGGGCTGGCTGCAGCTCTGGCGCAGCCGCGAGACGCCGGTTTTCGAGGGCGGGTGGTGCTGCTCGGAAGCTGCACGCGGCGCGCGTGGAGGCGGCGCTGGCCCGCGAGATGGATGGCTGGGGACAGTCGCGCGGAGGGCCATCGTCACCGCATTCCGCTGGGTCTGGCCATGCTGGAGCAGGGCTGGATCACGAAGCAGGACCTGCGCAAGGCGCTCCGTGCGCAGAGACTGCGGGGACGGGCAGGCTGGGATAGTGGCTGGTGCGGCAGAGGAGTGCAAGCGAGGAGCTGGTCACCCGGGCCCTGGGCCTGCAATGGGGCTGCCCGGTGCTGGAATGGAGTCCTCACAACCCGACGGAGCTGACCGCGCTGGTGCCCGCGGCTTTTTGTCGACGCCTTCGGAGCGCTTGCCGTTGCGCGTGGCCGCGGGAAGGATTCTTTATCTGGGCTTCGAGGATCGTCTCGATCCGGCGCTGGCGCTGGCCGTGGAGCGGATGACCGGGCTGCGCGTCGAAAGCGGGCTGGTGCGGGAGTCGCTCTTTCGCCCGGCGCACGCCCGCATGCTCGAGGCGCGGTTTCCCGACGGTTGAACTGATGAGGCGCCACGGAGCCGGCGCTGGCCGCGGCGTTCACGGCGCCATCGAGCGCGCGGCCGGTCGAGGCGCGCCTGGTGCGGGTGCACGACTGCCTGTGGCTGCGAATGTGGCTGCGCCCGCAAGAGCGGGCCGTTGCCGGAGCCGGGCTCGGTTCGGGATCTGATCGGTTCGGCGAGTGTGCATGAGCGGTCTTCGATTGTCGGATGAGTTCGTCGGTGCAGCTTGGCCGCTTAGGCTGCGCGTGAAGATGTCGGTGGAAATCCGTGCTCGCGTCGCACGGGCTTGGATCGCGTGAATCTCGATCCCATTCTGAAACTGCTTCGCGACTGGATCCGGTTCGTCTCACAGGAAAGCCGGGAAGTTGGGACGAAACGGCGGCGCTTGCGGCCGATTCAATTGAGCAAGTGACCGGCGCTCATGAACGAAGTTGACCGCCGATAGGAAAATGGGAAGGTGCTGGGCATGAGCGAGATTCGAGCCCTGATCGTTGACGATTCCTCGGTGATGCGCAAGATCGTGGAGCGGGCGCTGCGCCAGGCGGACTGGATCCGCTGGTGGTGCACGAGGCCGGCAGCGGCGCCGAAGGGCTGGAAGTGTTGAAAGCCAGCCGGTGGACCTGATCCTCTCCGACATCAACATGCCGGCGATGGACGGACTGGAGTTTCTGCGCCAGATCCGCGCGCAGAACCTGGCCGCCGGCGTTCCGGTGGTGATGATCACCACCGAATCGAGCGAAGAGCATGTGAAGCAGGCGATCCAGGCCGGGGCGCGGGGTTACATCCGCAAGCCGTTCACGGCCGAGCAGGTGAAGGAGCGGGTGTTGCCGCTGGTAGGCGCGTCGTAGACAACCGACCGTGCGACGACGGGACCTACCGAACGGCGCGAGTGAATACGCACTGATGCCGGTTGAAGGCCACGCTGTCTGCGTGGGGAAACGGATTGAACCCGGCAGGAGACGAGGCGGGAGGCGACGTGCTGTTGAACGGTGTACGTGGCGGCGTGATTCCCGAGCTGAAGGTAGCTTCATCCCAGGGAAGCCCGGATGAAGGATGTGCAGAGGTCGAGGACGCCGGGGCGCGCGGCGCGAACCGGGAGGAGCGAGCGATGGCGGTTTCGTTGCGTGAATCCGTGCAACAGGTCTCCGATCCGCGGAACCTGGATGCGAGCGTGGAAGAGGTCTTCCGGCTGATGCTGGGCGTCGAGTGCAGCGCGAGACGGGCGCGGCTGCCGTCGACAGGGAATCGGTGACCGCGGTGGTGGGCTTCGGCGGCGCTCTTGAGCGGCGCCTGCGTCTTCCGCTCGGGCGCCGGAACGGCGATGAAGATTGCCGCGCAGATGACCGGCATGGAGTTCGCCGAGGTCGACGACACGGTCAAGGACGGCATCGGCGAGATCTGCAACATGCTGGCCGGAGCATGGAAGGGCAAGGTTCCGGAGCTGGCCGCCAACTGCGGCCTCTCGGTTCCGGCCGTCATTACCGGCCGGGACTACAACCTGCACGTGCAGGCTCCGGAGTTTCAGATGCACCACGTCTACCGCTTCGACGACGAGGTCTTCGAGGTGACGATCGTCTGCGACGGCCTGCAGTAAAGAGTTGAGGGATCGGGAAACAGGGAGCACGGATCAGGGTTCGGGACTTCGTTCAACAACGAGCGCGCAGCGAACTCCGATAGATGTGATTGGTCCCACCGGCCGCCCCTGATCCGCGGACTCTGATCTCTGCTGCCCCGGATCTCTGATCCGCTGATCCCTGATCCCTGACCCCTGATCTCTGCTTGCTATTCCCTAACTTCTTCCAATCTTTCTTCCCCTTCTTCGGCTCCGTTTCTGCATTCTCTATGTCGCAATGGACAGCGGCTACTATGCGGCGATGACGGGTCTGGTGGCGCGCACCCAGGCTCTGGATACGGCGGCTGCCAATCTGGCCAATGCGCAGACGCCGGGCTACCGCGCCGAGCGGGAGTTCTTCCGCTCCGTGCTGCTGGGGCCGGACGCGCCGGACTCCCAACTGGGCGAGACCGTGAACAACTATGGCCTGCTGGGCGGCGACCGGCTGAGCATGGCGCAGGGCGCGCTCGAGCCGACCGGCAATCCGCTCGATCTGGCGATCGAGGGCCAGGGATTCTTCATGGTCCAGACGCCGAACGGGCCCGCGCTACACGCGCGACGGCAGCTTTCACCGCGCGCAGAGCGGGCAACTGGTGACCGAGGCCGGCGAGCCGGTGCTCTCCGCGGCGGGCCAGCCGATTCCGATTCCTCCGGGCGAAGTCTCGGTGGGCGCCGACGGCGCGGTTTCGGTGGCGGGCGGCGTGGTGGCGCAAGTGGGCGTCTTCACGTTTCCCGCCGGAACCGAGCTGACGCCGGAGGGCGCCAACCGCTACGTCGCGCCGCAGGGAGCGGCGCCGGTCGCGACCAAGGATGCCTCGGTCCACCAGGGCGCGCTCGAAGCCGCCAACAGGATGTGGTCCAGGGATCGCTCGATCTGATCGTGATGCAGCGCCAGGCGGAGATGATGCAGCGGGCGCTGACCGTCTTCCACACCGAGTTCAACAAGTTTGCAACCGAAGATTTGCCAAAGGATTAGGTCTGAGTCTCGGAAGACGAGGGGAAAAATGATTCGAGCCTTGTATACCGCCGCCAGCGGCATGAGCGCGCAGCAGATGAACCTGGACACCATCGCCAACAACCTGGCCAACTCGTCGACCACCGGCTTTCGCCAGTTGCGCCTGCAGTTTCAGGACATGGTGTACCAGAACATGGTGACGCCGGGCGCGGCGCAGAGCCAGAACACGGTGTCGGCCGGACTGCAGATCGGCCTGGGCACGAGGTCGGCGGCGACCGAGGTCATCAACACGCAGGGCGAGCTGAACGAGACCGACAACCCGCTCGATGTGGCGATCCAGGGCGCGGGATTCTTTCAGGTGCAGCGGCCCGACGGCACGATTGCCTACACGCGCGCCGGGCAGTTCCACCTGAACAACCAGGGAACGATCGTGACGACGGACGGCGATCCGCTGATTCCGACCATCACGATTCCCTCGAATGCCACGGCCGTCACCATCACCCAATACGGCGTGGTGAACGCGACCCTGGCCGGGCAGCAGAATCCCTCGCAGCTGGGGCAGATTCAACTGGCCACGTTTCCCAATCCCGGCGGCCTGGAGAGCATGGGCAACAACCTGCTGCAGGCCACGCTCAGCTCCGGCGATCCGGTGCTGGGCAATCCCGGCGGAACCGAAGGCCTGGGCACGCTGCAGCAGGGGTATCTCGAGAACTCGAATGTGGACGTGGTGACCGAGTTCGTGCAGATGGTTCTGGCGCAGCGCGCCTACGAATCGAACTCCAAGGTGATCAAGGCGGCGGACGATATGTATTCGCAAGTCAATAACATGACGCACTGATGTGCAGGTGCTGGATGAGGAATCGAGTGAACAGGCCACGGGAAATCGGAAACACGGCACAGGCAGCGGTTGCTGGTGTTGACAGCCGGAATCGCTGCTCGCTGCGCGCCGGTCAGTCCTGCCGCCAACAGATTCGTGCGTCCCCAGGCTGCACCGGCCGCCGTGCCGTATCCGAGATAATTCCGCGAGATCGACGATCCGCACCAGGAGAATCTGGCTGCTGCTGCGCGACCCGGCCATCCCGGCGGACCCGGACGGCTGGTTCCCGCCGCGCAGTCAGCGAAGGTGCCCGGCAGCGCGCGGCAAGACCTCACCGCAGCCGATCAAGTGCGCGCCAGTCATCCACGCCGGAGAGCAGGTGATCGTGGAAGAGCATTCGGCGCGTGGTCGATGCGCGTCTGGAGGCAGTCGCTTTGGAGTTCCGCCGCAAAGGGCGAGAAGTTCAGGGCGCGACTGAAGATCGGCGGCAAGGTGGTGCGCGTGGTGGCGTTCTGCGCCGGGCAGTGCGGTCCTTGAGCCGGAGAGCGAGGCGCAGCCATGAAAGCTGGATCGGGCAGAAACTCGATCGGCGATCTCGATGTGATGGCGGCATTCGTTCTGGCTGCGTCGCTCGACGCCCATGGCGCAGGGCGCTCGGCAAGAAACACTCGACGAGCGCAGCAGAAACCAAGGCGACTCCGCCCGAGGAGGCTTTGCGCGCCTATATCGCGCGGGTGCGCGCCCAGCAGGCGGCGGAGGTCAGGACGCCGGGATCGATCTGGAGCCCGGAGGGCCAGATGGTGCGGCTGGGCACCGATGTGAAGGCGTTCCGCCTTCACGACGTGGTGATGATCGTGGTGAGCGAGAGCCTGGCGGCCTCGACCGACGGACAGGTGAAGAACTCGCGCGCCTCGAACGCCAACTCCGGGATCACATCGCTGTTTGGCGCGCTCAAGGCCTCGAACAGCCTGCAGAATCTGGTCGGCGCGAGCGCCTCTTCGGGGTTGACGGCGCAGGGGCAGAGCACCACCGATTCGAGTCTGGCGACCACCTTCGGCGCCGAAGTGGTGGACGTGCTGCCCAACGGGATGCTGGTGGTGCAGGCCACGCGGCAGTTGACCTTCTCGCAGCAGACGCAGCTGATCAAGCTGCGCGGCCTGGTGCGGCCCGAAGACGTGAGCAACCAGAACCAGGTGCTGTCGACGGCCATGACCGATCTCGAACTCGAGGTGACGGGCAAGGGAATCGTGAACGACTCCACCTACCGGCAGAATCCGCTGGTGCGATTGCTCGAGAAGCTGCTGGTGTTTTAAGGACAGGGAACGAGGGAACAAGGGAACAAGGGACCAAGGAAATGGAGCGAGACGGCTAGGCAGGAGACAGGCTGCCGGAGCTGAAGATCGGGCATGACGATGCGTACAGCGAATGCGGGAAAGAGATGACCGGCGCCGCGGCACGGCTGAGCCGGCGTTGGTTGGCGCTGGCGGCCGCGTGCGTCTTGCTGCGCGGTATGCGGTTCCGGCCACAGGATGCCGGGCCAGAGGTCGCGCATCAAGGATGTGGCCACCATCGAAGGCATTCGCGACAACCAGCTGGTGGGCTACGGGCTGGTGGTCGGGCTGAAGGGCACGGGAGACAGCTCGCAGACGGTCTTTCCGGCGCAGACGCTGGTTTCGGCTCTGCAGCGCATGGGCATCACGGTGCCGCAGACCGGATCGAACAGCGCCAGCAACATGCAGGTGAAGAACATGGCGGCGGTATTTGTGGTGGCCACGCTGCCGCCCTTCAGCCGGCCCGGCTACAAGGTGGACGTCACGGTTTCGTCGGCCGGCGATGCGCGCTCGCTCGAAGGCGGGATTCTGCTGATGACGCCGCTCTACGGGCCGGATGGGCAGATCTATGCGCAGGCGCAGGGGGCGCTGGTGCTGGGCGGATACATGGCCACGGCCGGCGGCAACACCAAGCAGGTGAATCATCCCACCACGGCGCGCATTCCCGGCGGCGCGCTGGTGGAGCGGGCGGTGCCATTCGATTTGAGACAGATGCACACCGTGAGCGTGGTGCTGAACGACGCCGATTTTCATACCGCGGAGCGGATGGCGGCGGCCATCGACCAGGCGCTGGGTGCGGCGCGGGCGCACGCCGTCGACAGCCGGCGCGTGGAGATTGCCGTGATGCCAGACGAGGATGTGGCGGCGCTGCTCGACAAGGTGGAGGAGGTGGAGATCGAGGTCTACCCGCGGGCGCGCGTGGTGGTGAACGAGCGCACCGGGACGGTGGTGATCGGCGGCACGGTGCGGCTGCAGCCGGTTTCGATCCTGCACGGCGGACTGAGCGTGAACGTGATCGCGCAGGATCGAGGTCTCGCAGCCGAACGCGTTGTCCTCGGGAACGACGCAGGTGGTGCAGCAGACGACGGTGCAGGCCCAGGACAAGCCGGTGAACCGGATCGATCTGAAAGAAGGCGCGACGGTCGAGGATTTGGTGCAGGAATTGCAACGGACCGGAGCGGGAGCGCGCGACGTGATCTCGATCCTGCAGGCGATGAAGGAGGCCGGCGCGCTCGAGGCCGACCTGGAGGTGCTGTGAAGGGCCGGGAACAAAGAGAGGATCGAGAGGCACAGGCGAGGAACGAGGGAGCAGCGAATGCAAGCGGTATTGAGCGTGGGAAATGCGGTGAGCGGCACAGGGCGGGCATGGGGAAGGCCGATGCCCTCGCCGCGGCTGGTGCGGGCCGCGCACGAGTTTGAAGGGCAGATGATGAAGGAGTTGCTGAAGCCGATGACCAGCGATGATGCGCTGACGGGCGCAGAGCGACGACTCCGACTCAGGAGCAGGTTCCGGCGGGGCGCTGGGCGAGTTTGCCTCGGAGGCATTGGGCCAGGCGCTGAGCGAGCGCGGAGGATTTGGAATTGCCGATCGGATTCTTAAAGACACTCTCCCAGTCCAGGTAACCGGCACGGAAACGGGAAGGTAACCGGAAATCTGCACGGCAATACCGTGATGAGAAGCTCCTAAATGACTAGAGTGATAAGAAAAGCCGCCGATAGACCCAGCAAGGAGCAAAGCGTATGGATATTCGCAATAGCCTGGACGGATTGAGGTCGCTGCTTGGAGTGAACCCGGCGGCGCACGCCGCTCCGCAAAGTAAGAGCAGCACAAGCGCCGCTGCAACCGGAAGCGCATTCGACAGCGACCGGGCGACCTTCAGCAGCGCGGCCAGCGAAGTTTCGCAGGCGGTTTCGGGCGAAGGCGTGCGCACGGACAAGGTGGCAGCGGTCCAGAGCGGCGCTGGCTGCGGGAACCTACGACGTGCCGGCGGCGGCGGTGGCCTCGAAGCTGGTGGATGCCATGCTGTCCGGCGGCCAGTAAGCCTTGAACGAAGAAGTCTGGTGATGCTGTCGATGAAGATGCGGGCACGCAATTCCGGAGCTTCGAAGGAACTGGTGGCGGAGGCATCGTGCGCGCTGGCGCGGCTGGACACGGCGCGGCTCGAGGAGCTCGCGCTGCAGTTGTGAGGCGCTCAACGTGGATTGACGCCGATGAGTGCGGAAGAGAAAGCGCGGTTATCGCGGCAGGCACGGGAGGCGCAGGCCGAATGGCGGTATTTGCGCGGGTGCTGGAGGCGACGCGCGCCAATCTGAACGTGATGAAGCGGCTGCGCGAGTTGAGGGCGGCGTCTGGAATACAGCGAGCGGCAAGCGTGTGGCTGCAGCGAGTGCGGAGGGCGGCCATGGGGACCATTAACTCCGCATTGAGCCTGATGACCGGGGCTCTCGATGCCGACCAGGCAGCACTGAACGTGGTGGCCAACAACGTGGCCAACGCCAACACCGGCCGGGTACACCGAGGAGACGCCCAACTGGCAGGAGAATCCGCCAATTCGATTGGCGGCGATCTCGGTTGGCGACGGAGTGACGGAGACCGGCGCGACCTCGCAGCGCGATCGGGTGCTGGAGGAGCGGCTGGACCAGCAGCAGCAACTGGCGTCGGCATCGGGCACGCGGCTGACGGCGCTGAACAACATGCAGGCGCTGTTTACGCCGGATTCGGGCTCGTCGAGCGCGGCGGCCGGAGATATCGGCAGCGACATCACAAGCTTTTTCGACTCGTTTTCGTCGCTCGAAAGCGATCCCACAGACAACGCGCTGCGCGAGCAGGTGCTTTCGTCGGCGTCGACGCTGGCCGGCGATATTTCGAGTGCGGCAAGCAGCCTGAATCACGCAGAGCGCGGCGCTCAGACCAGGAGGCGTCGGGCGTGGCAAGCCAGGTGAACTCGCTGACCGGCGCGATTGCGCAACTGAATCTGCGAGATTCAATCCACTTCGCCGGACGCGGACGCGGGAACGCTCGAAGACCAGCGGCAGCAGGATCTGAGCCAGCTTTCGCAGTTGATCGGGATCAACCAGGTGACGACGGAGAACAACGGGCTTTCGGTCACGACAACCTCGGGGCAGTTGCTGGTGTCGGAGGGACAGAACTTTCAGTTGACCACGGGAACGGTGAACGGGGTGACGGACTTTTTTCTGAGTGGAGCGGATATGACGGCCGCAGCTTTGCCTCCGGCGGCGGGCAGCTGGGCGGCTACCTGACGGCGCGGGACGTGGACATTCCCGAATGCGCTGGGCTCGCTCGATCAACTGGCATACGGCATTTCAACTTCGGTGAATGCGCAAAACAATTCCGGCACGGATCTGGATGGCGCGACCGGGAACCGGTCGCCAATCCGCTTTACATCTTCAATGAGCCCGCGCAGGTGGCCGGCAGCGCGGCGGCCATGAGCGTGATCGATGACCGATCCCAACCAGATTGCGGCGGCGGGCGCGGGAGACGGGACCGGCAGACAACTCGAACGCCGTGGCCATGGCGAACCTGGCCGAGGAGTCGCTGGGAGCGACCGACAACAAGCATCAGCCTGACGCAAATCTTGGATTCCGCCGCACAGGCGAACGGTGACACAGCGACGGGAAATGTGCGAAGTTTACGATATGCTCGGTCATAGTTATCAGGCCGCAGTGACCTATACCCAATGAGGGCGCCAACACCTGGGGTTACTCGGTCGCGCTGCCGGCATCGGCCTTTACCTCTGGAGTGTCGACGCCGGTAACAGGAACCATGACGTTCGATGCTGCAACGGGCAACCTGATCCAGATCCAGCCTGCGGGCGCGGCCAACTCCGGAGACAGTTGGGTCCACGACTGGCGACGTTTCTTCGATTCAGCTGGAGTTTTGCCGGGCTGGCTGGCGGCGCCGCAGATCTGAACATCGGCTGGAACCTGCTGGCCGCCAACGGCACATCGATCGTCAATCAGAGCCGCAGCGGCCTCTGCCCAAGCGGGACAAAGCCAGAACGGGTTTGCGGGAGCCAGACGCCGATCGACTCCTACTCGAACTTTGTCTCGACGCTGGGCTCGACGGTGTCAGAAGTGCAAACGGAGAACACGGCGCAGAATGCGTCGGTGACGCAGTTGCAGACGCAGAACAACGCGCTGTCGAGCGTGAATCTGAACGATGAGGCGGCGGCGATGTCGACGCTGGAGACCAGCTACCAGGCGGCCTCGCAGGTATTCACGCTGCTGAACACGATCATGGCGTCGGCGCTGAACCTGGGCGAGGAGACGGCGGTGTCGTAAAGGCAGGTGTTAGCTGCAAGGCACCTAGCTTGAGCCGAGAGAGCAAGGGCCCGAAGTTGAACAAGCGGGAACGGACCTGGCGGCAAGCAATAAGGAGTCTGTCGCGGCGGATCGGTGAAGATCGAAGCAAGCAACGGGAGCAAAGCAATGCGGGTAGATCCGTCGTACATTACGAATCTGGTGGGCTCGCTGGATCAGACGCAGGCCAGTGAGCAGCAACTGAGCGCGGAGCTTTCGAGCGGGGTGAGCATTACGTCGCTGAGCCAGAATCCGGTGGGCGCGGGCGAGAATGTGCTGCTGCTGAACCAGATTCAGCAGGACGATTCGTTTACGCAGAGCTCGAACCTGGTGACGGGCCAGTTGCAGGTGGCGGATTCGGCGCTGGGCAGCGTGGTGAGCGAGCTGACGCAGGCAATTTCGCTGGCGACGAGCGCGAACAACGGCACCATGAATGCGAGCGACGTGAAATCGATCGCCAATCAGATCTCCGGAATTCTGGGCGAAGTGCAGTCGCTGGCCAACACGAGCTACCAGGGCCAATACATTTTTGCCGGCGGGCAGACGGGACGGCGCCGTTTTCGACTTCGACGGCCGCATCGCCCGGCAGTCACGAGCTACAACGGCGACGAAAACGTGAATTATCTTGAGATGCCCAACGGGCAGAAGATCCAGTTCAATGTGCCGGGCGACCAGATTTTCCTGGGCAGCGGGGCGAACAGTGTGTTTGGCGCGCTGAATGCGCTGGTGGCCGATTATTCGAGCGGCACGGTAAATACGGCGCAGGCGGTGAGCGACACGGAGGCGCTGAGCACGGCGCTGAACTACGTCTCGCAGCAGCGCGTGACGATTGACAACTCGATGACGCAGCTGAGCGCGGCATCAGGCGCGGTGACGCAACGAGCAGACGCAGTTGACAGCGGCGCAGACCAACCTGATGCAGGCCGACATGCCGACGGTCTCCACGCAGCTCTCGCTGGCGGAGACGCAGCAGACGGCGCTCGAAGACGTGATTGCGCAGCTGGAGTCGCCGTCAAACAGCCTGTTCAGCAAGCTGCAATAGGGCAGGGGCCAAGAGAAGAAGGGAACGAGTGACCGGGCAAGCAAGGACCGAACGGATCAGATTGAGGATCTCGGTCAGGGACGGCGATAGCTGCAGTTGGGGGGCCCGGCTTGCAGGCGCGTCGAAGACGCCGACTCTATACTTAGGTTAAGAAAAGAGAGCACTCCTTGCTGAGTTCACTTCGTTTTCTGTGGAATGCGACGCGGGGCCACCGGCTGGCTCCGTGGCGGAGCGAGTTTGTGCGCTGGCGTGTGGAGACTTTTTCGGGCCAGTGGGCCGAGAAGCAGACGGCGACGAGCACATGCGCTTTCTGTGGGCGACGCGCTGGGAGCTTCTGCGATACCTGCGATGGACGGGGCAGATGGAGCGCGAAGCGAAGAAGAAGGCGTGAGCGGCCCGATCACTTCTGGTACTTCCAGTTGCGCTGTTTGCCTTCGGCGATCCACTCGACGGCAGTGGCGATGCGCTGGTCGCGCGTTTCGGGGCGCTTGGCATCGGCGATCCATTCGATATATTCGCGTTTGCAACTGGGGCTGAAGGCGGCGAAAGCCGGTTGCGGCCTTTTTGTTTTTGCGGAGAGCCATGGTGAATTCGGCTGGAGTTTTGAGCGCGGGTTTGGGCGCCTTGACGACTTTGCTGCGGGCGGCGATGGGGCTGGTGTAGTTGCCGCTGTCGATGAAGCCCGCGGCCTGGCGGACCCAGGCGATGAGTTGTTTTTCCGGCGGCAGAGTCGTCGACGCTGGTGATGCGGCCAAGAGAGCCCATTGCGCCGTCCTCGCACGGCGCCGGCTTTGCGGAGAACGGCGCCGATTTCCTCGCCCCAGAAGCCGAAGCTGCAGTGTTCCTTGAATGCGGACATATTGCCGAGGATGGCGCCTTTGTATTCGAAGAAGGGCCGGCCCCACTTGATGGTTTCTTCGACGGCGGGACATGCGGCGTGAACGACTTTGCGCAGATGGACCAGGATGGGCTGGGCGAATGGTTTCGCCTTTTCAATGTAGGCGTCGACTTTGGGATTGTGGCCGGATGCGGGCATGGGAACGACCTCAAAGAAGAGTGGTGAAGGGAAGTGTAGCAGGACAGCGAGCGGGGGTCAGGGAGCGGGATCGGAAGTGCAATTCGATAAGCTGAAGGTCTAACAGCCATGGGATTGCGCAGCCTCCTCAAATTCAGTTTGGTATGGATCACGATGATCAGCGCGGGTGCGGCGTGGGCGCAGAAGTTGCCGCCGATTGAGCCGCCTGCGCCGATGCCGGCCAGGCAGGGCGACAACGCCAACCTGCGCGTGACCACGACCGAAGTGCTGGTGCCGACGCTGGTGGAGAAGAAAGGCGGAGGCATTCTCTACGGCCTGAAGCCGAGCGATTTTGTGCTCGAAGACAACGGCGTGCCGCAGAAGATCAGGGTGCAGGAGGAGATGGACACGGCGCCGGTGGCGCTGGTGGTTGCGGTGGAAGAGGGCGGAGCGAGCGTGCTGGAGTTCGGCAAGCTGGCGAAGATGGGGCCGCTGCTCGATGTGTTTCTTGCGGACCCGCGCAGCCAGGTGGCGCTGGTGGGATTCGATTCGGTGCCGCACCTGATCCAGGACTACACGCACGATGAAGACGAAGTAACGCAGGAGCTGCAGCAGTTGCAGCCGGGCGACGGCGGCGCGGCGATTCTGGATACGGTGAACTACGGGGTGACGCTGCTGGAGACGAGCCGAAGGAATTCCGGCGCGTGCTGCTGCTGATCAGCGAGAAGCGCGACCACGGCAGCAAACACACTAAGCCGGTGGACCTGATCAAGAAGATTGGGCAGTCGGATGTGCTGGTGCTGAGCGTAAGCTTTTCGCCGTCGGCGGCGGAGCTGGCGCACGACTCGATGGACAACGGAGATGACCGCACCATGAATATGGTGAGCGCGCTGGTGATGGCGTTGAATGCGTTCAAGAAGAACATGGCCAAAGAGATTGCCGAGGAGAGCGGCGGCGAGTACGCGAGCTTCTTCAGCGACAAGCGCTTCGAATTGCGCGTGCTGGATGCGGCGCGAGATGTGCGGAACCGCTATCTGATCACGTTCAGCCCGTCGGATCCGACGCCGGGCTTGCACACGATCAAGGTGCGAACGGCGGAGGATTACGGAGCGCGGATTGTGGCGCGAGCGAATTATTGGGCGCAGGGAAGCGGCCAGTGATCGGAGGCCGGTCCCACCCTAAACACAAAAAGCACGTCTAGAATGGGGCACCCATGTTGTGGCACTTCACCCACGCTTCGACCCGAGTTGGTTTACGCCAGGTGATATGGGGCGCGATAGGGACGGGTCAGCATTGCACTCGCCTCCTGATCGTTGATGATTTCCTCCTTCGCAACATCCCACTGAATCTTGCGGCCGGTGAGCATGGAGATGAGTCCGAGGTGGCCTGGAATGGTGGAGTGATGTGCGGTATTGACAGGAGCGATGGTGGGCTTGCGCGATATCACGCAGTCAATAAAGTTGGCCCAGTGATCGGTGGAGTGGTAAACCGGAGTCTTGATCTGCGAATCGGGCACAACGTCCCACTTCGACCATTCTGGATTTGAGGCGTCGAAGCCGCTGCGGTCGACCCAGACCCATCCGTCGGTGCCGATCCATTTGGTCCCCATGTTGATTGCGGGGAGCCGCCGGCGATGGTGATGTGAACGTCGTTCGAGTAGCCGGTGACTTCTTTCTTATAGAGGCAATTGATGGTGTATTTCGTCGCGCTGTTCCAGATGGCCTTAGGGTCCGGGAATTCGCCGAAGCCTTCCACCTCGGAGGGGCCGGTGGAGTCGAAGCCGAGACCCCAGTGGGCGATATCGCCGTGGTGGCCGATCCAATCCATCAACTGGCCGCCGCCGGTGTTGTAATTCCAGCGCCAGTTCTGGAAGACGCGCACGTCGATGTAAGGCTCCATTTTGGAGGGGCCGATCCAGGTATCGTATGGGTAATCGGGCGGGGGCGGTGTGACGGCGAGATCCCACGCCGGCGTGCCGGGAACGATGGTTGCGGGGTCTGCGGGTTTGCCGGAAGTGTAAAGCGAAGCGAGACGCTGCTGAAATGCAGGCAGCGTGTGGGGAAAGTCGTGATGACCGCCGGGCAGGCCGACTTCGACGTTCGTGACATTGCCGATGAGCCCGTTGCGCACGATCTGAGCTGCCTTGTAGAACTGCGGCAGAGAGCGCTGCCATGATCCGGTTTGCCAGATGAGGTTGTTTTGCTGAACAGCCTTGACGATGGCCTGCTGTTCGAAGATGGTGTGAGCCAGAGGCTTTTCCCCGAAGATGTCTTTTTTGCGAGCGGCGGCTTCGGTGGCCAATACCGCGTGGTTCTGATCGGGGACGGCGATCATGACGGCGTCGATGTCGTTGCGCGCGAACATCTCGTGGAAGTCGTGATACGAGGCGCAATCGCTATTGCCGTAGTGGCCGTTGATGGTATCGAGCGCCATTTGCAGGCGGTTTTTGTCGATATCGCACGCGGCGACGACCTGGCAATTGGGAAGCTTGAGAAAGGCCTTGGTGTTGTTCGGGCCCTGCATTCCCCAGCCCACGACGCCGACGACAACCCGGTCAGAGGCGGGGGCGCGGGCGGCGCGCAAGCGCGCGCTGGAAGCGACGGCGAGAGTTGCACTGGCTGATGCGAGAAAGCTGCGGCGGGAGATACGGGTGTCGACTGCGTGGTTCATCTTAGTCTCCAATGACCATGCGGCGGGCCGGAAGCTGATATTTGAGCGCGTACCGGATGCCGCTTGGAATTGCGGGGAAAGCATACCACAAACCATTTCACATGGTTGAAGGAGTGTATAGATCGATGATTCCGGGCGATGCACGCGCTTTGCCGCGGGTCGGGTTCATGTTAATCTTCTAGTAGACACTGAAGAGTGGACCTGAGAGAGAATGAGGAGTAATTGACGCCGTGCTGGCGACAGAAAAAAAGACGGACCTGATCAAGCGCTTTCGCACCCACGAGACGGACACCGGGTCACCGGAGGTCCAAATCGCGATTCTGAGCGAACGGATCAGCGACCTGACCGAGCACTTCAAGGCACACAAGAAGGATCACGCGTCGAGGCGTGGTCTGTTGATGCTGGTCAGCAAGCGACGCCGCCTGTTGGATTACCTGAAGACGCACGATACGGATCGCTACCGCGACGTGATCGGCAAACTCGGTATCCGCAAGTAATCAGAAAGCAAACGTTGAACCGGAAGCACTCAGACCGGGCAGTGGTCACGGTCCCCATCCATTTCGGAATCCCTGACCCAGGCGCAACTGGCGGCGTGAGATCGCTGCACAGGGCGACGGAGGGGTGTTCTTTGCGCACGGAAGCCCTTTCACCGCGGCCTGAAGCGCCTGCGGTTTGCGGCCCGGCCGATGTACGGCTGAAGCCCGTAGCCTTCGCGCGCGCATCTCCCACACAAGTTTCCCAAGCGAAAAAATGAAACGAGGACAATTATGTCTACGAAGCATGAAGTAGCCGTCGATTTAGCGGGCGGCAAGCGGCTGGTGTTTGAGACTGGCCGCATGGCAAAGCAGGCCTCCGGAGCGGCACTGGTGACGACGGGCGAGACCGTGGTTCTGGCAACTGCTGTAGCGTCTCTTGAACCGAGGGAGGGCATCGATTTCTTTCCACTGACAGTGGATTACCGCGAGTACACGTACGCGGGCGGAAGGATTCCCGGCGGCTTCATCAAGCGCGAAGGACGGCCCAGCGAAAAAGAAATTCTTACGTCGCGGCAGATTGACCGGCCGCTCCGGCCGTTGTTCCCCGACGGATTCCGGAATGAGACGCAGCTGATTGCGCTGGTGTTCTCGGCGGATAAGGAGAACGATCCCGACGTGGCGGGGATCAACGCCGCGGCGGCTGCGTTAGCGCTCTCCGACATTCCGTTTAGCGCAACGGTAGCGGCGGTGCGCGTTGGACGCGTGGACGGCGAGTTTGTGGCGAATCCCACCTACTCTGAGCGCGCGGCGACCACGGTAAACATCATGGTGGTGGGCCACAAAGACGGCATCGTGATGATCGAGTCGGGCGCCAAGGAAGAGACCGAAGAGGTGGTGCTGGGCGCGATCGAGTTCGCGCACCAGGAGATCAAGAAAATTGTGGCGGCAATTGATGAGTTGGTGGCGAAGGCGGGAAAGGCGAAGCGGTCGTTTACACCGCCGGTGTTCGACGAAGCCTACTACTCGGAACTGAAGGCGAAGATCGGCGACCGGCTGAAAGATGCGCTTGACACCAAGACGCACGGCAAGATCGAGAGCTATGCGTTGATCGACGGGATCAAGAAGGAACTGGCTGCTGGGCTGCCTGCCGACGATCCGGACGCGAAGAAGAAGCTGGGACATTATTACGAGACACTGCGCGAGCGGCTGTTCCGCGAGCAGGTGACGAAGGAGCGGATCCGGCCAGACCGGCGGGCATTCGACGAGATTCGGCCCATCAGCATCGAGACGGGCGTGCTGCCGCGGACACACGGATCGGCGCTGTTTACGCGCGGCGAGACGCAAGCCCTGGTGACGGCCACGCTGGGCACGATGGACGACAGCCAGCGGCTGGAGTCGTACGAGGGCGAACAGAAGAAGAGCTTCATGCTGCACTACAACTTTCCGCCGTTTAGTGTTGGTGAAACAGGACGTATGACCGGCGTGGGCCGGCGCGAAGTGGGTCACGGAGCGCTGGCGGAGCGCGCCATTTCGGCGGTGCTGCCAAGCGCGGACGAATCGCCTTACTCGATTCGCATTGTGAGCGACATTCTGGAGTCGAACGGATCGTCGTCGATGGCGTCGGTTTGCGGTGCGAGTCTGGCGCTGTTTGACGCGGGCATCGAGCTCAAGGGCGCGGTAGCCGGCGTGGCTATGGGGCTGGTGAAAGAGGGCGATGACTACGCCATTCTTACCGACATTGCCGGAGCGGAAGATCACTACGGCGATATGGACTTCAAGGTAGCCGGGACGCGCAAGGGAATTACCGCGCTGCAGATGGACATCAAGATCGGCGGTCTGACGCGCGAGATTCTGGAGCAGGCGATGGAGCAGGCTCGCCGTGGGCGACTCTTCCTTTTGGACAAGATGGACGCCGTGCTGGACGGCCCGCGCGTGGAGCGGTCGAAGTATGCGCCGCGGATTGAGACCGTGCAGATTCCGACGGACAAGATTCGCGACCTGATCGGCAAGGGCGGAGCGACGATTCGTGGCATCGTGGAGCAGACGGGCGCGAAGATCGACGTGGACGACACCGGCAAGGTGAGCGTGGCTTCAAGCGATGCGGAAGGCCTGAAGAGGGCGCTGGCGATCATCAACGACCTGACGGCAGTGCCCGAGGTGGGCAAGACGTACCTGGGCAAAGTGGTGCGCATCGCAGAGTTCGGCGCTTTTGTGGAGCTGTTCCCAGGCACGGATGGACTCCTGCACATCTCCGAGATTGCCGAGCATCGCGTGAAGGAAGTGAAGGACGAACTGCGCGAGGGCGACCAGGTGATGGTGAAGGTTCTGGCCATCGAAGGGAATCGCATCAAGCTGAGCCGCAAGGCGCTGATCAGGGAGCAGAAAGCGAAGCTGGCGCATGCCGCACCGGTTGAAGCGGAAAGTGGAGAGGATGCTCCTGTGCTATTGTCGTCGCCGGCTCCCGCAGTGCCAGCAGCGCCGGCAAGGCCGCGTCATGAGTTTGACGAGCGTCAGCCGAGCTCGAACCAGAGCACGATTCTGATCGAAGGGGGCGAGGATTTCGACGGAGAGAATGGAGCGGAGTTCGACGAATCAAATGAGCCGAACTTCAACCGCGTCGAAGGATCGCCGGTCCACGCAGGTCCGCAATCCGCCGGAGGAGCGCGGACAGGGGGTGGGCCAGGGGGCGCAGTCGTTAATCGCCGCCGGCGTCGCCGCCGCGGCGGACGCGGTCCCGGTCAGGGATAAGGGCGCCTGCGTGATTGAATGACGAAGGCCCGGACAAGTCATCCGGGCCTTTGTGTTTCCGGTTTTCCGCAGCCTCCGCCGTGCTGTGGCAGATGAATCGCTTGTGTAAGAGGGCGGTGCCCGGATCGCTGTAGCGTGAACAGGCCCTGGTTCGGTGAATCTAGAGTTCGCTGCGAATATCGGCTCTCCAAATGCAGGTCTCCGTTCGACTGCGATCGCGTTTGCGATCTCCGCTCAGGGCAGGCTTTCGGCTCGTGTTGGTGCAAGGACGCACCAAACATCGCTCAGGATGACAATTTCATTTTGATTCGAACTTCTGATTCAACAGCCTAGTTCGTTTGCGTGCGGTCGCGATCCAATGGATGTGACCGGCTGCAGAGGACTACTCGGCTGTCTGCAGATTCGGCTGCGTCTTTCTGACGGCATGCGGAGTGGGACGAAAGACTGGCTGGGACTGGACGGGGAAACCGGCTTTGGACTTTTTGCCCGCGTACATGCGGCGATCGGCGGCGATGCAAAGAGATTCCGCGTCTTGCGCGTCATCGGGAAAGACCGCGATCCCGACACTGGCGCCGACCTGGATGTTATGTCCGCTCACTTCCATGGGCCGATCGAGCAGAGCGGCGAGAGATTTTCCAACGCGTGCCGCATCAGCGCGAGTCATCGGGTCTTCGAGGATGATGGAGAACTCGTCGCCGCCGGTTCGCGCAACGGTGTCGGAGCGGCGCACACGGCCCGTGAAGAGAACGCCGACGTGTTTGAGCAACTGGTCGCCGATGTGGTGTCCTACGGTGTCGTTGACCAGCTTGAACTCATCCAGATCGACGAGCATGAGTGCGACCTGGGAGCCGGCGCGGCGAGCCCGGACCAGCGCACCGTTCAGCCGGTCCTGGAAGAGGCGGCGATTGGGCAGGCCGGTGAGTTCATCGTGCAATGCCAGGTATTTGTTTTCTTCGATCTGGTTTTCCAGAAGCAAGAGAATCATGCCGACAGCGACGACGTATTTCGGGAGGTTCCATACCTCGCTTTCGAGGTGAAGGCCAGGCAGGATGAGCGCAAGAGAGGGACCTAGAACGAAGACGGATGCCCAGGCGAAGAACCCGGCAATGGTGATGAAGGCACCCGCCGTGGCCCGCCTGTAGGCACTCCAAAAATGGAATGTGCACCCGAAAAACACGGTAAAGAGCACCGCATTGACCGCGAGAGATGCGCCATTACCCGGCCTAAGCTGGAATACGAGAAGGAAGACAGAGAGCATGCAGTAAAGAGCGGCGAGCGCCCAGCGCAGCGGATGGTGGAAACGGCGAGCCGTGAGAATGGCGATGCCGAGCGGCAGAAGACCGAAGAGCGCGGCGGCAGACACCAGTGCCCAGGACGGCGCCGTGCCAAGAGTCAGCAGGCCGAGATAGAGCGCATTGGTTCCAAGAAGAGCGACGAGCATCCACAGGCTGGAAGGCCGCTGGCGGAAAGGAACCGAGGCCCACATGAAAAGCACACCGGCGTTCGCGAGAGAGGCAAGGGCAACAAAAGAGACAATTCCGCTCCATGGATCTGGTGCGTCCAGGAACAGGAAAGCCAAAAAATGCAACATGATCAAGGCCCAGCCAAACAGCCAGAGGCTGGACATGGAACTATGCCCCCGCCGCGCCACGGAAGCGAAAGCGGCGGTGAGGAGACCAACAGCAGCTAAGTCGGGAAGCTTGCTCCAATCAACCAAGACGCACCTGAGACCAAGACTCGAACGCAGCAAAGCGGGCTAATAATAGAATCAATGATTTTTCAAAAACTGCGATAGCGCTTTAGTAGAAGAACTGGGCGGAATTCGCTGACACGAAGGTAACATAAATCGACGTTTCGAATCGTTAGCCTTCAAAGAATTCATGGGACGCCGGCAGGAAGAGGGCTTCTGGCTTTCTGAGATGCAATGCCGGCAGAGGCGGTTGCCAGACGCACGCGGGAGCCGTCGCAGCAAGCCGCAGGTCAAGTGGAGAATGATTCCCCTTACGAAACGAGTTTCCCGATTCCGGAGATGAGCCGTCATCGTGCGGATTCAGAAATGTCGATCACTCATTTGAAATGACGGGGATGAGCCATCCGCGGTCTGACAGGATTTCTGCGGCGGAGGCGGGGTGTGCCCGGATGGACGAGGTTCCGCACTGAAAAAATCGGCGGCGTTGCCGATATACATAGACGCTGCGGCACTTCGTGTGCGCCAACGAATCCCTGTTCGTGAGGAAGAAATGATCTCGATCAAAAGGTATCTCGATTCTCCCCAGGAAAGCTCGACTGTGGAAAAAGAGCTCCTGAATGGAGACTTGCTCGCAATTCTTCTGGAAGCCTATCGCTCCGCGCTTTTGGAGATGGGGAACTGCACCCGGGAGGCGTGTCCCGGCATGGGAGACGATTTGCAGCGCAGTTTGACCAGGGCCAGGTTGGGACTTTCGGGGGAGATGAGCGGAGATACCCTGGCGGCGTCCGATGCATCGATTCGGAAGGATCTGCGCGAATGGGGCCGGGGCACCGCGCGGCACTACCAGGGAAAAGCCGCGGAAGTGAAGTCCATGTTGCTCACGATGGCGCGAGTCGCGCAGAGCGTCGGCGCCCGCGACGAACGTTGTGCGATGCAGATGACGGAGGTGACGCAGCGGCTCAAGACGATCGGCGGCCTGGACGACCTGACGCAGATCCGCACGTCGATTGAAAGATGCGCGACGGATCTGAAAACTTCGGTTGACCGGATGACGGCCGAAGGAAAGGCGACCCTCGAAGTGCTGTCAAAGCAGGTGGCGGAGTACCGAGCCAAGCTGGAAGCTGCGGAGGAATTGGCCTGGCGCGACTCTCTCACCGGATTGAGCAGCCGTCTGTATGCTGAGGGTCAGATCAAGAAGCGAATTGCAGACGACATGCGGTTCTGCGTAGCGATCCTGGACATCGACGGGTTCAAGAATGTGAACGATCGCCACGGCCACCGCGCTGGCGACGAATTGCTCAAGCAGTTCAGCGTCGAGTTAAGGCACGCCCGGCGGGCGACCGATGTGATCGGGCGCTGGGGCGGCGATGAGTTCATCCTGCTGCTGGATTGCTCGTTGGAAGAGGGGCAGCAGCAAGTGGAGCGCCTGCGTGAATGGATCTGCGGCGAGTACACGGTGCAAACCAAGGCCGGCGCCGTAAAAATCAGCGTGTCGTCATCCATCGGACTGGCGGAGTGCGAAGCGAACGAAAATATGAAGGAAGTTGTGGCCCGCGCCGACGCCGCCATGTACCAGGACAAAGCAACTTCACGAATAAAGCGCGCTGCGCGCGCGTCATAGAGGCAGTTGCGGAGAGGGTTTGCCGCGCGGCTGACCGCCGAGACTCCGCGAACATGTCAGTACCGCGCCGAACTTCTGTATCCGCCGTCACAAGTCAACGCACTTCCTCCCTGGTTGGAACGCTCTGTCCCCGAGAATTCAATCGTGCAACTCAATCCTCGATTTTCTCTCTTCTTCTCTTGAGTTCCATCTCTCCTCGCGGGAAGGTGGAGGTGCGCATTGTTTAGCAAGAACTAAGCAGTGCGCCAAGGCGGAAGGAAGTAGGCGCTCGATGGAGAGCGCGCCGCGCGAAGTGAAAGGCTCTCATGAGAATACTCATAGCCGAGGACGACCAGGCGCTGGGACAGTTTTTGAGCCGCGGGCTGGAGGCTGACGGGCATCGTGTACGCATTGCCTTGGATGGCGGTGCGGCAGTAGAGGCATTTCGCGAGGAGATGCCCGATTTGACCATTCTGGATTTGAATATGCCCATGAAAGATGGCGAACAGGTGCTCGAGGAAGTCCGCCTGCTCGATGCCGATCTTCCGGTCCTGGTGCTGACCGCCCGCCAGGAAGTGGAGACACGCGTACGCTGCCTTGATCGCGGCGCCGACGATCTGATGACGAAGCCCTTCAGCCTGCATGAATTGCGGGCGCGGTGCAGGGCTCTGCTGCGGCGCAAGCGGGAGACCCGGCTCGAACTGCGCGCGGGCGATCTGGAACTGGACCGGCTGGATCACAGCGCGCGGCGCTCGGGACAGAAGATCGATTTGACCAACAAGGAATTCGCATTGCTGGAGCATCTGCTGCTGAACCGCGGCCAGTGCGTTTCGCGGGTTGAGTTGTTGGAATCGGTGTGGAACTTTGCGCAAGCGCAGACCACCAACATCGTGGATGTGTATATCAATTATCTTCGCCGCAAGATTGCCGATCCGGCGCCGGGGCAGCTGATCCGCACGGTGCGCGGTCGCGGGTACATGGTGCCCCTGGAGAGTGAATTGGCGGCCGGCGCAGGCTTGGCTCCACGGGCGTCGGATTCGGATCGAATATTCGCGAGCGGAGCGGCTGCCGCGAATTAATCTTTGTTGCGCCGTTTCGCAATTCAGTGGATTTGGTTTTTGAGGAGGTATTGAATGCAGGCTTTTCCGGTTCCCGTTCTTCCGTCGCATCCCATTGCGAGACCGCGCCCAGGCGCCAGGCCGCGTACGGCTCTGGTGGCCAGCGCCGACTGCAGCTTTCGCCAGCGGCTGTCGCACGTGCTATCGGGTTTGCGCTGGCAGGTGCGCGAGGCGGCAGGAGGTGCGCAGGCATGGGCAGAGACGGAGGCAGAGCCGCCCGAGGCGATGATTGTCGACGCGTGGCTGCCCGATCTGGATCTGGGGGAGTTTCTGCGCGATTTTCGCACCAGCTTTCCCGATGTCGATCTGGTGACGGCGGAAGGGTCGTGCGCCAAGGATAGCCCGCGCGGACCGCACCGTCAGGAGCTGCTCTATGCGCTGCGCCAGAGCCAGGAGATCGACACGGTGGCGTGGAATGCTGCTCCCGCGTTCGCATCGGAGCCGGCGATGCCTGTCCCACCGAAGCAGGCGCCACAGGCAGAATCCTGCTATATGCCGGCTTCGGCCGGTGTAGCAGATGGGAACGCGATCCCTGCGGACGCCAGACCAGCTGCCAACGTCTCCATGCGGGTCATACGGAGTTCTTGTGCGGACGATTTAGATCGATCCGAGCGGCTGCCGGAACTAGTCGGCAACGCGTCGTGCATGCTGGAGATCTGCCGCCGTGTGCGGCTGGTGGCGCCGCGTATTACACCGGTGCTGATCGAAGGACCGACAGGCTCAGGCAAGGAACTGGTGGCCGAAGCGCTGCACCGGTTATCCACGCGCAGCCGCAAACCGTTTGTGACGATCAATTGCGCGGCGATTCCCGAAGCTCTGCTGGAGGCTGAACTTTTCGGGCACACGCGAGGCGCGTTTACCGGCGCCGTGCAGGGTCGGACGGGACGGATTGAATCTGCGGATGGCGGAACTCTGTTTCTTGACGAGATTGGCGAGATGCCTCTGGCGCTGCAATCCAAGCTGCTGCGCTTCGTGGAGTGCGGGGAATTGCAGCGGGTGGGGGACAACGAGACGGTGAAGGTGGATGTGCGCGTGATTGCCGCCACCCACCGGCCGCTTGCGCAACAGGCCCGCGATGGCGGATTCCGTTCCGATCTCTATTACCGGCTGGCGGTGTTTCTCATCCGCACGCCCTCGCTTGTCGAGCACGGCGAGGATCTGCCGCTCCTGATCGAGCATTTTTTGCGGCGGCTGGGACGCGACACGCCGATGAAACGCATCGATGAGAGCGCGATGGCCCAACTCGCTGCGCACGACTGGCCGGGAAACGTGAGAGAACTCGAGCATGTGTTGGAGCGGGCGGTGATTCTTGCCGGAGACAACCCTGTGGTGACCGCGCGCGAGATCGACTTTGGCCTGACGGCGAACTGATTGGTTAGGAGGAGTCTCGGATGGGCATGGAAATCGAAACCCGGATGAGCGAGCAGATCGCCCGCTATCTGGATCTGGCTGCGGCCGAGGCCAAGCTGACGGCGGCCAATATGGCCAATGTGGATACCCCCGGCTATCGCACGGTGGGGATGGACTTTGAAGCCGAGATGCGCGACGCGATGAGCGGCGTGGACCGCGGAAATGCGGCGAAAAAGGTGCGCATCGTCGATGTGGATGGCCTGATCGCGAGGCCTGATGGAAACAATGTTTCGATCGATCGCGAAAGTCTGAACCTCGCCGAGGCGCAGTTGAAGTTCAGAACCGGCATCGCCCTTTTGCGGCAGGAGTACCAGCGCGTGATGGATGCCATTCATGCGGATAGCAAGTGAATGGGGAACTGGGAATAGAGATGAAGGAAGAGGGGATCGGGAGCAGGAAAAACAAATAACGAGCCAGACACGGTTCGCGGAATTCGGCGATGGAGACGGCCGGCGGGAAGCGGCATAGGGAGGTTCCCACGATGAATTTATTTGGATTGATGGAGACTTCGGGCGGCGCGATGGAGGCCGAACGGATGCGCGCCGAAGTAGTGGCGGCCAATATGGCGAATGCCGAGACGACGCGTACCGCGTCCGGCGGCCCGTATCGTCGCCAGGAGGTGGTGTTTGCCGCCGATAACGGCGACGGCAATTTTCTCGACTCAATGAATGCCGCCTCGGCGGCCGGCATTGGTGCGGCAAGCGGCTCGATGTCCCTGCCACCGCTGCCCATGGCGGGAGGACAGGCGGTTGCACCCGGCGTGCGCATTGCGCAGGTGGTCGAAGATCCTTCGCCTCCACTCAAGCGCTACGATCCCGGTCATCCCGACGCAGGGCCGGACGGATACGTCGCATATCCCGACATTAATCCCATCACAGAGATGGTGGACCTGATGGGGGCGACGCGTGCATATGGCCTGAACGGTTCTGCAGTGCAGGCGGAAAAGGGCATGATCACGTCGGCGCTGGACATTGCGAAGACGTAGAAGAAGAGGCGCGGATCGATGATTGGATTACTGAACGCGGCAGGTGCGATTACCGGTTCCCAAACTGGCGCGGCGGGTATGCAGAATTCGCCGCTCCAGGGCGCGAAGCAGATTGCGGCGACGGCGCCGTTTGCGGATTTGATCACGGATGCAGTCGGCCAGGTGAATCAGCTTGAATCTCAGGCCCAGGCCGCCGTATCCGGGCTGATGACGGGTAACGGCGTGGATGTGCATACCGCAATGATTGCCACCGAGAAGGCGAACATGACCTTCGAGCTGGCGCTGGCGGTACACAACAAGGCGGTGCAGGCGTACCAGTCGGTAATGGGAATGCAATTCTAGCTGCCGGCTTTCAGCTTCTCGCTGGTGGGGATGAGAGCGCCGGCTGAAATCGTTGAGACACAGAAACCATGGCCACGGGAACACAATTGGAGAAAAGTCCGCCTGCGATGCCCGGCCGGATTCAGGCGGGTGGAAAGTGGACAGGGCTTTTAGGGATGGCGCAAGTGCGCTGGGCCGAGATGGCCGCGGCCGAACGCGGGTGGACGATCGCGGCGGCGTTGATGCTGGCCGCACTCATCGGAGGGCTCGCCTGGTATGCGACGCGGCCGGATTGGCGCACCCTCTACGTGGGGCTCGACCCGGACGACGCGCGGCAGATGGCGCAGATTCTGGCGCAGGCGCAGATTTCGTTTGAGCCGACCGTGGATGGTGCGGGCATCCGCGTGCCTGCGGCTGACCTGGACAAGGCGCGGCTGGCGACCGCAGCCAAGGGCGGGGCTAAAAGCGGCCGCCTGGGTTTTGAGATCTTCGACAAGCCCAACTGGGTGGGTTCGGAGTTCGACGAGCAGGTGAACTACCAGCGCGCTCTCGAAGGCGAGTTGGAGCATACGGTGGGAACGCTCTCCGATATCGAATCGGCGCGCGTACATCTTGTGCTGCCGCACGACTCGCTGTTTCGCGAAGAGGAACGTCCGGCCAAGGCATCGGTGGTGATCAAGCTGCGGCGCCGCTCCCTGGCCGAAGGCGAGCCGGAAGCGATTCGAAACCTGGTGGCGTCGGCGGTCGACGGACTGACGCCGGATCACGTAGTGCTGGTGGATGCCGACGGCAACCTGCCGCTGGGGCCGAAGACGCCAGAGGCGATCGAGCTCGGCGCCGAGCAGGCTCTCGAGAATAAGCTGGTGGCCACGCTGGAGCCGGTAACGGGCGCGGGCAATGTGCGCGCCTCGGTCACCCTCGACTACAACTCGACGGCGACCGAGGAAACCGAGGAGAGCTACGACCCGGCGAAGACCGTCACGCTTGAGATGCAGCGCAGCGAGCAGTCGACCGGGCCACAGCCGGTGGCAGCGGGAGTTGCCGGAGCGGCTTCGAACACTCCCAACACCCAGGCGCTCCCCGTCTATCCGCGCGAGACCGCCGCGCCGACCGATGCCAAGACCGAGTCGTCTACCTTTGGCGTCTCCAAGACGGTGCGGCACACGGTGGACAATCCGGGCCGCGTGCGAAGGCTGACTGCGGCCATCGTAGTGAACGACAGGTTGACCCAGCCGGCAAGCAAGAACCATCCCGCGGTGTGGCAGCGGCGCTCGGCCGACGAGGTGCGGAACCTGACGGCCCTGGCCCAGGCGGCGGTAGGTTTTGACGCGTCGCGCGGCGATGTACTAACCATCGAAGATCTGGCGTTCGATGACAACCTTCCGCAACCGGGCGCGGCGGTTCCGCAGCAGATCATGAACGCCGCGGAGAACTCGCCGGAGCTGGTGAAGTATGTGGCGTTGCTCATTGGTCTGGTTGTGGTGGTGGCCTTCGGCCTTCGGCCCGCCATGCGGCGCGCGGGGGCTGCCCTGGCGATAAAAGGAAGCGCCAGGGGGGCGAGGGAACTCCCTGCCAGAACCGCGGCGCCGGATGCATTGGCGGCTCCAAAACTTGCCGAAGCAGATCCGGAACGGGTGCGGACACAGGAGATCTTCGAGCAGGTGACGACGCATTTGAAGCGCGAGCCGACGCAGAGTTCGCGCCTGTTGCAGAGCTGGATCCACTCCGAGTAGATCGCTGGGCTGGCCGGCTCCGCGAATGGAAACCGGAGTGCGGGAAGGGAACTCGCTTTGGCTGAGCAGGCGAATGAAAGCGGAGCAACGCGGAATCGCCATTCGGCGAACCTCTCCGGGGTGCGCAAGGCGGCCATCCTGCTGGTTGCGGTGGGCGAAGAGCTGGCTAAAGAGTTGTTGCGCGCGCTACCTGAGGCCGACGTTCAGCAGTTGACGGAGGAACTGGCCGATCTGCGGGGCATCACACCGGAGCTCTCGGCCGAGGTGCTGGAAGAGTTCTGGCAGCTTCTCGACACGCAGAGCTTTATGGTGCACGGCGGGCTGGACTACGCCAGCCGCGTGCTCAAAGATGCCTTCGGCAAGGAGCGGGCAGACGACCTACTGATGCTGATGCGGCGCTCGCAGGAGGAGGCGCACGGGAACCTGGCGAAGCTGCAGCGCACCGATCCGCAACAGCTGGGCAAGCTGCTTGACAGCGAGCATCCGCAGACGATTGCCCTGGTGCTGGCGCATCTCGATCCCAAGAAGGCCTCGACGGTGCTGGACAACCTGAGCGAAGAACACAAGATTGTGGCAGTGCAGCGGCTGGCGGAGATGCGGCAGTTTTCGCCGGAGATGGCGCAAAAGGTGGCGCTGATTTTGCATCGCCGCATGGAGAGCGTGGGTGACACGGCGCGGCGCAGCTACTCCGGCTTCAAAGCGGTGGCGGACCTGATGAACCGTCTGAATGCCGAAGAGTCCCGGAAGATTCTTGAAGCCATCGAAGAAAATCGGCCGGAGCTGGCGCTGAGCATCCGCAACCTGATGTTCACATTCGAAGATCTGATTACGGTGCCGCCGGCGACCATTCGCGAGATTGTTTCCGGGGTGGACAAACGCCAGCTGGCGCTGGCGCTGCGCGGCGCCAACGAAGAGCTCCGCGCGCAGATCTTCAAGGCCATGAGCTCGCGCGCTGTGGAGATGTTGAAGGAAGACATGGAGGTGCTGGGCCCGGTGCGTTCGCGCGAAGTGGCGCAGGCGCAGCAGGAGATCCTGAACCTGGCGCGGAAGCTGGAAGCCGAAGGCAAGGTGATTCTGAAACTCGAAACGGGCGACGAGATGCTGGCGTGAGAAGGGCAGGGAACAAGGGAACGAGGGAACTGGGAAAAGGGGCAACGCTGCCCGCCCGCATGTGTCGATACACCCGGGTGAATCTAAAGTTCGCTGCGAATATCGGCGTCCCAAATGCAGGTCCCCGTTCGACTGCAATCGCGTTTGTGATCTCCGCTCAGGGCAGGCTTTCGGCTCGTTTTGGTGCAAGAATGCCCCAAACTCGCTCAGGATGACAATTCCATTTTGATGCGAACTTCTAACTCGCCAAAATAGGAGCAGACGATGACAGAAGAAAGCAGCCGCGGCGCAGATGAGGTTGAAGCTTTCGAGTATCCGGCCTGCTCCGGGGCTGCGCCGTTGCCCGCCTGGAACGGCTGGACGGAAGCGACGGATGATGTCGCCAAGGCCGGCGAGCGAAGCCAGGGTAGGACGCGGAATCCGGCTGCCGGAGCGACGGACGAAGAGCTTACGAGCGACGTGCAGCAATCGTTTGCAGCCGGCCGCGAGCGCGGACTTGAGCAGGGGCGTCAGGCAGAGCGCGAGGCTCAGGCTGCCTTGTTTGCAGCGGAGCAGAGCCGCCACAAGCAGCAGCTTGCCGCGCTGGTCGGGCGTTTTAGCGCCGAGAGCGATCGCTTTCTGCGCACAGTTGAGCAGGAGGTGGTGAAGCTGGCGCTGGCGATTGCGGCGCGCATCCTGCGGCGCGAAGTCCAGATGGATCCCCTCCTGCTGACTGGGGCGGTGCGGGTGGCGCTGGGGCAGTTGGCATCCTCGTCGGAGGTGCGGCTGCGCGTTCCCAGGGCAGAGGTGGATCTGTGGACCGAGACGATTGCCATCGTGCCCAATCTGGCACTGAAACCGGCGGTGGTGGCCGGGGAAGGAATGCGCCTGGGCGATTGCGTGATCGAGAGCAAAGCCGGGACCGTCGATCTGGGAGTTCGATCGCAACTGGCGGAGATCGAACGCGGGTTTTTCGATCGTGCCGGCGCGTCCCGCAGCGGCGAGACGTCCTCCAATGCGCATGCAAAAGGTGCAGTGCCGTCCGCGGCGGGCGAAGAGGCGCGAGTGTGACAGCACTTCTGGAAAGTTACTTCGCGCGCCTGGAGCGGCGGCAGCCGTGGCGCTGGCGCGGCCAGGTTCTCGAGTCGATGGGACAGACGATCGAGTCTGCGGGACCGCCGGTTTCTGTGGGCGAGTGCTGCGAGATCGAGGATCAAACGGGCTGCGCGCACTCGGCGGAGGTGATCGGGTTTCGCGGATCGAATGTGCTCTCAATGCCGGTGGAGACGACGGAGGGAATACGTTTCGGAGATCCCGTATGGTCGCTTGGCGTAAGACCAGAGATCGTGGTGGGGCCGGCGCTGCTGGGGAGAGTGCTGAACGTGCAGGGAGAGCCGATTGACGGAGGACAACGTCCGGCAGTTTCGGTGGCGCTGCCGCTGGATGGGGCAGTGCGCGCGCCGCTCGAGCGCGTGCCGATCGGCGAGCCTCTGGGCACTGGCATCCGCGCCATCGATGCATTGTTGACGGTGGGCCGCGGCCAGAGGGTGGGGATCTTTGGCGGTTCGGGGGTAGGGAAGAGCACGTTGGTCGGCATGATGACGCGCAATACCGAGGCCGAAGTAACCGTCGTGGGGCTGGTGGGAGAGCGTGGCCGCGAAGTGGGTGAGTTTCTTCGCGACTCGCTTGGCCCGGACGGGCTGGCACGCGCAGTGGTGGTGGTTTCCACGTCGGATGAGTCGCCGCTCAAGCGGATGCGTGCGGCGCTGGCGGCCACGGTGGTGGCAGAGTTTTTTGCCCCGCAGGGCAAGCATGTGCTGCTGGTTCTCGATTCCCTCACGCGGTTTGCCATGGCGGCGCGCGAAATCGGTCTGGCCGCGGGAGAGCCGCCGACGGCAAAGGGCTACACGCCGTCGGTTTTTGCGCGGCTGGCACGCCTGGTGGAGCGGGCTGGATGCTTCCGCAGAGGATCGATCACTGCGTTCTACAGCGTACTGATGGAAGGGGACGACCAGCAGGATCCTCTGGTGGATGCGGTGCGGTCGCTGCTGGACGGTCACGTGATGCTTTCGCGGTCGCTGGCGGCGGAAGGCTGGTATCCGCCGATTGAGGTGCTGGATTCGATCAGCCGGCTGATGCCTGCGGTGGCTCAGGAAGAGCATCGCGAGCAGGCTGCGCTGGTGCGCAAGTTGATGGCGGTGTATGCGCGTTCGGAAGACCTGGTGCGCATTGGAGCCTACAAGCCGGGCACGGATCCGGATCTGGACCGGGCGCTGCGGGCGCGAGGGGCGATCCGCGCATTTCTCACCCAGGAGGCGCGCGAGCGTGCGAATTTCGCAGACGGCTTGCGGCGTCTCACCCAGCTGGCAGAGGAGATCTAAGCAATGGCCGTCTCGCGGGCCATGCGACGCCTGCTGCATGTGCGGGAGCTGGAAGAAGAGCAATGCAAGGCAGCCGTGGAGTCGGCGCTCGGCAGTTTGCGGCGCCTGCAAGGAGGCTTGGCAGCGGCGCAGGAGCGCGAACGCTGGGGACGCCGCCTGGTGACGGCAGGTGCAGCCACGGGTGATCTGGTCGACCGGGTGGCAGGACTCGAAGAGACGGGAACAGCGCGAAGGCAGGCTGCGGTGTTGGCGATGAGGATTCAAGAGGCGGAGCAGAACGTGGTGCGGCGGCGGCAGGAGTTCGTTGCCAAGCGGGTGGAGCGAAGGCAGGTGGAGGCAATCGTCCAGAGGGCCGCGGATGAAGAGGCGATGGAAGCCGGGCGGCGCGCACAGAGGGAGATGGACGATTGGTTTCTCGGTCAGGCGCGGTGAAGCAGCGAAGGGCAGCGGAGCAATGCAGATTATAAAGAAACCGCGGTGCGGAATGAGGGGCGACGAGCCTGGTTAGAACGGCACGGGATGGAAACTTGAGAGGAAATCGAGGTTGATGGAGGACGAGATTCCTGAATCGGGAGACGCTGTCCCAAGCCTGATAGTCTTCTAACCTCAATCCCACTCTTTTGGCACGCCTTCTGCACTTCTCCCCCGCATGAACATTGCCGCAAACATCGGCGCCGGCGCGGAGGCGCTACAAGGTGGAAACGTAAATGGAGCTGCCGTAAATGGACCGGCTCCGCAAACGGGCAGCATGGCGGCATGGAAGCCGGGCAGTGCAGTGGGCGCAGGCTGGACGGGTAATGCGCGGGCGAGCGGTTCGACATCGTCGTTCGCGCCCGGCGAGAGTTTTCGTTCGAGCTGGCAAGCCATGCTGCGTGCATCGGGCAGCGGTTTGAGGCCAAACGGCGAAGTCGAAACCGTCGGTGTGAATGGCGAAGACGGCGAGCGGGCAGGCACGGCGGCTGGAGGGGTCGTGCCCACGCCAACAAACGGCGCCATGTTTGCGCAAGCAGGCAAAATCGCGGAGCAAAACGGATCGCCCGCAGCTGCCACATCAGAGCCGGCGAAGGATGAATTACAAAACGCCGCTTTGATCGAACACAATGCAGGATGGTTCGTCGCGCAGTCAGTTGCAGACGCCAAAAGCAATCCAGTGAGCGCGCAGAGCATCGGCGCTTCCAGCGGAGCACCGCTTGCACGCAACGCAGGAGGCGGCAAACCCTCTTGGGGCACAAGGAAGCCCGGGGCGGGAGCGCAAGATACCACGGCGGAGAGTATCGCGACCGATGGAGCGAACTTGGCCGCGGCAATTCAGGCGCCGGCGGCAATTGCGATCGGGTCGCAGGCAGCGCCAACGGATTTGCGCGTCGTTCCAGAGAACGCCGGTTCAATCGCGCTTTTGAACTCGGCGCACGGATGGGATGGGGGATCGGACTCCCAACCGGGTTCAGCACCACCTGCGGGCGGCGCGAGAAGTGCCTCCGCGGCGACGGCCACGGCGAACGGGGCGGACGAACCAGCTCATCCAAGCCTGCAAGCTGCTCTTGCAACGCGGGTCGCCGCATTACAAACCGTGCCCCACGAGGACGAACCGAAAGGGAATTTGGTGACGGCTCCGGGTGCGCCTGGATTTGCCGGGAGCGGGCAGGCTCCACCTCCTGAGCCGGTAGGAGCGGTCGCAGCCAAGGGGCAGATCAATCCCGTTCAAAGCTCGCACCGAGCGGGGAAAGAAACCAGCATTTCGCAAGGGACCGGAGATCCTGCCGAAGAAAAAAACGCGCATCTTGGCGAAGACGGGAACGCCGTTGCCGCGATACAGATGCAAAACACGACGCCGGAAGCAGACGGATGGAGCAGCAGCAGCGAAAGAGCAGCAATCGATGCCAAGGACAAGCCTGCGGCCCATGCGAGCGGCGCTGTAGAGGCAGGTACGCAGGGAACACAGAGTCTTTCCGCACCGGCGGGCGGAGCGATAACGGATCCCGGCGCATTGGCGCAGATCCCATCCGGAGCTCATCAGGCCGCGAGCACGCCGGGCGGATCCGCAACGCAGGCCAGCAGCGCTCCAGTGGCACCGGCAAGAGAGACATTCGCCGAGCTTGACGCGGGGTCGGCAGTTGGCGCGCCGCGATGGACTCATGCTGCGGATCGTCAGGTTGAGGGTGGATTCGAGGATCCTGCGCTGGGCTGGGTGGGCGTAAAGGCAGACATGAGCGGAGGCAGCGTTCATGCGGTGCTTATGCCCGGCACGTCGGATGCGGCACAGGTTCTGGGCGCGCACATGGCGGGATTGAGCGCGCATCTTGTGGAACAGCATTCCCAGGTTTCGACGCTGACCATGGCACATTCGGGCACGGGCGGCAGCGGCGCGGGCCAAAGCATGCAGCAGGGCGCGGGACAGAATCAGAATCCCGGTTCCGGCGACTCGGCGCACGCGCAATGGAGTCCGCAGACCAGCAATACGGAAGGCGTCGACATGCCCGCAGAGCGAACTACGGTTCACGGCGATACTCCGGAAGCGATGTTGACTCCCAGTGCAATTCGCGGAGCGCACATCTCAGTGATGGCTTGAAGGTGGCATGGAGTTGGAGGGCGGGGAAGCGGAGCAGGCGAGCGGGGCGGGAGTTTGGGCACGGGAGATGGAGATGAGAGAACGAGCGATCGGGTGAGGGAGCAGGTACAGGCAGCGGCGTACGGAGGAGGAACAATGGCGGCAGCAGCAATCTTCAATCATGCGATGACGGCGGACCAAGCACTGACCGGGACCACGGCATCGCCAATGGACGGCACATCGACCGGTACGAGCGGCACCAGCGGTTCAAGTGACAGCAGCGGCGATTCGGCAACGATTTCGGCGAACGATTTCCTGACGCTGCTCGTGACGGAGATGCAGAACCAGGATCCGACTGCGGATACCGATCCCAACGAATACATCAACCAGCTTGTGAGCGTGAACAGCCTGGAGCAACTGATCGACATCAACCAGACCTTGACGACCGGCCTTGACGGCACGCCGTCGAGCTCGGGCAATGGGGCATCGGGACAGATTGCGGCAGCGACTCCAGGCGTGAATTCCGCAAGCCCTGCCGCTGCTACAGCATCGTCACACGGCGTCGCGCACGTCTCGAAGGCAATGCCGACGGGGCCAGGCTCTGCCCCGCCGCTGGCTCCCGGCAATCTCGCCGTACCGGCTGCAAATTCGGCGGCACAGCAAGTGGCGCACGCATTGGGCGGGCGAACTCGCACGCATCCGGCAGGCAACAAGTTCCAAACGATCCGATAGCGATCTTCATTCGCGGCTGAGGCTTCAAGGCCGCACGACACAATTTTTCCGCAACCGCGGCGAAGCTTAAGAGGAGAAAAACCATGGCAAGTTTCTTCATTCCGTTGACGGGCCTGCAATCGGATTCGACGGCCTTGAACACCATCGCGAACGACCTGGCCAACATGAACACGACGGCCTTCAAGGCGGAGACGACGAACTTCTCCGACCTTTTTTACCAGCAGATCGGTTCTACCGGGGCCGGTAATCCGATTCAAGTGGGAGCGGGCGTGCAGGTGGGCTCGAATGAGATCTCATTTACGCAGGGATCGATTAACTCGACCGGCAACGCAACGGATGTGGCCTTAAATGGGAACGGGTTTTTCGTGATCGGCAATGGAGCAGGCGGGTACGAATTGACGCGCGACGGCAACTTCACGCAGGCGGCGAACGGCAATCTGCTGTCGAACGGCATGAGCGTGATGGGCTATCCCGCCCAGAATGGAGTCGTGAATACGAGCGCACCGCTGACGGCGATCAACATCCCGGTCGGTGCGGTTGAGGAATCGAAAGCGACTACGACGATGAACATGACGGCGAACCTGGATTCGGCGACCGCTGCCGGTACGCAGTTTCCCGCGCAGGTGACCGTGTACGACTCGTTGGGCGAGCCGCATGTGGCCACGGTTACTTACGAGCCTGGGGCGATTGCGAATACATGGACCTATTCGGTGGCCTTGCCGGCAGCCGACTATTCGGCGGCCCCAGGGAATGCCGCCCCGGCGGCGATCACGGGAACGCTGCAATTCGATGCTGATGGGAATCTCACATCGGTGACGCCGACGGGCGGAGCCTTGGAAAACGTGGGAACAGCGCCTGGCGATGTGCAGTCGATTGCGCTCAATTTTGATCCCGCCGCAAACAATGTGCTGGCCGATGGCGCAGCCGGACTCAACATCCAATGGAACCTGCTTGGCTCGGGCAACACTCCAAGCATCAGCCAGGTGGATACCACGTCGGCTGTCTCCGCAACCTCGCAGGATGGGTATGCCAGCGGACAATATCAAAGTTTCGCAATTGGCTCCGATGGCACGGTCACCATCACCTATTCGAACGGACAAAAGCAAAACGTGGGTCAACTGGCGCTCGGCAACGTAACCAATCTGCAGGGCCTGGAATTGATGGGCGACGGCAACTACACAACCACGCGGGCAAGCGGACCAATTTCCTTCGGGGCGTCGGGCTCGTCCGGCTTGGGGACGCTGCAGGACGATGCATTAGAGGCGTCGAACGTGAACATCTCAACGGAGTTTTCCGATTTGATTATTGCGCAGAGAGCGTTCGAGGCGAATGCCAAGTCGGTGACCACGTTCGACACGGTTACGCAGGACACGATCAACATGGTGCATTGATTCTTGAGGGGTGCGGGGCGGTCGTCGGGCCGCCCCTCAACTTTTCGCCTTGGGAGCAACTTCAATAAACAGTCCGCTGGCCTGAGCCAGGATCTTGCCGTCCGAGTCCAGGAGGCGGGCTTCTGCAAAGTGTTTGCGATGATCGCTGCGAACTGTGTGGCCTTCAATACGGAGAGGAACGCCGCTGGGAACGGGGCGCAGGTAGTCGACGTCCATTTTGCGAGTCATGGAGGGGCGCCCCTTGGCGCGCACGGCTTTGCTCATGGCCTCGTCGAGAAGCGTAGCGATGACGCCACCATGAAGATAACCGGGGTGTCCGCAGAAGGCGTCGGTGATGACGGGAAGGCAGACAACGGAGCCGTCGTGCGCGAGGAAAAACTCGAGGCGGAGCCCTGCATCGTTGGCTGGCCCGCAACCAAAGCACCGATTGCCGGCTGAGTGGGCGAAGGGTGTGAGTTGCTCTTCGTGTTGGGTCATGCGCGCCTCGCAGCCGGGAGGGCGTCGTTGATTGCGGCGATGTAAGTTTCGTGATCGGCGTTTCCACCGGTAAGAATCACGCCAACCCGTTTTCCGCGAAGGATGTCCTTGTCTCTAAGTGCGGCCGCAAGAGAAGCAGCTCCAGCGCCTTCGGCAAGGTTGTGTGTGTCGTAGTAATAGCAGCCCATCGCTTCGGCGATATCGGCTTCGGTGACTTCGACCATGCGTTGCACCTGATCCCATATGGTGGCCATTGCATCGGGATTCGGTTTGCGGCAGGCGAGGCCGTCGGCGATGAGAGATTGCGCGGGTGCCTCAATCAGCTTGTGCTGCCTGAAGCTGAGCGCCGCGGCCGGCGATTCAGCGGCGACGACGCCGACGATCTCGGTGGAAAGATCGAGGGCATTGCGCACGGCGGCCATGCCGCAGATGGCCGATCCCAATCCAATCGGAACATAGACAACATCGAGTTTGGGCACGGCCTGAAAGAATTCCAAAGCGCACGTTGCGGTACCCCGGACCAGCCGCTCATGGAAGGACTCAACCATCGAGTAGCCGCGCTGATTTGCCAGGTGGCCAGCGAATTCCAGCGACTCCTGGAAGTCGTGGCCGTGCTGGACGAGTTCGGCGTCCTGAGCGCATATCGCTTGATTCTTTTCGACGCTATTGCCAAAGGGAACAACGATGACCGCTTTCAAGCCGAGCAACCGGGCCGCCATGGCGACGCCCTGGCCGAAGTTGCCGCGCGTCGCTGCGACTACGCCGGCAAGATCGGGCCGCGATTCTTTGAGCCAGGTTGCGTAGACAAGCGCCCCGCGCAGCTTAAAGGCTCCGACGGGGGTGTGATTTTCGTGCTTGATCCAGACTTCGGTTCCGACGCGCAAATTGATCAACGGCCAACTGTACTGCGGCGTAGCCGGCATGTAGCGGTAAACGATGGCCTGCGCGGAACGAATTTCGTCGAGCGTGGGAAGCATCATGCCTTCAGGATACCGGCTCGAAAGAGCACGATGGTTGCGGTGGAAAAATGTGGCAACGCGGTGCGTCCGGCAACTTGACCTGTGCCGCATCTCCCGCTCAGACTGAAATAGGAATTAGAGCGACCGCTGGTGCGGTCGATCCTCAAATTCTCCACGGAGGATTCCCCGTTTCGCTGATTCGACTCCGTAAAGGGCCGGGCCATTTTAAGAAGGCAAAATTGAGTGCAGGGAGATCCTTTGCCTTTTGTGCCGCGATCGCGGTTTTTCTGGTTGCCGGCTTGGGCGGCTGCCGGAAGGCGCCGAAGCTGACACCAGAACAAGCAGAAGGCAAACACGTGTACGACGAGGGATGCGCTCACTGCCACGACGAGAACGACTTGCATCTCAAGAAGGTACCGCCGGATCTGCATGGATTATTCAGCAGGAATACGCTGCCGGATGGGGCACCGGCGACGGATGCCGAAGTGGTGCGCGTATTAATGGCCGGAAAGGGAATGATGCCCTCGTTTGCCTATCAATTAAGCAGGCCGCAGGTGGTTGCATTGCTGGCTTATCTGCACACGGGCATGCAGGACGAGCCACGATAACCGGAGGTGGGAGATGAAGGTTGGGATTCTAGGTTCAGGCGGAGTGGGTCAGACGCTGGCGGCGGGATTCGCAAGCCACGGACATCAGACGATGATCGGGACAGGCGACCCGGCAAAACTGTCGGAGTGGCAGGTAAAGAACGCCAAGGTGCGGATTGGCGGCTTCAGCGACGTGGCGGCGTTTGGAGAGGTGCTGGTGCTGGCGGTCAAAGGATCGGCGGCGGCCGACGTTTTGAAGGCGGCGGGAAACGCCATCGATGGGAAGCTGTTGATGGACGCGTGCAATCCCATCGCGGACGCGCCGCCGGTCAATGGCGTTTTGAAGTTCTTCACCAGTCTGGACGAGTCGCTGATGGAGCGGCTGCAGCGCGAGTTTCCCAAGGCGCAGTTCGTGAAGGCGTTCAACTCGGTGGGCGCGCCGCGGATGGTGAATCCGCAGTTCAAGGCGGGCAAGCCGACGATGTTTATCTGCGGCAACGACGATGACGCGAAGCTGATGGCGGCGCAGATTCTGGAGCAGTTCGGATGGGAGACGGCGGACATGGGCAAGGTGGAGGCGGCGCGCGCGATTGAGCCGCTGTGCATGCTGTGGTGCATCCCGGGATTCACGAAGAACGAGTGGACGCACGCGTTCAAGCTGCTGAGGGACTAGGCCAGGGAATCGGCGTTCACCGTATACTGAAAGGGCCTATGGCAACCGAAAAAACATTCTATTTGGAGACGTTCGGCTGCCAGATGAATGCCCACGACTCCGAGAAGGTGATTGGCACGCTGCACCAGCAGGGCTACCGGCAGGTGGAGTCGGAAGAAGACGCCGGCCTGATCCTTTACAACACCTGCTCGATCCGCGACAAGGCGGAGCAGAAGGTCTTCAATCGCCTGAACGACTACAAGAAGCTCCACAAGCAGGGGAAGCGCTTTGGCGTGCTGGGCTGCGTGGCGCAGCAGGAAGGCGAAAAGATCTTCGAGCGGGCGCCGTATGTTTCGCTGGTTTCGGGGTCGGCCTCGTATCGCAAACTGCCGGAGATGCTGACGCGGCTGGAGGCGGGCGAGAGCCGCATTACCGGCCTCGACGACCGGCAGACGGACGAGACGTTTGAGACGGAGTTCACGGCGCGGCAGAATCCGTATCGCGGGTACATCACGATCATCGAAGGATGCGACAAGTTCTGCTCGTACTGCGTGGTGCCGTATACACGCGGCAAGGAGCGCAGCCGGACTTCGACGTCGGTGCTCGCAGAGGCGCGGCGCATCGCGGATCTGGGCTACACCGAGATTCAACTGCTGGGCCAGAACGTGAACAGCTACCGCGACCCGGAAGGGAAGATGACCTTCGCGGAACTGCTGGCGGCGGTGGGCGAGGTGCCGGGGATCCGGCGCGTGCGGTTCACCACCAGCCATCCGCGAGACTTTACGCGCGACATTGTGGAGGCCATCGACCGGGTGCCGACCTTGTGCGACCATGTGCATCTGCCGGTGCAGTCAGGTTCGACGCGGGTGCTCAAGCAGATGGCGCGCGAGTACACGCCGGAGTGGTACCTGGAGCGGATGGCATGGATCAAGGCGGCGCGGCGGCAGATTTCGCTTTCGACCGACATCATCGTGGGGTTCCCAGGCGAGACCGAGGATGATTTCATTGAAACCATGGACCTGCTGGCGGAAGTCGAGTACGATTGCGTATTCGCCTTCAAGTATTCGGCCCGGCCGAACACGCCGGCGCTGGTGATGATCGACTCGCTTCCCGAGACAGAGAAAGCCGCTCGGCTGCAAGTCTTGCTGGACAGGCAGCGCGAGATACAAAGAGTGAATTATTCGAAGCAGATCGGAGAAGTTCTTGAGGTGATGGTTGAGGGCGTGAACTCCGCACGCGGGCAGATTGCGGGCCGAAGCAGCCAGAACAAGCCGGTGAACTTTACGTGCGCGCAGCCGATTGCGCCGGCGCCGGGCAGTTACCTGAAGATCAGGATTACAGGAGCTTTTCCAAACAGTCTGGTGGGGGAAAGCGTCTAAGGACATAGACCGCGGGAAGCGGGCGGGGACGAAAGAACGGCGGACGAGCGATAAGAATGCGTTGCGGGAAGAGGGAATTGATGGACATCGAGGTGCGGATTCGGGGCCTGATGATGGACCCATCCACAAACATGCCGATCGTGGTGCTGAAGGATGTCGCGGTCGGATGCCGTGATGCCGATCTGGGTTGGGATCTTCGAGGCCAATGCGATTGCATTGGAGATTGAGAAGACGCCGCCTGCGCGGCCGATGACGCACGACTTGACGAAGAACTTGTTGCGCCACTTAAATGGAGAACTGGAACGCGTTGTTATTACAGAACTTAAAGACGATACGTTCTACGCGGTGTTGTGGCTCAAGCAGGGAGAGGAGCAGCTTGCGGTGGATGCGCGCCCGTCCGATGCGATTGCGCTCGCATTGCGTGCAGATTGCCCGATTTTCGTTGCAGAAAAGGTGATGGAGACCGCGAAGCTGAATACCAGCGGTCCGCCTGAGGGTCCCACGGCAGAACAATTGCGCGGCTGGCTCGAGGGGTTGAACGACGAAGACCTGGGCCGCTACAAGATGTAGCCGAGAAGTCCTAATCGATCAGGAATCACGCAGCTTTCGATCTATTTCAAATACAAAGAGAGCCCGATCAATACATTTGTGTGGCCGTCGTGCGTGAGCGACTGCCAGGGAAGGGCTGTTTTAGGTCCTCAGTATCTGAGGATGGGCGAGGAGTTCGGCTGTTTCGTCGCTGGAGGGCTTTAGTTTACAGAATATCTGTTATCGGACATCCCCTCTATGGAAATGAACACCCTGGCGTCAGCCTATTCAGGTCCTGGCGCCGGGTGACATAGCCCCATCATATGAAAAGACTCTAGCGGTGCCCGCCTCCGCTGGAAGCGCCACCGGAGCCGCCCGATGAACTCGCTCCGCCGGAACTGGCTGCACTTGAGCTCCTGAACTCACGCTTCCTCCCCCGCCGTGCGAGAATCCGCCGCCGCCCGAGCCGGCACCTTGAGAACCGCCACGCGCACCGCCACCGGCATTGAATCCTGCGTTCGAGCCTCCGCGCCAGCCCGCACTACCGCCCGACGCTGCTCCTCCGCCGTGGTAGCCGCGGGATTGCAGGCCGCCCTCGCGGCCGCCGATCGGCGCCGTGACACTGACGCTCCTGCCGCCCTGCATGACCTGATGGGACATCATGAAAGTCTGCGACCGGTGATCGAATGTGATCGGAATGCCGGACGCCTTGGCGAGGCCGCTTCTCGCGACGCTGAAATCCTTGATTTCATGAGCCGCCATGTGCGGCGCCTCGGCACGCGCCAGCGGAGGCGCAAAGTCCGTTCGAAACGCCCGCGGTGGTTCGTCGAGAATGTCGATCTTTTGGCCTGCCTGAAGTGCCATGCGCTCGATCGTGCGTGGGCCCTTGGGATCCACGGTGAAGGCCCCATTCCTGCTGTTCACTGGTGGCCGGCCCGCGATGTCGTACGGATGGATCGGGACAAAGCCGATGGTGTGGCCGCTTTTGATCCAGTGCACCGGCAAACGATGAAGCGGTCTGCCAGCCACCCAGACGTATTGGTTGTTCTGATTGATCCAGCTTCCGGCATTGCAAACGGCCCACGACCAGGGCTGGCCGTAGTACAACATGGCCGAATTGAGCATCTGCGGACCGGCAGGATACATATTCCCCATCATGAAATAGCGAATCCCACCCGGCATGCACGGAAACATCATGTCCATATCGGCGAAGTCGGAATAAGACTGAGAAGCGGAATTGGGCATCGGTGTGCCCAGGAAACCAATCTTCGAGCCGGGCGCCGCGGGCTGTACGTCGGAAGGTAGGAGCTCGGCCTGAGAGGTGGGGCTATTTTGGCTCGGATTTGCCGCTACAAGTGAGTTCCCTGCCGCCGCGCTCTGCTGCGGATTCGGCTTCCAGCAGGTTCCGTAGGGTTCGCATGGGAAGAAGGTTCCCTCCTTCGACAAATCCGCCAGGCCGGGGATCGGAGACTTCAGGCCAGACGCTTTGAGCGCTGCTGCGGTTTCTTTCTCCCGTTGTGCATACCGGGTTGCGACCCAGTTGTCCCACGCGGAGTAGTCGGGCGGATGAATCGGTCCGGCCTCAATAATCGGGCGGGCCTCTTTGTAATAGAGGGTCGTTCCAGGAGAGATGGTTTCCATTTCATTCTGGGTGGTCATCAGGTCGGACGCGATCAACGGCGTCAGCCCAATGCCATCCGTGTAGCTGTTGATGCGGAGATTGGTGGCATTGGGATACTTCGCGGCTAAGGTGTCTGTTGGCGTTTTGAGCACGAACCACTCGCCGGAGACGGTGGGCTGGATGTGGAGCGTGACCATGCCCGAGAGCAAGGCGACCTCAGTGCGAGGAACGCCAGCGGTGGTATGAAGATCGTTGAAAAGAAGAACCGAGTCCTCCCCGAGATAGAGCGTCGAGTCGTCTTCGAATTCGATGACCGCGCGCCCCTTTCCGGTGACAAGGCTGTAGCCGGTCTGGAGCGGCAAGTTGGCGACGGCTTGTTCCCAATCCGACTTTTTGCCGTGGCCGTTTTCAGTAGCCGCGCGACACGCGCACGTCGCCCTCGACATAGCTGACTCGGGCAATCTGGGGATCGATCGTATCCGAAAGATGCTCGCCCATGATGAAGAGGGCGCCTTGCTTGAGCGTTTCCGAGGAGTCGCCATTCAGGATGTCATTGATTTCAGCCAGCGCATGTTTTTCGTCGTGGCGCATCAGCGAGGCCAACGCCAGGAGCTTCAACTCATCGCTTTGCTCCGCACTGGGTTGGACCGGCTTGCCATCTTTGGCGCGAATTTCGATCTTGAGCGCGCCGCAATCCTCGATCCAACTGCTGGCCGGATACTGGTGCAACAACGAGGTGCAGGTGTCCAGAGCCTGGCCGGAGTTGCCAAGTTTGTTCTCGGCGTAGGCCGTCCAGTAGAGAGCGCCGTCGGCATGATCACCCTTCTGGTCCGCGACCTTGGAAAAGATCGCGATGGCATCGCTCCAACGGCCCTGGTTAATGGCGCGCGTGCCGTCGGCAAAGGACGAACTTGTGGCCGAAGCACCGGCCGCGGGTTCACCGTTCATGCTCGCGAGAGCGCCGCCGCTCATGAATTGCTGCGACCGCGCCGCGCCGGACGCAAAAACAACAGCCGCGGCCAACAGGGTGATGGGGATGCACATGGTCCTCATATCTTGCCTCCTTCAGAAGCGGTGTTTCTTGCCTGCTCCGTCGGCGGAATTCTCGACCGGAGCACCCTAACTTCAAAAAGCAATCCGTCCGCATTCATTTCCTTTTGCAGACGCGTAACCTCGGCAGGATCCAATCCTCGCGGCTGGCCGGCCAGGTCCGTGAGCACGCGGTTGAGAGCGCCGAGCGCTTGTTCAAGCTCGGGGTCATCGCTCTTCTCTGCCTCGCGCAGGCAGATTCGGTTCGCCGGCAGCAGATTCCGCGCCTCGTCGCGAAGTGGCAGAAGCATGTCGGCGTCGTCAACGTCAGTGTGCTTCAACTCAACCAGCAACCGTTCCGTGCGTTCCAGGTGATCGCCCAGCACCACGACGACCACTCCCTTTGGCGCCGGAGTAGACGCCGTTGGCCTAGTCGACGTGACGGGAGTCTGGGAGTGCTCCCACATCCGGCCCGCATAGAACGTGGCGGCAAGCAACACACCGGCCGCACAAGTATAGGCTAGTCCGCGCCATAAAGCCCTGCTCATCCAAAGCTGCCTGCGCTGAGGCCGCTCCGGGAGGGAACCGGCGATCGACTCCCAAACCCGCCGGCCGTATTCCGGATCGCGATGTGGTGGATCGAATGCAACTAAATCAGAGAGATCGGCCTGCAGTGCGTTATAGCTGGCTCCGCACTGCCCGCACTCTGCGATGTGTTCGGCGGCGACTTCACGCTCTCGATCGTCGCCGAAGAAACGCTGATTCTTTTCCTTGCGATAGTAGTGCTCTATCAATTCCTCTTCGTTCAGATGTTTCATGCCTTCACCCTCAATACTGCCAGGCGTCGCCTGAGCTTGTGCACCGCGCGATACACCGCCTGCTTTGCGGAGTTCGGCGCAATTCCCAGCGCCGTGGCTATCTCGTCTATGCTGTGTCCTTCAAGGTGCCGCAGAACGAAGGCAGTTCGCTCGATAGGCGTCAATCCGTGCATCGCCATCTCCTGGAGCGCTCCAATCTCACCGCTCAGCAAAATCCGATCCGGCCCCGCGGCCATGTCGGCGACCTGAACGGCATGTTGTTCCAGGTCGTTTTCGTCTGAGACCTGGCTCGATTCGTCCGTTTTCCGGCTTGCAATCTTATCCAGCGCGCAATGCACGGCAATGCGATAGATCCATGTGCCGAAATCTGAACGCGACTCGAAACTCTCCAGTTTCCGATACCCGCGGAGAAACGCTTCCTGAACTACGTCGTCGGCATCGGCCTCATTCCCGGTGATGCGGTACACAACTCGAAACAGACGGTGACTGTACCGCACGACCAGCGCCCCGTAAGCGTCCTTCTCTCCCGAAAGCACCGCACGGATCGAGGCGTCGTCGCTCATGTCAATGCCGTCTCTTAGACAGGGATCTGCCCGGCGCGGTTAGGGGAGATTGGGAGCGAGGGATGTGCCGGAGACCCGGATTTCGTCTCTGACTGCCCGACAGGCATGCGCGAGGTGAGAACGGATAGACGGCATGGTTCAAATTACCGAGAAGGATACACGGAATTTCGAAACGTCAATTCCGAATCTCGGCGAGGAGTGCCTCTACTTCAGCCTTTTCCCCGGCCGTAAGTGGAAGCAGCGGAGAGCGAGGCCTGCCTCCGTAGTAGCCGTTGAAGTCGCAACCGTATTTGACTCCTGGAATGCCGAGGTCGCCGACGATGCGCTTGTTGGCGGCCACAACGCGCTGCTGTTTGTGTTTGGCGAGCTCGGCGTCGTGATCCTTCCACGCGATGTAGATTTCCTGGCAGGCTTCAGGAGCGCAAGCGGCAAATGCGAGGATGCCGCCGGTAGCTCCCAGTTCGAGCGATGGAAGAACCGTTCCGGCAGAGCCCGAAACAACCTGGAAGCCGACTTCCCTGCTGCGGGTTTTGAGGGGGGCAATGGGCGGAGCTGTGGCGATGGCTGCGCCGACGGCGAGGTCTGCTGGCAGAGACGAAGGATCCGGATGGGTCGCCGGGAACGTTGAGCATTCGCGAGGTGACGGCTTCAAAGACCTGCGTGACCGGAACGGTGCGGCGTGGGACGTTTTGCGTGGCGGCGACGGTGTCGCGGATGCGGTCGACGCTTCCGCTCGAGTCCTTGATGCCGATGATGTTGGGGTGTTGCGCGAGCTCGGCGATGAGTTCGATGGGGATCTGGTACGGCACACACTTGGGAATGTTGTAGAGCACGACGGGGAGCGGCGATCGGTCGGCGATGCTGCGGAAGTAATGGAGCACAGCCGCGGAGGACATTTGGCCTGCATAGTAGCTCGGCGGACGCACGAGGACTGCGTCATATTGGAGATCGGCGGCTACCTCGGCCAGCTCGACCGTGCCCTTGGCGCTTTCGCGGCCCACGCCGGCGATGAGGACCTTTTCAGGCGCCGCAGCCTGGACGGATGCACGCAGCACATCGCGCGTTTCGGCATCGTTGAGCTCGACGGCCTCGCCGGTTGAGCCGAGAACCACCATTCCGGCCAGAAGGCTGCGCGAGTAGCGCGCCATGTTGGCCTCGATCTTGCGAAAGTAGATGCTTTCGTCCGGATAAAACGGCGTAGTGACAGCGGCGAAGATTCCTTCCATCAACATGGGATTATTGTAGAGGCAGAGGCGAAGAGGCCGGAGAATTCCCTGCTGGTGTTCGCTTTCGGGCCGGCGAAATTGGCTGACCGGCGGAGACGGATGTAGGTTGGGTGCCAGGTGGCCGAGCACCGCAAGAACCGGAAGAAAGGAAAAGTGAACTTGAAGCCTTTGCTGCAAAGCGAAGAAACAGAATTGCATAGAGATGCGGAGTCAAGCCTTGCGCAGCAGGCGCTATGGGTGTTCCTGCACTCGATTCTGGCGCTGGGCACATGGCTTGCGCTGATGCTGTCGGCTACGCCGCGAATCCGACGGGGATTCCGCAGTGGGTAATTCTCTTCTTTTCGATTGCAGTTCCGCTCCTGGCAGGACTTGCGGTGAGCCGGTTCCGGCCCGACGAGATGGCAGCGATGATCTGGCTGATCGGAGTGATCTGGCTGATGATCTTCGGCCTCTATCTTCTGGATCTGCCGACGGGGCCGGGGCGGTGTTTTCAGTGCAGCGCAACAGAGAAACTTGCACGCTCATTTTTGAGCCTGCCGAGGCCGAGCGGGCTGTTCGACGACGATGCGCCGTTTCTGGCCACGTGGCCGGCTGCAGCGTTGATCGGCTATTCGATTGGGGCGTGGGTGGGGATGCGGCGGGGCGGGCGACCCTGAAGCGTCATTTCCCTTCTCCGAATTTCGAAGTGATGTGCTACCTGGTTTGCTGCCCGCGTTCGAAAACCCGCATCAGCGCCCGTTGGCTGTGTGCAGCGTCTGCAGTGCGAAGACCGTGACGGAGTGCTTTTGCATGGCGGCGATTCCGTCGGCGGCGGCCTGCGCGGCGGCAAGCGTGGTGATGGTGGGAATGCGCGCGAGGACTGCGGCGCGGCGGATGGCCTTCTCGTCGAAGATCGCATCCTGGCCGCGCGGCGTGTTGACGACGAGCTGAATGCGGCCTTCTTTGATCAGGTCCACGGCGTTGGGGCGGCCCTCCTCGACTTTGAAGACGCGCTCGACGATCAGGCCCGCACCCTCAAGCACATTGGCCGTGCCCTCCGTGGCGACAATTTTGAAGCCGAGATTGACGTAGCGGCGCGCGAGGGGAATCGACGGCCTGCTTGTCGTGGTCGTTGACGGTGAAGAAGACCGTGCCGCCGGTGGGCAGAATCTGTCCGGCGGAAAGCTGCGCCTTGGCGAAGGCCTCGCCAAAGGTGGACGCCACGCCCATCACTTCGCCGGTGGACTTCATCTCCGGCCCGAGAACGGTATCGACGCCGGCAAACTTCGACCACGGGAAGACCGGCGATTTGACGTAGATAGTGCGCGCCAGTTCCGAGATCCTTTCCGGCTGCAACTTCGTCAGGCAGCAGCTCGCGCAGCTTGCGGCCGGTCATGAGCCGCGAGGCGATCTTGGCAAGCGGAATGCCAGTGGCCTTGGAGACATAAGGAACGGTGCGCGAGGCGCGCGGATTGACCTCGATGACATAGACGTGGTCGTTGCCCTGCTCGTCGCGCTGGATGGCGAACTGCAGATTGACCAGGCCGACGACTTTGAGCGCCAGCGCCAGCTTGCGCGTGTAGGCGCGCAGGGTTTCCAGCGTCTCCTCGCGGATGCTGACGGCGGGCAGCACGCAGGAGGAGTCGCCGGAGTGGATGCCGGCCTCTTCAATGTGCTGCATGATGCCGGCGATCAGAACATCTTCCGAATCGCAGAGCGCGTCGACGTCGACTTCGATGGCGTTCTCGAGGAAGTGGTCGACGAGGACCGGGCGCTCCTGCGAGTATTCGACGGCCTGGCGCATGTAGCGCGTGACGGCATCGGCATCGTAGGCAATCACCATGGCGCGGCCGCCGAGCACGTAGCTCGGGCGCACGAGGACGGGATAGCCGATCTCGCTCGGCGACGGCGAGCGCCTGGTCGACGCTGGTGGCCGTGCCGCCGCGCGGCTGCGGAATCTTGAGGTCTTCAAGCAGCTTGCCGAAGTGCTTGCGATCTTCGGCGAGATCGATCGAATCGGGCGAAGTGCCGATGATGGGCACACCGGCGGCGCGCAGCCGCTGCGCCAGATTCAGCGGCGTTTGCCCGCCGAACTGGACGATCATGCCGATCTTCGCGCCGGATTGCGCTTCATGGTTGTAAACCGCCAGCACGTCTTCAAGCACCAGCGGCTCAAAGTAGAGGCGGTCGCTGGTGTCGTAGTCGGTGGAGACGGTCTCAGGGTTGCAGTTGACCATGATGGTCTCGTAGCCGTCGTCTTTGAGCGCGAAGGCCGCGTGGCAGCAGCAGTAATCGAACTCGATGCCCTGGCCGATGCGATTCGGGCCGGAGCCGAGAATGATGATCTTCGGCTTGTCGGTCGGCGGCGCTTCGTCCTCTTCGTCGTAGGTCGAGTAGAGATAGGGCGTCATCGACTCGAATTCGGCGGCGCAGGTGTCGACAAGCTTGAAGACCGGCCGGATACCCTGCTCCTTCGCGCAGTTCCCTCACCTGCTGGATGCCGTCGTGGCCTTCGAGCTTCCACTCCGTGGCGATGCGCTCGTCGCTGAGGCCGAGGCGCTTGAGGCTGGCGCAGTGTGCTCCGCGCTGATTTCTTTGGGAGTCGTTTGTGCGATCGCCATCTGCGCCAGCGTGATTTCGCGCAACTGGTGCAGGAACCAGGGGTCCATTCTGGTGAGGCGCGCCACTTCGCGCACGCTCATGCCGCGCTCGAAGGCGTAGCGAATGTAGCCGAGGCGCTCGGGCTTCGGCGTGACCAGCATCTGCGTCAGGCGGCGCGGCTCGAGGACTTCGGCGCCGGTCTTCTTGCCGGTTTCGAGCGAGCGCCAGGCCTTCATCAGCGCTTCCTTGAAGGTGCGGCCGATGGCCATCACTTCGCCCACCGACTTCATCTGCGGGCCGAGCGTGTCGTCGGCGCCGGGAAACTTTTCGAACTGCCACTTGGGAATCTTGACGACGACGTAATCGATGGTGGGCTCAAAGCAGGCCGGCGTTTTGCGCGTAATGTCGTTGGGAATCTCGTCGAGCGTGTAGCCCACGGCGAGCTTGGCGGCGATCTTCGCAATCGGGAAAGCCGGTAGCCTTCGACGCCAGCGCCGAGGAGCGCGAGACGCGCGGGTTCATCTCGATGACGGTCATGCGGCCGTCTTGCGGATTGACGGCGAACTGCACGTTCGATCCGCCGGTCTCGACGCCGATCTCGCGCATGCACGGCGATGGCCGCGTCGCGCATCTTCTGGTATTCGCGATCGGTGAGCGTTTGCGCCGGGGCCACGGTGATGGAGTCGCCGGTGTGCACGCCCATGGGATCGAAGTTTTCAATCGAGCAAATAATGATGACGTTGTCGGCGAGGTCGCGCATCACCTCGAGCTCGAATTCCTTCCAGCCGAGCACGCTCTCTTCGATCAGGCACTCGTGCACCGGCGAGAGGTCGAGGCCGCGGGCGAGAATCTCCATCAGCTCTTCGCGGTTGTAGGCGATGCCGCCGCCGGTGCCGCCGAGGGTGAAGCTGGGACGGATGAGCACCGGAAAGCCGAGCTTGCCGGCAAAGTCGAGGCCGTCGCGCAGATTGTTGACCAGCGCGGACTTCGAGACTTCGAGGCCGATGCGAATCATCGCGTCTTTGAAGAGCAGGCGGTCTTCGGCCTTCTTGATGGCTTCGAGCTTGGCGCCGATGAGTTCGACGTTGTAGCGGTCGAGGATGCCGGTGTCGGCCAGATCGACGGCGAGATTGAGGGCCGTCTGGCCGCCGACTGTCGGCAGAAGAGCGAATTTGCCGGGCTTCGGATTGCGCCGCAAGCATCTCCGCTTCAATGCGGATGATCTCTTCGACGTATTCGTGGCGTGAGCGGCTCGATGTAGGTGCGGTCGGCCAGCTCGGGATCGGTCATGATGGTGGCCGGGTTCGAGTTGACCAGCACCACCTCGTAGCCCTCCTGCTTGAGGGCCTTGCAGGCCTGCGTGCCGGAGTAGTCGAACTCGGCCGACTGGCCGATGACGATCGGGCCGGAGCCGATCACCAGGATCTTCTGAATGTCATTTCTGCGTGGCATTGTCGTTCTTCTATCCGGTGGAATGCTCCGATTCTGTTCCTCGTGCCCAAAAAACAGCGGAGCCAAATGCCCCGCTGTCTTTGAAATTCCGAATCTGTTTTGCGTCGCGCGCTTCATCCCTTCCACTCCTCCATCATCTTGCGGAAGTCGCGGAACAGGTAGTGCGAGTCGTGCGGGCCGGGAGCGGCTTCAGGGTGGTACTGCACGCTGAAGAGCGGCAGCGTCTTGTGGCGCAGGCCTTCGAGCGTCTGGTCGTTCAGGTCGACGTGGGTCAGCTCGACCTCGTTGGCGTTGATGGAGTCCGGATCGACGGCGAAGTTGTGGTTGTGGGCCGTGATCTCCACCTTGCCGGTGGCGTTGTTGCGCACCGGGTGGTTGCCGCCGTGATGGCCGAACTTGAGCTTGTAGGTGCGGCCGCCGAGCGCCAGGCCGCAGAGCTGGTGGCCGAGGCAGATGCCAAAGACCGGCACGCGGCCCATCATGCCGCGAATGGCGCGGACGGCATAGTCGACCGGCTCGGGATCGCCGGGGCCGTTCGAGAGGAAGACGCCGTCGGGCTTGAGGGCCAGCACGTCGTCGGCCGTGGTTTCGGCCGGGACCACGGTAACGCGGCAGCCTTCACGCGTCAACATGCGCAGAATGTTTTGCTTGATGCCGAAATCATAAGCCACTACATGAAGAGCTTTCCGCTGTGCATTCGTTTTTGTTGAGGAAACCTTCGGACAGCAGCGGCTCGCCCATCTGGTTGCGCGGATCGGAGGCGTCGAACTCGTAGCTGGATTTGGTGGAGACGACGCGCGCCAGGTCGGTTCCATCCATCTTTCCGAATGTTTCTTGGCTTTCTGGACCAGAACTTCGGGATTCGACTCGGTTGTCGAGATCACGCCGCGCATCACGCCGTGGTTGCGCAGATGGCGCACCAGGGCGCGGGTGTCGATCTCGGCCAGCACCGGGACGGCGTAGCGCTCCATGTACTCGTCGGTGACCTGCTCGGAGCGCCAGTTGGAGCTGATGGCGGAGAACTCGCGGACGATCAGGCCCTCGATATAGGGCCGGGCGGCCTCATTGTCCGCGCGGTTGGTGCCGTAATTGCCGATTTGGGGGTTGGTGAGGACGACGATCTGCCCGGCGTAGGAGGGATCGGTGGCGATTTCCTGGTAACCGGTAAGGGAAGTATTAAAAACGACTTCGCCCTGGCATTCGCCTGGGTGCCCATGGCCGTGCCCACGGAAGATGCGCCCGTCTTCGAGCGCGAGGATCGCCTGCATCGCCTCTCCGAGGAGTGGATTCAATCGATCCAGCGCAGAGCAAGCTGCCTCTTTGTTGTCAGCACATAGGTGTTGCCCGGATCCCTTTTGCTGAACATTTTAGAGAAAGGTGAGCACCACACCATGAAGCCTGCGGAATCGGTTGCCTCATTCACTATATCAGTGTTCACGCAACATTCTGTGGATTGTCCTAAACTAGATAATCCTCAATGGCGACGCTGCGGTTACCGCGAGTCCCCTCTCTATCTTCGCGAGAGGAAACACCACCTGAATCTGGTCCGTCGGCCGCAGTTTCGGCATCAGCTTGAGCACCGATTTGGCGCGGTTGGCGTAAGCGCAATGCTCGACTCCGCTTTGAATGCCGGTCTGATTGGGATGTTTGGGCAGCAAATATACTGGATTTGAGCACCGGAATCACTTCATGCGCCCAGAATTGGCCCAGGCCATCGAACTTCTGCACGGCAATACACCTGAAGAGACCGAGAAAGCCATCGGCCTGCTGCAGCAAACCGTTTACTCCTTCAGCATGAAGGTGTGCGGACATCCCGAAGACGCTGAAGACACGATGCAGGAAGTGCTGTACCGCTCTCTCGGCCACCTGGCCAAGCTCGAGGATCCGCGGGCGCTCGCGGTTTGGCTCTACACGGTTACGCGGAACCGCTGCTGGCGCATGCGCAGCAAGGGTTCTGCTGTTTCGAAGAAGACGCTTTCGCTTGAGGAGTTGATGCCCGGCGAAGTCGAGATGGCGCGGTTGCTTGAAGACGCATCAAAAGAACCCGAAAACTCCCTGCTGCGCGGTGAGCAGCACAAATTGCTTCATCAGGCGATTCTTCGCATCCCTGCGCAGCTTCGCATCGTGCTGGTGCTCCACGACATGGAGGAGCTTGACACGGGCGAAGTGGCGCAGATTCTCGCTCTGCAGGCGGGAACCGTGCGCGTGCGGTTGCACCGTGCGCGCCTTAGCGTTCGCAAGGAGCTGAGCAAGATCGTCGATGCTTCCACTCGCGCCAAACACGCGAAATCAACTCAGGCCAGGCCGCGACGGGCGAGGCGAAAGACCCAGAGACGCCCGACGAATGCCACGAGCTTTTCGCCAATCTTTCCGACTACCTTGACGGTGAGCTGGAGCCGCTCGCCTGCGAGGAGATGCGCGAGCATATTGAGGCGTGCCCCTCGTGTGTTGCCTTCCTGCGCGACCTGCGTACCGCAATCGACCGCTGCCGTTCGTTGCAGGTCCCTTGCGACCGCGCCGTGGCGCCGAAACTGCAGACCATCCTGACGCGCGAATACCTGCGCATGCTGGGTATGCCGATCGCGGAAAAAAACAGCGTAAAAGTGTAACGATCCCTCACGCAGCGGGCTTTCTTCTTGTGAACGCACCTGAAAAGGCAAGCGAACACGATGAAGCCACGCCATATATCTCTAATACTCTGGTCACTTCTATTCGCAGCGCCGCTCGGTATCTAGGCGTTGGCGCAGGCGCCGCCGCTCACGCTGCACCAGGCCATTGACCGCGCACTGGGCCAGAACCCTCAAGCCGCGATCGCACAGGCAAACCAGAAGGACGCAAACGCCGCCGCGTCGCTGGCGCGCACGGCGCTGCTGCCGCAACTTAACTTTACTGAGGACATCTCGCGCGGCAACGATCCGGTGTACGTCTTTGGTGCGCGGCTTCGGCAACGGCAGTTTACGCAGGCGGATTTGCGCTGAACGCCCTGAACCGGCCTCAGCCCATCGGCAATTTCTCCGCGCGCTTCTCCGGCTCATGGATGGCGTTCGATTCATTCAAGACGAAAAGGAGATCAGGCGCGCCAACCTCTTCAAGCAAAGTGCCGCTTCCGCCGCCACCGCAGCCGGACCAGCAGATCGTGCTGCAGGTTGTGGACGCGTATCAGTCGGTGCTGTACGCGCAGCGCGAAATTGACGTTGCGCAGCACGAAGAACAGACGGCCGAAGCGCTGCTTGGTCAGGCGATGATCACGTAAAGGCCGGCCTGGCAGTCGAGTCGGATCGTATGGCGGCTGAGGTCAACCTGGCTGCGCGCAAACAGGAGTTGATCGTGGCGCAAGGCGACCTGGAGCTGGCGTGGGCCGAATTGCGCGAGGCGATGGGTGCGCCCGACTGACAAACGTCGCAACTCAAGCCCATCGAGCCGCGTGCTTCCCTCTGCTTCTCTGGAAGAGGAACTGGCGCGGCCGTTAAATCGCGTCCCGATCTCGCGGCGCTTGGCAGGCGCATGCAAGCGCAGGCAGTCAGCCGTGGGCGCCGCGCAGTCCGATTTTGGCCCGCGCGTGAGCGCTTACGGCAACTGGGAAGAAGACCGCGCCTCCATTGCCGAGTTCCGGGCGGCAACAACTGGGTCGCCGGCGTGCAGATCACGTCGACATTCTGCCCTTCGGCAAGCGCGCTCAACTGGCGCGCGAAAGCGCCGCGAGACAGCGCATCGACGCGCAGGTGGCCGCATAGCGCAGCAGCATCCGGCTGGAAGTAAGCCAGGCGCACATCCAGCGTGAGACAGCGGAACTCTCGCTGGAGACGGCGCACGCCGCAATGGACCAGGCGGCTGAAAGCCTGCGGATCTCAAGAACCGCTACAATGCCGGCCTCGCCACCATCACCGAACTGTTGCGGGCCGAGGATGCCGAGCGCGAGAGCCAGACGAACTACTGGCACGCCGTCTACGGCAACGCCATGGCCTATACGCGCAACTTTTATTTGCGACGGGGACATTGACTCCCGATGCGGCGGAGGAACTGCAATGAAGACGTGTCTTTCGGGTTGTATCCTTGCCGTGTCTGCGGCGCTGGTTGCCGGCTGCCATGGAAGCGAGACCGCGCTTCCTGCCGCTGATTGAGACGCGTGCAGGCGCGCGTCGTGGAGAGCCGTAGCAGCGGATTCCCGTCGACTCTGCGCGCCACTGGAACGGTCCACGCGAAAGAGACCGCAGTCATCTCGGCGCAGGTGATGGGCCGCATCGAGCAGGTGCTGGTGCGCGAAGGCGACGCGGTCCGAGCCGGGCAAACGCTAGTGGTGCTCGATGACGCCGCTCTGCGCAATCCGTCGCGGCAGGCGCAGGCCGGTGCGGCGGCGCAAGAAACAACAATCCGCCGCCAGCGCCAATGCCGGCCTCGCCTCCAAGCACGCTGGCCCGCTACAAGCAACTGCAGGCGCGAGCAGAGCGTAAGCCCCCAGGAGATGGATGAAGTTACTCGCCGAGCTGAGGCAGCTCAAGCGCAACTCGACGCCGCTCATGCGCAAAGCGAAGCCGGGGGGCCCAGGCAGGCAGCGCGCAAACCATGCTGGGCTACACGCGCCTTACCGCGCCCTTCAGCGGCATCGTCACTTCGCGCATGGCCGACCCGGAAGCATGGCCTCGCCCGGCATGCCGTTGCTTCAAGTGGATCGCGCCGGTCCACTTCAACTTCAGGTCAATGTGGACGAGTCGTCGATCTCGGTGTCGATTGGGAACAAAGATCGAAGCCAGCATTGATGGCCTTCCCCAGCCGCTGCAGGCACAGTCGCCGAAATCGTTCCCGTCGCCGATCCAGCAAGTCACAGCTTCCTCGTCAAGATCGATCTGCCCGCTGAAGCCAGATCTCGCGCAGGCATGTATGGCTCAACGCAATTTTCCGACGGCATGCGAGCGGCGATCCTCGTTCCGCGGTCGGCCATTGTCACACGCGGCTCACTCGAGTGCGCCTACGTTCTCGACAGCCCAGGGCCTTGCGCAGCTTCCCTACCTCACACTGGGCGCAGACTACGGCGATTCCGTTGAAGTGCTTTCAGGAATTGCGCCGCGCGAGCAGCTCGTGGATGCGCCCGCCGACCGGGACTTCGCCGGAAAACGCATCTCCGCTCAAAATGAGGTGCAACCGTGACAACGCAATTGGGCCTCGCGGGCCGCCTGGCAAAGACGTTCCTCAACTCAAAACTTACGCCGCTCTTTATTGCCACATCGCTGGCCATCGGCATCTTCGCCATCGCCGTGATTCCGCGCGAGGAAGATCCGCAGATTCTCGTGCCCATGCTCGACATCACCACGGCGATGCCGGGCGCATCGCCTGCCGAAGTCGAGCAGCGCGTCACCGCGCCCATCGAAACCCTGGTGCACCAGATCTCCGGCGTCGAATACGTTTATTCGACATCGAGCCCCGGCCAGAGCCTCGTGATTGTTCGCTTCCTCGTCGGCACGCCCCAGGAAGATGCGCTGATCAAGGTCTACAGCAAGCTCTATTCCAACTTCGATCTTCTGCCACCGGGAGCTTCACAACCCATCATCAAAGCGCGATCGATTGACGATGTTCCCATTCTGGCCATGACGCTGTGGGGCGCGCACTACGACGGCTATCCAACTTCGCGCCATTGCCGACGAGGTTCAACACAACATCGAGCAGATCCCCGATGTGTCGGAAACGACCGTGATCGGCGGCCTGCCCCGTACCATGCGCGTGGTGCTGAGCACCGAGAAACTGAGCGCCTATGGCCTTTCGCCCTTAACCATTGTGGGCCGCTTGGAGGCTGCAAATGCCAGCCTGAAGGCCGGCGATTTCTCGGTGAACAACAGAGAGATTCGCGTCGACGCAGGCAATCTCTTCGCCAGCGCGCAAGGATCTTGAATCCGTTGTGGTCAGCGTCGATCACGGACGACCCGTCTACCTGCGCGACGTGGCGGAGAAAATCGTCGACGGACCCGCCGGAACCAGCCAACTACGTGATCTTCGGCACGGCCAGGCTCACAGAGCCGCAACAGTACCCCGCTGTCACCGTCACCGTGGCAAAGCGCAAGGGCACCAACGCAACCGATATTGCGAACGCCGTTCTGGCCAGCGTGCATCGCATGCAGGGCGTGCACCGTGCCGAACGACGTCACGATTACCACCACGCGCAACTACGGTGACACGGCAAAGGCCAAGTCCGACGAATTGCTTGAGCACCTGCTGCTGGCTACGCTTTCCGTCACGTTTCTCGTCGCCTTGTTTCTGGGATGGCGCGAGTCGGGAGTCGTGCTGCTGGCCATTCCCGTCACGCTCGCGCTCACCATGTCGGTCTTTTATTTTCTTGGCTATACCATCAACCGCGTCACGCTTTTTGCGCTCATCTTCTCCATCGGCATCCTCGTCGACGACGCCATCGTCGTCGTCGAAAACATCGTCCGTCACTATCGCCTTCCCGAAAATCGCAATCGCTCCCGCAGCGACGTGACCATCGAAGCTGTCGCGGAAGTAGGCAACCCGACCATCCTTGCCACCTTTGCGGTACTCGCGGCGGTGCTGCCCATGGCATTTGTCCATGGCCTGATGGGCCCTTACATGCGTCCCATTCCCGTGGGCGCTTCGGCCGCAATGCTCTTCTCGCTAATGGTGGCTTTTGTTGTCTCGCCCTGGGCTGCCATGCGCCTGCTGGGCCGGCACCTGGCCGGCGCGCATCTGCTCGAGCCCGAGCATGAAAACTGGCGCACGCAGCTCTATCGCCGCGTCATGACGCCGCCGATCGCTTCCCCCGCAATCGCTACCTCTTCTTCCTCGGTGTAGCCGTACTCCTTTTGATCTCCGTCGCGCTCGTCCCGCTGGGGCTGGTGCGCGTCAAGATGCTGCCCTTCGACAACAAGAGCGAGATCCAGGTCATCGTCAACATGCCTGAAGGCACCCCGCTGGAGCAGACGCTGCGCGTCACGCAGGCCCTCGGCGACGAGCTTGCGCCGCCAGCCCGGAGTCCTCAACTACCAGGAATACGCAGGCACTTCCGGCCCTTACAACTTCAACGGCCTGGTGCGCCACTACTACATGCGGCGCCAGCCGAACCAGGCTGACATTCAGGTGAATCTGGTTGCTGCAAAGCAGCGCAGCGAGCAGAGCCACGCCATCGCCAGGCGCCTGCGCCCCCTTTTAGACCAGATCGGCAATCAATTCGGCGCGCGCATTCAGGTCACCGAAGTCCCTCCAGGACCACCGGTGTTGCAGACCCTGGTGGCCGAGATTTACGGCCCCGATCTCGACCAGCAGATTCGCGTCGCCGGCCAGATCAAGTCGATCTTTCTCAACACGCCGGGTGTGGTCGACACCGATTGGTACGTCGACGACCCGCAGCAGCGCCTCACCATTCATGTTGACCAGGTGAAGGCGGCGGAGCATGGCATCGCGGTCACCGACGTAGCGCATGCTCTTGCGTTCGCCATCTCAGGCGCGCAGGCCGGCTTGCTTCACGATGCTTCGGTGCGCGAGCCCATTCCGCTTGTTGTCCAACTCGATCGCGCCGACCGTTCGTCTGAAGAAAGCCTCGAAAACGTTAAGCTGCCCGCATCCGATGGTTCCATGGTTTCGCTGCACGAGTTGGTTTCCATCGACCAAGACGTCGTTCCGCAAAGGATCTACCACAAGAATCTCAAGCGCGTGGTCTACGTTACCGGAGACGTGGCGGGAGCGGAAGAAAGCCCCGTCTACGCTATCCTCAAAATGAATCAGCAGCTTGATCACCTGATCCTTCCTGCCGGTTACACGCTCAAGCGCTACAACTCCGTGCAGCCTGACTCCACCGATCACTACTCGATGAAGTGGGACGGCGAGTGGCAGGTCACGATCGAGGTTTTCCGCGATCTGGGCATCGCCTTCGCCGCAGTTCTCGTCCTCATTTACGTCTTGGTCGTCGGCTGGTTCCGGTCATTCATTGTGCCCCTCATCATCATGGCGCCCATTCCGCTCACACTCGTGGGCATTCTGCCCGCGCACGCCTTGCTGGGCGCGTTCTTCACAGCGACCTCGATGATCGGCTTCATCGCCGGCGCCGGCATCATCGTGCGCAACTCCATCATCCTTGTCGACTTCATCGAATTGCGCCGTCGCCAGGGCGTTCCATTGGCTCAGGCAGTCATCGATGCAGGCGCCATTCGCTTCCGTCCCATGCTGCTCACGGCAGCCGCAGTCGTCGTCGGCGCCAGCGTTATCCTCACCGATCCCATCTTTCAGGGGCTGGCCGTGTCGCTCATGGCCGGAGCTATCGCTTCTACGTTTCTGTCATGGCCGACGATTCCGATTCTCTACTACATGATTCACGCGCATCGCGAGGAACCGGTCGTGAATGAACCCAATAATCTGGAAGGAGAAACACAGTGACCGTTGAACGTGGACTGCGCCTGTTGGCAGGCGCAATGGTGCTCTTATCGCTGACTCTCGCCTACTTTTTCTCTCATTACTGGCTCTGGCTCACGGCATTTGTCGGGCTCAACCTGCTGCAGTCTGCCTTCACCAAATGGTGCCCGGCCATCGTGATCCTGCGCAAGATGGGCTTGAAAGACGCCGGCTCCGGATGCGGAATGTAATGGAAACGGCGCGGCGTGTCGCCCCATCCCATGCTAGAGATGAAGCGGCGATCCCGTCGTATACCAATACCATCGGGAGCGTCTTCTAGAGGGATAACTAGTATGTTTATATGTTTGTTAATCAATCATTTATCAAAACTATATCAACAAAGTATTTAAGTGATAAGCGGGACGCTTGTGTGAAGTCTTCCCTGCTATGAGCAAGCGGGTCCTCTCCATCGGGAGCCATCTTCGAGACTCAATGTAGATGGTGTAGACAATTTGTGAAAAGGCTTCGTGTTAAGAGGACTTAGTTGAATTCGATTTGATCTATATGTCATTTAGAATCAGACACACAGTCTAGCATAATTCGCGCAGATGGATCTAAACGACTTTAGAAGGTTGCAAGAAACAACCTATTGCAGGTTTCTGCTAGATCTAAAGGACTTCAAGCCCATCGAACAAGGGCAGTCATTGATGACTCCAGCGCTGGTCGGTACGAATGGCGGGCGAGAGCTCGGCGCCACTCAATGGACGACCCCGACGTCACGGGCCGGCCAATAGATAAACACAGCTCTCCCATAAATGAGCGAGCGCTCGACGGGGCCAAAGTCGCGGCTGTCGGAAGAAATGGAGCGGTGGTCGCCCATCATGAAGTAGCAATCGGGTGGGACCGTCGTTTCAGCCATGGAGCGGTCGTCCCGGTAGTCGGCGGGGACATAGGGCTCTTTGAGGTACTTGCCGTTGATCCAGACCCGGCCGTGATCGATGCGAATCCGGTCGCCGGGCAGGGCGATCACACGCTTGATGTAGCTCTTCTCGGGATCGCGCGGGTAATGGAAAACGACGACGTCGCCACGATCGATGGCCGAGACGTGATAGACGAATTTGTTGATGAAGAGGCGATCGCTGTCTTCGAGCCGAGGCAGCATGCTGGTGCCTTCAACGCGTACCGGCTGGTAAAGGAACGTGATGATCAGGACCGATGCCATTGCGGAGATGAGCAGGTCACGTACCCATAGAAATACGCCTTCGGGCTTGCGCGGCGATGGGGATAATGGCTGAACGTCTGGCTGGCCGGATGCAGCCTGAACGCTTTCGCTGCGATCGGAGCCGGGAGAATTGTGAGAAAAAGTATCCATCTTCCTGTCTCTAGATTACTCGTTTGCGGTGAACTGTTGCATGCGGCGGCGAAGGCGCCTGAGGCACCGGAAGTCTTGGTCGCCGAGCGGGCGCTTTGTGGATAAAGTGGCGGAAATCGCGCATGAAAATGACGCGGATTACTTTTAGTTAAACCGATGGGGGATGCACAGCGCGGAATGGCGGTTTAGTAATGCCCCTTTTGATGGATTGTTCTGTTACCGCAGAGATTGTTCAATGAACCGAAGTACTAAACTCCACGCAGGAGAGACGGCACTCGCCGCGTATACATATGGCCGATTACTGCACAACACCCGAAGTTGTAACCGCCTATGAGAACGGAATGATCGTTCTTCCTCGCCCATCATCTCTTCGCATTACGTTGCCGATGATCTACGCCGGAATTGGCATTGCGCTGGGAATCCTGACGGGAACGTCGCTGGCGATCGCCGGGATGCCCCAAGGTTCCCCTCTGTCTTTGTTCAGTAACTCTGCGCCGGCGAGTACAACGGAAACCACCGCTCAGGCGACGCCAGTGTCTGCTCCCACTGTCGCGGCAACTTACGTTCCGGTAGTCTACGTGCACCCGGCGACGGCGCCAATCAATTCTGTGGCCACGCAACCCGCCATCGTGGTTGCCCCCAGGCATCACGCCACGGTTTCGAAGCACATCTACCCACAGCAGATCTTCCCGGCCAAAACGCGCCTGATGATCAATGTTCCTGGTCCGACCGCAGCGCCTGCAGAAAGGCAGCCGGCGAGGCCGGTGGCCCATCCCGTCGTCAAGCCCGCGCGCACCTTGCAGGCGAGCGTTCCCTCTTCATCGCAAATGCCGCTGAGCGGTGCGCCGCGTCTTGACAACGATGCTCCCGCTTCAGTTTTCTACACCGAAGGAGATCTGACCGTAGTCGCTTACGATGCTGCGACCGGAACAATTCAGAGTGCGGACGGAAGGTCGTTCGCTGTCGGTCAGACGGTAAGTCTAAGCAATACGATGTCATGGAGCGATTATCGTTCCGATGTGCACTACCGGTGCGCCTCGGATGGAAGCTGCACGCTCGTTCGTCCGGGCGTCGTTTCGACGGATGCGAGGCTCATTTAGCACGGTCGAGCCCGAGCCGTCGGAATCGTTCTCAGAGCGTTGTCAGCGAGGAGACTGAGAAGTTTACTCGCAGCCCAGTCCACCGGGCGGGCAAAGAATGCGCGGACGGCGTCTCTCGATTGGCTTTGGCTGATTCGCAGACGGGACCAGGGTGGGTGCCGAGCCAGGCTGGCCTACTCCCGCGAGATTCTCTTCTTCCAATAGCAGGGGCCGTTGCAGGACCATCTCGACTTGCGTTCCGGTGGGAATATCGACGTCTGCGTTGCGCGTAAAGAGCGAAACGATGCCGACCGTGGCGAGCCCGGCGCCGAGCCCGGCCAAGCCGCCTTCGATGGGATGGCCGGAAGCTGCTCCTCCGATCGTTCCGACGCCTGCTCCCGTTGGCAGGGCGATTTCAGCGGTTGTGCCAGCGTCGCGGCCCTTATCGCCATCCTGCTGGATCGTTCCCTCGCCGTCGTCCTTGACGGTCTGTTTTTTGGCTCCGGGCATGCTGTCGACCACGCCCGGGAATTTCGACCACGGTGCCGTTGGGAAAGATCATAGAGGTAAAGTGCATGTCGAGCTGCGCCTTACCTTTGATGCGTCCGCCGCGCTGCACGCGGTCAACCACGCCCTGCACATACACGCCCGTCGGGATCATGACGCGATTGCCGACCACCACCGGGAAGGTGGAAGACAGGTAAACGCCGTCGCCGGGTTTGGCGCTTTTGGTGTTGATGGCGCTGCGCAATTCGAGCAGAACCTTGGTCCCGGCGGGGACGGTATAGATCGGCTTCTCCGCAACGGAGGAGGCGATTCCGACCGGCTCCGGGGCAGACTGGGTTGCTGTTGGCGTCGCTGCCGAAGTCCCGGTGGCCTGGGACGTTGCCGGGGCCGCTGGGGTGGGCGCCTGCCCGGGCTGAGCCGGGTTCTGAGCTTCGCAGAGGGTTGACCCCGCCGTCAGGAGGGCCATGAACAATGCTGCGCGCAACCAAACATGCGGCGGAAACATACAATCCTCCTGTCTCTGGGTGGATAGACGAGACTCTTGCCCCCAAGGATAGCGCGACGGGGATTCCCGCCGCCAGAAAAGACGCGGACGGCATGGCGCGGCGGCGCGCGTTACCATGCGAGAAAGCGATGACTTCGAAGGCTACATCGCCGTTGACCGGAGGCGCCCAGCATTCGGGGCGGTTCGACGAGGCCTATCGGGTGCTGGAAGAGGCGATCGCAGCCCAGGCCTTCCCCGGGTGCTCATTTGGCGTCCTTGCAGCGGGCGAAACAGTACTGGAAGGGGCGCTAGGGCGATTCACCTACGAAGCCGACGCGCCAGCCGTGACAGCCGGGACCGTGTTTGACCTGGCGAGCGTGACGAAAGTGGTGGCAACCACAGCCGTTGCCATGTTGCTCTTCCAACGCGGGAAGCTCGACCTTGAGATGCCTCTCGGCGAACTGTTGCCCGGATTTATCGCAGGGCAGGTCTTGCGGCGATCCGGCGCGGCGCGTGAAGCTGCGGCACTTGCTCGCCCACAACTCGGGCCTGCCGGGATATGTGGAGATGTTCCGGACGGCGGCAACGCCGGAAGCGCTTTTCAGGGAATGCTTTCATTTGATCTTGAGGCCGAGCCGGGCACGAGGGCCGAGTACTCCGATCCCGGATTCATTCTCCTGGGCAAAGCGCTGGAGGTAATTGCGGGCGAGCGGCTGGATTCGTGGGCTCAGCGGGAGGTCTTTCACCCATTAGGGATGCAGGCAACGGGATTCTGTCCGCCACAGGCCCTTCGCTCTCTCATTCCACCCACTGAGGAAGACACATCGTTTCGCCATCGCCGCATCCAGGGTGAGGTCCAGGACGAGAATGCGTTTGTGCTTGGCGGTGTGGCGGGCCATGCAGGATTGTTCTCGAATGTTGCAGATCTTTTGCGTTTTGCCCGGGAGATCCTGGCAGCCGGGCAGACGAGCCGAGCACCAATGCGCATCTGTTCGACGGGACGACAGTTGAGCGATTTGCCCAACGGCAGGAACCGGCAGGTAGTTGGATAGCACTCGGATGGGATACGCCTTCGGAGAATTCGACCTCCGGCCGTTATTTTTCGCCGCACTCGATCGGGCATCTGGGCTACAGCGGCTGCTCACTGTGGATCGACCTGGAAGCCGCGATCGCGGTGGTATTGCTGACGAATCGCACCTGGCCCGACCGCCGAAGCCAGTTGATCCGCCAGGCGCGGCCGGCTTTTCACGACGCGATCCGGGAAGCACTGTCAAATCGGTTTTAACGGTTTACTTAATTTGGGTGAGGGGGGCACCAACTTTTGTATAGGGTCTTGCTTGTATTTGCAGATAAAATGAAAGTTGGGACGTGACGCGATGCTACCAAGCACAACGTTGCAGGAGACGGCTGGCTCCCATACAAAGAGACCAACAACAATCAAGCCGCCCTGCTACAACAGCTGACCACCGAAAGCCAGAACGAGGCCTCGCAAGGGCTCGACACCAAATCCGCACTCGAAATCGCACGCATCATCAATCATGAAGATGCGAAGGTAGCGGCGGCGGTAAAGAAGGCGATCCCGGAGATTGCCGAGGTGATCGACCTGGTCGCCAGGAGTTTGCGCGACGGCGGGCGATTGATCTACATCGGAGCCGGATCCAGTGGGCGAATCGCCGCACTGGATTCGTCGGAGTGCCCACCCACCTATTCCACCGCTCCCGGACAAGTGCAATACATCATGGCTGGCGGGCCGAAGGCTCTGGCATCGGCAGTCGAAGTGAATGAAGATTCTGAAGAGCTGGGGCAGCGCGACGTGGCCCGCCGGCCCCCATGGGTTCGCCGGCGGGCTCCGGCTTTCCATCCTCGCGCAAGGCGTTGAGGCTCCATTCCGCGCCGTCTTTCGAGGCCCGAGCGACGGTCGGACGGCGGCCAAAGGCGAGGGCGGCCCGATCAGGCGGAGAGCTTCTTGCGGCCGCGCGCGCGCCTCGCGGCGATTACTTTGCGCCCGCCCACCGTCGCGGAGCGGGCGCGAAAGCCATGACGGCGCTTGCGCACCAGCTTGCTGGGTTGATAGGTCCGCTTCACCTTTGGTCTCCGAATCCGTTCGCGCGCGAAAACGATCGCAGCGCCGCCCGATTTCCACGCACAAAAACCGGCTTCCCGCAGGAGCCTTTACGGCCGAGCGGAGAAGCCGGAAAATATTAATGCAGCGTTCGCCGCTTCAAGGCCCGGCTTATGCCGCGCAAGAGGCGAGAAGTCAATTGCGGCGCGCCGGATCGCGGCTTCTTGCGGGCGACTTACCTCTGAAGGTTGAGCCGTTGCTCGCAGTCATGCCGGCCCGAATCCAGGCAGTTCTGAAGTTTGCGCTGTTGATCCAGATAGTTGAACGCCCAGTAGCCGAGCCCGACGAGGACGACGACGGCGATCAGGGCGAAGAGATTGCCGCGCCCGCTCGCGTTTGGCTCCTCGCCGCCGGACGGCGGCTGGCTCATGCGATGAGGCTCGATGCGCGACGGTCGATGCCGCCGAGCGCGGCGACCGCCTTGGCTACGATCCCCTTCGCGTCCAGCCCGGCGGCGGCATACATGCGCTCGGGCTTGTCGTGGTCGAGGAATTTGTCCGGCAGCGTCATCGTCCGCACCTTGAGCCCGTTGTCGAGCGCGCCCGCTTCGCTGAGCAGGGCCAGCACGTGCGCGCCGAAACCGCCGGCCGCGCCTTCCTCGATGATGATCAAAAGCTCGTGAGCGGCGGCGAGCTTGAGGATCAGGTCGCGGTCGAGCGGCTTGGCGAATCGCGCGTCGGCGACGGTGGTCGAGAGGCCCCGCGCCGCCAGTTCGTCCGCTGCCTTGAGCGCTTCGCCGAGCCGCGCGCCGAGCGACAGGATTGCAATCCGCGAGCCCTCGCGCACCACCCGGCCCTTGCCGATCGGCAGCGGCTCCCCGCGCTCCGGCATGTCGACGCCGACTCCTTCGCCGCGCGGGTAGCGAACCGCGATCGGACCGTCGTCGTGGGCGGCCGCGGTCGCGACCATATGGACGAGCTCGGCCTCGTCGGCCGCCGCCATCACGGTCATGTTCGGCAGACAGGCGAGGTAGGCGATATCGAAAGCGCCGGCATGGGTCGGGCCGTCGGCGCCGACCAGTCCCGCGCGGTCGATGGCGAAGCGGACCGGCAGCTTCTGGATCGCCACGTCATGGACGACCTGGTCATAACCGCGCTGCAGGAAAGTCGAATAAATCGCGCAGAACGGCTTGTAACCTTCGGTCGCCAAGCCGGCCGCGAACGTCACCGCGTGTTGCTCGGCGATGCCGACGTCGAAAACGCGATCGGGAAATTCGCGTTTCACCCGATCGAGCCCGGTCCCGTCCGGCATGGCGGCGGTGATGGCGACGATTTTCTCGTCCCGCCGCGCTTCGTTGAGCAGCGCGTCGGCGAAAACCCTGGTGTAGGCGGGCGCGTTGCTCTTTGGCTTCGACTGGGCGCCGGTGATGACGTCGAACGCAGCGACGCCGTGGTACTTGTCATCGGCCGCCTCGGCGGGGGGGTAGCCCTTGCCCTTCTTGGTCACCACGTGAACGAGCACTGCGCCGCCCTGCATGTCGCGCACATTCTTCAGGATCGGCAGCAGGTGGTCGAGATTGTGGCCGTCGATCGGCCCGACGTAATAGAAGCCGAGCTCCTCGAACAAAGTGCCGCCGGTCCAGAAGCCGCGGCCGTATTCCTCGGTGCGCCTCGCCTTGTCGTAGAAGAACTTCGGCAGGCGGCGCGCCAGCTGCTTGGCGGCGTCGCGCAGCGACCGATAGGTGTGGCCGGAGACCAGGCGGGCGAGATAGGCCGACATCGCGCCGGTCGGCGGCGCGATCGACATATCGTTGTCGTTGAGGATGACGATCAGCCGCGAGCCCAGGGCGCCGGCATTGTTCATCGCCTCGTAAGCCATGCCCGCGGACATCGCGCCGTCGCCGATGACCGCGACGACATGGTTGCGACCGTGCGACAGGTCGCGCGCGACCGCCATGCCAAGGCTGGCGGAGATTGAGGTCGAGGAATGGGCCGCCCCGAATGCGTCGTATTCGCTCTCAGAGCGCTTGGTGAAGCCGGAGAGGCCGCCGCCCTGACGTAGAGTTCGGATTCGGTCGCGCCGTCCGGTCAGGATCTTGTGCGGATAGGCCTGATGGCCAACGTCCCAGACAATGCGGTCGGCCGGCGTATCGAACACATAGTGCAACGCGACGGTCAACTCGACCACGCCGAGACCGGCGCCCAGATGCCCGCCGGTCACCGACACTGCGCTGATCGTCTCGGCGCGCAATTCGTCGGCGACCTGGGCGAGGTCGCTCTCGCCCAGCTTGCGCAGATCGGCGGGCGAGTTGATTTGATCCAACAACGGCGTGAGAGGTTTCGTCACTTTATCCCCAAAGAACGCGGCGTCCGTCCGCTCATTTGGCCGCGAAGGACGAGACCTACACCAAACCAGACGCTTGCCGCAATTGCCGCATCGTGCACGCCCGGCGCGCCCGGCCGCTGCATTCGAGCGCGGCGAAGTCCTTCCTCCGGGCGCCGCACAAGCAAAACTCCGAACCGGGGCGACCGTTCCAGGCGCTCCCGCGACACGGACGGAAGCGCACATCCACCCCAGAACCGTGTGATCCAAGATTCGTCGAGCCTCGCTTGCCTAGAGCGGGCGCGGGGACCTAACCGTTGACGGCGACCCCGTTTGCCCGGCGCAGGGGAGTTCGGGTCACGGATCATATGGCGGAGCTCGACCCGCCTTGCGAAAATCCTCGATCGGCCCGCCGCTTGCTGGAAGTCCTCCAGCAGTCGGCCCGGCGTGCGCCGGAGCTTTCCGGGCGATGAGCGGAGGAGAAGCAGGAGAACGCCGGCGCCGAGCCATATATAGCCTTGCGCCAGGAAAGTCCTCTTGAACGCTTCGACCCAATTCGACGGCGTATCCCGCGAGAGAAGCTCTGGCGGCAGGGCCGCGCGAATCTCAGGCGTATCGAGCAATTCGACGCAACCGGGTCGCCTCTGGGTAAGGGATATCCATCAGCGGGGCGCCGGCGAGATACGACGCATCGCCGGTCGCGAGATAGAAGCGCAGATTTCTCTCTTGGACATCGGCGGTTTGGCGCCGCAGGTCCATCGAGCCGGGCAGCGGGGTGCGGGACGGACCAGCGACGCCGCGACGATGACCAGCCACGCCGCTAGGGCCGCGGACCACCAAATCTTGCGCTTGCGCGGCGGCCGGGTCCGATCGTCGCGAGCCAAAAGAGACTGATCATATTGACCGCCAGACCGATCAGCAGCGTATCCAGGTAGCGGTTCTCGACCGGGATCAGCGCGCGCCCGGCAGCGAACGCCACGAACTGGGTCAGCGATCCATCCGAACGCCGCGACATTGAACCAGCGCGGGTCGCTCAGAGCCGGCCGATCGGCAAATGTGCGCAGGCAGAACAGCACCGACGGCAGCGCCATGAGCGCGCCCAAATTGGGCGGGGCGGGCCAACTCGCCAACTCGAAAACAGCGCGACAGGAACTGCCTCAGAGCGAATGCGCCCGGTAGACGTCCGAGGATCGGCACGTGGGGAATGAGGATCGCCAGGACCGACGGTCGCCGCGGCGAGGGCGGCGATCCCGAGCCATTCCCGCACGCCCGCTCTGCCGACCGCATGCCATCTGCATGAGATGCAGGCCGATCACAGCGGCGAGCGTCAGCGCGCCCGAGGCCATGCAGAGGAACGAGGCGAGCCCGAGCAGGACTCCCGCCGCCCATCGCGGCGACCACGCCCTGCTGTCGGCCATGAACCACAGGCTCGCGAACGAAAACGCCAGCAACAAGTAGAAGTGGGTATTGAATCCGAGCAATATATTGTCGTAACTCAACGGAAGAGCATTGACCAAAGCGGACAAAATCATCGCAGCCAGCGCCCAGCCGCCGCGAAGCGGGCGTGAGAGCGCGTAGCTGATGGCGACGACGGTCGCGGCGTCGAGGATCGCGTTGGCGATCATTTGCAGGACCACATCCCAATAGCCGGAGAGATTGAAGATCGCGAGAGTGAGCAATCGGGTGAAGAAAATGACGTGCTCATTGTGAGCATGAAACAGGTCGCCGAATCGTCAGTGCGCCTTCGAGGTAGGGCTTCAATAGGTTGGCCGCTTCGCCGTCCCATTCATCTGCGTAAGGAGTCGGGTTTCCGGCGTAATTGATGACGACTGCCCGAGCGCCGACGAGAATCAGGAAAAGCGAAACAATAAGAAATGTCTGGCGTCTGTTGTCGAGAAATCGCAGAAATCGTTCTCCAGGGCGCATCGCCAAATCCCGGCAAGCTTCAAGCCCGCGCTTCGTCGACTCGCCGCGGCCGGCATCGCCGACACCCCGGCACCAGCGCCCTCCGACCCCGCCATGGTTGCCGGGGTCGGACCCATGCGAATTCGCCCGTCGCCAGGCGCGCGGTCTCGAGCCTGGCTGAACGCGAGGCGCGTCGATTGAGGCGCCGCTGCTTGCCATCGCCCGGCCCGTGCCGCAAGGTCGCGCGATGACCCGGTCGCCGACCAGATCCATCGAAGACGCCGGCCGCTTACGCGCCCGATGGCCCCTACAGCTTTGCCCGGCTCGCCTTGTCGCTGTTGATCTCGACCCTGGTCGGGGCGGGCATGTGGGCGATCATCGTCGTCATGCCCGAGGCGCAGCGTGACTTCGGCGTCGACCGCTCGGCGGCCTCGCTGCCCTACACGTTGATGATGTGCACGCTTGCCTTCATCGACGATCGCGCTCGGGCGGATGACGGATCGCCGCGGCATCGCCTTGCCTTTGGCCATCTCCGGCGTCGAGCCTGGGGCTCGGCTTCGTTCTCGCCGGATACGCGCCGAACCTGACCGTGTTCTCGGCCGCCCATGTGCTGATCGGGGTCGGCGCGGGGACCGGCTTCGGGCCGATGATGGCGGATATTTCGCACTGGTTCGTCAAGCGGCGCGGGCTTGCGGTGGTCGTCGTCGCCTCCGGCAATTACCTCGCCGGCACGATTTGGCCGTTGCTGATGAGCCTCTCGATGCCGCTCATCGGCTGGCGGGCGACCTATGCCGGCATCGGCGCTCATCATCGCCGTCGCGGTCTTGCCGCTGGCTCTGGCGATGCGCCGCCGGCCATCCGCGGCGGCGTTCGACGAAGCCGAGGCGGCGACCGCGGCGGCGCGCGCCGACGTCGGCATATCTCCGCGGCTGCTGCTTATTCTCCTTGTGCTCGCCGGCTTTTCCTGTTGCGTCGCGATGTCGATGCCGCAAGTCCACCTCGTCGCCTATTGCGGCGACCTCGGCTACGGCGTCGCCCACGGCGCGGAAATGCTGTCGCTGATGATGGCTCTCGGCATCATCTCGCGGATCGGCTCCGGATTCGTCGCCGACGCGATCGGCGGTTCGGCGACGCTGATGATCGGCTCGTTCATGCAAGGGCGTCGCGCTCGCGCTCTATCTTTATTTCGACGGGCTGACGTCGCTGTTCGTCGTCTCAGGGATTTTCGGCCTGTTCCAGGGCGGGATCGTGCCGATGTACGCGGTCATCTGCCGCGAGCTCCTGCCGCCCCGCCAGGCGGGCGCGGCGATCGGCCTCGTCGTCTCCGCAACGATCTTCGGCATGGCGTTCGGCGGCTATTTTTCCGGGCTGATCTTCGATCTGACCAGCTCCTACCGGATGGCGTTCCTGAACGGGCTTCTGTTCAACGTGTTCAATTTCGCCATCGTCGCCTGGCTCTTCTGGCGCCGCCAGCGGCGCGCGGCGGCGGGGCAGCTGCTAACCGCTTAGGGTTGCCGCGTTACTCTGTGCAACTCGCATGTCAGTTGCCTTGGCGCAGACTTGCGCGCTGAAGGTAACAATCCAGTACGGTTTATAGCCGATCTGAGTTTGTTCTTCCACTGTGATCTGGGTCACAACACGCTGCTGACTTTAGTGCTAGAGTAGAACAGGGGTTCGGTCAGTGACCGCGCCCGATTTATCGATGCCGTCTTACTTGAGCGTATTACCTCGGCGGAAATTTGTGAGGTCGTGGCGGCTTGGATGAAAAAGGGAGGGATTACATGCCAAACGTCGGTACCGCGGTCGCGGCGGGGCAGTTGATCGGCAAGGTCTTGGTCCAGCCGGAGACGGTGGCGTGACCGGCGAGCCAGTGCTCGTGCAGGTGTGCGACGCCAGCGGCAAGCCGCTCGACGAGGAATCCATCACTGTGACGATGCAGGGCGTTCCAGCCACGTCGCGCTATTATCAGTTCACCGCAGTGGGGAAGCCCGCCTTGGTCATCCACGCGGCGCGCGGCGCGGTGCGGGAGACAGTTACGGTCAGTATCAACGTGGCCGGCCCAGCGAAGACCTTCCGCACCACGCTCGACGAGCCGGAGCCGACCGCGTTGCCCTACCTCATGGTCAAGAAAGTTTTGGGGCAGCTCTATGCCGCAGCCTTTAGTTTGGGCAACCGCCATCCGTACGGCGCGTGCTCGCAAAAACGGTAGCCGCAGCCAATAAGGCTGCGCCACGGGCTCAGCCCCGCCACCAGTACGCCCGGCCCGGCCAGCGCCGCCCACCGTGCTGGAGACCGAGGTGGAGAAATCGCTTGCGGCGCTACCGGCGGAACACGTCGTCAAAGACGCCCCGCCAGTCAAGACCGGCCCCTCCACCACCGCGACCCATTCCTCGCTGACGGGTAACGTCGGACAATTGACCACCACAAGGCCGGAGCCGACCAGCTACAAATGGGACTTCGGCGACGGCCAGACCGCCACGACCGTGGCGCCTACGGCGGCGCATGATTACTACGCGGCGATCCAGGCGGGCAGGGTAGCGCACAGCTTCCACGTCACTTGCACGGCGGTGCACGACAACGTAACCGCCAAGCGCACGCTGGTGCTGCATTCCGCGTAAGGCATGTGCCGTCAGCTCGGCGCCGCCGTGCCGCATGTGACTGGCGATGTGTATGCCAGTTACCGCAACGGAATGCTCAGCGGCGGCCTGACCGTCCACAACCCGGAAACGGCGCCCATGGTGATCGAGAAGGTCGCCTATGCGCCACACTCCGACGACACCGATGAGCAGCCGCCGGCTCCGCGCTTCGCGAATTTGCAGGCCCCTGTGACGGTGCCCGCCAGCGGTTCCGCCACCCTGGTGGCGAGCGCGACGCATAAGGATTTGCAGGCGGCCGCGCCGGCCAACCGCCTGTCCGCCTATGCCGCACACTATTCAGGGGAACTGCGCCAGCCCGGCGCGAAGACAGTGCCAGTCCGCTTCTCGCGCGTCTTTAGCGTCCCGCTCAGCATCGGAGGCGTCGCAAGCAACCTGAAGCCTAGGGACGCACGGATCGTGGTGAATCCCGCCAACGCCCCGCCGGTGGCCGAGGGGCAGCTCTGCTACCCGGACGCCATCTCCGACGCAGATATGGCGAAGGCTTCCGCCGAGCAGCTGGTTTGCCAGTTGACCGGACAATCTGCCAGCGTGACCGTGCCCGGCCAGTTTCAGAATGCGTTGCAGGGGGACGTGATCCTCTCGCCCGCGCCGGTGGCGACCGGCGATCTCATTGCCGCAATGTTCAGCGCGCTGATCCCCCCACAGCACCATGGCCATTCCGGCCTCATGACGCTGAATTTCTACGAAATCACGCACTGTACCGCGTCGGTCGATCGCATGACCAATAACATGAATACGGACGCCGCCGGCATCCCGACCAGCTTTAACGGCAGCATCCTGCAATACGGTTGGCCTGGCAGCATGACGCAGAGCATCGACGACGCAACCAGCAGCCTGTCCTACAAGGATCCAGCGGCGCCACCTACAGCATGAACAGTTTCAACACCGATGTTGAAGGTGACGGATTCGAGCTGATCCCTCCGCTGGTCGTCAAGCCGATGCCGGAGAACGAGGCGACGGCGAGACCGCTGTTGCGCAAGGCAGGCGAGACGGGGCGCTCAAAGGGCGCGCGCTACGACGCCAATGGCAACATGACGCAGAAGGGCGCCTGCTACTACTCGTTCTACTGCTACACCAAGCCAGAGATCGCGGCCGGCTTCACCGATCACGCCGGCAGCGACGCCGGCTGGGCGCAAGGGCTTTCACCGGCGGTGTGCTCCGGGTTCGTCTGGCTATGCATGAAGGAGAACAACATCCCGCTGGTCTCCACAAACAAGTTTGAGACGCTTTCCGACTTCACCACTACCGCGGTGCAGGCGGGCGCGGCGGTGGACGCCAATACGCTTGATGGGCTGACCTACTACTCCGAAGCTGACCGCCAACTGGGCGCGCAGGCGTTGTATCAGGGCGTGCTGAACCAGGCCTTGAACCAGGAGGACGGGCTTGGCACGCTTCCTGAACTCGACCCCACAATCGCGGGGCCGATCGCCGATCAGTTGCTCAACACGTTCGCCTTCGGCAACCCGAACATGGTCGGCTCCTCCGCGTGGCATTCGCCCGGCGACGGCAACGCGGTCAGCCCGGACAACATTACCTTCTGGAACGCCCCCTATTTTGGCTATGCCGAGCCGGTGCAGTACCTGCCGCCGCACACGGAAGACTACACCGAAAGCGTCTGGAAGAAGGTCGTCTCGCGCGGCAGCATTAAAGGGAAGGTGACGCTGGACGGACACCCAGTGGCAGGGGCGCAGGTGTGGGTATTCATGCCCGGCGGCGAGGCCACGACGGGCGCTGACGGAAGCTACACGCTCAACAACATCCCGATCGGCAGCTATGAGCTACAGGGGCAAATCGCCATCACCAAGGAGGGCGCTACGATCGAGTATCAGCAGCAGCCCCTTCAGGGCGAGAAAGTCACGCTGACCGCAGCCGCGCCGAACCTGCAGAAGGACCTCGTGCTAGGAACGCTACCCAGCAACTTCCGCCGCTTGGACGTCACCCTGTCTGTTAGCTGCGACCACGGCGACGGCAACCCGTTCAACGCTCATGGCGTCCAGAACGTCGGACCGCTCGCGCACTCGGCTTTCGTCAACCCGGGCCGGCTCCAAGACAGTGTATTCTACTCGTTTAACTATAACGGCGGCGGGTATTTCCACATCGATTATAACTTGGCCTTCGTTTTGAAGTCGGGCGGGTCGGTGGAGGTGACGCTAACTGGAACAATGAAGGACAGCGGCGGCAGTGTCCAAGATAGCTATGGTCTGAAGCCGGCTACGATCGCTTGCAACGGCTCGTGGGGCGGCTCGATGAACATGGAACATGGCAACGGCTACCATAACGGGCCGTCAAAGCTGACTTTCCACGTCGCCAACGTACAGCAGACCGGCTGAGCATGAGAATAAAGCCCGGCGGGCGGCATTCGCCCCCAGGGATCGTCTTCCCTGCTCACTCCTCCAGTTCGCTGTCCCAATAGAGATAGTCCATCCAGCTCTCGTGCAGATAGTTGGGCGGGAACAGGCGGCCGTTCTGGTGCAGGTCGTGCACGGTCGGCTGGTAGGGCTTGGTCGCCGGCCACATGCGCGCGACCGCGGGCAGCATGTCGGCTTTCTTCAGGTTGCAGTCGGAGCAGGCCGCGACCACGTTCTCCCACGTCGTGAAGCCGCCCTTGGAGCGGGGAACGACATGGTCGAAGGTCAGATCCTCGCGCTGGCCGCAATATTGGCAGGTGAAGCGGTCGCGCAGGAACACGTTGAACCGGGTGAAGGCGGGAAAGCGCGTCGGCTTGACGTAGCTCTTCAGCGACACCACCGACGGCAAGCGCATCTCGAAGCTCGGGCTGCGCACCAGCGTGTCGTATTCCGACAGGATGTTGACCCGGTCGAGGAACACCGCCTTGATCGCGTCCTGCCAGCACCAGATCGACAGCGGGTAATAGCTGAGCGGACGGAAGTCCGCATTCAGAACGAGGGCCGGACAATTCCCCGGCGTAACTGACCGAACATGCACCGTCACAAAGACGCTCCGTGCCTCCGATTGTCCAACCCTGGCCGGCGCTCAGGTCAGCCCGCCGCGATAGTCTACAGGGAGCGTGACGCGCTTGTGAAGGCGCCGAAATCCAGCCGTTTCCGGGGCTTCAGCGCTCGGCCGGCCTTGTCGAAGCGGGCGAATCGGTCAGCGGGCCGACCGTTCGATCGCCTCCATGTCGGCGTCCGAGAGCCCGAAATGATGGCCGATCTCATGGACGAGAACATGAGTGACAACTTCGCCGAGCGAATCCTCGCCGTCGCACCAGAAGTCGAGCAGCGGCCGGCGATAGAGCCAGATCATGTTGGGCAATTCGCCCGTCTCCTCGACCGCGCCGCGCTGGGCGAGCCCCCGGCCGCGAAACAGGCCCAGGAGGTCGAATTCGCTCTCGGCGCCCATCTCGTCGAGCGTCTCGTCATCCGGGAAGTCGACCACCTGGATCACCAGACCCTCGCTCAAGCGCCGAAACGAAGCGGGGAGCTGGTCGAACGCCGCCCGGGCGAGGGCGTCGATGTCTTCCGAGGTCGGGGCGCGCAGCAAGGCGAGCCGGCTCAGCGTCTCGGCGGTCATTGCGCCGCCCTGGGCCGCGGCGCCGCAGGGCCCTCGAACGACTTCACTCGCGCCGCCTCGAGCCCATCGACCAGGAGATGGGTTCGATGGGCGAGCTCGGCGCGAATCCTCTCCGCGCCCGCCGGGAATTCAGCCAGCACGCGCCGAAACGTCTCGCGCGGGATCGGCATCACGACCGCATCCTCGGCTGCTCGCGCGCCAACCCGGCGCGCAGTCTGGGCGTAGAGCGCGCTCTCGCCGATGAGGGCGCCCGCGCCGACGCGGCGCTCGCCTCCCAGCTTGGCCCCATCCGCGAGCAAGGCGATCGCGCCCGAATGGACGAAATAGCCGAAGTCGGCGTTCTCGCCGGCGAGGAATAGCGTGTCGCCGGCTTTCAGGCGCCGCTTTTCACAGGCGAAGGCAATGAGCTGCACCGCCTCGCGCGGAAGCAGGCTGAACGGGCGAGTGCGCGCGAGCCGTCCGACATCGTCGTCCAGCGTCACTCGGATCGCCCCCCCGCCGCCGCGCTCGCCACGAGCTTGTACCCGCCCGCTTCGGTGACGAGAAGTTGCGCTTCCGCCGGATTGTGCTCGATCTTCTGCCGCAGCCGATAAATATGCGTCTCGAGCGTGTGGGTCGTCACGTTGGAGTTGTAACCCCAGACGTGCTTGAGCAGCGTCTCGCGGGCCACCGGCTGTTGTTCGGCGCGATGGAGATAGCGAAGGATGGCGGCCTCTTTTTCAGTCAGCCGCAACTTGACGCCCTGCGGATCGACGAGGTTCTTCGAGGTCGGGCGAAACGTGTAAGGGCCGACCTGAAACTCCGCATCCTCGCTGGCCTCATATTGACGCAGCTGCGAGCGGATGCGGGCGAGAAGCACAACGAACCGGAACGGTTTGCCGACGTAGTCGTTGGCCCCGGAATCGAGACCGACCACGGCGTCGGCGTCCGAATCATGGGCGGTGAGAACGATGATCGGGCGGCGATACCCGTCGCGCCGCATTCGCTTGACCGCCTCCCGCCCGTCGAGGTCAGGCAGCCCGACATCCATGATGACGAGGTCGGGCGTTCCCGTCTCGACCGCATGAAGCGCCGCTTCCGCCGTCTCGACCGCCTCGACCTGAAACTCAGGATGGAGCGCCAGCTGCTCGACCAGCGCCTGACGCAAGTCGGCGTCATCATCCACGATCAGCAATCGCCGCGCTTGGGTCATCAGCCTTACTTTATCGACAGGATCCCCCGGCCGCTAGCGCAGGATTGCGGCAAGGGTACGGCTTGAAACAATTCCAAAAGCGAACGGAAGGAAAATCCAAATCCGCAAGGAAGGAAATTCAAAGCCCGCGGAAGCGGAATCCAAATTTTCCGCTTCCGCGAATCCGGTCTTTTCAAGGGCTTGCGGGCGAATCCAAGGGACGCGGCTCGCTCCTCTCGGGCGCCGCCGCGCCGGGGCTTCCGCCTTCGGCCGCCGGCGGCTTCGGTTCTGTCTCCGCCAGCAAGCGGGCGGCGATCTGGTTCAGCTTGGCGAACAGCCGGTCGCGCGACGCCTTGTCGTAAACCTGAAGGGGCGCCGCCCCGCGCCGGTAGCGGTCGATTCGATCGAGCACGTTGAGATAGGGCCCGATCGCGCCGATGTCGCCAGCGGCGACGGCCTCCGCCCCAAGGCGAAGCGCGCCTTCGAGCCGGACAAGCTGCAGCATCGCCTGTTCCGGCCCGCCGTCGACCTCCCGCCGCCGCAAGGCTTCGCTGATGATCTGGCGGATGCGCCGCGGCGTCACCCGCTGTTCGGTCGCGATCGCCTCGTAGGACCAGCCGCCGCGCACGCGTTCGAAGATGCGCTCCCGCCGCAAAGCCTTGCCGTGGGGGTTGAGTTTTGGCCGCTTTGGAGGAGAAGTCCCGCCGTCCATATCCGCCTCGCTTTCGCCGGTCTCTTCCGGCCGTTTCTGGAAATGGAGGACAGAATAGCAGAATTTAGATTATCAGAAAGAGAAAATTTGTCCCGGGCGCTTGTTCATCACGGTAAGTCTCTGATCGAAAATCAAATTATCAGGCGAGAGGCCTCGGCGAAAGGGCCAATCATTCTCGTAGCGCGCTGAGCGCGCCACAAACCTCGACTTGCGCGACGCCCGCTGGCGGAAAAACGAAAGCCTGCTCTTGCCATCAAGGGGATCTGGTCGCCATCTGAGTTCGTGTCACAGTCTTGCGTCAGGCTCTTGCGGGCGCAGGCGGGATCCATCGGAGGACGGACAATGGGTAAATTGAAATTCATCGCCGTCATCCTCGCCGCGTCGATGGCGGCCGTCGCCGCCCATGGCCAGGACAACGGCGGCGGTCTCGTCGCCCCTGAGCTCAGCAAGCCGACGCCGGGGCAGCTTCTCGATCAGGATTACCTGACCTCGACCGGCGAGACCGTCCCCCGGCCCGGCGCTTCGCAGTCGGCGGGTCCGACGCCGCTCGACCGCGCGATCCAGCAGCAGGATAACAAGATCGACAACAGCATCTGCAACGGTTGTTGAGGCGACGGGAACCGCCCGCCTCGTTCAGGCGGCTCGCGCGCCAAGTTCTCGCCAACCTCTGGCCGTAGCGAGGAGCAATTCGGCAGAGCCATCGCTCGGTCGCAAACGAGCTGGAACGACTTGCCCGTTGGATCGTTATAAATGCGACCGATGTCCGATGCCCGTGCTGGAGGAGCATTAATGGTCGAGGCCCCCTCATTTGCCGCTGGCGGCGGCAAAATGGGCGCCCTTCTGCGCGAGTACGATTGGTCGAGAACGGCGCTGGGTCCGCTCGAAACCTGGTCTCAAAGTCTGAGAACGACAGTCGGGCTGATCCTCCACTCGGTTGTGCCGATCGTCCTTCTCTGGGGCGAGGACGGCATAATGATTTATAACGATGCGTATTCGGTATTTGCCGGGGGCCGACATCCCGCTCTGTTCGGGTCCAAGGTGCGAGAGGGCTGGCCTGAGGTCGCTGACTTCAACGACAACGTGATGAAAGTTGGCTTGGCGGGCGGCACCCTTGCCTACCAGGACCAGGAATTGACGCTCTATCGAACGGGGCGGGCCGAACAAGTCTGGATGAATCTCGACTATTCTCCGGTCCCCGACGAGCGGGGCAACCCGGCCGGCGTCATCGCTATTGTGGTCGAGACCACCGCACGGGTTCTCGCGGAACGAAGGCAGGCTGCCGAGCGCGAGCGGCAACGTGCGATCTTTCAGCAAATGCCCGGCTTCGTCGGCGTGTTCACCGGCCCTGATCATATTTTCGAGTACGTCAATGACGCCTATGTCGCCATTTCGGGTCCACGAGCGTTCGTCGGAAGAACCGTGCGCGAGGTGTTTCCGGAACTCGAGGGGCAAGGCTTCTACGAACTGCTCGATAAGGTCTATGCGACTGGAAAATCATTTACTGCGCAGGCCATGCCGATCCGCCTCGTAGCGGAGAATGACGACCGCTACATCGACTTTGTCTATGAGCCCCTCCGAGATGACGGTCGTAAGGTTACCGGGATTTTCGTTGGCGGCTATGATGTAACCGATCGAGTGAGAGCCGAGGCGCGGCGCGAAACATTGGTGCGCCTTACCGACAAGATCCACGATTTAACCGATCCAAACGACATCGCGTTCGCTGCTTCCGAAATACTCGGTCAAGCGCTTAAGGTCAGTCGGGTCGGCTATGGCGCGATTGACCCCGACGCGGAAACTCTCGAGGTCGTCCGTGACTGGACCGCTCCCGGAGTCGAGACGCTTGCCGGCGTTGTTCCTCTGCGAGCCTATGGTTCGTTCATTGACAGCCTGAAACGCGGCGAGTTCATCGCCATCAACGATGTCGAGCAAGACGGGCGGACGGCCGGCGCCGCCGACGCCTTGAAGTCGCGGAGCGCCCGGTCTTTCGTCAACGTTCCCACCCTCGAACACGGACGCTTGGTGGCGGTCCTTTTTGTCAACCATGACGCCGTCCGTGCCTGGTCTCCGGAAGACCTTGCCTTGATCCGCGAAGTCGCGGCGAGAACCCGTGTCGCGGTGGAGAGAAGCCGCAACGAGGCCGCGTTACGTGACCTCAACGCCACCCTGCAAAATCGAATTGCGGCTGCGCTCGCGGAACAGGCCTCAATGGAAGATGCTCTGCGGCAGTCACAAAAGATGGAAGCCGTGGGTCAGCTCACCGGCGGGCTGGCGCATGACTTCAACAACCTTCTGGCGGGCATCTCAGGGGCGCTCGAACTGACGCAGTCGCGGGTGCGACAGGGTCGTGTGAATGACGTTGAGCGTTACATAACGGCGGCGCAGGGAGCCGTGAAGCGGGCGGCGGCCTTGACTCATAGGCTGCTGGCGTTTTCGCGACGGCAAACGCTCGAGCCGAAGCCAACCGACGTGAATCAATTGGTCGCAGGCATGCAGGACATTATTCAGCGCGCGGTCGGACCGACGATTGCGTTTGAGTTCGTCGGCCTCGCGGGGCTGTGGCCAGCGCTGGTTGATCATTCGCAACTTGAGAACTCGCTGCTGAACCTTTGCCTCAACGCTCGTGACGCAATGCCGAACGGGGGAAAAATTACCGTCGAGACCGCGAACAAATGGCTCGACGCGAGAGCCGCCCGGCAGCATGACATCCCGGAAGGGCAGTTCCTGTCGCTCTGCGTGACCGATACCGGCGTCGGCATGCCGCCGGACGTGGTCGCGCGAGCCTTCGAGCCCTTCTTTACGACCAAGCCGACGGGCGAAGGCACCGGCCTCGGACTGAGCATGGTTTACGGGTTTGCCCGGCAGTCTGGCGGACAGGTCCGCATCTACTCCGAGGTCGGCCAAGGCACGACCGTCTGCATCTATTTGCCGCGCTACTATGGCGAACTCTCCGGAGACGATGAGCCGGCCACGGCAGCGGACATGTTTCCTTCAGGGCATAGCGAGACGGTCCTGGTCGTGGACGATGAGCCGACGGTGCGCATGCTCATTACCGAAATCCTCGGAGAACTCGGCTATATGGCGATCGAGGCCGCCGATAGTGTGTCGGGCCTTAAGCTGTTGCAATCCGACGCCCGCATCGATCTTCTGGTCACCGATGTCGGCTTGCCCGGCGGAATGAACGGCCGGCAGATGGCGGACGCAGCTCGCGTTACTCGTCCTGAACTCAAGGTTTTGTTCATCACGGGCTACGCTGAAAATTCGCTGCTGGGCAATGGACGTCTGGCCCCGGGGATGGCGGTGATGACCAAACCGTTCCCCATCGAAACGATGGCTGCCCGGATAAAACAAATGATCGAGTCATAGTGTCCGCTTCGGGTCGAAGCCGGCCGGTCGGCAATCAGGGCCTAAGGGTCAGCTCCTCGCTCCTTTGAGCTCGTCTTCCGTCCCCGCAATCGTGATGATGACGTCGTTCCAGGGCGGGACGAGGTCGCCGGAATGGCTCGATAAGATGCGGCGGGATTCGACAGTCGCGATCGTAATCGAGATTTGCCGAGGTCCTTAAGTTCATAGGGGCCGCGAGCTCCGAGCGGCGCCAAGTTATCCAATCATGCGCCGAGGTTAAAGCGGAAGTCCCAACGCCTGATTATTGGCCAAATTCGGCCCGCTAATCGCGGAATACTCGTATCAGAGGTCGTGCTCAACCGGGGCGTCTATTCAACACGCTGATCCGGACCATTTTTTTGCCTTGCAACGCCCTGGCTTGTTGTGGTCGTCTTGCCTCAGCCCATGCAGCAGGCGCTGGCCCGCTCGCCCGACGAGACGGCCACTCAGGGAGGATGACATGGAGCTTCGTGAGAACAGGACGGAGCTTGAACGACTGCTTGGCGGCGTTTGGGACTACGAGGACGTCGGCGACAAGAAGACCAGTTTGCCGAAATGGCTCTTCGCCCTCACGCTGACAGGCGCAGTCGTCTGCACGCTTTCGCCCTCGGACATTGTCGTTCCCGTCATGACGGCGCTCGCGCCTGCGCCGGAAAAGCTGGTCGATTGATAACGTCTCGTCGGCGAACGTCGCCGAAGACCTCGACTTCCGGATAGCCCGACACACCAATTCGCCGGCCGGCTGGCGCGCGTTCCTTGAGGCTCACCCCGACGGGCCGCACGCGCAGGCCGCGCGGGCCGAGATCGACCGGCCGTCGCCCGAGCCGTCGACCACAGCCAGAGCAATCTCGGGCGCCGACGCAGGCGCCGGACGACACGGCGCATGAGACGGCGGCGCTCGCCGCGCCGCCGATGATGATCGAGAGGAGGAGCCCGCGCCGCCGCCTCAGCCGGTTGAGGTCGCGGAGCAGTCTCCGCCGTCTCCTGCAGCGACGGAGGCGCCGGTCAACGCGGCGCAGTCCCCGGCGCCGCCCTCGCCGCCGCCGGTCATGGTCGAGGAGGAGCCGGCGCCGCCGGCCCAGCCGGTTGAGGTCGCGGAGCAATCTCCGCCGTCTTCTGCGGCGACGCAGGCGCCCGTCGAGGCGACGCAGTCCCCAGCGGCGCCCGCGGTCATGGCCGAGGAGGAGCCAGGGCGCCGCCGCAAAGTCAGTTGCGGTCGCGGCGGACGCGCCGCTGCCGCCGTCAAGACCACGCGGAGATCGCGGCCGCGAAGTCCGCAGAGCCAGCGCATCACAGTCATTTGCGCGCCGAGCATCACCAGGCCAGTCAACCGAATGTTTTGACGATACTGGTCGCGCAACTCTTTCACCGTCCCGGCCAGCGCTAGTCCAAGACACCATGAGCGGCTGGCGTTGACGCAAATCAAGGCTTGAGCGTCAGCTCCTCGCCGCCGGCCTGTTTGAGCTCGTCTTCCGATCCGGCAATCGTGATCGATTTGACGTCGTTCCACAGCGGCGTGAGGTCGCCGTAGTGGCTCGAGAAGATGTGGCCGGATTCGCCGGTCGCGATCATGAAGCGGGATTTCGCGGGATCCGCCAGATCGTAGAGGCCGCGGAACCCGCCGCCATGGTGCGCGCGAACGGCATGTCGGCGGGGAGCGCTCGGAGCCGCCGCCGCGATCGAGGGTGTAGAAACCGCCGCTCGAGGGGAGGCTCAGGTCGGACAGCCGGTCAAAGAGCGGGACATGGGCGTAGACCTGGTGGCGCAACAGCGCCTGGTGCTCCGCGCCCCATTCCCATTGGCTCATGTCCTTGCCGTCGCGCTTGACGAGGAGCGCGAGACCGTCGTCGAGAGCGCGGCCGAGCGCCTTGCGGCAATCCGGGTCGGGGGCGCCGGGAGAGCCGCACCAGGACGGATGGTCGCGCATGAGGGAAATGAGCGTCGTCGCGGCGAACGGGCCTTTCTCTTTCATCGGGAACCCGGTCTTGTCCTCGAGCAGGATCTTGTGCAGCGCGCTCAGGAAAGCGGTGTAGATCAGCGGCTCGGCGCGGTCCTTGGCCATCACGCCGTCCCATTTCAACAGCATCGCCTGGGCCTGTCGCGCCCAGTCGTTGGAGGGCGCGATCGTGGCGATGAACGGCTGCATCTCCTTCACGTCCAGAGACAGGTGGTCGGCCTGCATGGCGGCCGAGGTTTCGAGGCTGTGCTTTGATGATCGTATCGAAGAACTGCTGGATGCGGCGGGCGCGGAAATTCTCCTCGTAGTCCGAAGCCGAAACTGGGCTGATGATCGTCGGAGACATCGGCGTTGTTGGCGTTGAAGGCGAAGCCGATCGCCGGGTTGTAGAGCTGAGGCAACTGATCGAACGGGATCATGCCGGTCCAGTCGAAGGCGCCCGACGCGCCGTCGACCGGGAGCGAGACCGTCGCCGGACTTTCGCATCGGCACGAGGCCGGGGTTGAAGAAGCCGATATTTCCGGCGACATCCGCATAGACCAGGTTCTGGGTCGGCGTCTGGTAGAGGCGCAGCGCGTCGAGAAACTCGCCCCAGTTTCGCGCTGCGTCGACGCGCAGGAATGCTTCGCACGGTCGTATCGCGCTCGCCGAGCCCGGTGAATGCGAGGGCGACGACCTTTCCCGGCTCGGCGATGCTCGCGGCGTCCGCGCTGACGTCGGACAGCACGGGACCGTGGCGGGTCGTTCGAATCGCGAGCTTGACGTCCGCCGCCGCCTTTCACATGGATCGTCTCTTCGCGGCGTATCGAACGGCTGGGGTCCGTCGGGCGTCAGATATTTCGCCGGGTCGCTCGGATCGACGGTCTCGACGAACAGGTCCTCGACGTTCGAGTCCGCGGTCGTCAGCCCCCAGGCGATCGAATCGTTCTGGCCGAGGACGAAGACCGGGGCCGCCGGGAATCGTCGCGCCCTTGACCGACCCTTCGGGCGTGACGACGCGGGCCAGATACCAGAGGATCGGCGCGCTGAGATCGAGATGCGGATCGTTGGCGAGGATCGGCTTTCCGGTCTCCGTCCGCGATCCGGCGATCACCCATTCGTTCGACGCGCCGCGGCCGATTCCGGTCAAGGCGCCGATCTCATCGTCGATGCTTTCGCTGGCCGCGTGCTTGTCGCCGAGCGAGGGCAGCGTCGTGATCGGCTCGCCGGGCTTTGCGGTGGGAAACAGCCAGTTCGCCTCATCCGGTCCGAACTTCTGGAGGAGACGGGCGCGCAGGAGCTTGAGCTTGAAGTTCTGCGACAGCTGATAGGCCTCGAGCTTCGCAATGACGAGCGTATCGGCCGGCTTCCAGGGTTCGGGATGATCGCCGGCGAGGAGGAATTCGGGCGGGAGCGCGTTCTTGTGGCTGTCGAGGAAGGCGTTGACGCCGTCGGCATAGGCTTCGAGCCGCTTTTGCGCCCACGGCGAAAGCGCGGAGAAGCTCGTCTCGGCCTCGCGGTAGAAGCCGACGGTGCGAATGAACTTGTCGACGCCGAGAAGTTCGGCGCCCTGGATTTCGGCCATCCGTCCCTGACCGACCCGGCGCAGGATCTCCATCTGGAACATCCGCTCGCTCGCATGCGTGTAGCCGAGCGCCCGCGCCGCGTCGTCCATCGAGGCGGCGAAGATGTGCGGAACGCCGAAGTGGTCGCGCCAGACGCGAACTTCAGCCGAAAGGCCGGGCAGCGTCTCGACGCCGGAAGTCGCCGGCATGGCGCGATAGAAGAGGTAGCCGCCGCCGAGCGTCGCCAGGACGACCAGCGCGAGGATGAGGCTCGCCGCCCGATTGACCCATCGCCACGCCATTCTTCCTCCCGGGCCGATCGCGGCCCCCAGTAATCGGGTCGGCGGTCTTGAGTCCAGTCTGATCGGCGCGGCGCGCCTGAGAATCCCCCGCTCTCCGCACGCGGGGGGAAGGACAGGAAGGCTCTAAAGCGCCAGTTCCGCCATCACCGGCGCGTGGTCGGAGGGGCGCTGCCAGCCGCGGGCGTCGCGCAGGACGCGCATCGACTTGACGGCGTCGGCGAGCGCCGGGCTGACCCAGATGTGGTCGAGGCGCCGCCCCTTGTTCGTCTTCGACCAGTCGAACGCGCGATAGCTCCACCACGTGTAGAGCTTCTGGTCGTCGGGCACGAATTTGCGCAGGGCGTCGACCCAGGGTCCGGCGGCCTGGGCCCGTCTCAATTTGTCGACCTCGATCGGGGTGTGGCTGACCACGCTGATGAGCGCCTTGTGGCTCCAGACGTCGTGCTCGAGCGGCGCGATGTTGAGATCGCCGACCAGGATCGACCGGCCCGCCGCCGGCTTCTCGTCCCTGCCCCAGTCCGCCATCTCGTCGACGAAGGCGAGCTTGTGGGCGAACTTGGCGTTGATCTCGGGGTCAGGCTCGTCGCCGCCCGCGGGCACGTAGAAATTGTGGAGTTCGAGCCCGTGCGCCTCATCGCCGAGGACGACGTGGAGGTGACGGGCGTCGCCCTTGGCGCAAAAGTCGCGCTTGGCCGACGTCGCGAAGGGAAAGCGCGAAACCACGGCGACGCCGTGATAGCCCTTCTGCCCGTTGATCGCGATATGCGGATACCCGGCGTCCCGGAACGCGGCGAAAGGAAAATTGGCGTCCGGGCATTTCGTCTCCTGCAGGCACAAAACATCCGGCCGGTGCTCGGCGAGGTAGCGGGTGACGAGATCGATGCGCAGACGGACCGAGTTGATGTTCCATGTGGCGATGGAAAACGTCATGCGCGACTCCAGGCGACTGCCAGAGCCAGA
>CAWAJH010000004.1:0-93867 GCA_963782285.1 uncultured Acidobacteriaceae bacterium
CCGCTCGCATAACATTCAGCTTCTCTTCTATTCACCCGACGGATTATCGATTGAGCTGGCAGATACCGCAGAATACGACGTCCAGGTGTTCAGTCACGGAAAATTGCTGGCCACCGATCCCGAACACGCCCAATATATCGTCGTCTTGACACCCTCAGAGGTGCAATGGAGGGTTCGCATTCTTCAAAGAGCGTCAGACTGACCTCTATAGTGGTTGAGCCACGCATCTAACTAATTTGCACGATAAAAATAGATTCGAGAGAAGGCGCAAAAATGAAACCAACAACACGTTCATCGGTCCCGATTCAGGAATTCACAGCGGTTTCGGTGGTGGTCCCTATCTATAACGAAGATGCCCTCATCGTGCAGTTTCACGAAGCGATTGTGAGCGCGATGAACAACGTGGCCGAAGATTGGGAGGTCGTTTATGTCAACGACGGATCTACTGACGCCTCTCTCGAACTGCTGAAGGGACTGCAGAAGGTTGATTCCCACGTGGTAGTGGTGGAACTATCTCGCAACTGGGGTCATATGGGAGCCATCATGGCGGGGCTGCAAACTGCGACCGGACGAGCCGTGATCCTCATGGACGGAGATTTCCAGGATCCACCCGAGGTTCTGCCCCGGCTGATTGATGGATGGAGAAAGGGCGCGGATATTGTGCTGGCGGTAAGAAGAAGCCGGGAGGAACGGCGAAAGATTCTGGCGGCGCTGTTCCCTCTGTTCTATCGCGTACTGGGAGTTCTTTCGGATTACCCGATTCCTCTCAACGCGGGCATCTTCAGCCTGATGAGCCGGAAGGCAGTTGATTCACTCCTCTCGCTGCGGGAACGCAATCCATACCTGCCCGGTATGCGTGCGTGGATTGGCTATCGCAACACGATCGTCTATTACGACCGCCAGGATCGTGCCGCGGGTGAAGGCAAGCTCTCGTTTATAAGCAGGATCAAATACGCCTTTGATGCGATCACCGGGTTCAGTTACAAACCCATGCGGCTAAGCTTCGTGCTTTTCGCGTTTTCATGCTGTATGTCATTGATCCTTGGGGCTACTATGTTTCTTCCGATCAATCCTGTCAGGGCGGCGGCTCTGGGGGTAGCATCAGCGGTATTCCTTGTGGGTGGCTTTCTCTTTCTGACGGTTGGCGTTTTGGGAGAATACATTGGCCGGGTCTATGACGAAGTCCGCGGCCGTCCCCTGTCACTAATCAGCCAGATTCATCGTTCGCTGATTCAAATCGCTGCGCAAGAGAGCAGAATTGCCGTCTCCAGCAATGCCTTTTCCGTTCAGCACGATGGCGGGGACGGCCAGAGCGGAATCAAAGCGGCCTAAGTCGGAGAGCCCAGTTCGCAATGCTGTAAGCGGCGGTAATGTGCCGTTCGCGGTGATTCCGAAGGTTCGACTGCGGTTCGTTCATTGCTTCGTGCTATGCAGAGACACAGGACCAGAACCGAGTGTCAATGATTCAATGTGCGAGGCGTGGCCGCGTCTTTAATTTCCTTTGCAATGTTGACGGAGGCTGCAGCGGGTGTGCTTCCTGCGACCTGTGTGGAGGCGCCGCAAGCAGGAATTCCGCCTTCAATGGCAGTGCCTTCCTCGTAATCGTTCCAGGTTTCGATCATGATGAATGGAATCGGATCGGCCGGAGGAAAGTCGTGGCGCCAGAAATTGAATGTGTCAGAGAAGGTTTGCCCGCACCGCGCTGAGATATGCCGATCAAGACCCCAGGATGCCTTACTGTCGTTGAAATCTGCCCACGCCCCTCCGACAATTAACTTGTCAGGATACTTGTCACGCATGGTTTCATAGAACTGGCTCAGATACTCTTCCCCCCAATTGCTGCCGTCGGGCCGCCACCCGTCGTTCCCGGGGTTGATCCATGCGTAAAAACCGTCGAACGCATCCGCATATTTGCCGGGGATGTTCTCATCAACCAGGAATGGCACCGGCTGCCAGGTATTGACCAGCGCCCGCACTTTGCTCCAGTCTGTATGCCCGCCCTTGGGAAAGACGAAGATTACCGGTCGCCCCTGGTAGGTGAGATAGGCCTTGTGTCCGGGCGATTTCGCCGACATGTAGGCGTTATGAAATATGGTGAAATCGGCAATGGCTTCGTCGGTCGCCCCCACATCCTCTTCGGTTTCGTCGTACATCATGGCAACGTGGAAGCTATTCTTCGCAGCAAGTTGCTGCATTAGCGCGTAGCTTTGGTCGATGAAGGGCTCTCTATCCCCATACCAGTCGATCACGAACGCGGAGATCCCCATCCCCTTCGCCTGATCGATCTGCTTTTTGATCTCTTTTGGGTCATGGGAGAGGTAACCGACGGAGATGTGTTTCGGATGTCCAAACCAAGCTTCATAGACAGCGATAACTTCAGGGGAGCCTCCCGCGGCCTTGTACTTTAGCGGTGCGGTTCCGGGCGGTTTGAAGCCGGAACAGCCGTGAAAAAAGACGAGAAGAGCTAGCGAAGTGATCGCGCGATTAAACATGGATCAAATAGTTAGAATCACCTTCCAACCCGGCGGTTGTGCGTCCGCTGGCCAATTCACAGGCTCCCCGCCCAGAGCAGCCAACGACTGTGTTCAGGCATCGAAATGATTGTCACAGATTGTGTCTCCTCGCTTCATTCGAAGTCTTCCTTGCGTGGCGAGCTGGAGTGCCTGTAGCGTGGAAAAGGATTCTTCGTCCAAGACGAAAGCACTGCATACCCGAATTGTCACGGGCAGCGCCATGTTACTGGCGGGCGCTGGATTGACTGCAGCGCTCAATCTCACATACAACATCGTCATTGCGTTCTTTCTCGGACCCGCAGGCTTCGCGCATGCCACGGTTGTCTACACCGTCCTGACCATTCTTTCCGCGGTGGCGCTGGCATTTCAAATTGTGTCCGCCAAGCTGGTGGCGCAACAGAAACTCTTCGAGGCGCGGACGGAGTGCTATCGCGTTTTTCATCGCGCGGCATGGGCGTGCGGCTTGCTGATGGCGCTGGTTCTTCTGCTTTTTCAGAGACAGATAGCCGGTTACCTGCACCTTCCGGATCCAATCCTCGTGGAATTGCTGGCGATCGGTACAGCATTCTTTGTTCCGCTGGGCAGCCGCCGCGGTTGGATTGAAGGAACGTATCGATTTCGCTGGTTTGCCACCAACCTGACGCTTGAAGCGGCCACGCGGCTCGGGGGTTCGTACCTGATGATCTGGCTGGGCTTCGGTGTCCGGGGGGTGGTTGCCGCTAACGCGGCCGCTATTGCCGTGGCGTATTTTGCGGCGCATCCCAAATTGGGCCCGCGGTCGAGCAGCCCCCTTTCTTTTGGGCCGGCGGTTGCAGAAACCTGCCAGGCAATGTTGTTCTTTGCCGGCCAGATGCTGATCACGAATTTCGACATCGTCCTCGTGAAGCATCTCTTTTCGGCGAGGATGGCGGGGCTCTATGCCGCGGTGGCTCTGGCTGGACGCGTGATTTTCTCGCTTTCCTCGGCGGTTGTGAACACGATGTTTCCGCTGGTGGCGGGGACCAGCGAAAAAGAGAGAAAAGATCTGAGAGTAATCGCGACTTCACTGTTGCTCGTGGTCGGCACGGGTTCGGTCCTGGCGATCGGGCTATTCTCGATACCCGCATGGGTATGGACGAAGTGTCTTGGCGCCGGCTTCGCCATGGCCGGGGCAGGCAATCTCTCTGATCTTGCCGCTCTCTATGCCATTAAGTCGGTTGTGTATTCGATCAGCGTCGTCTTCATTGCCTTTGAGATGTCGCACAAGATTGCAAGTTCGAGCGTTGTGCAACTGGCGTTCACTGTTGTTCTCATGGCCGGCGTTTATGAGTTTCATTCGTCATTGCTTCAGGTCATCCTGGTGCAGATGGCGCTCTTGTCGGTTCTGGTCGTGCTCACCGGGATCTCGTTTCTCAACGATATTCGGTCCGGCTCGATCGAATACAGCGATCTTCGCGAGTTATCTCCGGTTCGGATTATCAGGAGTGTGTCGGAGGATGAGGTCATCGGAGAGTTTCTTCGAAGCGACGTTGAAGGAATGAGACATCAAGAGTGTTCACCGGATTTACGCGAGCTCGTGGTGCGGCCTAATTTCTCGGACCCGGACGAAAACGCCAAGCGGCGTGCCTTACTTCTGCTTCGACACCTTGCTCTGTGGAATGAGATTCCGGGTGATACGGTCTGGTATGAGGTCGACATCAATGAGCGGGCACTGGAACATGTCAGAGTGTTTCCGCGCGCCCAATGGAGAAAGCTCGCTCATGGTGATTTCTCGGTTACCACAGTGACCGATGGCATTCGAGCCCGGCAGATTGAACTGAGTCCGCGGTTTCATGCCAAGTTATTGGCGATCGGTGACCAGCTAAGCAAGGACGTGCAGTTCGGCGCGGTCATACTTCTGGGAATGAGTGAAGCCCAGCCGGTAACGATCCTCGATGGAAACCATCGGCTGGTTGCAGCAATGCTTTCATCCACCGAGCAGCTGGCGAAGCTGCGGTTCATGTGCGGGTTCTCTCCGCGAATGACGCAGTGTTGCTGGTACAAGACCAATTTCGAAACTTTGGTCAGATATGGGTGGCATTTGCTCCAAGCGGCGATCCACAATCCGAAAGCGGATTTTCTGCACCTGCTTTTCGGGCCTGAAGGGCCAACTGCAATTGAGGCGACCGGAAAACCGGAGATGACGAGCCTGTTTGAAGCCGATGACGCTCGGTCTTAGGGAGCGGATCGGGCACACGGTGAAGGCAAAGCATGAAAATCGACGAGAGTCTCGATAACTTAATCGTGAAGACGATTCCGGAAACATTGGACGGAAGATCGCAGAGAGCCTTCCTGCGAAGCCTGACATTGGAGATGAGCGAATATCGGCCGCGCGTTGTCCTGGATTGCTCGGGGCACGACGCCATGAATCGATCGACCATCTTTCTGATGCTTTGCTGCCTGGAGGAAGCACTGAAGCGAAACGGCGATGTGAGGCTTGCGGGAGTTTCGCAGGCGGCGAGGGCAACGCTTGAGGGTTGCAAGGCCGATCGGCTGGTTCAGATTTACGGTTCGAAGGACGAAGCGATCGAGAGTTTCTATCGACCGCGTGCTGAGTTTAGATTTGCCGGAGGACCAGGTGGCGAACAGGATCGAACGCCGGAAAAGGCAACATAGGTCCTTGAATCGGGGAGTCAGGAGCCGAGTTGCCAATCGATTGGAGAGTGATCATGAGGACCTCGAGTTGGCGATACATTCGAAGGATGGCTTGCTGCCTGGCAGTTTTGCTGACAATGCAGATTGCCGAAGCCGCAGGGTCGTCAGGCCAGGACAGTTCGGGCACCAAGGCTGCGCAAGGAAGCGTTTCACCTGGCGTTCAGGAGAGTGTTTCAAGCGTAGAGCCGAAAAGTGCGGGGACGGAAAATGCTTCTCAGGCGCTGCCGGGTCCGAACGGGAGTGACAGCGAGCCGGCGCAGAGTGAAGCTGCGAGTGGTTCGTCGAACGATGCAACCCCGAGCGGTGGTCAAGAGCAAAGCGGTCCAGCAAAGGCGGTTGGCACGGCTGCCGCACCCGCCCCGGAAGTCACAGGTGTCGCGGGATCAAGGCTGACAGGCGCTGCTATCGCGCCCGCCAAACAACGACGTGTCCGTACGTTCCTGATCCGTGTCGGCGTGGTGGTGGGCGCGTGTGTGGCGATTGGAACGGTCGTCGCGCTGTCGCGTTCGAGTCCGAGCCAACCGCGAATGGCTCACTGAGATAGAGTATTTCGACGGAGCACAGAGATGCACAGGCAACGAGAAGATCGGTCAACGAAGCTTTTCAGTTTCTCCGGCATCGACGGGGCTGGCAAAAGTTCGCAAATCCAAAGCTTGTGCGAGCACTTGAGCCATCGCGGGGTCAGTTTCCGATTGGTTTCGTTTTGGGACCATGTGGCCAGGTTTACATGGCTCCGCGAATCGACTGGGCACGCCGTCTTCGGGGGCGACCTGGGTGTTGGAGCTCCCGGGGCGCCGATTCAGCGGAAAGACAAGAACGTCCGGTCATGGGCCATGTCGTGCATCCGTCTGTTTCTCTATATTGCAGACGCCATGGCCCTTCGGCAGTTCATGCACGAAGCGCAGACGTCCGGACCCGAGGTGCTCATATTCGACCGCTTTATCTACGATGAGCTTGCTAATCTTCCGCTGCAGAATTCAATGGTGCAATCCTACGTCCGCGCGATGGCCACGTTCGTGCCGCGACCCGATGTCAGCTTCTTATTGGATGCAGATCCGGCTGCGGCTCGCGTCCGCAAACCAGAGTATCCTCTCGAATTCCTCCAGTTCAATCGCAAGTCATATCTCGCTCTCAGCGATTTGATCGGAGGGTTCACTGTGGTTGCCCCGGCACCCATTCACGAAGTGGAGCGGAAGGTCCGGGCATTTGCGGACAGGGTGCTGTCGACCGCGCCCCTGCAAGGCGAGCAGGTTGAAACGAGGCAACCGTTGCCTGGCGGCAATGGTTCGACGAATCCTGCCGCTCGCATGCAGAAAGCGTCACTTTCCGAATGAATGCCGCCGCGCTCACTTGCGTTGCAGAAGTTTTGGAACGATGAGGGGACGTATTCCTGAGGTGGCATGGTTGAAAAGACGGCTCGCGGATGGATCGTCGCACGGAAGGCTGCCAGTATGGCGATGAGGGCCGTCAGAAGGGCTCAAATCGCATCTTAGTGATTAGAAGATCGAGCCAGCCATCTGGCGGAGCGTTCAACGAAGAGGTAGCAGCTATGCTCCAACCGTTTATGAAAGGCCGGCGCGCCTTGTGGGTCCTGCTACTTGCTAGCGTCTCCGCGCAACTTTGGAAAGCCAATGCCGCTTCTTGCACCACACAGTCGCAAATGACACCTGCGCAACGCGAGGCCTTGTCGAACGCGGCTCATACGATCGTTGCGGATGTGCAGAGCGGAGACATGCAAGGGGTCCGGGCCATGGCGGCTCCCGCCGTAGCGGCAGACTTTCAGGGCATGACCGGATCCATCTCGCATTTGGAGCCACTTGTAAAATCGGCCGCCATCACCGTCGACGAGCTTTATCTGCTGGATGCGACCGGCAATCCTTCGAATACGACGGGAATGGATTTCTTTTGCGGGTCTCCGGTGGTGGCGCTGAGCTTTACGGGACTGCCCGCCGGGACCTACGCGTTGGCGATCGTTCACGCAACGGGCGTGCCGAAACCGCAGCAAATCTCGCTCATTATGCCAAATGTGCCCGGTCGCGGCTGGATGCTCGGCGGCATGATGGCCAAGCCGATGACCGAGGCGGGCCATGATGGTCTCTGGTATTGGACATCGGCGCGGAAATACGCACAGACAAAGCTGGACTGGGACGCGTGGTTTTACTATCGAATCGCTGCAGATCTTCTTGATCCGCTTGATTCCCTGTCGAGTCCGAACCTCGAAAAACTGCAGCACGAAGCCGACCAGATTCGGCCCAGCGACTTACCGGGAGCGGCGCCCATGAGTTTCAACGCGCAGGGTAGTCTGTTCAAAGTGACGGCGATCGACACTTCGACAGAATTGGGAGGGCTGGATCTCGATGTCCATTACACTCCGGACGCGACTCAGGCTGCGCAATTGCGCGATCCAATTGCGGCGCGGCAGCAGGTCACCGCGGTGATGGGGGCATTGCTGAAGATGCATCCTGGACTGCAACAGGCCTTCCATGGCATCTGGGTTCACGCAGATCAGGGAACATCTTCACTGTTTGCGCTGGAATTGCCCATGCAACAAATCACTGCAGGAGTCTCTGTGCCGGGAAGTGCGGCAGACGCTGCCGGGCAGAGGCTGATCTCAAGGGCACAGGAGGCCGCATCGTGTGCATGAAATGCTCGAGGCGTCCCGGATCAAGCGTTTGCGGCGGCAGGCGGGATCTTCTCAGGCTTTGCCGCAATGCTGCTTTGCTTCCGGCAACTCATCCAATAAGAGTTGATTCGCCTGGACCACTGCATTGGCATGGAACCATTGCTTGACGATATTGTTCCGCAGCAGATTGGTGGCGGCCAGCAGCGACATTCCCTGATGATGGGCCATCCACTCGCGCACAAGAACAGGGGTGCGCGGCGAAACGGAATAATCGGCGGCTTCATACGAGCCGAAGGGGCCTACCCATCCTTCCGATTCCATCCGGTGCAAGTTGCAAAGAGCTTCGGGAGGATCGACGCCGAGCGCAAGATAGGTTGAATACGGCGAGATGACGGGCCCGGCCACGGCATCTGGACTCAGTGCCATCGACGGCACTCCGTACGCATGGTAACCGTAGTCGCCGGAGTCGTTTCTGCGCGCAGTGCCTGACTCGGAGATGCCCCAGGGAATTCGCCGCCGGCGGGCAAACGCGCGCTGGATGCGCACGCACGACGCTTCATTTCGAGCCGCCAGCGTGCCCGGATGACTGTGCATCCACAGTCCCGGCATAAGGTATTCAAACATCGTGCCCGTCCACGACAAGATCACGAAGTTGCCTTCGGCGAAGGTATGCTCACGCTCCAACCTGAACCAGCTCTGCTGCGGAAGAGCATAAGTTGCGATGGCCAGGAATGTGGCCAGGCGTGCCTCCGAAGCGAACAAATCGTAGCAGCTATCGGTGATCGCCTGCTTCGAAATGTCGTAGCCGATAGACAGAACCTGACGGCCAGGCTGGACAAGCCACGAGAAATCCATCTCTTCCGCGAGGCTTTCCGCGCCTTTTTCAATGGCTCGCAAGTCGGCTGCCAGCGCGCGCAGGTTCAACCGTGCTGCGCAGAGCGAATCGCGTAACTGCCCGGCGAGAAGAAGATGCGGCTCAGAGTCGGCAAATTCAGCGCCGAGCGGCCGCAAGGCGATTTTCGAGATCGCCGCGAGAATGAGATTGCGCCTTGGACGGAGTGGGATGCGGCGTTTGCCATGAAAGAGAGCCGGAGCTTTTTGCGGAACGGCCTATATTCCGGAAGCATCCACGGAACGTAATCGTGGAGCAGAGAGCTTATCGCGGCTAGGCGGTGCAGCATTTCATTGAGCCACCAGGAGCATTCATCATCGCCGGAATGCGACGCGGCAGCAGCTGAAAACACAGCCTCGGCCGAGGGAAGCCATTCAATCCAGGCGGCCATCGTGGCGGAAGAGCGCGGTATCCGAAGGCGCGAGAGTGAAGCCGGCAGATGCTTTTGCTTTCGCAAGATTTGCCAATGCGCGTGCAAAGCGGAAAACAGACCTGGATGAAGGAGCGGCTTTTGTTTGAGGTCGTCTGCGCCTGCGCGAAGCGTGTAGAGCGAAGCCAAAAGGTTCCCGTTATCGACCGAGGAGATGAATGGCGCGGTTCCCAGCAGCTGCAAGGTTTCGGTGTCGTACCAATTGTAGAGGTGACCGCGAAACTTCTCGAGGCGCGCGACGGTTCCGAGGGTTCGATTGGTGAGAGCAGCAAACTCCGGCACCGTGAGGAACCCTAGCTCGCAAGCAGCCTGGCGGGCATTGAAAAGAAGGCCGAGGTTTGTGGGAGAGACGCGGGCGGCCTCGGCTCGCCCGTCTTCGACGACATTGTCGGGAATAAGAAAATGATGACGCTCGGAACTGAACTGGGCGAAATAACGCCAGATGCGAAGCGCATGGGAGAGCAGAAAATCTGTGCCGCCCTCATCGAGGAGGTAGGGCGGATGGGGCGGCTGGTTGAGCCAGGTGCTGACGCCCGTAGAAAGAGCCCATGCGCCCAGCAAGAACGCCGCGTAAAACAAGGCGTCAGGATAAATACTGAACTTCCAGACGATGACGGCCAGCGCAAGCACCGCAAGGGGAGTCGCAGCCAGATACCTGTCGACCGGGCCGTTCTGAGTGGAATGCAGCTCCGCTTGAGCCGCAGTCTCCCATTCCAGCAGGCGCTCGCCCGTGATGAAGCGACGGACGAGGGAGCGGATCACGGCATCGGCGGTGAGCAGAGTCTGATGAAAGAGGAGGACGAGGTGAAGCAGGGTGAGGAAAGCCGCTCGCCCGAAGTCGGAGACTGCTTCACTGTAGCGGTGCCAATCACCCGTGGCCAAGGCGCGGGCCACGCTTAAAGCGGGCTGAATGAGCATGGGGAAGCCCAACAATGCGAGGGCCGCGATCGTCCAATAGAGCGGCCCGCCGGGCAGGCAGAGCCAGCCCGCAACAAAGAGCGTCAGCAGAGCGGGGTCTACGAGCGAGCGGCGCAGATTGTCGAAGATCTTCCAGCGAGATATGCCCGAGATCGGATTGGGCCCCAACTGTCCCGATTCATCGGGCACTCGCGAGAAAATCCATTGCACGATCTGCCAATCGCCGCGGAGCCAGCGATGTTGGCGACGGCTGTATGCGCTGTAACCCGAGGGATAATCGTCGATGACTTCGATGTCGGTGACCAAACCGGCGCGCGCGTAGGCGCCCTCGATGAGATCGTGGCTGAGCAGAGCGTTGCGCGGAAATCTTCCGTTCAGGACGGCTTGAAGCGCAGCGACTTCATAGATTCCTTTGCCCGTAAAGATGCCCTCGCCAAAAAGGTCCTGGTAAGCATCGGAGACGGCGCGCGTGTACATATCGAAGCCCGTCGGACCTGAAAAAATTGTCGCGAGCCGCGAACTGACGACCGACCGGACGGCGACGCCCACCCGCGGTTGCAGAATGCCGTAACCGGTGGTGACAATACGCAGCTTCGGATCGATGACAGCCTGATTCAGCGGGTGCGCAATCGCCCCGATGAGCTTTGCCGCACTGCCACGCGGAAGTTGAGTGTCGGCGTCGAGCGTAATGACGTAACGAATCCCCAAGAGCTTTTCAAAGGCGCCCGCCTTGACGGGAAACGCATCGTTCTTGCCGGTGAGAAGGTTGTTCAGATCAAGCAGCTTGCCTCGTTTGCGCTCCCAGCTCATCCAAACCCCCTGCCGCCTGTTAAAGACGAGGTGACGATGGAGAAGCATAAAAGAGCCACCGGGCGATGCTGCGTATTTGGTATTCAATTCGCCAATCAATTGAACCGCGAGCTCAACCAGAGGATGGCGTTCCTGCTCCCTGGGCTTGGCGTTGGAGTCAGGTAGGTCAGCCAGAAGCGCAAAGTGCAAATGGCGCTCGCGATTGGCGAGATAACTCACCTCGAGATTATGAATAAGATTGCGAACTTGTTTTTCGTTAATAAGCAGGGACGGCACAGCGACCAGGGTTGCACAATCCGGTGGAATGGTTTTGCTGAAGTCGAGCTTGGGCAATAGTTTGGGTTCGAACAAAGCTGTGACAGCCTGGTTGACAAGATCAACGGCGCATTGCATTGCGGGCGGCAGCAACGCCAAAAGTGCGAGGATCAGGCGAACTAGGGATGAGAAATGGGGCAACACCGGGAAGAGCACAAGCGCCACGAATACACAGGATAGGGTTAGAATGCCGGCGATGTAGATATCCTCGGCATGTTCGACGAATGCTTTGGCGTACTCGCCCCCCTGGAGAAGGATGAAAGTTGATTCGGCTTGCGAGGCTGGGGAACCCTTTGTCGATGAGATAGTAGCCAACGTGCGCGCGCCGGACCTGCATGCGGGGATCGGCGGAGGTACGTTGGCTGGCCAGCCGGGCAAGTTCGAGCGCAGCCTGCGCGACGGCCACCTCGGAGCAGTCGGAGCGGCGGGCGAGGAACGCAACACGTTGGCGATAGAGCCCCCGGCTCGGCGGATCCATATGCTCGTAAGCCCCCGCGGGATCCTGCCGCAACAGATCGTCAAAGACAATCAACGGCTCAAGAAGATCGGGCCAAGCAGCACGACGGACGGCAGTCAGGCTGTTGAAGTAAGCCAGGAGGTTCAGCGAAGATTCGGACTTGGGTGAACACAGCCACGCCCGCACGTCGCGCAATAAGAATTCAAGCAGAGCGAATTGCAGAAAGGTAACTACGTTCGACAATTCGTCGAGCGTTAGAGGCTCACGGGTTTGGAGCATGCGGAGGAAAGCGCAGAAACTGGCGGGGTCGAAGACGCCATCCACCGCGCCCAGATATATGTGCGCCACCCCGGCAATACGCGGATCTTCCCGGCCTGAAGTAAGCAGAATATGCGGAAGCTGTTCAATGACCTGCTGCGCACCAGTGATCGCCGAGAGGGATCCGCGCAGACTGCGAAGGTGCGTGCGCAGCTCGCGAAGTGATGAAGCAGTCGGCTCCAGTTGCGGGCCCTTTGCCGATCGAGGATCGTTGCGCGCAGCAAGGAATCTTTCCAATCTCTCGAGTCCGTGAGAGGCGACATCGATACGGCGGGAAAAGCTCCCCTTCGAAGACGGCTGCCGCACCACGTCCCACGAGGCTGCAACGCGCGCCGCGTCTTCCAGGCGATTGAGCTGTGGTCCGCTCTCGCCGGAAGGCTGCGGGTCAAAGATGCGAACGATTTCGGCCATAAATTTCTAACGGTAACTGGCAGCCTGCATTTCGAACATGGCGGCATAGCGACCGCCCTGTGCCAGGAGCTGACCGTGGTTCCCTTCCTCCACCAGGCGGCCGCCCTCGAGGACAACGATCCGATCGGCCATCCGCACAGTGGAAAAGCGATGAGAGATGAGCAGCGACATCTTTCCGGAGGTGAGCTCGGCAAACCGCTCGAACACCTCGAATTCGCTGCGCGCGTCGAGTGACGCCGTGGGCTCGTCGAGAACGAGAAGTTGTGCGTCACGCAGGTACGCGCGGGCCAGAGCTACTTTTTGCCATTCTCCGCCGGAGAGGTCGACGCCGCCCTCGAAACGGCGCCCCAGCATCTGGTCGTAGCCATTGCGCAGCCGCGCGATCACTTCGCTGGCCATGCTTTTCTTTGCCGCGTGTTCGATAGCATCGTCTGCGTGATCCACCTCGATGCGGCCCATGGCGATGTTTTCGCGCGCAGTCATCTCATAGCGCATAAAGTCCTGAAAAATGACTCCGATCTCAGAATGGAGATCGGCCAGATCGTATTCGCGCAGGTCGACGCCATCGAGCAGGATGCTCCCTTCCGTGGGGTCGTAAAGGCGTGTGATCAACTTGACGACCGTCGTCTTCCCCTGGCCGTTTTCGCCAATCAGGGCAACGCGTTCTCCCGGGTAAAGCGTGAAGCTGAAGTTGCTGAGAACCCGCCGGTTGGTGCCAGGATAGGCGAACGAGACATCGCGGAATTCGAAGCCTCGCTGGATAGGCCGCGGCGTGCGCAAACCATTCTTTTTCGATTCAACGGCGGGTTTCATCTCAAAGAAGGCCAACAGGTCGGTGAGGAATAGTGCCTGATCGGCGACGCCCGACGCGGTCGAAAACATTTGCTGGATGTTGCTCATGGCCTGCATGATCGCAGTCGTGATCACCGTCAGGCCGCCGATGCTGTAGACGCCGTGGATTGTGCGGTAGATGCTGAGCACGTAGGCCGAGTAGTAGCCGAGCTGGGCAAGAAGTGCCAACAATCCAGTCCAGAAAAGGCGGCGGCGGCTGAGGGCCACGTCGTCCTCGTAAATGCGCCGGGAAAGCTTCTTGAATCGCTCGGTAAGGTAGTCGCTCAGGTTGAACAGCTTCAGCTCTTTGGCCGCTTCCTTGCTGCCGCCCACCTGGCGCAGGTAGTCCATCTGGCGGCGAACGGGCGTCTGTTTGAAATTCTTTGCATAGGTGAGAAAGGCGAAGTGGCTTTCGCCGATAAAGGCCGGAATGACGCCAACCACCAGCAGCAGCAGCAGCAGCGGCGAATACCACGCGAGCAGCACTGAATAGGCCCCCGCCGTCACCGTTTGCTGGATGAGCCGCCCCATCTGCTGGATCATCGCCAGGCGGTCGGTGGCCTGCACGCGGGCCCGCTCCAGCCGGTCGTAAAAGACGGGGTCTTCATATACCGTCAAATCGAGAGCAGCCGCTTTGCGCATCACCTCCACGCTTACGTGATACATGTAGCGGTCGGCGAGCAGGCTGTCGAAGAAATCCACCGCGCGGGAAAGAATACCGATCGTCAGGGCCAGTCCGGCTTCTGCCGCCACGATCCACCAGAAGTATCCGGGCAAGGGCTTGTTAAACAGGGTCTGTTTGATCCCATCGATGATGTAGCCGCCGATAATGGCGACTCCCACAGGAAGGAACGCGACCACCACGCGTACGGCAAGGTTCCACGTGACCACCGCGGGGCCCGACTCCCAAACGAAGTGGAGTACAGGGGGGATATTCTTGAGAGCCCGCACTCGATCGCCCCACGGACTCGATGCGGCTGGCGCATCCGAAGACCGAATTGGGGAGCCGTTACCCGGCTTTGTTGAATCGGCTTTCGAGGGCATTCGCGTTCCTTGGATTCACTCAATAGTGCAGAGTATGAGGTGCAGAGCACATCGCCGCGTCTCGAACCAAAGTGCGGGATGAAAATCAACAAAAATGGCGCTTTAGCGCAGTCGTGCTCTGTTCACCTAATCATTTGATGCGATGCATGCCCCCCACAGAGCGTTGTTTGCCGCGGGTTTCAGCAGGAAGGCGGGCCGCTCTGGCAGGGCGTAGCCAGAGCAACAAGGCTCTGATCGATTTAAAGCCATTCAGAACCGGCTCACGAGGCCGGCTGTGTGCTATCGGGTTGAAACCCGGCGGCTGCCATCCCTCGTTGGGCTTCAGGGTTCTTCATAAACGTACTCCAGACAAAGCCCGTCCGCGCATTTTCAGCCATGAGCATCGTGATTCCGGTGTCGATCCCGATCACATCTGTATCGTACCATCCGGTCAATGGATTGAATGCATCCACAAAGCCGTAGCGGCATTTGGCATTGGGGTATCTGTTCTGGATGGTTCTAAGGACTCGCACCGTTTCTCCGGGCAGGAATGGAAGAGAGCCTCCTGCCGCGGCGGGCACAATGGTGCCATCGATCGGCCCCACGGCAGGCGGTCCTCCCCATGCAACATAACCATGCACGGAATCCGATGCGGTAATCCCCCAGAGCGCATCGCTGTAGTCGGGGAATTGCCCGCTCAAACCCAGGCAAAAGAGCCTGTGCGCATCGGTCGCGATGATTGAGTTCTCAAAGTAATTCGCATAGCGGTCGCGTTTGCCGCGGAAATCGAACCAGGCCTGCGAATATTGATGAACGAAGAGCGGAGCAAACGACCCGATGTATTGCAGCCCGTCATATTCGAAAAGAGTTCGCTTCCATGCGAACCAGACGTCCTTGGGAAGAGGATGGGAGGAGGATCCCATGGCCAGCAGGTACATCATCATTAGCTCGCTGTAAAAATCCCAGCGCGAGGAGATGAAACCGAGCTCCGGAGTCCAGCCGTGGGAAAGAAGTGCGGTGTCTTCAGAAAGCCATGTCCAATCCACTCGATCGAAGATGGCATGTGCCAGCTCGTCGATTTCCCTATCCACGAAATGCTGCCGGCAAGTAAGTACGCCACAGAGAAGAATCGATGTGTCGATGGACGAAACTTCTGAGTCCCACAACCTCTCGCCGGTATTGATGTTCGCGAAGTGATAGAAAAAGCCGCGGTGAGTGGGTAGCTTATGCCATAGGAACGACAAAGTCCGCAGGATTCGCATGCGGGCCTCGGCATGACTGATAAAACCGCGCTTTTCTCCAATGCAAATTGCTGTAAGGCCAAAGCCGGTGGCCGCAATGCTGGCCGCGAGGGTGGTATCTTTGGCGCGGACGTTGCAGCGATCCTTGACCAGTCCGGTTTGAGGATTTCCCTGCTCCCAGAAGTAAAGGAAGTTGGCATGCTCCAGCTGATCCAGAAACTGATCGTCGTCGCCGGCAAGCGATATGGGCACGGGCCGGGGGGCGGGGCGCAATTGCTCCTGCTGTTCACCGGCCTGTGCTTCAAGGCCACCGGGAGTGGTGAGCGCTGCAAGTTGCCCAAGCGGGACGCCAAGCGAGATACAGGAGATCTGGCGTAGAAATCGCCGGCGCGAGGCTGCGTCTTTCTTTTCGCCGATCTTTCGTATTTGAGGCGGATTCATCGCTTCGACGCAATGGCCGTAACGCACCGGCGGCTTGCGATGAATTTTAAACGCAACCGGCACCCGTAAAAAGCCTATATATAGTTGGATGCAAAGGATGGACTGATCGCAAGGGTCTCTGGGGACGGCAAATCTGTGAAAAATGACGTCAAAATGAGCAACAGAGCCAGAAGAGCCAGAAGAGCCAGAAGAGCCAGAACAGAATGACCAGAAAACGGACAATACTGTGGATCAGCATCGCCGCCGGAGTTGCGATCGCCGCTGCCGTCTGGCTGAGCTTGCGCCACTGGCGGCCGCGTTGGTCGACAATTCAAGGCGCGGTGATTCGCCGAGATGCCGACCCGGACAAAGAGTCGCCAATTGCCGGTGTGCTGATTACCGCCTCCCATGGAAATGCGAGTCTCACTACGCTGTCCGGCGCCGATGGTTTCTTTCAAATTACATTTCCGGGGACTGTGTTGCCGGGACAGACCGTCGATATTACTCTTCGCCACCGCGACTACCAGACTCTCGAAGTTCGTGTCCCGATTCGCTTCCGCTCTTCATTGAGGCAGTTGGTGGTTGCGGCCATGATGCCGGTCACACCGGAAGAAAGCAATACGCCTAAGCGGCCCGTTTACCGTCGTTTCCAACATCAAAGTAAGGTACACAGTGAATTCCCGCAGCGACGACAACATTGGCAGCGCAGTAAGGACGTTTCAGGTCGTCAATCGTGGAGACGTTCCCTGCCATCGCCAAAACCCATGTTCTCCCGGTGGATTCTGGAAGGCATCAACCCGCTCAGTGACCCTGGACGCTGGAAGCGGCAACGAGTTCAGAGACGTGCGAGCATCCTGTATTGCGGGACCATGTCCTTTCACGCGGATCGACTGGCGCGGATTTACCAATGGGGATCGCACCATTGCCCTTTCGGCGACAGACTGGTCCGACACAGCAACTTTTCTGGTGCAAGCTGAAGTCTTTCACACAGACAACATCTCCGAGGTTCGCGAATCGTACCCGGTCGTCTTTGGTACGGCGCTCAACTTTACTTTGCCGCCAACTGCGGAAGGCGTGAGTCTCGAAGCCGAGCTGAACGGGGTTCCGATTGTCTTTCCTCTGGGCTCCGATACGTATTTGAGCTGGGCGGCCTGCGCTCAGAGATCCGGATCGAAGAGCGAAAATTCGCAGGTTTATCAATGCGAACTCAAGCCGGGGTTCCGGTTCTAGTTCCTTCTGCTCAAGCGGTCGGTTGAAGGTGCTTGGGGGCGTCGAGCCTTCCAATCGTGCTCAGCGAAATCGTTCCTCATCCGCAGGGTCTGCCGTTTTTCCCCGCGATCTGACCCAGGCAGAGAAAAAAGCAGTTGCCGAAGGCTGTTTTGGCGTGTAAGGATATCCGTAACAAACTAATCGACTGAATGCCTTGCGGTCGAAACCTAAATAGACTACGGAGACTGTGATCCTGGAATCCCTGGATGAGCGTCTCGCAAGACTTTTGAGAGAAGAACCAAAGACTGCAGCCACCCGGGACATGGTTAGAGCGTCTTTCCCACTGCAGTCCTTTCATTAAAGAGGTTTGTAGAGCCGCAAGTTTCTCTCTGGTTCAAAACAGCCCAACTGAAAATTCCGATTAACGCGTCGCTCTCTCGGAGCGAGGAAACTATGTTGCGTGCCACGCAAGCCACGGGCGCAGCTTAGAGTAAGCGTGCGACGCAGCGCAAGGTCGGGGGATGACGAGAAAGCTCCGGCGTTTGCCGATAACCGATGGGAGCATGCAACTTATTAGGATCAACGATCTGCTACATCAACCAATCGCCGAACCGATGGATTCGCCGATTCACCTTAAATTTCGGACCGCGCAACGCGGTAATCATTTCCTACGCGAAGGTGCCTCTAGATGAAGCTAGTACGGACTCTCCTCCCTATTTCTTTGATGATGTCTATCATGCCAATCGTTGTACTCGCGCAAACCATTGTTACCAGCCCCGTCAACGGCACCCAGGTGTCCTCGCCCTTCAACCTGAATATGAGTGCCAGCACCTGCTCATCCCAGGCTGTGACCAGCGTCGGCTATTCGCTCGACAACAGCACTTCAACATCAACCTTTGCTGCCCAGTCGATGAATGGGCCGGTCAGTTCCCCGAACGGATGGCATACCTTGCACGTGAAGGTCTGGAACGGTTCGGGAGGCGTTTGCGTCACCGATGTTTCAATCGACGTCAGCAGTGGGGCAAGTGGCCTTGTGCCGGCGAATGCCGTGCAGGTGGGCAGCATTCAAACGCTTGGCGGCTGGACGGCGATCCATGATGGCGGAACGCCGGGGTCATCGAGTGGCACGATGAGTGTGTTGAGTTCACCGTCATTGACCGGGGCCGCCAGGCTATTTGCGAATCAGTTCAACGACTTCGGCGGCGAACGATATCACCGCGCAGTTCGATGACAACTCGACCTCACAGAATTTCTTCTATGACGCCTGGGTCTACATCGCGAACAATGCAAATGGTTTCTCGAACCTGGAGTTCGATCTGGACCAGACCATGAGCAACGGCGAAACAGTCATCATGGGATTCCAGTGCGACAGTTGGATAGACCGGTGGGACTACTCCGTCAACGGCGGATCTCCGACCAATTCGAACGACACGTGGCTGCATTCATATTCGCCTTGCAACGTACATGCCTGGGGCGCCAACCAGTGGCACCATGTGCAGATTTACTTCTCACACGACGACAACGGCTGGGTGACCTACCACTCAGTATGGCTGGATGGCGCGGAACAGGATCTGAACTTCAATGTCTTCTCGGGATACGATCTCGGCTGGGGTCCGGCGATCTTAACAAACTTCCAGATCGACGGCAACAGCAGCGGAACGACCTGGGGAAACGTGTATCTGGACGAATTGACCGTGTATCGCTGGTAAGCTTGCCCGGTTCGCTTGCCGGACCATCACAATGCAGGCATCTGCATTTCGCGCCGGCTCAGGTTTTCGGCTCCGGACCCGAAGCCCTAGCGCGACGTGACATTTCGGCGTACTTCTTCGAACAGATCGACAAACTCACGATAGCGGGCAGCGATGCTGGCAATCGCCGCATCTCGCGACATTTGGCCGGCACGCATGGCGACCAGGGGATCCCAGAAATCGGTTCGGCCTACCGCGAAGCCGATGAAGCCGTCAACTCCTGCCGCAATCGACAGCCATTCGCGCACTTTGTTGTCGTCTTCACCGCGCCCCAGGATGATGCAGCCCACTTTCGTACGCCCACTGCTCCGCGCTGTGGCCACCATCTGCTCGCAGTCTGCGCGGCGATCGAGGCCTTCGATCTTCCAGATATCCGGTTCGACGCCGGAATCCTGAAGCTCCTGAATCGCCCTAACCATCAGCGGCGGACGCAGATCCAGGTCGTACATTCTTTTGTCGCCGTTCACTTGTGCGAGTTGACGCTGTTCCGGGGGAACCAAAAGCTCGAACATAAAAAGACTGCGATTGGCAGTCTGCAGATACTCCGAAAGCCGTCGCAAGCGCGCCGCTTGCCGAATGTTGAGGTCTTTATCGCCCTCGGGGTTATAGCGGACCAACACTTTGCAGAACGTGGGGCTGAAGGCCTCGATATGCGCCTCGAAATCTTCGCCGTATTCGAAGTCGAATTCTTCCTGTCCGCTCCTTTCCGCGGGACACGCAAACTGATAACCCTTGGCGAGCGCATCGCGCAGGATTGCTGCACCAAACTGCTCGTCGACAAGTATGCCTGCCTTTTCGCGAGGCACACCGCCGGCAATCGCCTTTTGAAAACCGTCGTAGATCACTTGCTTCGCGGCCGCAATCTCGGCGGTTTGCGCGGGAGTCAACGTGCCGTGCCAGCCGAACATTCCGGTTTCAAACGATCCGCGATGATCGTAGGGTAGAATGTACAGCGGCTTTTCAAATCCACGAGGAATCATGGCGTCTCCCTTAAGAATAAAGGATGCACCATGAGCCCATTTGGAGTCGCTCAAGCGTCAGATTCTCATCGAGGTCAATTCTTGCCGCCTAGGACTTCTTCTTGCTCTCGCGATATCTTCGGATCAGATTGTTGGTCGAGCTGTCGTGCTTCAATGGAGGTTCGGTCGCGTCTTCAAGTTCGGGAATAATGCGCTGCGCCAGGGCTTTACCCAGTTCCACACCCCATTGGTCGAACGAATTGATCTGCCAAATCGTGCCCTGCGTAAAGACGCTGTGCTCGTACAAGGCGACCAACTTGCCCAGAGTTTCGGGTGTCAGCCGCTCGGCGAGAATCGTATTCGATGGCCGGTTGCCCTCGAAGACGCGATGAGGCACCAGCCAATCCGGCGTCCCTTCGCTCTTGACCTGTTCCGCGGTCTTTCCGAACGCGAGCGCCTCCGTCTGAGCGAAAACGTTGGCGATGAGCATGTCATGATGCCGGCCTAATTCATTCAGAGTTTCTGTGAACGCGATAAAGTCGCAGGGAATCAGGTTGGTTCCCTGATGAATCAGCTGGTAGAACGAGTGCTGTCCGTTGGTCCCCGGCTCGCCCCAATAGATCGGGCCGGTCGAGTAATCTACGTGAGCGCCGTCGAGCGTGACGTGCTTGCCATTGCTCTCCATGGTCAACTGCTGAAGATACGCGGGGAATCGCTTGAGGTATTGCTCGTAGGGGAGGACCGCCACCGTATGCGCTCCAAAGAAGTTGTTGTACCAGACGCCAAGCAGTCCGAGCAGCACCGGCAGGTTTCGCTCGAATGGCGTCGTGCGGAAGTGCTCATCCATCTGGTGAAAACCATCGAGCATCGCACGAAAGTTGTCAGGGCCGACGGCTAGCATGGTCGAAAGGCCGATGGCAGAATCCATCGAATAGCGCCCGCCCACCCAGTCCCAGAACCCAAACATGTTTGCCGTGTCGATTCCAAATTTGGCGACTTCGGTTGCGTTTGTCGATACCGCGACAAAGTGTTTCGCGACGGATTTTTCGTCCCCTCCCAGCCCCGCCAGTGACCATTCTCTTGCCGAGTGGGCATTGGTCATGGTTTCAAGCGTGGTAAACGTTTTTGAAGAGACGATGAAGAGCGTCTCTTCCGGGCTCAGGCCCTGCACGGCTTCGGCAAAATCGGTTCCATCTACGTTCGACACAAAACGAAACGTCAAGCCACGGTCGCTATAGTGCCGGAGGGCTTCATAGGCCATGACCGGGCCGAGATCGGATCCACCGATTCCGATATTGATCACGTTCCGAATCCGCTTACCCGTGTGTCCCTTCCACTCACCGCTGCGTACCCGATTGGAAAACGCCGCCATCTTGTCGAGCACGGCATGAACCTCGGGCACAACGTTGGCGCCGTCCACAAGAATCGATGAACCCTTCGGCGCACGCAGCGCGACGTGGAGAACGGCTCGCTTTTCCGTGACGTTAATCTTCTCGCCGCGAAACATGGCCTCGATCCGCGCCGAGAGCCCCGATTCTTCGGCAAGGCCCACAAGCAACTTGAGCGTCTCGTCTGTGATGCGGTTCTTTGAGTAATCGAAGAAAAGGCCGGCTCCTTCGACGGTCATCCGCTCTCCGCGCGACGCATCGTTCGCGAAAAGTTCACGAAGGTGTAACTCACGAATCGAATCGAAGTGGCTCTGAAGGGCCTTCCACGCCCCTCGCTGCTTCAAGGGAAGGATGATCTGGGCTTCCGTTTCCGGGCGGGTCGCTGATGCCATTTTTTCACATTCTCCTCAGATTGATTTCGGGCGCTCGACACAGTTTAGATGCGCCTAAATTGCGCAGGTTCTCTCTTTTTGCGGACCAATGCCAATGAAAGACTTCGCGACCTCGGCAGTCACAAGGATAGCTCAGTAAGGAAAACAGATGATGAAATGCGCAACGATGGTGCGGGACGCAGCCGGCTCGCGCAATCCGCCCTTCTTCCGACGCACAATGAGCCCTGTCAAAACGCCGCAATTCCCGCGGGGTCCAAGCGAGAGTGCATAGCCGGGGCCTGGTCAGTGTGCGGCGGCCGCAGCCTGATAAATCTCCGCGATGTAGCGCACGTCGCGCAGGCCCTCTTCGCCCGGGGTCTTCGGCTCCAGGTTGTTCTGCACACAGTTCGAAAAGTGATTGGCCTCAGCCGTGAATTGATAAGGCTGCCGGTTGGTGCTGGGTATGTCCAGGTGATTGAATCCGTTGCCGAAATACGTGGCCTTGAGATGCAGCCCGTCGTAGTCGAATGCCGGCGCCATGTCGATCCACCCCTTGGAGCCGTGCACCTTGAAGAATCCGCCAAGCTCAGCTCCATAGGTGGTGTTGCACGCGGCTAAAATGCCGGAAGGAAACCTTGTCGTCCACGAGCAGTTCTCCTCCACCGTATCGAACCGGCCATCGTGATCGATCACAGACGTATACGCCTGGAAGCCCGCCGGCTCCTCACCGGTGAGATAGCGCGTGGCGTTCAGGCAGTAGATGCCCACGTCGACGAGCGGACCGCCGCCGGACATCTTCTTGTCGAGACGCCACTCGCCTTTCACTTCGTTGAAGCCGAATCCTGCTTCGATCGTCTGCACCTGGCCGATGGCGCCGGAGCGAATGAGATCGATCGCCTTGAGGTGAAGCGGCTCAAAGTGGCAACGATAGCCGATCATGAGTTTGACACCGGCGGATTTGCAGGCGGCGATCATCTGCTCGCACTCGGCCACGTTCATGGCCATGGGCTTTTCACAAAACACGTGCTTTCCCGCCTTTGCCGCGCGAATGGTGTACTCGGCGTGCATGGAGTTGGGGAGCGCAACGTAGACCGCATCAACGGCCTTGTTCGAAGCGATGGAGTCGAAGTTTTCGTAGCTGTAGATGGAACTTTCGGGGACTCCAGATTGTGCGGCGATGCGGAGCGCCTTGTCGCGATGGCCGCTGACGAGGGCCGTAACCTTCGAATTCGGGCTGTTTTTGACGCCCGCCATAAAGATGTCGGCAATGCGGCCAAGTCCGATGATGGCGTAGCCGGTTTGCCGCGCGGCAGGTTCAGCTGAAATGCGTGGGGCGAAGCGTGCGGCAAGACCAAGCGCCCCCAGTTGGGCGAATTCTCTGCGGGACCAGGACATGGCGTCCAATATAAATCCTGGGCCCTGATCTCGGTAAAGCGTTTTTATAGCTCGGATGACGGAATCGGTGGGCTGGTTGGAATGCGGGACGACCGCTTCCGGCACAGCAGTGTTTGAACTTCCTGCCGTCGCCGTTCCGGCTTGAGCAACAGTAGCTTGAGCAACAGTAAATGGAGCGACCGATTTCCCGATCCGCCAGTCGAAAATGACGCCGTAACCCGCAGCGGAGGACTCAATCATTCAGCAGCACAAACGTCCCGACCATGACTCTTCTGCGCGCGGCCGGTCGTTTCGCAAAAGGATTGCTGATCATCTCCGGGTGTATGCTACTCGGCGGAGCGTTCCTACGCAGATCCGCCCGGAAGACGCATTGAAAGGGGTTACGGAATGACCGTCAAGAGGAAGCCCGAAGAACTACGCAGCTATGCCTGGTTTGGACCTGACACATTGCGTGGCTTCGGCCATCGCTCGCGCATGTTGCAACTCGGCTTTCAGCGTGAAGACTTCATCGGCAAACCGGTCATCGCCATCATCAATACATGGAGTGAAATCAATCCGTGCCACGCGCACCTGCGCGAGCGTGCCGAAGCCGTCAAGCGTGGAGTCTGGCAGGCAGGCGGCTTTCCGGTCGAGGTTCCGGCTATCACCATCACTGAAACCTACATGAAGCCCAGCCCCATGCTCTATCGCAACCTGCTGGCCATGGACACCGAAGAAGTCCTGCGCAGCCTTCCCATCGACGCAGCGGTCCTTATGGGTGGTTGCGATAAAACCACGCCCGCAATGCTTATGGGCGCCATCAGTGCCAATGTGCCTGCCGTTTATCTTCCCGCCGGCCCCATGCTGCGCGGCAACTGGGACGGAAAAATTCTCGGCAGCGGCACCGACGTCTGGAAGTATTGGGCCGACCGCTGCGCCGGCGTGGTCACCGATGAGGAATGGAAGGGTGTTGAGCTTGGCATCGCGCGCTCTCCGGGATTCTGCATGACCATGGGCACCGCCTCTACGATGACGGCCCTGAGCGAGGCTCTGGGTATGACATTGCCCGGCGCATCTTCCATCCCTGCAGCCGATTCCAATCACGTGCGACTCGCCATGGACACGGGCCGCCGCGCTGTTGAGATGGCGTGGGAAGATCTGAAACCCTCCGACATTCTCACCCCGGCTTCTATCCGCAACGCCATCACCGTCGACATGGCCATCGGCGGCTCGACCAACGCCATTATTCACCTGGTCGCGATCGCCCGCCGTCTTGGCTTTGATCTGCCGCTTACGCGCTTCGATGAAATTTCAGCTCACGTTCCCGTGCTCGCCAACATTCGACCCTCCGGCGAATATCTGATGGAAGATTTCTACTACGCCGGCGGCCTGCGCGCATTGATGGCCGAAATTCCGGACCTTCTCGACCTCAACTGCCTGACTGTCAACGGAAAGACCATCGGCGAAAATCTTGAAGGCGCCGTCGTGCTGAACCGTAAAGTCATTCGCGAGCGCTCCAACCCCCTGATGGAGACGGGGGGAACGGTGATTCTATTTGGATCGCTCGCGCCCGATGGCGCCGTCATCAAGTGGGTCGCCGCTGACCGCAAGCTTTGGCAGCATACCGGACCCGCGGTGGTCTTTCACGGCTTCGACGATATGGAGGGCCGCGTCAACCGCGACGATCTCAATGTCGACGAGAATTCCGTTCTCGTCCTTCAGAACGCCGGGCCGCTGGGCGCTCCAGGCATGCCTGAATGGGGCCTGCTTCCCATCCCGAAGAAGATCTTGCAGCGCGGCATCCGCGACATGGTGCGCATCTCCGATTCGCGGATGAGCGGCACCGCCTACGGTACATGCGTTCTCCACGTCGCGCCGGAGAGCTACGTCGGCGGCCCGCTCGCTCTTGTCCGCGACGGCGACATGATCGCGCTCGACATTCCCAATCGCAAGATCGATCTGCTTTTGTCGCAGGAAGAACTGGCCAGGCGCCGCGCCGAGTGGAAACGCCCCGAGGAGAAAGATCGCCGCGGCTTTCTCGCTCTCTACAAGGAACATGTGTCGCAGGCCAACGAAGGCTGCGACTTCGACTTTCTTAAGCCGGTGGGTGCGGCCGAAGAGAAGATTTAGTTCCTGCTCGGCGCGGTGCTCGCTCTTCGCGCCGACCGGGATCGGCCTCTGGCCTTCGTAGAGCATCAGGGCGGAAGACGATTGAAGATTGTTTCTGGTATGAGAGCCCGCCGCGTAGACTGATCGGGAGGCTCTCGCAACTTTGATCTATAAATCCCAATTCCTACTTTCTGCACTCTCGCCCGCGCAGTTTCCTGCGTCTGGAGCGCCGGAGATTGCGTTTCTGGGGCGGTCGAATGTGGGCAAGTCGAGCTTGCTGAATGCGCTGGTTGGCGCTCGAACAGCCAAAGTTTCTTCGACGCCGGGACGCACGCGCGCCATCAATTTCTTTGCACTTCTCGACCGCAACGAGCGCCGAAAGCTCATCTTCGCCGACCTTCCCGGCTACGGCTACGCCAAAATTTCGAAATCCATTTCGGCAACCTGGCCGGCGTTCATCGAACCTTATCTCGCGGAACGCGCGACGCTGGCGCTCTGCGTTTGCCTCATCGACGCCAACGTGCCTGCACGCCCCAACGATCGCCAATTGCTCGATTGGTTGCGCTCGGTTGACCGCAAATTCGTTGTGGTTGCGACAAAGGCGGACCGGCTGAGCGGCAACGAGCGCACGCGCAATCTGTCGGGCCTGAAGCGCGCGCTGGAGCTGGAGGAGATTCTGCCGGTTTCGGCCAAGACCGGCCAGGGTGTCAGCGAGTTATGGCGTTGCATTGAAGAAGCGGGGAGCAGGGAACAGGGAAAAGTAAATAGGGAATAGGGAATAAGGAAGGACCGCGACCGCCGCTCAACGCCGCGAGGGCTCGAAGCGAAATTCGTCACGGATTCCTCGAAAATACGATTCGATCCCAACCGCGACCGCGATTTCGCCGTTTTCGACTCGCGCTTGCACCTGCTGAACAAAGCGCGCGGCAAACTCGCGGTGGCTCGCAATCAGACGCTGACCCTGCGCAAGGCGGCCGAAATAGCGCGGTGCAAGACGCATCCAGCGCCGTGCCTGCCATTCGTCCGCGCCGAGGCAGTCGACGGCGATTTCATCGAGTCTGGCCAGGTCCCGAGGTAATTCCGAATCCACGCGCCAGGTGACGAGAGCTGGGATTCTCTTCAAATCGCCCTCTTCCTGCGGCTCGTCTTGCAGCATGAGGGCCTCGGGGCGTGGCGTGAATCGCACGTCGCGCCGCAGCAGATCGGGCTCGACACCGCGGTCCCTCATCTCGCCTTCCACGGCGGTTGGCGAGAGCGACACGCAAACCGACACCGTCTCGCGTTTGCGAAGCTGATTCTTCAGGATCCGCAGCGCCTCGTCGAGCGAGTTGACCAGGAAATCTGTCACTCCGTCGCGGATCGCCTGCTTTTGCGCGGCGCGGTTGGCTGTCGCTGCCAGCGTGGCGGCACCTGCGATATTGGCGGCAACGACGCATGCACGGCCCATGTCATCGAGTTCGCCTACGTAAAGGAGCCTGCCGCCAAGCCCCGCTTCGCGGTCGGCGGTTCCGATCAGGGCAGAATAGGCCTGCGCAACTTGTGCGGCGAATTCGAAGGCAGACGGTAATGGGGATTGGAGTTCCAAGACTCCATCATATAAAGCAGCTGCGCGATGGGTCAGCCCGGATCTCTGACCTTGGGCTCCTGCGCCCAGCTGGGGTGCCCCAGGTCTCGATTTTGAGACCTGGGAACCGGAAACCGAATGGAAGGAATTCACGCGGTCAGAGAAGCTTACTAGTCGTCGGAACCATCGCGCCAGTCGCGCTTTCTCACAAAGAAGATGAACTCGCCAGGCTTGGCCGTATAGTCTGTCTTGCTGCATTCATTGGGCGCGACTGCGCCGGTTTTCATGATCACGGGGATTGGATACCAGATGTCTCTTTCCTTGTCTTTTTGCTTCGCGGCATCGCAATTGATGTAGGTGACCATTCCCGTGTCATAGGTGGCCTTTACGGAGATTTCCTGGGCATCGGCCGGAACCGTCACAGTGACCGAACCGTCGTCGTCGATGTGCACCCATTCGTTGTGTGCAGTCTCGTGGTGATCGACCTTCACCAGAAAGTTCGAAGCATCCACATGCATTCCCGTCTTGCCGTCAAGCAATCGGATGTGGATGACGTTCCCGGTCTGCGCGCGAGCCAATGTGCAGAGCGCGGCCACGCAAGCATACCTTGCCAGGGTGCGAATCGTCGGCATAGCCAGACTCCTCACCCATGAATTTACCAAGTGTTGTAGGGCTGCCCGTCGGATCCCGTTTCATCGGAACCAGAATGTACATCATTCATGCCCGGTTCAGTCTCGTCGAGAGAGGACATCGCGTCGCTCGTATCCGTTGCCCAGGTGTCCTTGCTATGCGTCATGGGATCTTCGGGAATCGCCTTTAAGTAGCCGTCCTGCACCAGGTCGTCAAGAGACTGCGGCGCCTTCTGCTTATCCATCGTGTAGGAATCGATAGCCATCCGCATCGTCTGCAGATCTTCCCTCAGCACCGCCTCGCGCGCATGCTTAATCGCCTGCGCGAAGTAAGGGATCGCGAGCGTCGCAAGGATGCTGATGATCGCCATAACGACCAGAAGCTCGATGAGCGTGAAGCCGGATTGTGTGCGTCGGTTGCGCATTTTGTTAAGAGTGGTCCGTGTTCTGTTCATTCAGTGAGCCTTGCGTCGCCCGGCCCTCCGATCCCTGATCTGCTGATCCCTGACCCCTGTCTTTTTCACCACGTCGAATACTTCGTTCCGTCCAGTGCCGTTCCTTGCGACTTGGAATACACATCGAACACACTCTGGCCGCCCCAGGAGTCGGAGTCGGGATCGTCCTGCATCGAGCGCATTCCCCACTCCGCCTGGCCCGTCATCGGATCCACCGGAATCTTCCGGAGGAAGCGGAGTTTCTTGCCTTGCACGTCCACGCCGTTCACCAGCGTTTCCAGGTCGGGGGGATAGTTCTGGCTCTCTACCTTCGTCTGAAAGGCGCCTCTGTCTGCGGCGTCTTTGTATTTGTCGATGGAGTCGCGCATCATCCACAAGTCGTAGCGCAGTTCACGTTCTTTTTCCCGCTTTATCTGGAACCGCGCCAGCGGTATGGCGGCCATAGCCAGAATGGTGAGGATCGCCACCGTCACGATCAGCTCAACCAAGGTAAGACCACGCTCGCCGCTGCGCGCCGGAATGGATCGCTCGATGCTCATCGGCGTGATTCCCTACTTCACTTCGACGCTGGCTTGCGCATTCTGTGCCGGTAACTGTTGCTGCGCGCTGCTCATCACTGAAGCGCGAGCGATGCTTAAATCGCTCGTGCCCGAGGCCTTGGCCTGGAACGTGAGCACACACACCACGCCCGTACCGTTGATTCCATGCGTTCCCGGCGGACGTGAAGTCCCGATAATCAAATTCCCCGCAGGCTCATCCGTGTGAATCGGAGGAGCGGCCTGCCCGTCCCGGCTTAGGAAGTTACCCGGAGATACATTTACGAGCGTGAGCTTGGCCGGATCGTAGTGCATCTGCATTGCGATCGATGCAACATCCGTGCCCCCGTTCAGCATGATTGGGACCTGGAAGGTGCTGCCGGGGGCGACAGCACCGTCCGGCACGTTCAGAGCGAAACCGACGCTTGTGGCAGGTATCGCGCCCATGGCAGGCGATGCAGCCTGACCTGTTGCTGCTGCTGCTGGCGGCTGGCCTGGCCCCGGAGGTGACGGTGCAGGAGTTGTCGCAACCGGCGGCGGCCTTGGCGCTGCTATGGCGGCTTGCGATGCTGAAACCGCGCTGTTGGGCGCTCCCGCCATTGCTTGTGCTGTCGATGTTGGGCCTGTGTTCGAGGCCATATCGGTGCGCAGTTGCGCCAGCATTTGCGGCGCCGCTTCAATCGCACTTTGGCCCGGGACCGTGCCCACGCTCGGGCGTTCCAATGCGGTCGGCTGCGGGGGCGCCGCAGGAGCCGGTACAATCCCATCGTCTGCACGCCGCAGGTCGATCGACTGGCCCTCGCCGGTATCGATCACGCGCAAATTGGCCTCATCCAGTTCTTGCGAGCGCACGATGTGCGGCACCACGACGAAGACAATATCGTCGTCCTGAATGATACGATCGCGCGAACCGAAAACGTATTTCAGGATGGGAATCGCGCTGAGGCCGGGAATGCCGTTCCAGTTGTTCTGCTCCTGGTTGTTCTGAATGCCGCCAAGAATGCTGGCCTCGCCCTCGCGCAGGCGGATCGTCTGGTCGACCACGCGCTGGCTGATGATGGGCTCCGTCACGCCGCTGATGGTCTCCGTTCCGCTCTCCGCCGAAACTTCGATTTTGATCTTCAGCGTTACATCGTGGTCGTAGTGGATGCTGGGCGTCATCTCGATGATTCACGCCCACGTCCTGATACTGGAACTGCGTGTTGACGAGCGAGCTGACCAGCGCGGTAGCGGCCCGGTCTGGTACGAGCCGGTCGCAATCGGGATGCGCGAGCCGATCTTCATCGTCGCTTTTTGGTCGTCGGTGGCGCGGATGCGCGGGACTCTGCAGAACCTTCGTATTGTTGTCGGTCAGCAGCAGATTCAGCGTGGCCGAGCCGACGCTCACGGCGAAGTTCGTGGAGTTCAGGTGCGCCAGGTTATAGAGGGTTGGGCTGACTGTGGTGCCGGTGCTGCCGGTCGTGCCGGTGGTTGTGCTGCTGCTCGTGCTCGTTGTCGAGCAGGAGTTGCTTTGCGCGCAGTTCGGCTGCAGCGCTACGCCAAAGCTGCTCGGCCACGCGATGCCCAGCGTGCGTTCCCAGTTCTTGCTCACTTCAAGTACGGCGATGTCGACCACGACTTCGCCGCGCGGCTTGTCGAGATCGTCGATGAGCTTCTGCGCCAGCAGCAGTTCGTCGGGCGTGGCGCGCATCACGATGGCGTTCTGGCTCTGCACGCCGTAGACCTTGGCGTTGGGCATCACGTTGCGCAGCGCGGTCTGCACATCATTCAGATCGTTCTGCTGCCAGGCATTGGTCAGATAGAAGGTCTGCACCGCCTGCTCATCCAGCTCCTTGCGCTTGGTCCGCGAGTTCTGCGCCACAAAGATGGTGTTGCCGGTGACGGGCCGCCAGAAGGTGTCGACATGACGCCCACGATGCGCAGCGCGTCCAGCAGCGAAACGTTATTCAGGTCCACCTGGATGCGCTTGGAGTTGTAGTCGGGATCGAAGAGCACATTGACGCCGGCGGCTTTGCCGATGGCCTGGTAGATGACCTTTGCGTCTTCGCGTCATGTGCAGCGTGAGCGGCTCGTTGGAAAGCGGCTTGAGTTCGAGCCGGAGCTTCAACCTGATCAAGCTCCTCCGTCTCCGCAGGCGGTTGCGGCAGGCCAATCTCAGGTACAGGCTGCATTCGTACCCTGCTTCTGCCGCACGCGGGCAATCTCCTGCTGCGCTGCCTCGTTGCCGGGATCGATCTCGGCGGCGTGCAGAAACTCTGCCAGCGCTCCCTGCACGATCGCCCGACTGATAGCAGATTGCGTCCCTTGCTCACATGCGCTGCGGAGGCCGTCGTGCCGAATTCGCGCCAGCGCGATTTTGAAACGCGCATCCTTGGGGATCTCTGTTGAGGGCCTTCTGGTAGTCGTCGAAAGCCGTGTCGTAGTCCTCGCGCGCCTCGGCGGCCTGGCCGCGCTTGAAGTCAGTGTTCGCCGACTCCGCATGGAGCTCGCTGCCGGAAAGCCAACTCCGGCCGCGGCGGCAGCCAGGAACAGGACGAAAGCAGCTCTCGAGGCAACGATTCGGCGCGGGCCGGTGCGGGCTTGCGGCGATTCATTCGACTCCCCGGTATCTCCATGGGCCCGCAAGTGCGCTTCGATGCAGCACTCGGCACGCTCTCTTGCGCGCCCCGGCAGACATCCCCATGGGATTCTTGGCGCCGAACTTCAGACTAAAACGCTGCCTCATTCTAGCAAAGCCCTCGCGGCCATCGAATGCTGCAACCGATCCGATGCTACGATGAAGATTCAAGGACGCTTGCCTGTGCCCCGCCAAACCAGCCACGTCATCGTCGCCAAGGAAGCCCCGGCCGCCAAAAAGCCTGCCAAGCCGCGCGACCCCGTGGCCAGCGGCGAACGCGACGCCGCCCATAACCGCGCCGCCAGCCACAATTACTTTCTGCTGGAGAAATTCGAGGCCGGCGTCGCTCTGCGCGGCACCGAGGTCAAGTCCATCCGCCAGGGCAAGGCCAACCTGAAAGACTCCTACGGCCTCATCAAGGATGGCGAGGCGTTTTTGCTCAATATGCATATCGGGCCTTATTCCCACGGAAACATCGCGAACCACGACGAGACACGCACCCGCAAACTGCTCCTGCACCGCGAAGAGGTTCGCAAGCTACTGTCAAAGACGCAGATCAAAGGGCATACGCTCATCCCCACCCGGCTCTATTTCCGCAATGGGCGGGTCAAGTGCGAGCTGGCCGTGGCCAAGGGCAAACAGGACTGGGATAAGCGGGAGACCGAGCGGCGCCGCGAGGCTGACCGCGAGGCTCGCGCGGCAATCAAGGCCAACAAGCACCGCGGGGGGCGGTGAAGCAACCATTAGCTCTTACCCCCTGGGGGCGGTTTAACGCCGCCCGCTTCGGAACGCCCCACGGGAACTCCAGCTTTGAAGAACGCTGGCTTAGTTTGGCGTCGGCTGTTCGTCAATATGGTCGATCACAAGCACCGGTTCCGGACGCTTTTCTTTCACCAGTTTCAGTCCAAGATCCTTGCTGACTGCATCATAAAACGACACCGCTCCGTTCGGATCGGATGCGGATTCGCTTCCCGCATCGGGCGAACCCTGCCCCTGGCCTCCGGGGTTCATCATGTGGTCTCCCGAGCTCCAGTTCACCGTAAAATCCCAGCCTCCCTGAAGACCCGTCTTGTCCACGACAGGGTAATGGAGATACCAGGCGGCGAAAGTCGGGAATAGCTCTCCGGCCTGTGCCATGGTCACATTTTGGCAAGTGACCAGCATGTTCAAAATGGGGTGGTCAAACCGCGGGTCCTTGCCGTCCGGTCCCGGCCCCTGCTTGCACAGCGTCCGCTCCGTTGGATCGGCCTTGGTCATCTTCGGGGCCACGGCCACCAGCGTGTATGCATCCTGGGGCCGGTCCTCGGTGTGTATCTTCATCTCAAAGCGCTCAATCAGCAGCTGCTTCAGCATTTCGCGCAAGTCCCCCAATGCGATCGGAGGTATTCCCTGCATCGTGCTGCTGCCTTGAACCATGTTTTCAACCGCTACCTTCGCATCGAGGTCGATCATGTCCGAGTCCAGCCATTTCGGCGCCCCCGAAAGCTCATTATTGATATCGTTGCCGTTCAGATCCCAGGCGAACGAGATCAGGAACTTCAAAGGCAGGGCGTGGAATGATAGCCCGTCGCGTTGGATTCCGCCGCCGTTCGGCTTCTCGTCGGGCGCGCTGGGTTTGATGGTCGCGACTTCGAAATGCGCCGGCGGCAACGGCGGCATGATTTTCGCCAGATCGGGCGCATTCGGCGTGGGCGTTTCGTTCACGCTCTCCACAATCAGCACCGGCCGGGGCGCGGTTTCGAGCGCAAGCTTGAGGCCCAGCTCCTTGTCCACGGCATCGAAGATGGAGACCCCCTCGGATCCAGCGTTTGCCAGCGCTTGACGCGGCGTCCAATGAATGTCGAAGTCATATGCCCCCTTGAGCCCGGTGGAATCCACGACCGGATCGGTGAGATAACCGCCCGCCATCACATGCACATCGTCGGCAAATTTCTCCATGGTCTCGTTGTGGCAGGTGACCAGAATCTGAGGAGTGGCGCCTGCAGCCTGATTGGCCTGCGGCTGCCCCTTACACCCTGAATCGCCGGTCCCATCCGATTCTTTCAGCTTGGATTTTCCTCCCGGTGCCGTCAGCACGTACGCCGGCATCGGCGCACTGCCTGGATGAACCACAAGGCCGAATCTCTGCGCCAGCAGCGGCTGAAGCATCTGCTTTGCCGTGGCCTCGGTTGTTCCCGGCGGAACCTTTGCAATCACGTCCCACCGATCCCATTCCAGCCAGCTCGGCCCACCGTGCACGTAGGTGGCGTCCTTCAGCCCGTAGGCCGTCGCAACAAGGTCCGCGAGCGTCGCCTGCCACAGCATGTATCGGCCATTTACAAGGAATCCCCCATCGAAAAAGGGAAAGCGGCGCTGCGGGCTCGGGTGAATGTCCGCAATCTCAAACTTGACCGGTGTGTTAGGCGCCGCGGGAGCCGCAGAATCTGCGGCCGCACTGGCCGGCGTATTAGCTGAGAGAGTGGATTGTCCAAAAACTGTCGCGGCCAGAGCTGCAAACAGAACTGTCCCTGCAATCGTTCGCATCTTCAAGGCAACCTCCAGTCGAACTACCGGAATTGTATTTGAAGGTCAAAACGGCCGAGCCGCCCTGGAACCGGTTGCGTAATTGACTCTTTGAAACGGACGGCTGGTAGGTCGGGGATTTAACCCCGACTGCCCTAAAGACGCGCCACAAGTCCGGTAGTTAGACGATTATTTCCACGGAAGAAATGTGAATGGAGCCCGCGCGGCACCCCTGTGATCTTGTTTCGGCCGTGCCACTGCCTGACGTGCCAGCGGTGGCGACGATTTGCCACCAGCATGCGACTCCATCAACAATAAGTCCTATGCGCACCGCCATTTCGTTTGCTTCACCCGCTGGAATCGAGACTGAACTGCTCGTCATCCTGGCCGCAGACCTCCAAACCGCCAACGATCCCGATTCCAGGCCCCGGCCTACCCTGATGACCGCCGATCCGGCGGTTCAGGCAGCTGCAGCCAGCGTTCTTTCCACCGGTGAATTCAAAGCCGGAGCGAATGAGACGGTTCTCCTGCACGCCCCCTCGGGGCTTGCAGCCAAACGGCTGCTTATCGTAGGCCTCGGCAAACTCTCCAAGGCCACAGTTCACAAGGTGCGCGACGCCGCCGGAACCGCCGTGCGTTTCGCCAAGCCGCGCGGGATTCGGGAGATCGTGATGGCCCTCCCGGAGAACTTCTCCGAAGGGCTGCCCGCCGCAGGTGCGCCCCACGCAATGGCCGGTCCGGCCGCCGTCAGAGCTGCTGTCGAGGGCGCGTTCATCGGCGATTTCGACCCCGACACCTACCGCAGCGATCGCAAAGATCAAAGCATCCAGTCGTTCACCGTGGCCGCTCCTGCAGACGCGGATCGGCCTGCCATCGAGACAGCTGTTGCCGAGGGCGCGATCGTCGGCGAAAGCCAGAACTTTGCCCGCTCGCTGGTCAACGAGCCCGGCAACAAGCTCACGCCAACGATTCTGGGCCAGCGCGCCGCGGAGATGGCGCAGCAGGTGGGCCTCGCTTGCGAAGTCCACTCGACCGAGAAACTGCACGAGCTGAAGATGGGCGCGTTCTGGAGCGTCTCGCAAGGCTCGGCCGAGCCGCCAGCGCTGATCGTGCTGCGCTACGAGCCTGAAGGCGTCAGCGAAGGCCCGGTTCTCGGCCTGGTCGGCAAGGGAATCACCTTCGATACCGGCGGCATCTCCATCAAGCCCGCCGACAATATGGAGAAGATGAAGTACGACATGGCCGGCGGCGCGGCCATGATCGGCGCCATGCGCGCCATCGCGCTGCTGAAGCCCAAGGTCCGCGTGATCGCGATTGTTTGCGCAGCCGAAAACATGCCTTCCGGCACGGCCCAGAAACCCGGCGACGTGCAGACAGCCATGCCGATAACTCCGGATAAGCCGGGCAAAACCATCGAGATTATCAACACCGATGCCGAAGGCCGGCTGGTGCTGGCCGATGGTCTCACCTACGCGCGGCAGCTCGGCGCGACACACCTGATTGACGCCGCCACGCTGACTGGCGCCATCTCTGTCGCACTGGGCAAAGCCACCGCCGGCGCATTCTCCAACGACGATGCAACCTACGGAAAATTTGCCGGCGCCCTCGAGCTCTCCGGCGAGAAATTCTGGCGCATGCCGCTGGGCGAAGAGTATGCCGACTTGATCAAGTCCGACATTGGCGACATCAAGAACACTGGCGGCCGCTACGGCGGCGCCTTCACCGCCGCGGAGTTTCTGCACACGTTCGCTGAAGACACACCGTGGATCCATCTCGATATTGCCGGCGTGGCCTGGGTGGAGGATACGAAGCCGTACATCGCCCGCGGCCCCAGCGGGATTGCCGTTCGTTCGATTCTCGAGTGGGTGCGGAGCTACGAACCGAAATAATCCCGCATTTTCATTCTGCCTGGACCGTGATTCATAAGGCCGTTTCGTAAGAAGGGCACAACTTTAGTCGGGCCCAACAGTGCAGGAAATCAACGGACTCTACAGGCTGCGAAAAAACTCGATTGGCCGCAGTTTTGTAATAAGGGCCCGACTTTAGTCGGGCCGAATCGCCCAAAATGAGAGAGGGCTTTAGCCCCTGCGGGAAGCTCTCCTGCATTTTGGTCTGCCACACGCCTTATTCCGCACCATGTTTAACCCCTGCGCTCTGACAACCGAAATCTGCGCAACTTTTCTTGAAACACGCTCTATGCATTCAGCGCCCCCGCTGAAAAGCAACAGCGGCACCCTTCCCTCGGTTTTCCACATTGGAATTTCCTCATTGCGGACTAGCGCAATGAAGATGTGGCGCTTTCAGCCGATTGATGAAAGTAGCGCCACGCGCGTTCTGCCCGATCGGAGTTTGGGCCGGTTTTCCGCGAACGCTGGCGCAATGGAGAAGCGCCATGATGGACCGTACCGAATTGCTCGAAGCCGCGCTCGATAGCCGGCCCGAGGGCGATTGCGCTGCTCGACATCGGGGGCGAGGTGGTGTTCTGGAATCGTGCGGCGGAATTGATCACAGGCTATGCATGCGTCGAAGTGCTGGCCCGGCCGATTCCCGCCTTGCTGGAGCCGCTGCTCTCCGAATCGGCTCTGCAGGAAAACGTGCCGTCGGGAACAGTCCGCCGGCTGGCGACCGGAGCGCTCGTTCAAGTTCGGCACAAGCTGGGACACGCGGTGCCGGTCATCGCGCGCCGGGTCGAATTGCGCAACGGGATCGGCGAACGCATCGGCACGGCGTTGTTTTTCATCCCGCCGCAGAGCCTTGACGCACTTGCCGCACGGCGAAGGCGGCGAAGAGATCGGCGAAATCCAAAGTCGCGCCGAATTGGAGGAGCGGCTGCAAACGGAGTTTGACGATTTTGCTCGCGGCGGCCCGCCTTTCGGTGTTTTGTGGATCGGCGTGGATCAGGCGGAGGAGCTGCGAAAGACGCATGGGACAGCGCTTGCCACGCGATGCTCGACAAGGTGCGGCGGCGCTATCGCACGGGTTGCGCCCCGCCGAAGAGATGGGCGACTGGGGCGACGGAGAGTTCCTGGTGATGGCGCACGAGCGCAGCGCGGAGATGCTGCCGTCTCACGCGCAAACGCTGGCCGGGCTGGCGCGCACCGCGGACTTCCGCTGGTGGGGCGACCGCATCTCGCTCACGGTGAGCATCGGCGCGGCGCAGGCCGGCAGCGATGCACGAGGAAACAGCTGGCGCAACTGCTGCAGCGCGCGCGCCAGGCGATGGAAACAAGCAGCCAGCGGGCGGGAACCGCGACAACGGTTGCCGCAGCGAGCCGCATAACCGCCGCCGCAGGAGGATCCGACATGTTTGCCATCATAGGCATCGTTCGTTGTCTTCGCCGCGATCATCGCGCGGCTTCCTGATGGAGAAGGGCCACATCGACGGTCCTGGTTCAGCCGGCCGAGCTGCTGATCATCGCCGGCGCGGCCGCGGGAACGCTGCTGGTGGCCAATCCGATGCGCATTCTCAAGGCCATCGCTGGCCGGGCTTGCTCGGCGTCGCTCAAGGGCTCGCCGTTTACCAAGGCGCGCTACCTGAGCACGCTGAAGATGATGTACCAGTTCCTGAACAAGGTGCGCAAAGAGGGGCTGCTGGCCGTGGAGATGGACGTGGAGAAGCCGGCGGAGAGCGCGATCTTCAAGAACTATCCCGAGTTTCTCAACGACCATCACGCGCTGCGACTTTGTGTGCGACACGCTGCGCACGGCGATTACCGGCGGCGTGGAGCCGTTCGACATGGACCAGATGATGGAGCTGGACATGGAGGTGCACCATCACGAGGCACGTGCAGCCGGTCGACGCGCTGACCACGGTGGCCGATGCGCTGCCCGGGCCTGGGCATTGTGGCCGCGGTGCTGGGCGTGGTGATCACGATGGGCGCGCTGGGCGGCCCGCCGGAGGAGATCGGCAAGCACGTGGCCGCGGCGCTGGTGGGCACGTTTCTCGGCATTCTGCTTTGCTACGGCGTGGTGGGGCCGCTGGCCGCGAACATGCGCAAGATCGCCGACGAGCACAACGAGTATCTGCATGTGCTGCGCGTGCTGCTGCTGGCGTTTCTGAAGGGCTCGGCGCCGATGATCGCCATCGAGATGGGGCGGCGCGCGATTCCCGCGCTACGCGCGGCCCAGCTTCGACGAGATGGAGAAGAACTGCAAGAACAAGACCGAGCCGGCTGCGAAGCGGCGGCGGCAGCCTAGATGAGAACGAGAGCATCGCATGACGCGCCAAAGCGCAACCCATCATCGTGATCAAGAAAAAGGGCGGCCACGGCGGCCACCACGGCGGCGCATGGAAGGTGGCCTATGCCGACTTTGTGACCGCGATGATGTCGCTGTTCATCGTGCTGTGGCTGATGGGCCAGAGCGAGAAGGTGAAGAAGGCCGTGGCCGGCTACTTCAACGACCCCAAAGGAACCGCCAACCTGCTGGGCACCACCATGTCCGGCAACGGAGTCGACACGGTGACCCAGACCCGACGAGAACCAGCAGGAAGCTCGAAGAGCTGAAGCAGAAGCTCGAGCAGGAGATTCAGGCGCGCAAGGATCTGGAAAAGCTGGTGAAGCAGATCGAGATCACGATTACGCCCGAGGGGCTGCGCATCGAGATGCTGGAAGACAAGAACGGCACGTTCTACCAAAGCGGCAGCGCGCAGCTGAGCCCGAGCGGCCAGGAGCTGCTGGCAGTTGCTGGCCGGCGGAGCTGAAGACGCTGCCCAACAAACTGCTGATCGGGGCCACACCGATGCGGCGCAATACTCGACGAATGCGAACTACAGCAACTGGGAGCTCTCGGCGGACCGCGCCAACTCCGCGCGGCGGCTGCTGCAGCAGGACGGCGTGCGCCCCGACCAGGTGACGCAGGTGCGCGGCTTCGCCGACCAGATGCTGCGCGTGAAAAACAATCCCTACGATCCGTCGAACCGCCGCATCACGATCCTGGTGAAGAACTCGAAGGCGGTGCGCCTCCGCCGCAACTCGCACACGCGCGAGTTGAGGGCGACGGAGCCGGACGCGAAGCAGCCGGTAGGCGAGCCGACGGGAGACAACCCGCAGCCGCCTTCCCACAGCGCCGGCGAACGCAGGCCAGACTCGCACCTCCGGTTCCAAAGCCGAACGCGATCAACGCCGGCCAGAGCCTCGCCTCTCCAGCGCCGAAGCCGGGAATTCTGAGTCAATTCAGGTCGCTGCTGCCCGGCGCAAAACGGTAGCCATGCGCAGTCGCGTTGCCCGCTCATGGTGTACTCTGGTAAGCGTTTACAACAAGGAGTTCCTCTATGTCTATCGTTGCCGGCGTCGACTTCGGCACACTCAGCGTTCGCGTCACCCTGGTTGACAGCAAGAAGGGCCCGATCGGCACCGCATCGGCCTCCTATCCCCTGCATCGCCGCCGCGAAGATCCCAACTACGCCACGCAATCGCACGCCGACCAGATGGCGGCTCTCGCCGCGGCCACGAAAGATGTGCTCAAGAGCACGGGCATCGACGGAGATCAAGTGGCAGCGATCGCGCTCGATACCACCGGCTCAAGCATGATTCCTGTGGCGAGGGCCTTGAGCCGCTCGACGATTACTACCTTTGGTGCGACCACCGCGCCTTTGCCGAGGCCGAGGAGATCACCCGCAAGGCGCATGAGCTGGGATTTGAGGGCATCGAGTGGTGCGGCGGCGTCTACTCGCACGAGTGGGGATTTGCCAAGCTCTTGCACTGGCTGCGCCATAATCCCGAAAAGCGCGACCGCATGGTGACGGCGCTCGAACACTGCGACATGGTGGCGGCGACGCTCTGCGGCATTACCTCCGTCGACGGCCTCAAGCGCAGCGTTTGCGCGATGGGCCACAAGTGGATGTGGAATCCCAAGTGGGGCGGGCTGCCGCCGGAGAGCTTTCTCGTCGCCGTCGATCCGCTGTTGGCTGGTGTCCGCGCCAAAATGGGCGGCGAGTACCTGACCAGCGATCACCTTGCCGGGCACCTTTCGCCCAAGTGGGCTGCCGAGCTCGGTCTGCGCGCCGGAATTCCGATTCCCGTGGGAGCATTCGACGCGCATTGGGACGCGATCGGCTCGAACATCCGCGAGGGCGACGTGGTGAACGTGGTCGGCACTTCAACGTGCATCATCGCCATGGCGCACAAAGCGGAACTGGTTCCCGGCGTGTGCGGCGTGGTGCCCGGCAGCGTCCATCCCCAGTACACAGGCATCGAAGCAGGTCTCTCGGCGGTCGGCGATATCTTTGACGCGATTGCCACGCGCGCCGGATCGACCGTTGCCGCGCTGAGCGAAGGACTCGACGCTTACAAGGCTGGCCAGACGGGACTGCTGCGTCTGAGCTGGGACAACGGCGACCGCACCGTGCTCGTCAATCCGGAACTCGGCGGCGTTACGCTCGGCTGGAATCTCGTTCACACCGCGCAGGACGAACTGTTCGCCGCCATTGAAGGCACAGCCTTCCACACCCGCATCATTCTGGAGCGCATGGCCGAGCATGGCGTCCGCATCGATCGCGTGATCAACGCCGGCGGCATTCCGCAAAAGAACGAAGTGCTCAATCGCGTATACGCCAACGTGTTCAACAAGCCCGTGCTTGTGCCTGCGGGAATACCCACGAGCCTGGGCTCAGGCATCTTCGCACTGCTCGCGGCGGGAGCCTACAAGACCATCGAAGAGGCGCAGGCCGCGGTCTGCATGCCGTTCCGCACTGTCGAGCCCGATCCCAAATCCGCGGCTGTTTACGAACAGCTTTACCCGCTCTATCGCGATGTTTATTTTGCGCTGGGCACGCGCGACGCCAAGCCCATCGCCCTCGGCAAAGTGTTACCCGAGCTCCGCAAAATCGCCGCCCAGGTTCAACAAGCCGGCTGAAGAAAATGCGTGTGTCTTTCATAGGACACGGTGGGTCCCCGTCCAAGCTTTGCTTGGGTGGGTATTGGCAGGCGGCCCACTCATCGATTCCATAATCAGCACTCATGTGCTCAGGACCGTGTCCCGTTCATCGCAGCTTTTCGCGATGAGCGGGCGCGGGAAAAGCAAACTTACGACATACGGTAAGAGCCCCATCCTGGCTCCGCCAGGGTGGGATATGGCGCGCACTACTTTCAGAGCGGCTTTTCGGCGTAGAGGCGGTAAGGCGCCTCGATGGTAGCCACGATCGGGTATGCCGGTGGGTGAGCCTGTGAGACTGTGGAACTGTGAAACTGTGGCCCCCAAGTTGTTGATTCGGCGGGGCCCACAGTTTCACAGCCCGGATTAAAAAAAGCGGGAGGGGCACCGTTGGGGGTTTGCTCCGCGATTTGCCGCACGGTTTTGGCGACGATGCGTGAGGCGGAGGTCATGTGCTTTGCGGGCCAGGTGCGAGCCGGTAGCAGGTGTCCGTCAGTTACGGCTACGGTGATGTTTCTCATTGGTTCCTACGCTCATCTTGATTGTGCGGGAAATGGCGAAATATCCCGCAAAGGTAAGTAGCTTGGATGGAGCGAGTCACAGGAAGAGGGGCTTGACTGAAAGAGGGGGATCGAGGCGCGAGAGGCGGGGGAGCGAGCCGGCAAAGTTCATCCCACCCTAGCAAAGCTAGAATGGGGCACCCGGCGGCCCTGGCAATGCCAGGATGGGGGGCACCCGGCAATTGTGACTGAGCAATTGTGACCAGAGTTCGACAATCGTGATGTCCGATAATGACGGGGACGGGCACCGCGTTTACGCCTGCTGCGTCTCGGATGAACTTGGTCGAGATCGATAGATCAAAAAAATCGCGCGATCCTGCAATATTCGGGAGGATATATGAACAGCACTATCGCAATGTTAGCGTTGCTGGCAATCTGGCCGCTAACTGCTACCAAGGAATTCCAAATGACGGCCGCTACCAGTGTTCCGGCGGCGACGGGAACTGTGAAAGCTCAACAAGCTAAAGACAACGGAAACATTAAGCTTGATATTAAAGTGGACCATCTTGCGAGACCCTCCAGTCTGACTCCCTCAGCCAATAGCTATCTCGTTTGGATCCGCCCAAACGGCGGCGAGGCTTTCAAACAAGGTGCGATCGGGGTAGACAAGAATCTAAGCGGCGAATTGAAACTGGAGACAGTTTCGAAGGATTTCGACGTGCTCATCACCGCTGAACAAAGCGACAGCGTGACCTCCCCATCGAGCGTGGAGGTCTTGTCCGCCCACGTAAGCATGAAGTGACTTGCTATGCCGCAGGAACAGATTGCTCCGCCAACAGCGCCAATTTCCGCGCCCGGCTTCCAGCTCCTCACGCTGGAGATATTTGCAAACAACCACTACGGGTTGAGGGAGTTGCGGAGAGGCCCACCCTAGCAAAGCCAGGATGGGGCACCCGGCGTTTCGTGCTGACGATTCTTACGCCCGCTGAAGCGGGCTGGGCGCAGAAATGCAAACTCAACCCCAGTCTCGCGACTGGGGCTACACTCTGCCGCCCGCGTTGCGGGCTGAAGGCCGAACGCAGAATCTCACTGCCGAGCCTGCTTGAGCAGGCGAAATACGATAGCCCCACCGCGCGAGCCCTGGGGAGATCGTGCCAACCATATTTTGAAAAACAACCTGCGCGGCGCAGCCGCGCTCAAATCTCGCTCCAAGACCATCAGCCTCACACCCGGCACTCACGGCCAAGATTGCTTCCCAAAAGCCGACTTGAACGAAGCCGCTGCGGCGGCGGACGCATCCGCGTGCGGTTGAGCCGGCCTTTGCGGCTGCCGGGGTAGTTTGGTTCGCAGAGAAGGAGGATTCTCTGTGAACCAACTACGTCAGCTCATGCTTGAGGAGTTGCAGCGCCGCAACTTCGCCGCCACAACCATCCGCACTTACCTTCACGGAGTGGCGCACTTCAGCCGCTATTTCCGGCGCCCGCCCGATCAGCTTGGCCCTGAAGACATACGCAAGTATCAGGCAGCGCTGTTCACCCAGTTCAAGTTCAGCCCGAACACGGTCATCCTGCGGCTGGCGTCGCTGCGCTTCTTCTACATTCACGTGTTGAAGCGTGGCTGGAGCATCGCCGAGACGCCCTATCCGAAGAAGGTGCGGCACCTTCCCGGGGTACTCAGTCAGGAAGAAGTCGCGCGACTCATTGAAGCTGCGGATACACCGTTTCATCGCATCCTGCTGATGACCATGTATGCCACCGGCGCACGTCGCGCAGAAGCAGCCCGCCTCAAGGTCAGCGACATCGACAGCCAGCGGATGGTGGTTCACATCCATGAGGGCAAGGGCGGCAAGGACCGCGATGTCATGCTCAGCCCGAAGCTGCTCGAAGAACTGCGCACTTACTGGCGCAGTCTCCGGCGCAAGCCGAAGGAGTGGTTGTTTCCCGGTAATCGCTGGCACACAGCGAGTCATCCTGTGACCACCAAGGTCCTATGGAGCGCCTGCCAGATCGCCGCCGAACGCGCAGGCCTCGATAACAGGCGCATCCATCCCCACACTTTGCGGCATTGTTTCGCGACCCATCTTCTCGAAGCCGGCGCCGACCTGCGCACCATTCAGATCCTGCTCGGCCATCGCGACCTCGAAGTAACGACCGTTTACCTGCATCTGTCCCAACGGCATCTCAGCGCGACCGCCAGCCCGCTTGATGCCCTCACGCTCTCTTCCAAGGGAGGACACAAGCACAGTTGAACAACCGGCCTCTCGTGGAGATGGCCGACATTGTTCGCTGTGCCGGACAGGCATTTATGGAACACAGCCGCAGGTGGATCAACTGGCAACACCGGAAGGTGTTGCTGGCCATCGCGCGCTGCCGCACGGCTGCGCTCGGTGGACATCGCGATCGCTGCACCGGCTGCGGACATACGACCAGGATCTCCTACAACTCGTGCCGAAACAGGCATTGCCCACGATGCCAGGGCAACGCGCGCCGACGCTGGCTCCAGGCGCGCGAACGGGAACTGCTGCCCACTCGCTATGTCCATGCCGTCTTCACTCTGCCGCGGGAACTGGCCCCGCTCGCATTGCAGAACAAACGGCTCATCTACAACCTGCTCTTTCACTCGAGCGCTGAGACCTTGCTTGAAGTCGCTCGCGATCCACGGCATCTTGGTGCCGAGATCGGTTTCTTCAGCGTGCTCCACAGCTGGAATCAGCGACTGCAGTTTCATCCACACATCCACTGCGTCGTTGCCGCCGGCGGCCTCGCTCCGGACCACTTACGCTGGATCTCGGCCCGGCGCTCTTTCTTCCTGCCCATCGGCGTGCTCAGCCGTGTCTTCCGCGGCAAGTTCGTCGCTGGACTTCGCAACGCATTCCATCGAGGTGAGCTCCAGTTCCACGGCAGCCTCGCGTACCTTGCGCAACCAAGCGCCTTCGCTGCCTGGCTGCGGGTACTGTTCCGCCACGACTGGGTCGTCTACTCTAAGAGGCCCTTCGGCGGACCGGAACATGTGCTGCGCTATCTCGGCGCCTACACCCATCGCGTCGCTATCTCCAACTCCAGGCTGGTCGCTCTCTCCGATGGCAACGTCACCTTCCGCTGGCGCGATTCCGCCCACGGCAACAAGAAGAGGCTCATGACTCTGGCGGTCAACGAGTTCCTGCGCCGCTTCCTGCTCCACCTGCTGCCGCCGGGCTTCGTGCGCATTCGCAACTTCGGATTCCTCGCCAACCGCAACCGCGCTGCACTCTTGCCGCTATGCTTCCAACTGCTCAGCGGCATTAGAGAAGATGCCTGCTTCGGTGGCATCACCGTCCACCGATCAGAACCACTCGCTCTGGAACTGTCCTGTTTGCGGCGGATCCATGCGCGTTGTCGAACGGCTCTCGGCCGCGCAACTCCTGCTTCGCTCTCCACCTCAACCAGACCGGTGCGCAGCATGAAGCTCTATCTACATCCTCGACCTCTGCCCGTGCTTCGGCGCGCACGCGGATTCCTTGTCTCAACTATCCAGAACTGCTTGCCCGGCTATCTCTTCAGCTCCTGAACTGACTCCCCATTTCGCGTGTTTCACCGCATCATCCCACCATCAAAGCAGCAAATCCCGCCCGACTCAGCCGGTGCCTGAGCCCTTTGCACCCGCACAGGCCGATTCAAAGTACATAGGCTTCCGGGAGGGCGGCTTCCTTCAAGTCGCTGTATCCGAAGCGCCCCGCCAAGACGCATGCAACTGCGGACAGTCGCGTCGCGGGGCGCTCCAGATACAGCACTAAGACTTTGGGGGAGCAATCGCAGCAGGTGAATGACTCAGCGGAGATGCGCTCGTTGACTACCGCAGCAGATTGCTGAACTAAGGTTCATTTACCCCCATCAGTCACCAAGGCGGTTTGTCTATTGGTGAATGCTTTTCAGGAGCGCGGCGTAGCGGGAGTCGTGGCGGACGGAGTCGAAAAGCGGATCCACACGGATCAGTGCCATGTAGAAGCAGTGGCTGTCGACCGCGTGCTGAAAAGATTCAAAGGCATGGTCGAGTTCGTTCACTCGAAGATCATCGATGCCTATTTCGTAAGCGGTGCAGGGGTGAGCTGAGGTGGAGAGGAGGGCGCGGGTGCGCGCGCGCCAATAGGCCTGCCATCCTTGCTGATGGTAAACGCCAAGCAGAGCGGCAGCGTCGAGATGTGGCAAATCTTCGTGCAGCACCGCTGTCAGATCGAGCTGCACGGCCTCGTCTCGATCGCCCTTCTGCTCGTAGATCAGGCTCATGTAGTTGTCGATCGAGCCGGGCTGCCGTTCCATCTCGGCTGCGCGTTGCAGCTGAGCGAGTGCGGCATCGTACTCACGAGCCAGGTAAAGAGTGGCGCCCAGCCGGCGGTTGATGAAGAAGGAAAGCGGATCGAGCTGAAGCGCGCGTCGCATGTGAGTGACAGCATCCTGCGGGCGAGCCACGGCGTCGAGGAAAACGGCGTACTTGAATTCGGCAATCGAGTCGCTGGAATTGAGCGAGATGGCGCGGGTCAGGTTTTGCTCTGCTGCTGTCCAGTCCCACTCGTAGATGGTTTGTACGCTACCTAGCTCGGCGTAAGCTTCGCTGTTCTGGGGGTCTAGCTGGATGGCGCGCTCAGCAGCGGCGAGTGCTTTGGGCATCTGCTGTTCGGGCGTACCTTTGCCGAACGCGGCAGCGGCATCGAGTGCAGAGGAATAGCCGGCGTAGGCGGAGGCGTAGTTCGGATCCAAGGCGATGGCCTGCTCGAACGAATCCAGGCTGTGAGGGATGTCCTGCTTGTTAAAAAAGAAGCGGCCGCGCAGATAAGCGTCATGCGCGTCCGGGTTGACGGGAGCACGCGGCGAGGCAGGGGTCAGCACCAGACTGGCCTGCGTGGCGATCTGCTGGGCCACGCTGTCCTGGAGAGAGAGGACGTCGGAGGCAGGACCTTCAAAGGACTGGGCCCAGAGATGTCGGTCGGTGCGAGCATCGATGAGCTGCGCGGTGATGCGGATGCGGTCGCCGGACCGGACGATGGAGCCTTCAACGATAGCGTCGACGTCGAGCTGCCGGGCGATATCAGGGAGTGAGCGGAGCGAGCCCTTCTCAGCCATGACAGACGTGCGGGAAACGACGCGAAGGTTGGGGATACGGGCGAGCTCTGTGATGAGCTCGTCGGTCATGCCGTCGGCGAAGTACTCCTGGCCCGCGTCGCCGGAAAGGTTTTGGAGAGGCAGTACGGCAAGCGACCCGATTGCGGAGCGGTTTGGTCGATTGAGGAAGCGGCCGGCCAACGGATGAGGGCCGACGGTGAGTATGGCAATTGCAATCAGAATCAAGGCACACAAAATCGCGGCTAGCCAATATCGTTTCCGAGTTCGAACAGCCGGCGAAATCCTGGGCGCAGCGGAGATCCCCGGCGGAGCAGGAGGCTCGATCGGAACATCAGGAAGTGGAGTCGGCGCCGGGACCTCCGGCTCAACGACCGTAACGGATGCAATGAACCGATAACCAGATCCGGAGATTGTCTGCACAAACTGCGGCAGGTCCGGGCTGTCCCCTAGGGTTTGGCGAATTTTACGGACTGCCGTGTTGATCCCATGTTCGATGTCGACGAAGACTTCCTGCTCCCACAGGCACTCGGCCATCTCACTACGTGTAACGACCTGGCCATGCCTGGTCACCAGAAGGACGAGGAGCTCGAGAGGCTTCCGCTCGAGTTTCAGCCTGCGACCTTGTCGGCTGAGTTCAAAGCTGCCGCAATTAAGGCGGAATTCGCCGAACTGATAGACGGGCAAAGTGCACCTGCTTCATCCCAGAGAGGCTGAAGTATAGCATTCACGAAATTGTCGAAATGGTAACCGTTTAGATTGAATTACTTAACTCTTCACCTTTCTTCACCTCGGAATTTACCTTCCTCCATTGTCGCCGAAGTCAGACTCGCGTTTTATCTGATTCGAGCCGGCAGATTCCCCCGGCAGAGGAGGAAATGATGAAAACGGTAATGATGAAAATTGTTCCGGCGCTGAGCACGCTGGCGCTTCTAACTGTGATCGTTCCCTACGCACATGCCGGGTGCGGCCAGTATAGTCCCGCATCATTCAACGCAACGTCGCAGCGTCAGTTCGGTTCACCGCACCTGCTGCTCGCGTCGTTTCCCGGTGACGATGAGGCCAATGCAGGCGGACCTACAATTGTCGGGACCTGGAAAGAACATTGGATCTCGGAGGGCAGTGATGGCATCCCGGACGGCACCGAGATTGATGCTGGCTACGCTCAGTGGCACAGTGACGGCACCGAGATCAACGTCTCTGGTTTGCGCTCGCCACTAACCGGCAACGTTTGCCTCGGCGAATGGAGAAAAACTGGCGAGCGGACTTATCAGCTGAACCACTTCGGCATCTCCTATGATCCCACAGGGCTCATCCTGGTAGGTCCCGCGCGCATCCAGCAATGGTTAACGCTTGACGATAAGGGGCAAGCCACTTCGGGAAAATTCACCATCGACCAGTGGGACGAGTCGGGCAACCTCCTCGCTCACATCCAAGGCAATGTCATCGGAACCAAGGTGACAATGGAAACCGGATTCGAGAAAGTTGAGTAAGTCGAATCCTGACTGGCAAACGCGGGTCTCGCACGGCTGTGACCAGGTCGAGGCGAGATCTGCGTTCGCTGATCGACTATCGCATCGCGGCGGCAAATATCGATGACGATGACTTCCAACCCGACGGGGACTTTTTCAGTCTGATCGCGGCGTGGGGCAAATTGGTGACGCTTGAGTCGGATGGGGCACTGAATGTATCCTACCGGGGCGCAGCGGCCGTTCCGATGCTCCCATACGGTTCAACGTGAACCGGGCGAACTTTGGTGGACCACGATTCGTTGCATCGATCCGTCCTGAAAAACGTTAGGTCCCTATCGGGACTGCCGCGGCATGAGAGCGGTGGTTTGCCTCAAGACTGTTTTGCCGGGGCAGTTTCGATAGGGTCGTTTGAAGTAAGTCGCTGGGGTCTGCGACGGACGCGGTTGTCTACCTATGGGGTTTCAATCGGCGACAGATGACCAACAGTGTGCAGCAAGGTCGGGGAGGGACGGCTTGGGGGCCGCAGTCTCCGGTTTCATGGCTAGATGCAGTCTCGGTCTGTATCTTCTGATGCGTCGCGTGACGGTCATTATCGGAGATCGAGCGCACTTCGGCGTTGCGTGCTGAGACGCGACGGTGGATGTATTGATAGCATGCGCGCGAGCGTCGAGGCGCTCATGAGCTGTCAACGCTGTACCTCCCTTGCTCGGACTGGGTCAGGCCTGGATGAAAGTGAAGGTGGCCGCGGGTTAGTCGTTCAACGACCAACATGATGCCGGAGCAGGCGGGACAACGCAGGCCTGGCGGCTGGGGTGGATCGACGCTGGCCGCCATGCCGAGAAGCGCGCGGCAGCGTTCGAGCGCAGCACCACGTCTGCGGTTGGCGAAGAGACCGAAGTGGCGGATGCGCACTAGGCCGCCGGGCAGCACATGCAGCAGGAAGCGGCGCAGGAACTCATGGGCGGAAACGGTCATGATCTTCTGCTTGCCGCCGTGGGCGTAGTCTCGCCAGCGAAATGAGACGTTGCCGTTTTCGAGGGCCACGAGCCGATGGTTGGAGATGGCTACGCGATGGGTGTAGCGGGCCAGGTAGTTGAGCACATGTTCGGCGCCGCCGAAAGGCGGCTTGGCGTAGACGACCCAGTTCTTCTGGAATAACTGTCCAAGGAAGCTGGGAAAGCAGCCGGGAGCGGCCAGATGTTGTTGCGAGCCGTGGAACTGCAGCTTGTCCTGCGCGGCGAGCTGCTTCAGTCCAGCCACGAACTTGCCGCGGAAGACTCGGCTTAGTGCGTGAACAGGCAGGAAGAATCGGCGCGACGAATCGACCCATCTGCAGCCGTCGAGAGCCAGGCCGCCGGCGGGAACGATGTAATGCACATGGGGATGATGCTCAAGGTTCTGTCCCCAGGTGTGGAGCACGCCGAGGAATCCAATGTCGGCTCCGAGGTGCCTGGGATCGCGAGCCAGTTCGAGCAACGCCGCAGCGCTTGCGCGGTAGAGCAGATCGTAGAACAGCCGCTTGTTCTGGAGAACAAGCGCGGAGAGTTCGTGTGGCAGAGTGAAGACGACGTGGAAGTACGGAACGGGCAATAGGTCAGCTGAGCGCGCGGCCAGCCACATGGCGCGTGCGTTCCCCTGGCACTTGGGGCAGTGCCGGTTGCGGCATGAGTTGAACGAGATGGCCTGATGGCCGCAGCGGACGCACTGATCGCGATGACCGCCCAGTGCCGCAGTGCGGCAGCGGACGATGGCATCAAGTACCTTGCGATGCGGCCATGCAAGATGCGACTGCTGCTGTTCTAAAAACCTGTTGCCCGTTCGACGGACGATGTCAGCCACCTCGAGGGTGGGCCGGCTCATCGTTTCATGCGTCTCCTGGAGCGTTTTACTTCGTCCGGCCGTGACACTTCGATGGCTTCGAGCGGGCTTGGAATCGCCTGCAGGTGGCGTCGTGACAGGTGCAGATAGACGGTCGAGTGTTCGAGCTTGGAGTGTCCAAGAAGCACCTGGATGGTGCGCAGATCGGCGCCAGCTTCGAGCATATGCGTGGCGAAACTGTGCCTCAGCGTATGCGGAGATATGTGCTTCTTGATGCCCGCCTGCTCGGCGGCCTCAGCCACAGCCGCCCAGACGATCTTTTCCGTGATGGGCACATCAGCCCGCCAGTTGTTCACCATGCCTGGGAACAGATAGGTTCTGGGCTTCATCCAGCGCCAGTACTCGCGCAGAGTGTCCAGAAGCTTGGGGGTCAGCAGAACATCGCGATCGCGGCTGCCCTTGCCCTGATGGACGTGAATGACCATGCGTTCGCTATCGATGTCGGTGACCTTCAGGTGACACAACTCGGCCCGGCGCAGCCCGGTTGCATACAGCGTCATCAGCATGGCGCGATGCATCAGGTTCCGAGCTGAATCAATCAACCCCGCGACCTCTTCCGGACTGAGCACGGTCGGCAGCTTCCTGGGGCGCTTGGGAAAAGGAATCTCATCGAGCAGGTAGGGGCGCCGAAGGGTCTTGACGAAGAGAAACCGCAGCGCCGCACATCGGCTCTGGATGGTGCCAGGCGACAACTTCCGATCGCGGAACAGATGCACCTGGTACTCGCGAATGTGGCTGGGACCAAGGCGCTCAGGCGAGCGGTGGAAGTATCTAGAGAAATCCGTCACCGCGTGAATGTAGCAACGGACAGTGCTTGGGGAATAGTTGCGACGCTGGAGTTCATCCAGCATCAGCTGCCGAAGATGGGTCACAGTAAACCTCCTTGTGACCCAAGCCTTACACCGTCAACAATGCCCGGGGACGACCCACGCCGCAGCGTCCGTCGCGCCAGCGACTTAGTTCAAACGCTGTTGCGGCCCCAACTCGTCGCTCCCTCACCACCGCCGCTCTGACCACTGACTGCCCAGTTTTTCCCTGTCAATCCCTCACGGCTTCCAAAATCCGTCCATGCTCCTTACTCCAAACCCTCTGTTTCTCCCTCGCAAATTGCAGATTATTTCCGCGAAATCTCTAAACTGGAATTCGGCAGGGAAATGCGCGCCGGCTTCGAGTTTGGCTCCGCCAATGCCGCCAATTTCCGCGCTCCGCTTCTAACTCCTGACGCTGGACAAATTTGCAAACATCCATCACGGAATGAGAGACTTGCGGCGAGGCCCACCCGTTAACCTGATGAAAACGCCATATTTCTTTACAGAGATGGGGGGCGGGGGGGCGTAGGGTACCGATGAGTAAACATCCCTTGCCCGGGCCATCAACAGGCCGGAAGCGGAGAACTCGCACTGGGACACTCCCCTTTGCTGGCTCGCTTCCTTGGTCCCTTGTTCCCGGGGTACCTGCCTTACTGCTGTTGTTGCTGCTGCATCTGCTGCAGGTCGATAAAGGGCGCGGGCGGGTCCGGTGGTTGCTGCGCGCGCTCCACCAGCACGCTCCAGTCTTCGGGAATGGGCAGCTTCCGGTCGAGGGCCGGCGCATGGTCGCTGGCCTCCACTTTTACGGCAACATAAAGCTCGCTCGCGGTTTTTCCGCGAAAGACGCCGTGCGTGGGCGGAACATCGGCATAATCGCGCCCCACTGCGGTGCGAATATGCCGGTGATGCGCAATCAGATTATTCGTGGGATCGACGCCCACCCAGCCCAGGTGCGGCAGCAGCGCCTCAACCCACGCGTGCGTCGCGTCGGGTGTCGACCGGTCGTGATCTTCGCTTCCGCGGTACAAGTAGCCGGAGACATAGCGCGCGGGAATGCGTACATGGCGCAGCAACGCGATCATGGTATGCGCAAAATCCTGGCACACCCCTTCGTGACTCAGGATGGCTTCGTCAATTGGCGAGTCGACGCGCGTTTAACGCGGAACATAATCGAAGTAGTGGAAGAGGCGCTGGTTCAACTCAAGCACCAGGTGCAGCGGGTCGTCGCGCCGGACCACCTCCATCTCTTTTGCCAATTCACGAGGCTGGAGTATCGACCGCAAATGTGCTCGGCAGCAGCATCTCCCAGTAGTCGCCGGATTCGATCAGCTCATCGAGTTCGACCCAGGCTTCGGGAAAAAGAAAGCCCGGAACGTCAGGCAAGGGCTGCTGCTCCACCACCGATTCGGCCACGATCACCAGTTGGCTGTGCTCGCCGGGAATGTCGAAGTGCTGCACGTTGTTGCCGAGGTGGTCGCGATAGCTGAAGACACGGCAACGCGGGCTGACTGACAGCGCGAATGTAAGGCAGTGTTGGCTCGAGTCGGAGCGCGGATGCATGCGCGTTTCCATGATGCTCTCGCTGATGGGCTGCGAGTAGCGAAAGCGCGTCAGATGCCGTATCGAATAAAAGTTCATGCTCGTTTCTTAGACCGCCAATGCCGACTGGATCGAGTAATGCACGTAATACCGATAAAGCAGCTCATGAATCCGCAGGCATTGCTCGCGAATTTTGTGCAAAAACGCGCCCGCATTCCCGGCCAGAATCTCGCCAATGGTGGTGTAATCCAGCATGGCGTGCAAGCGGCCGATGCCCGCAACCAACTCATCGGGCGAACGGCGCCCTCCCGTGGTCTGGATTGACTGGATTGCAGCACGCCCCGTATCGACACAATAACGAATCGCGTGAGGAAAGTCGCGGTTCAACACCAGGAACTCGAGGATGCGGCCCGGAGTGAGATCTGCCGTGTACACCTGGCAATACGCCTCGAACGCCGTGCAGCAGCGCAACAATCCCACCAACTCCAGGTACTGGTAGCCGGTGTGCTCGCGCTCCTGAGCGCTTAAAAGTTCGGGTTGATACACCTCAAGAAGTGTGGCTGTTGCGTAGGCGCGTTCCAGTGTACCGGCCCAGCCGGATGAACTGCCAGCCCTGCCCATGGATCATCGTGGAGTCGCCAACGCCCTGGAAGAGATGAATCCCATCCACCACCGATGCAAGCAGTTCGTTCATGTTGGAGCTGAACTGGGCCTGCGCGTGAGGAGAGTGGATTTGATGAAACAGCCGGTTCAACCTCTGCCATTGCTCGGTCGAAATCTCTTCGCGTACCTGGCGCGCATTTTCTCGGGCCGCGCTTAAGCAAAAAATTACCGACGCCGGATCGACCTGATCGAAGACCAGCTTTTGCGCCATTCGCTCGAGGTTCCCGTCCCACTCCATTTCGGCCGGTTTGCCCAGCGCCTCCACCATCCGCTGCCAGCGCGCCTCCGCGCCGGCCCCGCCCGTGTCGAGCATAAGGCTCATGGTCACGTCGAGCAGGCGCACAGTGTTTTCCGCCCGCTCCAGGTAGCGGCTCATCCAGTAGAGGCTGTCGGCAACTCGAGATAGCATCCTGCTCCTCTCTCTTCGCGCACGACTGACTTCAACGTCTACGATTCCAGAACCCATGTGTCCTTGCTGCCGCCGCCCTGTGAGGAATTGACGACGAGCGATCCTTTTTCCAGCGCCACGCGCGTGAGTCCGCCAGGCACGATGTTTATCTTGTCTCCGAAGAGAATGTAGGGCCGCAGATCGACGTGGCGCGGCTCCAGCCGGTCGTCGACCATGCACGGCGCCCGCGAGAAATCCAACGTGGGCTGCGCAATATAGTTCCGAGGATTGGCCTCGATTTGCAGCGCAAACTCTTCGCGCTGGCGCGCCGTTGACTGCGGCCCAATCAGCATCCCGTAGCCGCCGCTCTCGCCGACGGCCTTCACCACCAGCTTGTCGAGATTCGCCAAAACGTATTTGCGGTCTTTCTCTTCGCTCAAAAGATACGTCTCTACATTGGCGAGAATCGGATCTTCGTTGAGGTAGTAGCGGATCATCTTGGGCACGAAAGCGTACACCGCCTTATCGTCCGCCAGCCCGGTGCCAAACGCATTCGCCAGCGTGACGTTGCCCGCGCGATAGGCGTTGAAAAGGCCTGCACAGCCCAGCGCCGAATCGGAGCGAAAAACCAGCGGATCGCTGAAGTCGTCGTCCACGCGGCGATAGATGACGTCCACGCGCTTCAGGCCATCGGTGGTGCGCATGTAGACGAAATTGTCGTGCGTCACCAGGTCGCGGCCCTCGACAAGATCGACGCCCATCTGGCGCGCAAGATAGGTGTGCTCATAATAGGCAGAATTGAACACGCCCGGCGTGAGCAGAACAATATTCGGTTCAGGCCGGCCCTCCGGCGACAGCGAGCGAAGCGTGGCCAGCAGCAATTGTGGATAGTGCTCAATGGGCCGTACGCCGTATCGTGCAAAGAGATGCGGGAACGTCCGCTTCATCACGCGGCGGTTGGTGAGCATGTAGCTCACGCCCGAGGGCACGCGCAGGTTATCTTCGAGCACAACAAACTCGCCGTTGTTCAAGCGCAGCAGATCGCTGCCTACTACCGCGATATACACATTGCGCGGAACCTGCAGTCCGCGCATCTGCCGGCGGTAGTGCTTGCAACTGTAAACCAGTTCGCGCGGCACCACGCGATCGTTCAGAATCTTGCCGTCGGAGTAAACATCGCGCAGAAACAGGTTCAGCGCAGTGATCCGTTGCGTCAGACCGCGTTCAATCCGATCCCACTCTGCGGCCGTTACCAGTCGCGGCAGCAGGTCATAGGGAAAGATGCGCTCAGTGCCCTCATCGCGACCATACACCGTGAAGGTAATGCCTTGGGTCAGAAATGCGAGGTCCGCCGACTGCTTGCGCCGCTGCAACTCGCCCTGCGGCAGAGTGGCCAGATTCTCCGCCATGGCGCGATAGTGCGTGCGCAATTCCCCGGTCGGCTCGCGCATCTCGTCGAAGGCCTGGTCGAGCGGATAGTCTCCGTAAAGCGGTTCCAACTCGATTGGATGGCCTGCACTCATATTGGGACGAACTTTCGTTGCGGCTGATTCGGAAGGTCGGCTGCTAACTCCCAGCAGCCAGGTTACATGGAGTGTATTTGCACAACCCGGCTTTTGAGCAAGCTCCGCCTTTGGCCTGTTCTCTCGTTTCTAGCACCCTTAGTATAAAGAACCCATCAGGAAACCGCTGGGAGCGCACGCCAAGTCCGCATCATGGTGGACCGGGTGACGTGACGGCAAAGCTTTCGGATGCCGTGGCGCTCGGGTTAATCTGATGGGTCATGAACAAACGGCCCACGACAGTCCCAAGGCGGTTCGCGGCTCCTATTCTCGTCGTACTCATCCTTATCTCCTCTTTCTTCGGTGCGCATCAGCTTGACGCGCAGAATTCCAACGAGGATTTCGTTCGCGCGCACTACACCAAATACGAGTACCGCATTCCCATGCGCGACGGCGTGCGCCTGTTCACTGCGGTGTACGTTCCCAAGCCGTCGGCATTTCCTGCCGATCCCGGCCCGTATCCCTTCATGATGAACCGCACGCCTTACAACGTCGCGCCCTACGGAGAAGACCGCTATCCTGCTCATCTTGGGCCCTCCGACGAGTTCGAGAATTCGGGTTACATCTTTGTCTACCAGGATGTGCGCGGCCGCTGGATGAGCGAAGGCGAAATTTGTGGAGATGCGTCCGCACATCGACCAGAAAAAATCGCCGCAAGACGTGGACGACTCTTCGGATACGTACGACACCATCGAATTCCTGCTGAAGAATGTGTCCAACAACAACGGCAAGGTCGGCATCTGGGGGATCTCGTATCCGGGGTTCTATACGTCGGCCTCGATCATCGATTCGCATCCTGCTATCGTTGCCGCCAGCCCGCAGGCGCCCATGACCGACCTCTTCCTCGGCGACGACTCTTACCATGGCGGCGCGTTCATGCTCTCGGCCGGCTTTGGATTCTACGCGCCCTTCTTCCATCCGCAGGACAATCCTGTGCTTCCTGGCCCAGAAATCCCGTTCGACTTCGGCACGCCGGATAGTTACGAGTTCTATCTGCACGCCGGAAATGTCGCCAATCTTGATCAGTACCTGAAGGGCCCGACCTGGATGTGGGACGACCAATACAAGCACGACACCTATGACGAATACTGGCAATCCCGCGATCTGTCGCGGCACATGAAGAATGTGAAGTGTGCGGTGCTCGTGGTTGGCGGGTGGTACGACGCGGAAGATCTCGAGGGGCCTTACCGAACCTTCTACGCGATTCAGAAATTCAATCCCGAAACGCCGATTACGCTCGTGGAGGGGCCGTGGGTTCATGGAGGATGGGCGCGCAGCGACGGCGATCATCTGGGTGATGTGCAATTCAACGCCAAAACCGCAGCATATTTCCGCACCAACATTCAATTCCCGTTCTTCGAGCACTACCTGAAAGGGCAAGGGCAGCGCGCTTCCCAAGGCGATCGTCTTTGAGACGGGAACCAATGTCTGGCGCCGATACGACGTGTGGCCGCCGAAGGCCGTTGCGCCCAAGACGCTTTACTTCCACTCCGGCGGCAAACTCAGCTTCGATGCCCCCGATGAAGCCGCGAGTGTGGACGAGTACGTGAGCGACCCCAACCACCCGGTGCCTTTTGTGGGCTACACAACCGACACGGTGCCGCAGCGATACATGGTCGACGACCAGCGTTTTGCCGGGTACCGGCCCGACGTGCTCGTCTACGAAACAGATCCGCTGACTGAAGATGTAACCATTGCCGGTCCCATTTCACCGCATCTCAAAGTCGCAAGCTCGGGGACCGACTCGGACTTCGATGTAAAGCTCATCGATGTCTATCCCGACGAGGACGCCGATACCGAGCAATCTTCCATGCCCAACAAGCGTGTGCTCGATGCGCCGCCGATCCATATGGGCGGTTACGAGCAATTGCTGCGAGGCGAACCATTCCGCGCAAAGTTCCGGAACAGTTGGGAGAAGTCCGAGCCGCTGGTTCCGGACAAGCTCACAGCCATCAACTTCACCATGCCCGATCTTTATCACACCTTTCGCCGCGGCCATCGCATCATGGTGCAGGTGCAGAGTTCCTGGTTCCCGCTCACGGATCGCAATCCGCAGACGTTTACCGATATTCCCTATGCCAAGCCGGATGATTTCAAGAAGGCAACCGAACAAATCTTCCACCAAAAGGATGCGGCCTCAGGTGTGGAAGTGCTAGTGCTGCCGCAACCATAACCGCGGTTTCCCGTACAATCTCAAGAGAGCCGATGCCCAGCGGAGAGGTGGCCGAGCGGTTGATGGCTCCGGTCTTGAAAACCGGCATACCCGAAAGGGTATCGGGGGTTCGAATCCCTCCCTCTCCGCCAAAGAGTCAATATAATCAGCGATTTATAGAGAATCATTGTCGAATCCTAGGATTTCCGGGCAAACTCTCAGGTATTTGGCTTGGAAAGGAACCGGAGAGCATTTCTTCGCAGCTTTTGCCGAGTGAAATCTCGGCATATTCTCCATGGGGGATTCCCGCAGTCCCTTTTCGATCGCACGCTTCCAAGAAAGCCTTTTTCCGTCCAGGTGGATAGGATATGTAAACACTGGCCGGTCGGGTCGAGGACTGGCGCGGCGCCGGTGATACTCCCGGAATCCAAATTCTGGCAGCTCTTCAGAGGTCATGCCTGAAAAGGGGTGGTGAAAGTCGATCGTCCGCCGCAGCCTTTTGTAACGGCTAAGACCCTGGAATAGCTGCCATTTCCGTTCGCAAAGCCCTCGCAAATTGTGCCTTCTATCTCACAGAAAATGAAAGGTGATTTGGACGAAAAGAGCTGTTCCAAAACCTATAGGTTGATAGACAAAACAATCCCGAGAATCCGGCAGTTCCTGGGAAAGCACATCTGTCCTGCGGGCTCGACCAGGTCAGTCTTCTGTTCCTCGTAAATCCAAGAGTTCAGTTTCTACCGGCACAGCGTCCGCGATCTTGACTCGCAGCAAGCCTTCAAACGGCTTCAAGCGAGCACCGTATTTGATGTGCATGCCGTTCAGCATTCCAGCAACCGAACGTTCGTTGCAGACGTAGTCGACCGCTGCCTGGGTGGCTTCAGTAGAAGTACCTTCAAGGAGGAGCGTCCAACGGGATGGATCCAGCCCTCTCTTAAGAGCAATGATTGCATAGTCCGTTTCAATCGGCTGGATGTCGGAAGTTCCAAGATAGATGGCTGTTTCTCCCGGTCGCGGATGGCTTTCTACAATCTCCCACCTGTAGGGATCGGGGCCGGCTCTCTGCCTGCGAAACGTGAACTCCCGTGTCCCGAGAATCTCGCCCATGCCCAAAGCGCTGCTTGGAGATCCCACATAGATCAAGTCGTTGTGGCGAGCATCATCGATCGTAAACAGACCCTCACGTTTTACGCGGAAGCGGCTTCCAGTTCTTTCGAATTGCTGAGCCAGTTCGAGCATCCCCATGGCCTCTCCGATTCCAGTGAAGTGTTGAATCTCCTGTTTCGGATTGTCCCGGGACGAATCGAAAAGGTGCATCCCTGTTACGTAGCTCCCGACCAATGGAAGAGTTTTGAAAACGAGAAAAGGCTGCTCGGGGGCGTGAACAAACGGCTCCCAGAATGTTGCTAACGCTGTGGGCGGCTGATTGGCGTTGTTCGCAGAGGCAGGTGCCTGGACCGGTCGCGGATGGAGGGCAAATGTAACCAGAACCCCGGAGATCGCGAGAACACCGACCAGAAAGGCTAAAGCAATGAAAACCGTTTTACGGGACCTGAGGCTTCTCGTATATGTCGCCGGCGCTGCGCCGGATGCGGCTTGGCCGAGTGAATTTTGATCGACAGGTATGGTCCTCTTCTGAAATGTAAGCGTGTAACTCCCCTTAGGGATTTCAATCAGGATCGGGTCGCGCGTTCCGACTGAACTGTAGTATTCGGCGAGCTTATCGCGGAGCCTGGCCACTTGAACGCGCACGCCGGAATCCAAATGAGGGTCAAACCCCGGCGGGCGGCCGAGAGCCTCCGTCGCAATCTGGTACTCCTTCAAATGCTCAGAAGGTGAATTCAGGGCATGTTCTGCCAGAAATCGGATGAGGCGGCAAAGAGCGTCGGATCCTTGCAGAGAAGGACTTTGGATCAACCGATCAACTTGCTCGAGACAAGCTTCGGGATCCTGCTCGCCTTTGGATCGTGTGAGTAACATTCCGTAACCCATGATCCATCCCTTATCTCATCAAGCTCTTAGAGCGGTCACAAAGCTTAACGCATTGTAACCTCGCGGCAACTTGCCGACCATGCAAATCCTTGCCTACGCTTCCCCCCAGCTTCGAATAGCGACTGGATGAGTGTAGCAAACTCTCGGAGTCGGTTGAGCGGGAATGTTGATCGATTCCGCGGCCGAGATCGTTTCTTTACGGCCGCCAGTAAGCGTTTACCGGGAGCACAGAACGGGATCCACTCGTGCTAACAGACCGGGAGTCAGCAGCCCAGACAACTCGGGAATTCCGAAAAGGGGGAGCTTTATGGTTCAGTTCAATTCTCAGGGAGGCAAGCTTCAATCCGTTTGTCGTACGAACACGATGGGCAATGTGTTGTCGCGATGCTTGTTGTCGATCTTCGTGCTTGGGTGCGCGAGCTTGGCGTGCGGTCAGGCCATGAACTCCGGCGACATCACCGGCACGGTTACGGACTCAACCGGTGCCGTCGTTCCGGGCGTATCCGTCACGGTACTGGACGTGGACAAGAACATCGCCCACAACTTTGTCTCAAACGATTCCGGCGCGTATGACACCGGGCCGATCGTTCCGGACCACTACATATTGACCTTTACGAAGGAAGGATTCGCGACCTACAAACGGGGACCGATCACAGTCGAAGTTGGAATGCTTGGAATCAACGTGCAGATGACGATCGGGCAAACCTCACAGCAGATTACTGTGACAAGCGAGGCGCCGCTGCTGGAGACGACTACTGCTGAAGTTTCGTCCACTTTGGAAGAAAATACGCTTCAAGAGCTCCCTCAAGTCGGCGGAAACTATGCTGACTGGTCGAGTTTTGTTGCTTTGCAACCCGGCGCTACCGGAAGTCCTCAAGTATTTTTCGGCGGCGCATTAGGCGAGGGGACCGAGGCATCAGCCAACGGCAGCCTGCCTTACTTCACGGGTTTGATGGATGGAGCGTACGTTACTTCGCCGATGAGCGACAACGTGATCATGAATCCGATGTTCGACTCGATCGCCGAAGTGAAGATGAGCGATTCCCTTTTTTCGGCCCAAAATGGAATGGGTGGGGTTCTCTACAACCAGATCTCGAAAGGCGGCAGCGACCAATACCACGGATCGGCATTCGACTATCTCGAAAACACCATTTTCAATGCGGCGCCGTACGGTTTCGGGACAGGAGTTGTACCGCCTGTACATCGCCACGACGTCGGCGGCACGATCGGTGGCCCGGTGCCGATTCCTCATCTCAACAAACGCGCTTTCTTCTTCTTTGGCGCGGAGGGAGTGGTTAACCACGGCGGCTCAAGCGTGGCATTCATCAACGTTCCCACCAACCCGATGCGTACAGGCGATTTCACAGGCCTGCCCACGCTCTACGACCCGACCACACAAGTAGTGAATGCAGGGATCGTGACGCGGCAGTCGTTCGCCAGCGAGTACGGAAGCGGAAACAAAATTCCTGCCGGGCTACTCGACCCCGTAGCGAAGAGTATCCAGGCCGTCCTGCCCACTGCAAATGCCGGAAGCGGGTCGCCGGTCAACGACTACTCCTACGTTGCTGTGGGATCCAAATTTCCGGTCGTCAAATATTTCGGTCGATTCGACATCGACCTCACGCAAAACAATCGCCTCACCGGGTCCTCGGGCTGGCAGAATGGATGGCCGATCAGCGTAACCCCGGTCGGCACCATCAACGCCGACGGCTTCGACATCCTGAGCTCGCTCAGTCAATTAACAGACGTGTGGACGATCAGCAGCAGGTTCGTCAACGAATTTCGCTTCGGCTTCATGGAAGAGCACGATCAGTGGACGCCCGAATCCCTCAACGGAGGATGGCCGGCCAAACTGGGCCTGCAATACATGAAAGCCGACGAGTTTCCGCCGATTACCATCAACAACATATACGGACTCGGGCCCAGTACCAACGGGTACTACACGTCAAACGTGCTCACCCCGTCCGATGCCGTAACTTGGACCGTCGGTCGGCACGATATCCACTTCGGCGGCGAGGATCTGATCTACAGATCGGACTCCACCCAGGGTAACCTCACCGCCTACGGCTCTGTTAACCCGGCGGCCTTGACTTTCACCGGTGTTTACACAGCGGGCAGCAATCAAGCTAGCAATCCTCTTACCACGACAACCGGAGTCGCCTACGCCGATTTTCTGCTCGGATATGTGAATAGCTGGAGCGCCCTGGTATCTCCGGAATTCGGCGCCAGGGAGAAGACACCGCAACTCTTTGCGCAGGACGATTGGAAGGCGACCTCAAAACTGAATCTGAATCTGGGCGTTCGCTGGGCAGGCACGACCGGATGGTCAGAAATCAATGGAAATGTTGACTCTTTCGATCCAACCGTGACAAATCCTGCTACCAACAAACCAGGCGCGATGTGGTACGGGCTCACCCATGCCAATGGAAGAACCCATCTGCAGAAGAGCGTATGGGATGAGCTCATGCCGCGACTTGGTTTTGAAGAGGAACTCGGGCCGAAAACCACGGTCCGCGGAGGATGGGGCATCTACACTTTCCCATGGAGTTATGACGATTACGGCCTCGGCCTGGGATATGCGCTTGCCTCCAGCGGCAGCGAGGCCGACAACACGACTGGCGCAGAACCCGTGGCTTTCCTGAAGGGCACGGGGAATGAAAACCCGCAGGGTAAGGCCGGCGCGAGCATCAATTCTCTCTACCTCAATGCTCCAACCGGGGCTGGATCGTACAACGGACAGTCCGTGAGCTACCAGCAGTACAACAACCCATTCGTGCGGTTGCAACAGTGGAATCTCACTGTGCAGCGTGAGCTGTCCTCAAACCTGATGGGTCAGCTTTCTTACATCGGGAGCCACGGCGCCGACGAGTTGTACCTGACAGATATTAACCAGGTTCCGCAGAGCGAACTGGGATCGAATGACGCCGCTGATCGGCCCTATCCGGAATTCCAAACCATCTCAGGCAATACACCGAACAGCATCTCGAACTATCACTCCCTGCAGGCCGTCATTACCGAGCGAATGACCGCAGGATTGCAGTTCAGCTTTAATTACGTCTGGTCGAAGTTCTTGGACGATCAGGACACTGCAGGCTGGAACCTGGTGCAAGGCAACGAGCCCTTCCAGAACGCCTACGTTCCGTATTCGAACTACGGCCCGTCGAACTTCGATGTCCGCCAGGCGTTCAAGGGAGAGGTTGTTTATCAACTGCCCTTTGGCAAGGGGCGCCATTTCCTCAACAATAATGCCGTTCTGGATGAAGCGATCGGCGGCTGGGAGCTTAGTGAGACGACCGTCGTTCAGTCGGGCAGTCCATTTACTCCGACCATGGCGACTAACCTGAGCGACAGCCTCTCATCCAACGCCTCACAATACCCGAATCTTGTTGGGAATCCGAAGGCGTCGGGCTCCAGTGGGAAGTTGACTGAATGGTATAACGTTGCGGCTTTTGCTTCTCCAGGTGCAGGAGCCTTCGGCAACATGCGCCGGAACAGCGTTCATGGCCCAGACCTGACAGAAGTCAATGCCGCGATGCACAAAACGTTTGCGATCTGGGAAAGGGTGAATCTGGACCTCAGCATCAACGCGGAGAACTTGCCGAACCATCCCTCATTTGGACTACCTGACTCAACCATTGGTCCCGGCCACACAGGACAGATCTTCAGTACAACGGTGGGTGGTCGATCCGTGCAATGGGTAGCGAAATTGAGGTTCTAGGAATTCTGTGCTGTCTCCCGCAGAACGGCAGCCGCACGGTTACATCGTTTCACTTCTGTGCGGCTGCATCTTTTAAGGGAGCTGGCATTCCAGAGGACTCACTCCGAATCCGATTCAGTTTCAACCTTTATTCATGAGAAGGTACGTGCGGGGGAACCAGAGAGGACTCTGCCGGTACTTGAGCGAATAAGCAAGAAAGGATCCATGATGTCGAAACCAAATTCTGGAAAGGGCATTCTCTTAAGCCGGCGCGAGGCGTTGTTTCTGTCTGCAACAGCAGGCCTTGGGCTCGCCGCGGGCAGGCAAGGGCAGGCTTCCGACAGCACAAAAACCGCAGCCCACCAGGAACCGGGAAACTGCTCCACGCCTCGCACGGCCGTCGCCAATACGCAATATGGCAAGGTGCGCGGATTTGTCGACGGAGGTGTTTTCACTTTCAAAGGTATCCCGTATGGCCAGAACACGGGCGGCGAAAATCGCTGGCTGCCGGCCAAGCCGCCTGTGCCATGGAAGGATGAGTACCCTGCCCTGATCTATGGGGCGAATTGTCCTCAGCACCTCCATGATTGGACGGGGATCGCTCAGTCGTTCCTGCAGGACTGGGACGACGGATACCAGAACGAGGACATGCTGAAACTGAACATCTGGACGCCCAGCTTAACCGGCAGCCGCGCGGTCATGTTCTACATCCACGGCGGAGGGTTCGAGTTTGGCTCTTCGTATGAGCTGCCCTCGCACGAAGGCGCGCAGATGGCGCGCTATCACGACGTCGTGCAGGTTTCGGTCAATCACCGGCTCAACGTGCTTGGCTTTCTCGATGTTTCCGACGTTGGCGGTTCAGCCTACGAGAATTCCATCAATCTCAGTTTTCTCGACCTCGTTGCCGCGCTGCGATGGGTGCAGGAAAACATCTCCAACTTCGGCGGCGATCCCGGCAAGGTGATGATCTACGGCCAATCGGGGGGCGGGTCCAAAGTGACAACACTGCTGGGCATGCCCTCGGCCAAGGGGCTAATTCATCGCGCCTCGGCGCAATCTGGAGGCGGCGGGAATATTCCCACAGCCGAGCAGCAAAAGGAGTTTTCCCGGCAGGTGATCGGGGAACTGGGGATCGCATCCAATGACATTTCCGCTCTGCAGAAAATGGAGTGGTCGAGGTTGTCAGCGGCGGGACGGACGGTTGCGGCCAGAATAAACCCACCGAGGCACGACGTGGTCTTCGGGCCCCCATCCGGGCCAGGGAGCGTCGCGCAAGTCGGTTGGACGCCGAGCGTCGACGGCCGCAACATCACCATGAAGTCTTTCGAGGACGCTGCGCCTGACGTTTCGAAGGACGTACCAATGCTGATGGGCTCAGTGAGTGAAGAGGGCATGCGCTATCTTTCGAATCCCAATGAGGAGGAGTGGCAGGCAAGCCTCGCAAGGGTCATTGGAGATGACAAAGCGACGGCGCTGATTGCGGCCATGAAGAAAGCGCATCCGGAGAAATGCGTTCGCACGCTGTCCTATGGCGTCGCTGGGCTCAGTGCGCGCAACAAGGTGACCCGCATGGCGAAGATGAAGCACGACCTGCATGCGGCGCCCGCTTATCAATACTATTTCTGCTGGCAAACACCGTTGCTCGACGGTTTTGCCGGCGCGTGGCACACGGCTGAGCTGCAGTTCTGCTTCGATAACACAAAGCGCTGCGAACAAGGAACCGGCAACACCCCTGAGGCGCAGGCGCTAGGCAAGAAGATGGCCACGGCTTGGGCGAACTTCGCCAGGACAGGAAACCCAAGCCAGCCAGGCTTGGCCTGGACAGCGGCGGATCCGGAGCGCAACCAAGCCATGGTCTGGGACAACGAATGTCGGATGATCGACGACCCTGAAGGCGAAACGCGCAAGCTGTTGCCGGGCTAGGCCACGTCGCTCAGGAGGGCGACCGCAGAAGAAGGCAATAGTACTCTGAGGCGTCAGCAGCAACTTTTTGGAAGAGGCTGACCAAACCGTTCCAGGAGATGAAAGCTTATGAAACGCAGATTTTTGTTCGCTCTATTCACAGCCGCTCTGACTGCCGGGACGTGCTTCGCTCAGACAGGTAGGCAGGAGTTGGTCCCCGCTCCCGTTGGCTCCGCCTCAGCCGCCGTCGTTCCGGCGCATCCTTCGCCGTACAACTTCCCGGGCGTTCAATTCCCGCGCATCGAATCTGATTCCCGTGTCACGTTCCACTTCAAGGCCCCCGACGCACTGAAAGTCCAGGTGTCGATCAACAACGCGCCATTCGACATGGTGAAGGGCGACGACGGCGTTTGGACCTACACCAGCGCGCCGCAGGCTCCGGGCTATCACAACTACTGGATGATCGTCGACGGCGCAGTCGTGCTGGACCCGGCCACCAACGCATTCATCGGATTCGGGCACATGTGTAATGGCTTCGAAGTGCCCGATCCGGGCGTAGATTTTTACGACCTGAAAGACATTCCGCACGGCAATGTGCTGATCAAGAATTACTACTCGAAGACGGCCAACAGCTGGCGCCACATCTTCATCTACACGCCTCCCGGCTATGACAAGGACACTTCCGTCCGGTACCCGGTGTTCTATCTGCAACACGGCGGCGGCGAAGATGAGCGGGTGTGGATCGAAATGGGCCGGACCAACGTGATCCTCGACAACCTGCTTGCCGAAGGCAAGGTGAAGCCAATGATCGTGGTGATGGAAACCAGCGCCGTAGGTCCGCCGATGGCGATGCCGGCTCCCGCCCCGGCAGCTCGCCCTGGTGCTCCTGCTGAACCCGGCGGCGGTGCCCCCCGCGGCGGCGGATTCCGCGGATTCCCGCCAGGAGGCGGCCCTTATGGGGATCTCATGATCAATGACCTGATCCCCTGGGTCGACAGCAACTTCCGCACCATCGCCGACAAGGACCACCGGGCGATGGCCGGACTTTCGATGGGCGGCATGATCACCGAAGCAGTTGGCATGTCGCACCCCGAGACCTTCGCCTACATTGGCTTGTTCAGCGGCGACCGTGCTGCCATGTTTGGTCAGCAAACACCCTCTGGCCAAAGTCCTGACGGCTCGATACCCCCGCTCGACCTCAAGGCCGTCTACAACGGCGTCATGGCCGACCCCGCGAAGTTCGACAAGGAATTCAAAGTCTTCTTCTTCAGCTGCGGTTCCCTGGAGCGCCCCAAGAATCTGGAGATACACCAGCAACAGCTCGTTGCCGCAGGGATCACCAACAGCTACATGTACATTTCGCCCGGCACCGCGCACGAGTGGGAGACATGGAGGCGGAGCCTTTATGCATTTGCTCCTCTTTTGTTCAAGTAAGGCACTTGCGCCCTGTGCACTCCGTTTGCGGCGCCCTTTCCGGGACGTCCGCAGCGGCGGTTTGTTGCAGCTTTGTTTTCTCGCGGTAGTCGTATTTCGGGGTCTTCCCGAAAAGCGGATGGAGTTGGATTGATGCTGCATTGAAGGTGAGTGAACTGAGTCATCGGCAAGCCAGTTTCGCTAACCGAACGAATTAGCAACGGATGAAGGGAGAAGCAATGTCAAAATCAAATGCCGAAAGCCGCATTTGTTTGACCCGCCGCGAAGCGCTGCTGATGTCGGCGACTGCCGGCGTGGCGGCTGTGTGGCCCATGGCCGCCCTTGCAATGGACAGCACCAAAACGGCTGCGCATCAGGAACCGGGAAACTGCTCTACGCCTCGCACGGCCGTCGCCAACACGCAATACGGCAAGGTGCGCGGATTTGTCGATGGAGGTGTTTTCACATTTAAAGGGATCCCTTATGGGCAGACCACTGCGGGAGAAAACCGCTGGCTTCCAGCAAAACCTCCGGTGCCTTGGGAAGATGAGTATCCTGCGCTGATCTACGGCGGCAACTGCCCTCAATATCTCCATGACTGGACCCAGATTGAGCAGACGTTTCTCCAAGACTGGGACGATGGCTATCAGAGCGAGGACATGCTCAAGCTGAACATCTGGACGCCGAGTCTGACCGGCAGCCGCGCGGTCATGTTCTATATTCACGGCGGCGGATTCCAATTTGGCTCGTCGTATGAGCTGCCATCGCATGAGGGCGCGCAGATGGCGCGGAATTACGATGTCGTCCAGGTTTCGGTCAACCACAGGCTCAATGCTCTCGGGTTCCTCGACGTTTCAGAGGTTGGCGGGTTTGCGTATGAAGGCTCCGTTAACGTCGGCATGTCGGACCTGGTCGTGGCGCTGCAATGGGTCCGCGAGAACATCGCCAATTTCGGTGGGGATCCAGACAAGGTGATGATTTACGGGCAGTCAGGTGGTGGTTCGAAAGTCACCACCTTGATGGGCATGCCTTCAGCGGCAGGATTACTGCATCGAGCCTCCGCGCAATCGGGAGGCGGCGGAGATCTTGCGAGTGCCGAGCAGTCGAAGGAATTTGCCCGGCGAATCGTCAAGAAGCTTGGGGTTGCTCCTAACGACATCGCCGCGCTGCAGAAGGTGGAATGGATCGCACTGGATGCCGCTGCAGATGCTGTATCAGCCGAAATGCATCCGCCGAGTATGCTCAGCGACCTGGCATTCGCATTCTTCCCGGGACCACCTTCGACGAAGCATTTCTGGGGACCGACCCTCGACGGTCAGATCATCACGATGAAATCTTTCCACGATGTCGCTCCTGAGATTTCAAAAAACGTCCCGATGCTGATCGGCTCTGTCAGTGAGGAAGGCAACGCATACGCTTCGAATCCCACCGAGGAGGAATGGCATGCGAAGCTTGCATCGGTACTGGGTGAGCACAAGGCAAACGCACTGAGTGCAGCCATGAAGAAGGCGCATCCAGAGAAAAGCATTCGGACCTTGTCCTATGGAGTTGCCGCCGTCGGTTTCCGCAACAATGTAGTGCGCATGGCCAAGATGAAGCACGACCTGCGCGCGGCGCCCGTATACGCGTACTACTTTTCATGGCCGTCGCCCATGCTTGGCAGCGATGCCGGTGCGTGGCATACGGCCGAGCTGCAATTCTGCTTCGATAATACAAAACGGTGCGAACAAGGAACCGGCAACACACCTGAGGCGCAAGCGCTAGCCAAAAAGATGGCCACGGCTTGGGCGAACTTTGCTCGGATCGGAAATCCAAGCCAGCCAGGATTAACGTGGACACCAACTGATCCCGAACGTAACCAAACCATGGTCTGGGACAACGAATGCCGCATGGTAGACGATCCCGAAGGAGAAGCACGCAAGATTCTCCAGGGCTGAAACCGCAATGACGTAATGACCACAGCACGAGACCGGATTGCTTACGCTTCGACGTGAGCAGTTCTGCACCGCGGCCAGAGCATTCTTGAACGTCTCAGGAAGTTATGAGAACACGCTTTTTTGTCATTATCCTAGGAACGGTATTTTTACAGCAAGGCTATTTGGCAGCTCAGGACACCGGGACGCCCACGCCGACCGACAGCAATGCTGCTTCAACCGAGCCCGCAGGGATGGAGAATCTCAACCTCGTCGGTGCCGAGGTTCATATGCCTCCTTTTACCGACACAGTTCTCGGAGCGGATTCCGAATTTCGTCGCGAGTTTTACAGCAAAGGCCTTCTGCTGCGGTCGAATTCCACGTTCTCTTATATGCAGAACACGTTAGACTCTCCCGTGGCTGCTAGCCAACAGGTCTATATGGGCGATCGGGAGTTTGGCAGGGCAATGGCCAATCCCATTGTCACGTATGACATGCGCGCGTTCCATCTTCGCAGTGCACAGTTGTTTGTGGCGGCCGGATTCAATTGGGTTAGCTGGGTTCCCGCAGGGCCCAATACCGCAACCATGAACGATATGTATCTTTACAAGGCCTTCGCGAATGGACATGTCGAGACTAAACTCGGGTACATCAGTAACGATTTCGAGTTTATCGGCTTGCAGGTGGGAGGCACGCTGTCCACTGGCAGTCAAGGTGTCTATGCGATCCTGCCCTATGAAGTAGGCCTCTCGCGTTACCCGCTCGAAGCGCCCTCATTCGATCTGAATCTGATTGGCCCAAAGCATCTCTATTTCAAAACGGCTCTACAGCGGTCGCTCGACCCGGGCGGCGGATCTGCCACCATCGCGCGCAATTCCGCAGGTCTTCGCTTCATACCCAAGGGCGACAAGCTAGTCAATGTATTTGAGGTCGGGTATAACAAGAGTTCTGCTGCCGACTCTGGTCAAACATGGGTGCGTTTGGGCTACATCCACAATACCACGCCTTTTCCCAACAGTCGTACCGGTGCACTCACGCCAGGCAACTTCTGTGCTTACATTCTCGCTGACCGGCAGCTCCTGCAGAGCGATCATGAGCAATCGGGTCATGGAATCTATGGGGGTGTCTCCGCTATAGGCACATCGACCGACTTGAACGCATACACGCGTTACTACGAATTCAGAATCTACGACGAAGGCCCATTCAAATCCCGCTCGGGCGACACTGCTTCCTTCGTGGCGTCTTACTCCACCTACAGCCCGTATATACTCGCGAATTTAAAGGTGCAGGATCAAAGCTTCTGGCGAAACTCCAGCACACTTACTGGGAGCTATAACTTTCATGTGTCGCGCGGCGCCTATTTGAGCGCAGGCCTCATTTATCACGCCGGGCCTGCGATTACTCCGCGCGTTCCCAATGCCCTGATCTTCAGCGCAATCATGAATTACTTCTTCTGAACGATCTCTGAGTTCCGCAGGAGCAAGAGGACCAATTGCGACTCTGTGTTTCGTAACCTATCGGTTTTGGACAAAAATCCAGAGGATCCGTCCAGACTCCGATCGCTCCCGTGGGCACCGTCGCCATTAACATCTTCAGCACAAACGACCAGGTATCGGACGTTTGGACGATCAGCAACAATTTAGTCAATGAGTTTCGCATGGGCTTTATGGAGGAGCACGACCTGTGGAACCCGTTGACCTCAACGTCAGCCATGAGCTGGTTGAGGTCCTCCCGGCTCGCCATGTTCACCCCACTACGGCCATGGTCGGAATAGTCCTGGACGATCTCCATGTTGTGGGCCGCAGCGTGCTGGCGGATGACATCGAGCTTCCGGCGAATACTGCTGGTGCTCGGTCGACATGCGGACGTACTGAGCCGCGCGAGGTCCATGCTGGTCACCAATCCAGCCTCGGGCTCCTCGTGAAGGTCACCCTTAAAAACTGCTCTACATATGTAGTGGGAATTTGGGACGATTTTAGCGACAAGGACCCCCCAAAAAACAAAACATCTCTCTTTCTGATAATTTGTCAGCCATGATAAATTCGATCCGATTTCCTAGTCGAGAAAGCGCCGGTTTGGCACTGATTCTAATTTTTATCGCCCTTCCCGGGGTGGCTCGTCTCACTCCCCAGGATTCGGCTCAAGCTCCGTCTGCGCAAGCGCCGGCCAACACCACTGAAGTCCCGGACTGGGCGCTCCCCAGCTCCGCCACCCACAAGCAATATCCCCCCCCCAAGGACTTTCACCGGCCGACCAAGACCTTTGAAGGCAAAATCGGTATCTTCGAGGCACAGTCGGATATTGGGGGCCCCCTCGTGCCGGGCAGTGCAAGCTATGACCCGAAGACCGGCACCTACACGTTGAATTCCGCCGGATACAACGTCTGGTACACGCGCGATGAGTTCCGCTACCTCTGGAAGAAGATGTCTGGCGACGTCTCCTTTGCCGCGAATGTCGGTTTCCCCGTCAAGCAGGATCCACCCCACGACCGCAAATTGGTCCTCGTGATTCGCCAAAGCCTCGATGATGACTCCAAAGAGATCATGGTCGCGGAACACGGCACCGGCATGGTCCACATGGCTGTGCGACCCGAGAAAACCGAAATGATCAAAGACATGCAATATCGCATTGGCGGTGCCATGCTGACCGGCGTGATGCCCCAGCGAATCGGCATCGAAAAACATGGGGACTCGGTTGCTCTTTTCATCAGTGTCACAGGAGAGCCGATGCACCAGTTCGGTCCCCCGATCGACATCCACTTCGACGCCCCGTTTTACGTGGGCATAGGATTCTGCTCGCACTATCCCGTCACGGTCGATACCGGAACGTTTTCGGATGTACTGCTGAAGAACTCGGCCGGCAAAGTGCGGTAGTGTTAGTCCGCTACGCTTTTGTAGCGTTTAATTTCAGCATTGGGCATCCGGAACCGCAGATCCTTCGTTTGGCGCGGAGAACGGGCCAGACAAGCTCCAGTGAAGGATGTCCTGATACAGTGACAGAAGCCTTTTCTGTTTGCCACAGCGAGAGGTGATCGGTTATTGCCAGCTAGGGTCCGATTCATGCTCCGGCGATGGCCGAAGGCGCGAAAGTAGCGAAACCGGGTACAAGCTACACCAATTTCATGGGTGGGCTGTGACCTAGAGGAAAGAAAATGAAAAAGCAACTGAAAAAGCAACTGGTCAGTACGCTCGTTGCCGTCTCTGTTGCCGCCGTTCTAGCGGCAACGTGCAAAGGACAGGACTCGCATCCGCCTATCACAGGAATCTCCCATCTGAGCGTTTACAGCGCCGACCTCAGCAAGACCGAAAATTTCTACGTGCACGACCTCGGCGCTTACAAGGGATCAGATCCTGAGAATCCCGAAGGCGTGCGCTACTATTTCAGCCCTACGCAGTTTGTTGAAGTGCTGCCATTGCCTTCTGGTGATTCATCGATCAATCGCCTCGACCACGTGGCATTTGTAACTGCCGATGCCGAGGGCCTGAGGCGCTACTTGGGCGCGCATGGAATCGCGGTGCCAGCTTCGATCCAAAACGGTTCGGATGGCAGCCGATGGTTCGATGTCCTGGACCCAGAAGACAATAAGGTGGAGTTCGTTCAGGCTCCAGCGACACCCGCGAGTGTGCCGCTTGATCCGCTCAGTCATCACATCATCCACGTCGGATATATGGTTCATAACCGTGCCACCGAAGACACCTTTTACCGGGCGATCCTTGGGTTCCGGCCTTACTGGTACGGCGGCGCTACAGACGGCGTCACAAGCTGGGTTTCGCAGCAGGTTCCAGACGGCACCGATTGGCTGGAGTACATGCTGGCGAGCGGCCCCGATGCGAAAGGAATACCCGCCGACATGACATCAAACCAGCTGGGCTCTATGGATCATTTTTCTCTCGGTGTTCAAGACATGAAGGCCGTCGCACTCATTCTCTATTCCGGAGATCGGATTCCGGAGCGCACAAGCGGACCGAAAATTGGCAGAGACGGCAAATGGCAGTACAACCTCTTCAGCCCGGATGGGACGCGTGCAGAAATTATGGAATTTCAGCCGGTAGGCAAGCCCTGCTGCTCCGATTTCACCGCAGCGAGCCCGGCAGAATAGCACGAGGCCGGTGACAGCAGAAAGGGACCGCGAATGGATCTCGGAATTCGAAACAAGACGGCCCTTGTTCTCGGTGGCGGCGGCGGATTGGGTCGCGCCATCTCGAAGGCGCTCGCGGATGAGGGTGCTAACGTCGCTGTCGCGGACATCGACGAGAAGGCAATCGAGGGTACCCGTTCTACATTGGCAGGCGAGAAGTCGATGGGCCTTGTGTGGGACCTCGCCCGTCTGGATCAGATCGACCCAAGCGTTTCGAGAATCGAAAAGGAATTTGGAACGGTCGATATCCTCGTGAACCTGACGGGCGGTCCTCCACCGACCCCTGCGGCGGGACAAGATCCTGCGGTGTGGCTACACCATTTCAACTCAATGATTCTCTCGGTTATTGCCATCACCGATCGCGTTCTTCCGGGGATGCGCGCGAAGAATTGGGGCCGGATTATTACCAGCGCGTCGTCCGGAGTGGTCGCCCCCATTCCGAACCTCGGAATCTCGAACGCGTTGCGTCTGTCGCTGGTGGGCTGGTCCAAGACGCTTGCCCGCGAAGTAGCGCGGGACGGAATCACGGCCAACATTATTCTGCCCGGACGGATCGCTACCGATCGTATTAGGTTTCTGGATGAAGCCAAGGCGAAACGCGAGGGACGAACGGTGGGAGAGGTGTCGGCCGAGAGCACGTCCAGTATTCCGGCAGGCCGATACGGTAACCCCGAAGAATACGGCGATGCTGTCGCATTCCTTGCCAGCGAACGGGCCGCTTACATCACCGGGGCCTCGATCCGCGTTGATGGCGGGTTGATTCCTTCCATTTAAGCTGCAGGTGAGAGATCTTCACAAGAGGGAACGCCTTGGACAATAAACAAATCGAAGCGCTCAAAAACGTCACGACAGCTACCATCACGACTGTGCTCCTCAAGAAGGGCTTGCGAAACGTATGGCTCCGGGGCACGATGCCGCTGCGCACGGGACAGAAGCGAGTGGTTGGTCCGGCATTTACGCTGCGCTTTGTTCCGGCACGCGAAGACCTGGCCACTCCCGAGTCGTGGAACTCGCCCATTTCGACTCGCGCCGCAATCGAGAATATGCCCGCGGGTTGTGTCGCCGTTGTGGATGCGATGGGCATTACGGATGCGGGGATTTTTGGCGATATTTTGTGCGCGCGGATGAAAAAGCGCGATGTCGCGGCGCTGATCACCGACGGAGTGGTTCGTGACGTGGCTGGCGTTCTCGGAACTGGACTGCCCGTGTGGTGCCGCGGCGCTGCTGCTCCACCTTCGGTGGCGGGCCTTACGTTTGTTGCGTGGCAGCAGCCGATCGGATGCGGAGGCGTCGCTGTTTTTCCCGATGATGTTATCGTGGTCGACGAAGACGGAGCCGTCGTGATCCCAAAGGCGCTGGTCGGCGAACTCGTAGAGACCGCGATAGAACAGGAGAAGCTCGAAGCGTGGATCATCGGCGAGGTGCAGGCCGGCGCCGCGCTTTCGGGTCTTTATCCAGCAAACGCCGAGAACAAGGCGCGCTACGAGGCATTTCGCCGCGGCCAAGACAAGGATTAGGAGCATGGCGGCCCACATTTGAGCTGATTCGCGCAGTTCGATGAGAATTTCAAAACATGATGGCGCGCGTAGCAAAGGATCGCAATGACAAGCGGGCTTCGCAAGGGACTGACGAATTACGGCGACAAAGACTTTTCGCTTTTCCTGCGCAAGGTCTTCATCAAGGCGATGGGATACTCGGACGATGCGCTTGACCGTCCGATTGTCGGGATCACCGATACGTTCAGCGATTTCAATCCATGCCATGGGAATGTTCCCGACCTGATTGAAAGTGTGAAACGGGGAGTGATGCTTGCGGGGGGTTTGCCCATGGTGTTTCCGACCATCTCGCTCGGCGAGTCGTTCGTGCAGCCGACATCTATGTTTCTACGCAATCTGATGTCGATGGACACCGAAGAGATGATCCGCGCGCAACCCATGGACGCCGTGGTGTTGATCGGCGGTTGCGATAAGACACTTCCTGCGCAGGTCATGGCGATGGCGAGCGCTGGTCTTCCTGGAATTGTTCTGCCGACAGGCCCGATGCTCGTGGGTCACCACAGAGGCCAGGTGATTGGCGCATGCACGGATTGCCGCAGGCTATGGTCGCAATATCGCGCCGGCATAATTGATGAAGCCGAGATCGAACTCGCCAATGGGCGGCTGGCGCCCTCAATCGGGACCTGCGGGGTGATGGGTACGGCAAGTACGATGGCATGCGTCATCGAAGCCATGGGCCTCGCACTCCCCATGAGCGCCACAGCGCCCGCCACACACGCTGACCGGCATCGCATCGCGGAAGCTTCAGGGCGCAGAGCTGCGGAGATCGCCAGGAATGGAACTCCTCTGCCGCACGAACTGATTACGGATGCATGCGTGCGCAATGCCATGATCGTGTTGCAAGCCATCGGCGGATCGACCAACGGACTGATCCACCTGACGGCGATCGCGGGGCGCGCCGGTGTCAAGTTCGATCTTGATGCGTTCGATCAGTTGGGGAACGAGATTCCGGTAATTGTGAATCTGAAACCCACCGGCTCACACTATATGGAGGACTTCCACTATGCCGGCGGCATGCCGGCACTGCTGCGCGAACTCGCTAAGTTCCTCGACCTCGACTCTCCCACAATCGCCGGAAACACCCTCCGCGACGTGATTGCACGCGCAGAATCCGTGACCGGCCAGGACGTGATCCGTCCGGTCTCCGCGTCTGTTAAGAAAGAAGGCGCGATGGCCGTGCTGCGCGGCAACCTGGCGCCTGGTACTGCAGTCATTAAGCAGTCAGCCGCTTCGCCTGAATTAATGCAGCACACCGGCCGAGCCGTGGTTTTTAGTTCTCTTCAAGATCTGGCCAACCGTATCGATTCGCCCGACCTCGATGTAAATCCTGACGATATTCTGGTGCTCCGCAACGCGGGACCCAAAGGAGCTCCCGGTATGCCGGAGGCCGGTTACCTGCCGATCCCGGCGAAGCTGGCCCGCCAGGGCGTGAAGGACATGGTTCGCATCTCTGACGCGCGAATGAGCGGCACCGCCTTTGGGACGATCGTTCTGCATATCTGTCCAGAATCAGCCGCCGGCGGTCCATTAGCGATCGTGCGAACCGGAGACCGCATCCGGCTTGATGTCTCTGCGCGCCGTATCGATCTTCTCATCGAGGATGCTGAGATCGACGCGCGCCTGATTGCTTGGAACGAGACCCGTCCGGGCCAGGTTCCTCCAAGAGGCTACGCAAGGCTTTACGACACGAGCGTTCTGCAAGCCGATCGCGGATGTGATTTCAGTTTTCTTCTCCACGACAGCGAAGCCAGCGGCGAATCCTGACAAATTCACTGCACAAATGAAACATCGGTGAGAACGCACACGCGCAGAGCATTTCTTCAATCCACGTGCAAGTTGGGTCTTGCTGTATCGCTGCCTCCTTGGGGATCGGGAAGATTCCGGTGGCTCAAGCCTACCCGTGGATCTGAGAGGCAATGGCAGCTACATTTTTATTTACAGCCCGGCGAATCCGAGCGAATCGCAGGCAGCCGGTTCGGTGTGCGGTCACTTCGGCATGTTGATCCTCCTCGTTGTTTTCCTCCGAGGGCTTCAACTGCCAATTTATCTCTAGTTGTACCTGGTACGGCTTTTGGGTTTTGGGTCACGCGCAACCGTTGTGTCTTGCTGACGAAGCGGAGCGCTTTTCGTGAAAAAACACTTCGAATTCCCGACGAGCGGTTACAAACGCGGGTTCCTGATCATGCGAACTATACGCATACCTCCGATGACCGTCAATGAATCGATGCTGGCTGCCATGGGAAGCTTCACCCGGGCATCCGTGGACCTGGCTTCGGAGAACTGCTCATTTCACCGGAACGAACATGACGCAAACCGGCGCTGGAACATTGACACTCTCACTTTCCGGCGTCAGCTGGCCCGTATGCGGATCGATCTTCAAGAGCGTTAGCGAGTCAGAATTCTGGTTTGCCGCAATCATGCGTTCACCGGCAGGATCAATCTTGAAGTTACGCGGGCCTTTCCCCATCGTGGATGCGACCTGCAGTTTGGTCAGTGTTCCTTTTTCCTGATCGATTGCGAAAACTGTGATGCTGTCGCTCCCGCGATTCGACGCATAGAGATACCGCCCCGCCTTATCGACTTCAATCTCCGCAGACGCGTTCTGTCCCGTGAAGTCGGACGGCAAAGTCGAAATCGTCTGGATCGGTTGGAGAGTTCCCTTCTCCCGATTGTAGGAAAAGACAACCACACTGGAACCCATTTCGCAGACGGCGTAGGCAAACTTCGCACCACGGCCGAAGGCAAAGTGCCGTGGGCCCAGACCGGGTGTGACCGAGACAGAGGGCGGATTGTTTGGCGCAAAAGTTTGCTTCGCCGGATCGATTTTGTAGATCTTGATCTGGTCCAGCCCTAGATCCGGCGTAAAAAGGAATCGATTATCTGGCGAGAGCACCGTCGCGTGTACATGCGGACCTTCCTGGCGCCGGGGGTTGATGCTCGATCCGCTGTCCTGGCCGAGCCCTGTCTGCGCGCCAATGCTTCCATCGGGATTGAGTGCGTACGAAACCACACGTCCACTGCCGTAATCCGCGACAAAGAGCATCTTGTCGGTTGCGTCCACAACCAGCATGCAGGGCATTCCACCCGCGGAGGATACTTTGTTCAGAAAAGTGAGGGCTCCGGTTTTGGGATTGATGGAGTAACTGCTCACTGTTTGATCCGACGTCGCGCCCCTCACATTCGGATCGCTGCCCCTTTCGGTTACCGCATAAAGAAAACGATTTTGGGGATCGGTGGCCAGAAAAGATGGATTGGCTAATTCGGCCGCGACACCGAGAGGGGTGAGCTGGCCCGTTTTGGCTTCATACCGAAAGAGATAAATTCCCTTCCCTTTTGCCGGCGTGTCGGTGTATGTGCCGACATAGACAAATGAGTCGCCACGGACGGCCGCCCTTTGCGCGAAGAGCGCCCGTCCTGTCATGGCAGGCATGAAGCAGATGGTCAGAGTCAGTGCGACAACAAGCTTGCGGAGAATATTCTGCCTAGAAAACATATTTCCTCTTTCGGATTCGTCATCCAGTTTCTTTGTGAACGACGAGCGGTTGTGTGATAAATCGCCGAGGGAGGGGGGCCAGATCCAACACCCACTGGTTGTCTTCAAGCGGAGGACTGGCCTCCACTTCAATCACGCCTTTGATGCTCAGTCCTGCCGTCACCTTTTTGTATGCCTCTGGTAGCACGGGGCGATAGAGCAGAGTGTCGTTCGCCGGTGGCCAAGGGACTCCGCCCGGACGTAACGGATCATAGAAATGGACGTGGGTATCGATGATAGGTTCAAGTTCTGGAAGCGCCGGAGCCTGTGCCGGTAATTCCATCGGAGCGAGGGAAGGGACGGCCACAATCGCAGCTGTAACCAGAAATCGTCGTCGATTCATCGTGCTCATGGGCAAATCTCTCGTTTTCGAGCGCCGGAAGACCCGCCGGACGCTGGCTATTACCTAATCGGGGTTGGACGAGTCAGTGGCTGCGAACATTTTTACTTCGACCAGAGGTGGCAGTGCCCCCGATTTCGCCAGGATCAGATAGATAGAGAACCCGACCGCAAAAGAATACAACGCTGAAGGATTGTCCACCCTGACCCAAGTCGCCGGCACTCCGGGGATACGCTCGGGGATCCCTGTCAGAAAACCGATGAACCATGCCCCGTATCCTGCCCAGTTGACGCCCTGGCGCGGCCCCGTCCATCGCCTCCCGGCAAGGAGGTGGTCCGCCATCATTGCTCCGCATATGGGACCGAAGGACGCTCCAACAATGGAAAAGAACCCGATAAGATTATTTGCCACTCCGGCGATAGCCAGCAACGCGCTTACAGTGATGGCCGCGAAAGTGGAGAAGGTGCGCGGAATACCAGGAAGCATTGTGCTGAAGCTGTTGGATGCAATAAACGACGAAAAACAAGTTGGAACCAACGAGGCAGCAGCAAAGAGAAAGAACATCGCGGGCGCCAAAATTCCCACACTGGCTATCGCCGCAGAAAAATCGTAGCTGGTACCCGCTCCGCGCCCTAGGTACCCTGCTACGGAGAGGATGGGAAGAGCGCCGGCAACCAATGCTCCGACGATAATGCCAAGTGCACCGCCCCAAAAAACATCCCGTCTATTCCGACTGTGCATCCCAAAGTCGGCGCCTGCCGCTCCGGCTGTGGCGAAAAAACCAATCACAATCGTCAGAACATTCAGAAATCCGCTCATCTCATTGCGCTGCGGCACTTGGTACCGAGCAATGCCGCTCCTGTTCGCCCAGACGACGATCAGAATCATCCCGAGTGGAACCCAGTTCAGGAACTTAGCCACTCGGTTCACATGATGGATGCCACGGACTGCTACCCACCCGAGGCTATATAGCCAAACTATAACTATGATTGCAAAAAGAGCCTTGCTCTGTTGGCCCAGTCCAGTCATGATGAAGCTGACTGCTAGAGACGCTATGACGGCGACCCATCCGATCTGCAAAAGTCCCATCAAAAGACCGGGAATTAAATAGCCTCTCTTCACGCCGAATGTCGAGGTTCCCACAACATAAAGAGGCCGCCCGGCCAGCATTCCCAGAGTGGCAGGAACGTAATAGTAGAGCCCGAAGCACAGTATCCCTGCCAACGCGAGCCCTGCAATACAGATACCAACTCCGGCAAAGCCAAGCGTCGGCCCCGCAAGCTTCTGGTAGAAGCCTACCCACAAGAAAATCCCGAAATACGTGGGGAAAATGCTTTTGTACCAAGGGACGCGACTCCCGGGAGACACTGGAACAGCGCGACTCACATATTGAGGGACTGTAGTCATCCGTGGCAACTCAAAGATGACCCACATAATCAGGTCCGTTCACTTGAACCAGGAAGCCGTCCGGATCATTGAACTTGAAGGATTCTTGAGAAGTACCCGAGACATTCAAGTTGAGATTGGTCAACTTAGCGCGCATTTCATCGGCATTAAAGTTCTCAATCCCGAGGTCAAAGTGATTGACAGAAGGCAGCTGATTATCGCCTTGCTCGATTCCGAAGAAGGACTTTCCCACTCCGAGAATATGTGTCGTGGCCGATTGTTGCCTAAGCGGCATTCCGAAGAACCCCTGATAAAACTTGGAAGTACGAAGAAGATCAGGAACCTTCACGGTTATATGGTTCAGGCTAATAGCCGAAAAGCCCGTCGGCTCCGACGGCGCTGCAAACGCGGCTGAAGCTCCCAGCGCGCCCGCAGTCAAAGTGGCGATAGAAACGGCGAACTGCCGGCGTGTCAACCGGCCGTGTTTCACATCATCAAGCAATCTTTCTACCTTCTCGATCATCGGTCCCTCTTCATTGCAGCATTCTAGATTCGCGATCGTTTTGTCCACCGTCCCGGAATTGCCTAGACGGGCGAATAGTAATTCACTGAAACACCCTCGCACCGGCTCTCGATTTGTGGCCAAACTTCCTGATGCAGTTCAGTCGCGACCCACTGCTGCTGATATTCTCGGCTTATGAAGGTGATCGTAAGTCTATAACGATCTCCAGCATCGTCAGGGCGCAACAAGCCCACAGCATGATACCCTGCCTGTCGCGAGATGGCGGGTCCAAACGCTGTTTTATAGACTTCCTCAAAGTCCTCCTGCGATTCCGGCTTGACCTTAAGATCGACGTGTAAGACAAACATATTCCCTCACCAACTCAGGTTGAAGACTTCAATAGCGGTACCACCCATCACCTTGTCGTAGAGATCAGGAGCGAGATCCAATGCTTTGTATTTGGCGAACTCCGTGGGCACATTGCTGGGCAGGTCTGCGCCCATCATTACGCGATTCGCGCCGATGGAGTTGATCATCCACCGTATGTCTTCCCCGATGCACCACGAAGTCTCGAGGTAGAGATTGCCGCACACAGACGCCGCCACCTGCGCTTCAGCGGAAACTATTCCACCGCCTGCGTGGGCAAGAACGATCTTCAGATCCGGATGTTTATTCGCGGCGGGAATGCAGAGGGCGGGCAGTGAAAAGGGTATGCCGGCGCCTGTGTGAACCATAGCGGGAATGCCGAAATGGTTTGCTGTTGTGAAGGCAAGATCCCCATCCTCCGAGAGAGGATTCACGGCGTGGCCAATGGTATGGAGTTTGAGCGCGACGAACTTCAGTTCCTTTACACAGCGTTCGATTTCACGTTGGTACTTGTCCCTGCCGATGTGCGGGCTCACGCTGGCAAGACCGAAAAATCGCCCCGGGTACTTCGCGCATAGTTTTGCAATCTCGTCGTGTCTCTTTGAGTAGTCCTTCGCGCCCGGGTAGGGTTGAACAATCGTGGCGTCAACGCCGCTTTCGTCCATCCGACGGATGATATCTTCTTCGGTGGCATACAAACCAAAAACGCAGCATTCGCCGAGGTGCGCGTGGGTATCAATTACTTTTCTCATCCTGCTTCCTCGAATTCTGACCTTAGTTGACAGCGTAGGAAGGTGCCGCTCGAATGCAACTTCCGTCGCGCCCTATATTTGCCTAAGCAGCCAATGTATTGACCGCTTCTGTATCTCTAAATACTGCGGTGTCCACATGGCGTGGATCGTGTGGCCTACGGCCGTGAATACTACGCGGCCGCTACCAAACTCATAGGCCCATCCGGAGATAGACTTTGAGCCCAAATTCTCATAGGTTAGGCCGTCGACATTCTCCGCTTCCAGCAAAATGTATTTCTTGTCCTTGTCATATTCAACATAGTGCTGTTCGTCATTGACGACAAAATCGCTGATCCCCTGGGTAATGGGGTGTTGATTTTCCGAGGCCCGCACTCGAAATGGCCGAAGAGGCGGATGTCCAATGTATGCGCCCCCCATCACCTCTCTATACCTCTTTGAGGTAAGGGAGATATGGCTGCAGTTATGGAGCGCATAAAACCCGTTCCCCGAACTCACAAAGTCTTTGATTGCCGAGCCTTGGTCCTCTTTCATCCACATTGTCGGTTTCGGATCTCCGGAACGAGCTGGAAGGTTTTCGAGGTTCCTCTCGTAGTCCGTATAGGCATCGGGTCCAAGGTACCCATCCGGCCAGATCATTCCATCGCGAAGGCAAAGGAATAGCTGATATCCCTTCAACAGATTTGCCGAAATCTGATCGTATTGAATTGTGTAATCAATGGGGATGTTCAACTCCTTGAATGTTTTGTCCAGAGCTACGCGAATGTAGTCCGAATTGTGGAAGCGATCACCGATGAGCGCCAGTGCGCGCGGCGTTGTGCTGTTGCCCGCCATTTGCGCAGTCTGTGAACGGCCACGATCGCTAGACGTGAGCCCCAAAACACCTGCGGCTGCAGCGAGGCTGGCGTTCTGAACCAATGTACGTCGCGATAGTTTCTTTGACGATTTCATATACTCCCATCTCAAAATGTGCTGGTTCGTGAATCCGAACTGCGGTTGGTACAGCGGACTAGGACCACGTCATCAAAACACCAATTTCGCCGCAATCTGCATGACTCGCCCGGTGTTCGATGAAGTGATACGGCCAAATGCAGAACTTGAAAAGGAATTATTCGGATTCGACAAGTTCGGATGGTTCAGGGTATTGAACGTCTCCCAGCGAAACTCCAGATGCCTCTCCTCTCCGAGAGGAACGTTCTTGTAGAGCCCAGCATCCAGATCCTGATATCCAGGTCCATGGATGAAGTTTCTGGAACTGGTGCCGAATGTCCCGAGCGCGGGCAAGGCGAAGGAGCCAGTACTGAAATACTTGGCGATTTTCGCCGTTCTGCTTGCCCCGTTGTAGACAGATGACGGCCCGGTAACGTCTGCATGATCAAGAGCCACTCCGACCAGGCTCCGATCGGTTCCGGCAAGGACACTGAATGGCAGGCCTGTTTGCAGAGTCAAGATCCCATTCACTGCCAGCCTCCTAAGATAGCTCTGGCCAATGCGCTTCCTGAGTGAAGCAACCGGTAATCTGGTACACGGATGAGGTCACAAAGCGACTCCTGATGTCGAAGTCGGACGGTCCGTAGTCCAGATTCCAGTTAGATGGGTCGCGAGCTTGATTCCCGAGTCCGCTATTCCCGTCATTCGGATGCAATGTCCATGGATCTCGCCCATACATAGGACCCGAGCAGAGTGAAGCCATCTGTAAATCGCCGGTTCCACGTGACTTGAAGCGAATTGTAGTTCGAATAGCCGGCGGCGATGTCCTCGGTAATTGTCGTGAAACTTTGATAGGGGCGACGTGAATTGATATTACTCGTCGTCGATTGCCCAGGAATATAGACTCCAGGGTTCTGTTCTTCGAGTAGGAGAAGATGGGTACCCTTACTGCCGAGGTATCCGACGGTGAGAACTGTCTGCTTCCAGAGATTGCGTTGAACATTGAGATTCCATTGCTGGATGTAACCAGTCGTGAAACTCGGATTAATCGAGTTCTCGGGCATCGGGAGATAGAAGACTCTCGCTTGTCTCGCGGCCGCCGTCGTCGGGGGAACATAGTTTAACAGCAACTGCAGGGTCTGTTGATTAGCTGGCGTAGGGGTTATCCAATGGCACGTCAAAGGTGGTCCAGCCATAAGAGAAGGGCTGGTTCGTTTGATTTGTGTTGAGCGCTACCGGTCGCAAGGTATCAGAAAAGACTCCGTAGCCTGCGCGTATGCTGGTTTTCCCATCTCCAAATGGATCGTAGGCAAATCCAACACGCGGTGAGATTCTATCGAATCTGTCCGGACTAACTCCCGGACCGATTCCTGCATCACCTGGGAAGAGGGCCCCCAATGGGGCCAGCGGGTAGATGGTCGACTGCTGGCCGGGGCGGAAAGCGCCATCATGCCCGTATCTGTCGCGAGTGGTTAAATAAGGCTCCCATCGCGCGCCCAAGTTCAACGTTAGATTTTTTGAGACTCGCCAGTCGTCTTCGGCTTAGAGAAATGGTGTGTATTTGTATTGCTCTGAGAACAGCGGAGAATTCTGGAATACTGTGTAGGCAGCGCCGGAATAGAAATCGGCGTAACCGTCTCCGTAGGAGCCAGTAAGGGTGCCGTTAAAGGACCACTGTGTGGACATTTGGAAGAATTCATGCCCAAGCCGACGCTCATACGAGTATTCTCCGCCGAACTGGAAGAAATGATTCCCCTTGGACCAGCTCAGCGTATCCACAACCTGATAGTTCATCATGTAGCTGCGAAAATTGGTCGGCACTCTGATGGACATGCCGTTTGCTGCCGCAATGGCCCAATCGGTCGGAACGCCAGACGGTGCGATGTTCGTGCACGACTGACAGCCGAGGCCCGCCCAGTCAGCTGGATTAGTCACCTGAGGTCCACGGATGAAGGTGTTTCTCGCGACCATGAAGGTAGCCAGATTGACTACACCGGCTGAGAAGACATGGCTCTCGTTGATAGTCCCGTTGTGCGTCGGCCAGTCGTTATTCGAATTGAATGCTGGAAGGCCGGCACTCTGTTCATTAAAGCTATCATCGAAGAAGTAACGAAGATTAAATTTGTCGGCGGCCGAGACAGTCTCATCCACTCTGGCAATCACTTGGTTTTCCCTTGTAGGTAAGGCCAAGTTATATGCGTAGATGTTTCCGGGTTCGTTTGGCAAAGGAAGAAAATGTGTCGTAAATGCGGTGGCCACGGGATCAACGGTGGGAATCGTGGCATTGGGATACGGCGTACCGTTCGGGTTCGCTGCCGACACGGTGCTTGGCGGCGCTACTGTGATTGGCTTCCCCCCGACCTTAGTTGCTGAGAAATTGCCTTGACGTTCCAATGCCGTGGGAACAATCGTGGACGAAATCGTACTTCCGAGCGCCTGCCGGGTTAGTTCGGCACCAACAAAGAAGAAGGTCTTGTCTCTTCCGTTGTAGTGCGGTACCACGACCGGCCCTCCCATCGTCAGGCCATATTGATTCCTCCGAAGTGGCGGAACGATCGTAGCAAATTCTTCCTTCGCATCCGCATAGCTGTTACGGAGAAACTCATAAGCACTCCCGTGAAACTGATTAGTTCCGGATTTTGTGATCATGTTAACTACGGCTCCAGCATCCCTGCCGTCGACAGCGCTGTAACCGTTTTGCAAGATTGAGAACTCTTGCAACATATCGGGATTAGGGAAAGCAGCCGGAACATTATTGTACATATCCATGTTCAATCCCCCATCCAGTGTGTACGCAGACTGGTTCGGACGAGCCCCGTTCACACTGAACACGAGACCAGTATTCAGGGCAATACCGCTTGCAGCGGACCCGCTTCCCATTTGTACGGAACCCGGGAGAAGTGCCTGAAGCGTGAGTGCGTTCCGGCCATTCAACGGCAATTCGACCATGCGAACCGGATCGACTACGTCTTTTACAGTAGAAGAAAATGTATCGAGATTTGTGACATTGCTCTCCACTGTAACGAGTTGCTCCAGCTGACCAACCTGAAGCTGAAGATCAACTCTCGCTTTTTGGTCGACCTCAAGCAGGATTCCGGTGCGCTCGATCGTTTGGAAGCCAGAAACCGAACAGGAAAGGCGATAGGTTGCCGCAGCGAGATCGGGAACGATGTAGTTGCCGACTTGATCTGAGCGCACCTTGACTGAAGTTCCAGTCGATACGTCCATTATCGTGATCTGAGCGTTTGGGACCACAGCGCCTTGTTCGTCCGTAACTGATCCAAAAATAGTACCCCGTCCAACCTGGGCCAAGGTCCCAGGGCAAGTAATTGCGACAATCAGTACCATGATCATCCCAAACGAAATTTGACGTGTTCTCATCGACCTCCTCCAATCCTCGTCGTTACGGCGAGCGTCTTCAAACCTGAGTCTTTGAATCAGACACCATCACACAATCCATTTGCTTCCTCAATCCACAACCAGATTTCTAACTCAACGCCCTGCATTGCCTATCGGATGACCACACTTCAATTGCGCAATGAGATAAACCCGCCGTCAAAGGGTATGTTCGCCCCGGTCAGAAAATCTGCCAGGTCCGAGGAAAGATAGAGAGCCAGTGCCGCGACCTCCTCAGGTCTCGCCATCCTTCCGATAGGCTGCGCATGAGAGAGCTCATTAAACATTTCCTCTTCTCTTCCCGGGTAGCTTGCCCGCAGAAAACCATCTACAAACGGCGTGTGAACCCGGGCCGGCGAGATACAGTTGCACCGGATATTCTTGCCAATGAAGTCCTTCGCTACCGAAAGCGTCATCGCCAGTACCGCCCCCTTACTCATCGAATAGGCAAAACGGTTGGACAGGCCGGTTGTAGCAGCGATCGAAGCTAGGTTGACGATGCTGCCGCGACCTTGATTGAGCATCCCGGGAAGTACCGCCTTCATGCAGAGGAAGGTACCCTTCACGTTCACAACGAAAACACGCTCGAAATCCGCGATCTGTGTATCTGCGATCGTTCCAATTTGCGCGATACCGGCACAGTTGATCAAGGCATCGATCGGACCATGTGACGCCATCCTGGAAAAGACCGACTCGACTTTGGCATCGTCCGTTACATCGCATTGAAATGCGAGAGCATTTCCCCCTGCGCCTGTGATCTCATTCGCGGCCCTAGCGGCCGACGGACCATCGACATCTACTACCCGGACCTGTGCCCCTGCAGCCGCGAAACTTTCGGCAATAGCCTTTCCAATACCGCTGCCACCGCCGGTAACTGCAGCCACTCTCCCGGTTAGGTTTAGCTGAGTCAAACATCACCTCTCGATAGGAACAGACCACTGACCAACGCGTTGTTCAATGCCAAAGAGCGGTACGAACTCGCACACAGCTTGACGAAAAGAACTGAGGGCAGCCTGGGGAAAGCCGAATGTCGAGTCTTTTACATTTTTCTTATTGCGAATGTCAAGTGTTAAATTAGAATTTCATCAGTTGAAAGTCGAAAGAGACCTGAATCGATCAAACCAAAGGCGAAGGTAATTGTGCTTAACGGAGCATTGAACCATCCCAACCGAAAGGTAAGCGGAAAGAAAATTGGCTGCGCCGCGCGGCGGAAATGCCCATCTCCATCGCTTTTGTGGCCTAAATCGGAGATCTAGCAGGTATCCAAGTCCAAGTCGCCGCATTAGAATAAAATCTCAACCGAAGTTCAGGGTGACAGGTCCGGAAGGAAAAGAGGTCAAACTTGCTGATGCGAAAGTTGAGATCGAAATCCGCGCCCGTAGGGGTGATCAGCAAGGTGTTGCGAATATTGGAACTGTTGGATCATTCTGCATACGGTCTCCAACTGAAAGATATCGCGACGAAAACAGGAATCAACAAGAGCACCGCACACCGCTTCTTGCGGCATCTTGAAGCGGAAAGCTATTTATTTCGGGATGCAGCTGGCGTGTACATGCCCGGCGCGAGGCTCGCTCGACTCGGTACCGGAATCAGTTTTCAAGCAACACTCAGCCGCATTTGCCGCCCCGCACTCGAAAGCCTTCGGTCGGCAACCGGTGAGACAGTAAATCTTGCAGTGCTCGATGGCGCCGAGATCATATATTTGGATGTTCTTGAGAGCCAACAAATGTTTCGGCTTGTTTCCCCTGTGGGAATGCGCCGACCTGCTCATTGCACTTCCTTGGGAAGAGCCATAATTGCCAATCTGGAAGATGAGCGACAGAAGGAGGAGATTCTCTTATCTATTCAGACAGCGCCGTCCATATCACGAAAGGCCAACGTTGCCTCGAGATTAAAAAAGGTGCTTCGGCAGATTCGTGAGCAGGGATTTTCGCTGGATGACGAAGAGACTGCGATTGGCGCTCGATGTGTCGGCGCCGCTATTTTCGGCGCCGAAGGGAGCGTTGTAGGTGGTATCAGCGTGTCGGGTCCAGTTTTGCGAATAACGAGAGAACGTCTGCCTTTCTTCTCTTCGGAAGTGTGTAAGGCGGCGCGGGAGATTTCCTGGCAACTAGGCCTTCGCAGCTCGACGAATGAACGCCCCCCCAATGCCTCTGCCGGCGGCGTCTCAAAACGAACAAGTGCCATTCGAGCGACCCGCATTAGCTGACGTACCGAGCGATAACTGAGCCATCCTGTGGCTCGCAGAAATCCAATCTGCACAAATTGCATCCGATTTTCGCTGTTAAGGCACTGAGCGGCGAGCCGCTCGTCGGCGCCTACCTTTCCATGTTTCTCGGTGCGGTTTTCATGGCCGTCTTGTTTGCCGTGGCAGGACTGCCGTGGAGCGTCACGGTGGCGCCCCTTCTGGGGCGACTGCGGAAGAAGCCGCTCCTCGCGTTGATTATTATTACCGGCCTCTTAACGATCTGGGCTATGGGCCCTGGCCTGGGCCTGGTTGCATTTGTCGATGAACTGGCGCTCACCGAATTCCTGACGCGTCGAGCGGGCCGTGTCCCCTCGAGCCTGCTAGATATTCTTGTGCCCGCTTTTTACCTGCTTGGCGGTCTCATTGCGGTTTTCGCTTTCAATCATGCATTTGTGTAAGCGTCCTGAGTTCCCCTCTGGTATGAGCTTGGTTGCGAGTCCGACTATTCCGTCATGGGTGTTGCAGCGGAAGCAGGTGGTGTACGGCCGGTCCGCCGGTGGCGAACGGTGTCGGAGAAGCGGCGGATTGCGCAGCTGACTTTGGAACCCGGTGCGAGTGTGGCGCTGGTGGCTCGTGCGCACGGGGTGAACGCGAACCAGGTATTCAAGTGGCGTCGTGCATTGCAGCGGGGCGAGCTGAACGAGCCTGCGGCGGCATCTACAGCACTCCTTCCCGTCACGTTGTCAGCTGCTTGTGAAGCGGCTAGCGATACAGGGGAGATTGGCGCGAAGGAACAGCCTACATCTGGCGGCGCGATACACATCGAGCTTCCTGGCCGGGCCATGATCAGTGTGGAGAGCGGAGCTGATCCCATGCTGCTGCGTTCGATCCTTGAGAGTTTGCGCAAGTGATCGAACTTCGCACTGGAACGAAGATTTGGATCGCCGCCGGGGTGACCGATATGCGTCGTGGTTTCGATGGCCTAAGTGCGAAGGTGCAAACGGTGCTCAACGAGCAGCCGTTCTCGGGTCACGTCTTCGTTTTCAGAGGACGCCGTGGCGACATCGTCAAGCTTTTGTGGTGGGACGGAGACGGCTTGTGTCTGTTTGCCAAGCGTCTTGAACGAGGACGATTTATCTGGCCACAGGCCACCGAAGGTACGGTTTGCCTGACGCGAGCGCAGCTTTCGATGCTTCTGGAAGGCATTGATTGGCGGAGACCTGAGCGCACCTGGTCGCCGCAGCTCGCGGTATGAGTGACAAGTGTGATTCCCCTGTATTCATGCGGGTTTCGTACCAGTTTTCCTCGCATCTTCATGGCATACTGCGGGCATGGATTGCGCATCGCTGCCCGATCTCGATTCGCTCGATGTGGAAGCGTTGAAGGCGCTGGCCATTCGACATCGAGTTGAGATCGCCGCCCAGAGAGCCGAGATCGCAGCCAGGGATGCGGAGATCGTAATCCGGGAAGCTGAGATTGCATCCAGAGATGCGGAGATCGAACAACAGCGCCAGACGCTTTCAGAGGAGCTCGCGGAACTGCGGCGAGCCAGCAGCGTGCAGATCGAGCATCTGAAGCTGGTCATCGAGAAGCTGCGGCGCAGGGTGTTCGGCATCAAGAGCGAGAAGATTGTTATTCAGCTTGAGCAGCTCGAACTTCATCTGGAAGAGCTGGAGTCCACGCAGGCCGAGATGGAAGCCGCCGTGGAGCGAGTGCTACCGGCTGCGGAACCTAAGACGAGATCCCGGCGCAAGCCGCTGCCCGAGCATCTGCCACGGGAGGTTGTCAGCCACGCTTTTCACGCGGACTGCTGCCCCGACTGCGGCGGCCAGTTGCGCCAGTTCGGCGAAGATGTCTCCGAGCAACTGGAGTACATCCCCGACAGCTTCAAGGTCATTCGCCACGTGCGGCCGAAGTTCGCCTGCAGCGGCTGTGAGCGTGTGGTTGAAGCGCCCGCGCCATCCCGCCCGATTGAGCGTGGCCTTGCCGGACCCGGGCTTCTGGCCCACGTGCTGGTTTCGAAATTCGCTGATCACTTGCCCCTCTATCGACAGTCGGAGATTTATGCCCGCCAGGGAGTTGAGATTGAGCGCTCCACGCTGGCCGGCTGGGTAGGCGGAGCCAGTGAGTTACTCTCTCCGTTGATCGATGCCATTCAGAGGCATGTGCTCGCCGGAGCCAAGCTTCACGCCGACGATACACCGATGCCGGTGCTTGCCCCTGGCAGTGGCAAGACCAAGACCGGACGTCTCTGGACCTATGTGCGTGACGACCGGCCCGCCGGGGAAGATACCGCGCCCGCTGTCTGGTTCGCGTACTCGGAGGATCGCAAGGGCGAGCATCCGCGGCAGCATCTGAAGAACTTCAGGGGCGGCCTTCAGGCGGACGCCTATGCCGGGTTCCATCATCTGTACGGCGATGGCGCCATTTATGAAGTCGCCTGTTGGGCGCATGCACGCCGCAAGTTCCACGAGATCCATGTCATTCACGCATCCCCCACAACAACCGAGGCTCTGGCTAGGATCGGTGCTCTCTACGCGATTGAAGACGAGGTGCGCGGCAAGCCCGCCGATCTAAGGCTGAGCGTTCGTCAGGCGCGAGCAAGGCCACTGCTTGAGGATCTGCGTAAGTGGATGGAGAAGGCACTTCATTCGCTGTCAGCGAAGAGCGAAACCGCGGGTGCGATTCGATACGCGCTCTCCCGCTGGCGTGCCCTAACCCGTTACACCGAAGACGGATTGTTGGAGATCGACAACAGCGCAGCCGAGCGAGCTTTGCGGGCCGTGGCTCTTGGACGGAAGAACTATTTATTTGCGGGTTCCGATTGCGGTGGGGAACGGGCCGCCGCCATGTACAGCCTGATCGGATCGGCAAAACTGAACGGCCTCGACCCGGAGTTCTATCTCCGCACCGTGCTCGCCCAGATCGCCGACCATCCCATCAGCCGCATCGAGGAACTGCTGCCCTGGAACCTCGCACCCTCTATACAGACCCAATCCTCTCAGGCCGCTTAGACACACTCATGAAGTGCCCACCAAAAAGGTAGTGGGCACTTCATGAGATAACTCCTCAACTGGGTCAAGAGGGGAGATCGGGACGCTTACCCATCGAACTATTCTGGCGCAGAAACAGCCGATTCGAGTTTCAGGGGCTCCGAGTTTACATGGCCGAGGGCTCCGGAACGCCGGTTCCCCCCTAATTGCTTCCAGTCTAGGAAGCCCGTTCCTGCAACACCTGCTCCGCCCGTAACCAATCCTGTAACGAGTTTCCATGCTGGTAGCCACGCAGTGCCCAAAACTCGATACGCAAGGTGTTCAATCGACTCGCGGATACAACTGCTGGCTGTGAAATAGCACCAACACTGTCTTTCTTAGTCGCTGCCTTGCGCGGTTTTGCGGCCACTGCCTTAGCCTTCTTCGGTACCTCAACCTTCGCAACAAGTTCAATTCCCTTGCGGACTGCTGTCGTTGGCTTTGCTACTTCAGCAACCTTCACTTCCTTTGTTGAGCCTATGCGCGGCGTTGTAGCCGCCTTTGTCTTGTTCGCTGTAGTTGCCATCATTGTCTCCTGCTTGCTGAATTCGCCGCCGCGTATGGGACGTCATTTTCGAAACTATCAAGCGGCTTTGTCATTAGCAAATTAAAAACGTGATAATTTCAGCAGGTTATGCTTCGGCCACCGTGGTTTCAGAGGGTGTGTAGACCTGTTCTACCGGGTGCCCTGCTAAATGTTTCAACCAACGTGTGCGCCTCTCTAACAATTTCGGGCATGGCACTCCGGGCATTAGCTCCGAAGGGGGACACCATGCACACATCTCCACCAAGTCTTGACCCTCTTCGCCGTTCTTCAATGACTGGAATTTCGCGGCTCTTGGGGCCTTATTCTTCATCGTTCGGCGGCATTGCCACGCGCTGCAACCAAATATGACGCGCCATGCCGCAGCCGCAAAAAGGACCGATCCGACTGAGACGAGAAAGGTGATTAGGAGCCAGCGCATGGGACAGACCTCCCCAAGCATAGGGAATGATGTGGGAGCCCCGGTCAGAGAGTTCGGGGGTCAGTTCGAGTCTTGACTCCCACATCAGTTACCTCTTCCGGTAACAGTGAAACTCGATACCTTTGCCGGTTCAATGACACATTTGCGTTATTCATTGACCCTTCGGCAGCATAGATGGCACATCTGGCGGCACTCCCGCGCACGCTCAAAGCTGAGGCAGTATCTGCACTAAAACACCACTACCCCGCCTTCTATTGAGCGGATTTCTTAATTCGGTCGCGCTATAATGGCTGCGCATATGGATGAGTTGAATGACATTCTCCGCCGACTGTGGGTTTCTGATCTGCAAGCACGGCGGGAACTGCTCGAAATCCAGCGGGACGCACTCATGTGCGAAATCACTTCGCCGCTGACCACTCAGGATCGTAGAGAGGAAGTGTTTGCGCTGCGCGATGAGCTATTGTCCCAATGGGCAGAGGTTGTGGAAGAATTGAAAATCCACGAGGAAAACGAGCTAAAAGACCCGAGACGGCTTCCGGTCCGGGACGCATAGTTCCGGCTGAGCCATCGCATTTGCCTGTCGATTTACTCAGATCATTCCCCGGCGGACGAAATGAACGTGTGGAAGGTGAGCCGGGGATGTGGACAACGCGGGGTAGTCGGGTGCTGCGTTGGTCGAGCCTATCACCGACTAAATCGGTCACGCTCTGGCATCTGATTAAATGAAGCCCTTTTCGGTCAATGCAAGTCTGCGCTCCGCGTATCGTTGTTGCGCCTCTGACAGAATCCAGAAACATTCGACTTCTTGCTTTCGTCCGTTGAAACATCCATCGACAAAACCTTCCTAGAGTGAGCAAAAAAGGACAGTGAGCAACTTGGCAGGGGGGTACTCTCTTTGCCATGAACAACGACATCAAAATCCGGATAGTTGAAAAGGACGGCGATGACGGCCTGATTGTGATGTTCTCGGATGGGACGATAGCCGGATATGTCGCGGAGGAATTGCTATTGCTAAGACCTATTCGAGAATCTGTCAAAGAGCCTGTGGATTCAAACTGACCGACTGCCGGATTTCCAAAATGCACCACTACTAGAGGTGTGTACTCTAGGCTTCTCAGCGGGGGATGCCTTTGTGATCGACCATTTCGGCTGGTGACCTCTACCGACCCAATTGCGCTCAATGTGAGAAGCAGAACGGAAATTTCCGCTCATCATGACGCACCTTTCTTTAGGCGGTGCTCCGCAAACAGGACATTCGAAATCGAGCGAGGGATTGTAGCCGAACATTTCAGTCTTCTACCACTGTTCGGCCAGCCGATGATGGTCAATTTTGAACATTGCACGCGAACAAAGCGATCTCGGACACCGCGAATTTCCGCCCCGATTTTCCACCGATTAACGACTTCTTTTCCGCTTCCACCGCACACCTTTCGGTGCAACTCGTTTCGCCCTGCGGAGACGCCTGACTCCAATTGCAAGGGGATTCGGGTAAGGGGACACTCCCCGATGGCAAAGAATCGCCCCCACCGTTGCGGATGAGAGTAAAATACTGGGCATCCGGGAAGCCGAAATGGCAATCCCGGCTTCCTCAAGTCTGAAGCGGTCGCGTGCCCTTCCGAACTGCTCCCGTGAAGGCCGCATGTGGGACGTTCCAAGCAAGTGTCGGAGGTGAGAAGCATGACCTTTGACCTCGCCACCTTTCTGGAAAATGCGGGAGTGGGACGAAAAGTCGTCCATATCCAGCCAAGGCAGGTCTTCTTCTTGCAGGGAAGCTTGGCTGACTCCGTCTTCTATCTTCGGACGGGCAGCGCAAAACTCACAGTCGTTTCCCCTGACGGCAGGGAAGCTACGGTCGCGCTGTTCTCCTCCGGGGAATTCATTGGAGAGGAGTCTCTCGCGAGCGTGGGTGCGATCCATTTGGCGACTGCCACCGCCATTGTCGCTTGTACGGCGCTCCAGATAGCGCGGGAGGAGATGATCCGCGTGATGTACGAGGAGCGTTCCTTCTCAGAAATGTATATGAAATTCCTGCTGGCCCGGAGTATGCGAACCCAAGCCGACCTTGTCGATCAGCTTTTCAACTCCAGCGAAAAGCGTTTAGCGAGGGTTCTCCTGTTGCTGGCCGAATTTGGTGAGCCGGCGTCCCCCGAACCCCTGCTCCCTCCCATCACGCAAGAGACTTTGGCAGAGATAGTCGGCACCACCCGCTCCCGCGTCAGTTTCTTCATGAATCGCTTTCGCAAACTCGGCCTTATTGAATACAACGGTCGCATCCGGGTACATAAGTCGCTGATTAATGTAATTCTGCACGATCATTCACCGAGCAAGAACTCAGTGTCATCGCGGGGTAACGGGGACTCGGCGTAAAAGCCCGCTCAATAGCGTGGTGATTGAGATGGAATACATTCAATGCAAGAACCTGAGGCAACGAAGGCAGGAACTTGTGGCAGAGCACAAAGGGATTGTTAAGTGGTTTAGCTCCGCAGCAAACTCCTCGTTGAGTCCGAACACTGCACCCACCGTCGCCACTGCGAGGAGAACCAGCTAAATCTAGAGAATCACTAATGCGGAATGAGGGAGCAGGTCAGCATCAAATTGTCCAGAAGTTGATAGAAAACGCGAATGACATTGACCTATCTGACTAAGGGTGTTTTCAGTGGACACAAGCATCCTCCAGCACTACCATCGGCACAGAGAGCCGTATTCACTAAAACTGAAAGAACTAGAGACCCCGTTCCAAGCGGCCTTTCCTATTGGCGCTCTCAGTTTCCTAGGGAAGTAGAAGGGACTATGTGGAAAGACGTCAGCGTGTACTGAGAATTGCTCAACTTAAAGGACATCTATCGACCCTCCAACTACGAGAAGAGAATTTAGTGGGTATTCTTCGTTCAAATTGTCCCGATCCCGTTGCGCGAGAGCACGCCGACAAAATATTGGTGAGGATACAGGATGGGATCGAGTCGGTGAGAGTAGAACTGATTGCGATTGAATATCGCCCACATCGCTCAACCAACAATCCCTTTCAATCGCCTCAAACCCGTTCCCAGATTCAGTAATCTAATTCCCTTCACGCTCCTGCCTCTCCAGCAGTTCCACCATAAGTTGCAACATTTGACTCTCTTTCAAAGATTCCTCACGACGGTGATCGATTTCTACTTTCTCTCCATCACTCATATACGCTTGCGGGCTTCATTGTCATGGCGGCTCTTTGGCCCCTTTCTGGTCCTCCCGAGGGTGGAATGAAAGTCTCTCCTACGTGAGCTGTGGAATTCATCTCCCGCAAAGGCGACCGTCGCCGATTTTCCTTCCGGGCTGCGGCGGCTTGGCTCCTGGCACCCCTGGTTATGCACCTGATTTCAGCTGACGCCCAAGGCGCGACCGCCCGCACATCTGTAACGTTTGAGCAGCCAATTCGCGACGCAAATTAGAACGAGGCGGAATTTCTTTGGCGACGATCGAATGCCTCAATCGTCTTTTTGGTTTGGCGCTGCTTCGCAGCTATTCATGAGGCAATAAAATGACAACTCAGTCCAATGAATCGCGGCGCAGTTTTCTCAACGGCGGGCTTTTGCCGCTCCCATCCGTGCTCACCGGCCGGCCCATCGATT
>CAWAJH010000005.1:0-308987 GCA_963782285.1 uncultured Acidobacteriaceae bacterium
CCCAGCTCAATGAGTCGACACTGGCCTGAGAATACTTTGACCGAGAGCTCGCGGCTGTATTCGGCAGCCATCGAACGTTTCAAGGTCTTGAGTACCGATGAGGACATGCTCCCGTCGTTCTCAAACTGCTCTGCGCAGTAATGGACACGGATGCCAGACCGCTTGAGGACGTACACGTAGTAGGCGCTCTCGTCTACGTCCCGGAACCGTCCCCAACGGCTCACATCATAGACAAGAAGCGAAGTGGGGCGGGTTCGCTTTGCCTCGACATCCGCCATGAGCTGTTTGAGACCCTCTCTGCCGGCGATGTTCAATCCGCTGCGGCCATGGTCGGAATACTCCTGGACGATTTCCATGTTGTGGGCCGCCGCGTACTGGCGGATGATATCGAGCTGGTTTTCCGGCGAATACTGCTGATGCTCGGTCGACATGCGGACGTACTGAGCTGCGCGAGACGGCGCCCGCGCAGTCACGGATGCTGAAGCAAGGTCCATGCTGGTCACCAATCCAGCCTTGGGCTTTCGTGAAGGCCGTCCTTAAAAAACTGCTCTATTTATGTAGTGGGAATTCGGGGCGTTTTTCGCGACAAGGCCACAGAAAAATCAACAAACTTTCGCTGCTCGAACCCGGAACAGGGAATTTCAATTCCCTGATATCTGCAAAAAATTCCCTGTTATTTTTGAGCCTCGATGGTCTGCCACGGCGGGCTAAGCACCGTGAATTGTGCAGCATGCCGTCGCGGCGCCCTGCGTGAACGAGGGCCAAAATCTCAAAATTTCCCTGTAAATTTCCCTGTTAGCAGGGAATTTGCGGTGGAGAGAGGTTTGCTCGAGACTGCCAGCACCACCAACAATCTCAATAATTTAGTCCGATGCTTTCCGGCACCTTGATCGAGAACGGCAATGTCTGGAATGTCAAAGCAGGCGATCTCGTGCTGATTCCAGCCGGCACTCCTTATGTCTGGACGAAGATTAATCAGCCGGTCGTCTATCTCGACATCAAGTTCCCGAAGGCCGAGTAACCTTGTTGCGCCGGCTGCACTGCATAATCGCCGGCGCTCTTAACTTTTCCGGTGAAACGGAAGTTCAACCGTCGCAGTGATAAAACGCGAAAGGAGCAGCCATGGCGAATGGCACTCACACTGGGAAACGCCCGCAAATGAACCGCAGGGAGCTGATGCGCGATGGCAGCGTCTGGATGGCCGGCGCATCGATGATTCCAACCCTGCTGCGCGCGCAGCAGAGCCCGGCCGCAGCCGCTCCTGCCATAACGCCCGTCATGGCGAAGCTGAGCGCCTACATGGCCGAAGCAAAGAATGTTCCTCTACCGGACGAGGTCACCGAAAAAGCCAAGCAGCACATCCTCGACACATTTGCCGCCATGATCTCCGGCGCGATCTGCCTCCGGGACGCGTCGCGCTCAAGTTTGCGCGTGCCATACGGCGGCGAGAAAGTCGCCACCGTCGCGGCTCCGACGTCGTTTGCGGCCCGATCGAGGCCGCGCTTGCCAACGGCATGCTGGCGCATTCCGACGAAACCGACGACTCGCATGCGCCTCGCAATCGCATCCCGGCTGCGCCGTCGTTCCCGCGGCACTCGCCGCCGGCGAGCAATTCGGCATCGACGGGAACGCGATTCCTGCGCGCCGTCACGCTGGGCTACGACATCGGCCGCGCGTCACCATGACTCTGGGCGCCGAGCCTTACGCAGATCGAGAGCCATCGCAGCACCCACAGCATCGCGGAAATTTCGGCGCCGCCGCGGCCGCCGGATGCGCGGCGGGCCTGAACGCCCAGCAAATGCGCTGGCTGCTCGATTACGCCGCGCAGCAGGCCGCCGGCATCGCCGCCTGGGAACGCGACACCGAGCACATCGAGAAAGGCTTCGTCTTCGCCGGCATGCCCGCGCGCAACGGGGTCACCGCCGCCCTGCTGGTTCAATCGGGCTGGACCGGCGTCGACGACATATTCTCCGGGCCCGATAATTTCTTGCTGGCATTCGCGCCCAAGGCCGATCCGGCAGGGCTGATCGACAAGCTCGGCGAGCGCTACGAAATCACGCGCACCAACATCAAGAAGTGGACCGTCGGGATCGCCTATCCAGGCCCCGCTCGACGCGCTCGAGATCATCTGCAGAAAGCACCCCTTCGATGCGGACCAGGTGCGCAGGTCGTCGTGCGCGTGCGCGACGAGCGAGGCGAATATCGTCGAACAACCGCGAAATGCCGGATATCTGCATGCAGCACATGATCGCGGTGATGCTGATCGACAAGACCGTGACATTCCAGTCCGCGCACGACAGAGCGCGCATGCAGGACCCCGCCGTTCTGCGCAGCGCGCCAAGGTGGAATTGATCCCGACGAGGAACTCGGCAAGCTGATGCCGCGCCGCGAAGCCATCGTCGAAGTCACTCTCAACGACGGCGCGCAGCTCACCGAGCGCGTCGAGGCCGTGCGCGGAACGGCGGACAACCCCATGACCCGCGACGAAGTCATAGCCAAAGCCCGCGACCTGATGGCGCCCACGCTTGGGGCGGCGAAAACATCGCAATTTATCGATCGCATCTTCGCGCTCGAAAAGGTCAGCGACATCCGCCTGCTGCGCCCGCTGCTGCAGAAGGCATGACTGAAGAGGGTGTTGGCTGGATCGGCGAAGGGGTTCTGTCCGAATCGTCGCCGACCCGTCAATTACTCATACGTAAACAGCGCCGTGAGCCGCGACCGCAATGGAGTGGCATGGGAGAGCGCCAGCGCCCTGATTCGCCAGAATCAATCAACGATTAGCTAGGCGGTCACGGTCAGGACCGAGAAAGGCCGATCCTTCACCTAGGCCATAGCGAGGCGTCTTAAAAGGCTCGCGGCGGGCATCGACGAGCGCAATAGTTGCCGATCTTGGGCCGCAAAAACTGTGAGGATTTCTTGCCCAACTTTGTGTCATGGTTTGTGTCATAACCCTGCCATCCCTACCCGTGTCGAGCCGTCTCCGGTAGTGTCGCTCAGGTACACAAGAAAGGCAGTGGACATGCCTGAAACCCGCATGAACACTGCCTTTTCGTGTCGTTCTGGTTCGCTCTGTATCTGGCCGTCTCAATTCGCCCTTGGAAATGGCATGGAAGAGGTCGTCGGTTCGATCCCGACCAGGTCCACCAAAATCCAAACAACAAGTTAACGAGCCCTAACCGTCACCCGCAGTCTGTCTCCATCAGCCCGCGGCGCATAGCCATACAATAAGAAACCCGCCGAGCTGCTCGGCGGGTTTCCTATCGACATTTGAAAGCAATTTCCTTGGATCAATTCACGTTGAAGGTGAACGTCGTCGACACGCTTCCCGTTCCGGTGATCGTGACCGTATATTGGCCCGAGCTCGTGCCCGGATTGCTCTGCTGGTTCGAGTTGTTGTTCCCGCCACTGCCACCGCAGGCAGTGAGGCTGCTAAACAACACCAGGCCGAACAGGACGCCGAGCATCGCGCGCCACTTCTTCTGCCTGATCGGCAGCCAGAAAAAGAGGACAACCGCCAAAACTGCTCCGCCGCCCCCCGCCCATCCCTTTCCAGTGCCCAATGCGGGCCGCACAAGGACCGCGCTCGCCGCCGTTGTGCTCACGGTGATGGAGGCGGTGGTATTGGCCGGGTAATTCACGGAGCCACCCGTGCACGTCGGAAGGTCTGACGCTCCCGAAGGTTGACCGGTAATCGAACAGCTTAGAGTGATCGTTCCTGTATAGCCGTCGGTTGAAGAGACGGTGACAGTGGATGTTGCCGTTCCGCCTTTGTTGATTGCCGACGGATTTGTAGCCGACATCGAATACGTTGGCGTTACTACGTTCACTGCCGTTGTTGCCGTCCCCGAGGCGCTGACGTAGATCGGGGCACTATTGGAATCCGGCGTGTAAACGGCTTCGAACGTATAGCTCGCCGCGCTCAATGTGTTTGCCGGTATGTTGATCGTCACTGTTCCGCCACTCAGTGCCGTCGCGCCTGACGTATAACTGCCGCTGGAAAGGATCACAGTTCCAGTGGGTACCGGGTTACCTGCTCCTCCGGTTACGGCCACCACGACAGCAAGCGCCTGGGTCGTACCGATGCTGGACGCGCCAGGAGTCACTGTCACCGTCGGTGTTGTGCTCACGGCAACGGTTGTCGATGCCGTGCCTGAAGTGGCGACATAGGATGAGGCGCTGCCCGAGTCCGGCGTGTAGTTGGCCTTAAACGTGTAGATGCCTGGAGGCAGCGTGTTCGCCGGGATATTGATTGTGGCCGTTCCGGTGTTCAAGGCAACAGCAGTTGAAGTGTAGCTTCCGCCGGTCAGCGTCACCGTCCCTGTCGGCGTCGGGGTTCCGCCGCCCACCGTGACAGTTACATTCAGCGGTTGCGTTACGCTGATGGCATTCGTTCCCGGAGTCACAGTCACCGTCGGTGTGGTCAAACCTACCGCAACTGACGTCGATGCCGTCCCCGAAGCACCGGCATAGATCAGAGAGCCATTCGTGTCGGGAGTGTAGGTAGCGGTGAAAGTGTAGTTGCCCTTACTCAGCGTTCCGGCGGGAATGTCGATTGTCGCCGCACCACTACTCAGCGCTGTCGCCACCGAGGTATAGCTTCCGCCGGTGAGCGTTACATTTCCAGTCGCTGTCGGATTCCCTGTTCCTCCATTGACGGTCACTGTGACCGTTAATGGCTGAGTTGCGTTTATGCTCGAGGCGCCAGGCGTCACCGTGACCGTCGGAACGGCCTTGGATACGACGACCGCATTATTACCACTGGCGCTGGTGTAGAACGTCGATCCATTCGTATCCGGGGTGTAAGTGGCCGTGAGCGTGTCGGTCCCTGCAGCCAGCGACCCGGCCGGAACATTGATCGTCGCGCTGCCGCCGCTCAATGTAGTTGCCGATGAGGTGTAGCCACCGCCGGATAAGGTCACCGATCCTGTCGCCGTCGAGTTGCCTGTCCCGCCGCTCACTGCGACAGTCACACTTACAGCCTGAACCGTCGTAAGACTAGTCGGGTTTGGCGTGACTGTGACCGTGGGCGTCGAAGTGGAGACCGTCACCTGCGATGAAGCTGTGCCTGAGGCTGAAGTGTAGATTCCCGAGCTAGCTGTGTCGGGAGTGTAGTTGGCCGTAAATGTGTAGGAGCCCGCGGTCAACGTGCCTGATGGGACCGTGACGGTCGCGCTGCCACTGCGGAGGGTGGTGGCCGAGGAGGTGTAACCACTCCCATCGCTTAATGTAACTGTGCCCGTCGGAGTCGGGTTGCCGCTTACCGTGACTGTCACACTCAACGACTGTGTCGTGTTCACGCTCGATGCGCCCGGGGTCACGGTCACCGTGGGTGTGCCAATCGATGAAGGTATTCCAACGATCACTGTTTGCCACCCATCCGGATTAGGTGTGATCGTAAAAGTGTCCTGATAAGACCCGGAGGATACCACATTTTCCGTGGCGGCAGTCATATAACTCGGAGTCGAATTCAGATCGGTCGTAAACCCGGCTTGCGGAGTGAATGTCTCCGCTCCATCAGAGTCGCCGAAGATCCAGTTCGTAACCAGCGCGGCGCCAGGAACTGTGAGGGAAGCGGTCGTTCCAGTGGATGTCGCCTGGCCCGGAGCGGGACTCGTGATCGCAGATGCGACAGGTGCCTGTGAAGGGTTCGAGGCCGCGACGGCGAGGAAGTGAAGAAAAATGGGCTCCGCGGGCAGGGGAGCTCCGATGCTCACAGTAAGTGTGTCGCCCGCCGGACAAGCCAACGGATTTTCGACATAGAAAACGGTGCCCCGCTGATAATAGAAATAACCGGCCCAGTCAGTAGGTCCTGCCAAGTAGCTCCACGTATTTCCGCAACTGTCGGACACAGACGGTGGGGTGATTGACTGGCTATCGAAGTTGTAGTAATCGCCAAGGAACAAGAGCAAGGTCGAAGCCTCGGTGGCCGTCCCCGTAGAGGAGGGTGTTCCGGCAGAATAAACAAATGGCCCGAGGGTATAAAATGTCTGGTAAGTCGTGGTTGGAGCGGTTCCCCATCCTCCCGAAGAAACGATCGTGGGCAGCGGAGGGTTGATCAAGAGCGTGGCCGCTCTGGAAGAGTTAGCGGAAGAATCCTCAAATCCGGCATAGACATTGCTTCCCGTCGCGCTCGTGCTCGTCAGAACGAAACGCATGGCAGACGAACTCGTCCATCCCGAAACCGCGATAATCTCCTTGACGATATTCGTTACATCGATAAAGTGAACGCAAGTGTTTTGTCCGTTGTTTTCTCCCTGGCAGCTTCCATGCGCATCGCCGGGTCCGGTCGTCGTGTAATCGACATAGGATGCGGTATAGGGAACGCCACCCTGACCCTGCGGCAATGGCGTATTGCTTGGAGCGTTACTGAATGAGGGGCCATCGTTTTGCGCTACTCCATAAACACGGAATGTCGAGCCGCTATTCGGGCAGGGCGCGTCAGAGCAGGCAGTGCTGGTCGCATACCCATCACTGCTTATTACTTCTAGGTATGCAGATCGGATCGTATCTCCGGGATTGATGCCGGTGGCGGGGAAGCGATAACCAACGACCCAGGCGTCGGCGTTGGTACTATCGCTACCAACCAAATCGGCTTCCCCGAATTGTGGATCGGTATGCCAGCCGCTGCCATCATCTACGTCGTAGTACCCGTCGTCAGCATCGTTGGTGATTTGGATCGTATGAGGAGTTTGCGCGGAAGCTCTGATCGCAAAAAGAGCTATCCAGGCCAGTGTGAGGACGAGCCCACGGAGCTCCAGGAATCCAACGCGAGTGCGGGTTCTCGAAGTGGGGATTACTTCACCGGGCGCAAACGGATCAGTTTGTCTTCCGCGTCCAACTGAACTGTTATCCGGTTTTGCGATCGCTCGGCTGTCCGAAGGGGACACGCCACCTGTGGTCAACGAAATTGATCCCGCGTGAATCATTTATCCGAGGCCTCCATCGCCTAAGTGGCCCATAGGAGAAAGTGTGAACTTAGGCGCAATTCTAGCAGAGTATTTGTTTTGTCAAGATGTAATGCCGTGGCACTTTGACGTAAATGTACATTGAAGAAAAACAGCAACCATTTGCGCTGCTGCTTGTCGATCGACATGGTTCTTTCGTCTCGCGTCGCATCGATTTACAATCTATCGGTAAATCGACAGGTCAGTCTGCCCAGCAGCCTGGCATCCCGGCGCTCCCACAAGGGCGTCATCGATACTCCCACAAACTCAAGACTGCAGCCTCATCTGGCCGACGATCTGCGCGCACAATTGCGCGAATCTATCTCAGGGCAGAATGGACCGCAATGCTACTGCAAAGCCTGAAGCCTGCTACTTCAGGAATATTGCAACCATGGGAGAAGAGTCCAACGGCGGGTTCGCCGGGCAAAAATAGAAACTAATTAAATCAGGAATTCGAATTCGAACTGTCTGGTAACGTGTCCCCAAAACTCGCCGAATACGCCCGTTTCTACGTTCGGCTTTGAAGTCAGATCCTACCTTCGCTGCAACCCTTCGCGCAATGCCGTCCGCGTCGATCGCCAAACCGAAGAATACTAGGTCGCATTACCAAAGCTGCATTCCGAGAAACCCAAAACACGTGAACACGGCAGCTAGTTCTGTGCCCCGGGGTTTCTTAAGCTCGGGGACGTATCAGAACGATAATTTCTCCCTGGGCCGAGCCGGATCCTCCGAGCGATTCCCAGAATGCGTCGGCTGCGCATCGTTGCGAGCCGCCTTCTTCGCAACCGAGGCGGTAGCGAACCTTCGCAGCAAAGAATTGCGAAATGGTTGGGCACCATTATGGAAATGAGAGGAATAGGATTAAAGGAATTTAGCTAGTTGCAAAGAATGAAACCCCTTGGTTACGCCGGTGCATTACCTGGGCGCACGGCTCATGACCATTGTGCCATTGACACGCAGCCGCATCTCTCATATCGTCGAGGAACCAATGTTTGTTCGCGGACGCCGAGGAAATCGGAAAGCCGTAATCTTTTCGAATTGAATGCTTTGCTGCCTGGGAGGTTACCGAAGGGTAACTGACGAACGCATGGCATTGGATCGTTGGGTGCTGTACTGAGTGACGCTTCCCCCCAAGGTCCACTGCGCATGAGCGCTCACGAGACTTTATCCTGTTCTCACTCCCTCATTGCTGCTGCATGGAAAACCATCTACTTGCAGCGCAAGCTTTCTATATCAGCACATTAGGGCCTGCACCGGATGCATTGCTTGGCCAGGGCAGGGCTACTTGGCTTCCCGTAGGCCACGAAGTTGCTTTGTTCTACTTGTCAGAATCGCGCCGGGAATCGGGCGTTCCTGGAAAGAGGACCTGTGAGATCGTTGCTATTGGTTTTGAACGTCGTACAAGATGCTTCGACCCGCGCGTTTGTGAGAACAGTTCTCGAAGGAGCGGGGCACAGAGTGATCGATGCTGCCGGAATTGCGCAGGCCGAATCGCTTCTGCGCAATGGGCTTGAACCCGATCTTCTGCTGTGTGGCTTTTTTTCGCAGGACTCTTCGAAATCGGCTCAATTTAAACAACTTATAAAATGCGGGTCTCAGGATTGCATTTGCGTGATCACGAGGGTCGGTGAGCAAAAGTTGCGCGACGAAGCCTCGGCGCTGGGTATTAAGCATTTCTTGACGAAGCCCGTGACTCGCTTCGACCTGGAATCGCTGGTTGAGGCGACGACGAGTCGCTCCGCGACGCCGGCTTCTGAGCGAGGAGCGCCCGCCGTGAGCTTCGCGGAAAGCGCCCTTTCTGAAATCGCCAAACATGCGGATAAACCACGTATGTCGAATCACATGCCCCCGGTTCCATTTACTGAACAGCTCGATGGTAACAGCTTCTTTCTGGCAGCATCGACCAAGATGATGGAGATCCACAGACAAGTAAAACTGCTTGCGGATACCGATCTGAATGTGCTGATCCTGGGCGAAAGCGGCACCGGCAAAGAGGTGATTGCGCAGCTGATTCATAAGAATTCACGCCGGGCCGCAGAAAGATTTTTAAAGGTGAACTGCGCGGCGCTCCCCGCCGATCTGCTGGAGAGCGAACTTTTCGGGCACCGGCACGGGGCATTCACTGGGGCCATTAACGACAGGCCCGGGAAATTTGAACAGGCGAACCACGGTACTTTGCTGCTCGATGAGATTGCCGAAATCAGTGTGCAGATGCAGGCAAAACTGCTGCACGTGCTTCAAGATGGCCAATTCGCCCGCCTTGGGGCTCAGGAAACGACCAAAGTCGATGTAAGGGTACTCGCCGCGACAAACGTTGAAATCGAAGATGCTCTGATTAAGGGAACATTCCGGGAGGACCTCTTTTACCGTCTTGGTGTATTCACTATTAAAGTGCCGCCGCTTCGCGAGCGTCGCGAGGAAATCCCTTATCTGATTGAGCAGTTCATTCGCCGCACACCCCAAGAAATGAGGAAGGGCTTTGGGCAGACTCTCCCATCCCGCTTGATGGATGCTGCGCTTCTTTACGACTGGCGAGGAAACCTGAGGGAACTCAAGAATTTTGTCACACGTACCATCGTCATGCGAGATGCCGAGGCTGCAACCCGGGAACTGGAAACCAAGGTTGCCGCATCGGCTCGAGAGAATCCTCAGGAGCACTCCATCGACAGCGTTACGCCCTGCGGAGGGATACGGTCTATGGTGCGCGATGTGAAGAACCGCACAGAGTCGGAAGCGATCAAGACTGCACTCGAGGCATTCGGATGGAATCGCCGGCGCGTAGCTCAGTACCTCGACATCAGCTATCGAGCCCTTCTTTATAAGATTCAGCAGCACCGGCTCAGGCCCCGGTCGGGAGCTTCGTCTGAAGAACCCTTTCAGTCCATCCGTTCCCCGCGGCACAAGGTTCTTTAGCGCTGCGGGAATCGTGGGTTAGGTCGCCGAGCGGTCAACCCCAGTATTCGGGTAGAGCAGAGCACAGCCCCGACTTTAACCCCGAAACGGTGCCCGCGTGGGGGTAATGCGCCGCCGTTCGCCGAAGAGGCGACCGGTTCAAGTACAACCTGCCTCAGCCATTTGGCACCCTGGCGCAACACACCTGAGTATGAAGCCCGCGAGTCTGCAGAAAGCTGGTAAAAAGTGTGCAAAGTTTTGCATACTTTTACTGGAAATCGCTGAGTAGCTGAATCTTAATGGCCCGCTTATGAGCTGGAAAATCAAGCCCAAATGCGACGATTGGGTTCTATTCCTGGTTTTACCTTGTGGCCATAAACGTGCACCATCGCTGCCAGCCGTAGAAGTTCTCCCCTGTGAAACCTATGAGCGCCGAACTAAACCAGAGCTTTCGAGTTAATCCGGCGGACTTGCCTGGCGAGGCAGTCATTTTCGGTTGCACCCCTGCCATGCGTGAAGTTCAGAGCAAGATTGATCTTCTACGCTCGAGCGACCACCCGGTTCTGATTCAGGGCGAGAGTGGGACCGGTAAGGAAGTGGTTGCTCGGTTTTTGCATGCCCGCTCCAATCGGAGCGATGCGCCATTCGTGAAGCTGAACTGCGCGGCCATTCCGTGCGACCTGCTCGAAATCGAGCTTTTCGGATGCGTGAATCGAGTCTCGACCCGGGCTGGGGAAGACAGGCCAGGGTTAGTCGAAATCGCCGAAGGCGGTTCGATCTTTTTGGATGAGGTCGGGGAGTTGGACTGGGGTTTGCAGGGCAGGCTGCTCGACCTGCTCCAGGGGGGCTCCTATTGCCCAATCGGCGCGCATGAACGCCGAACGGCGTCTGTGCGCTTAATTTGTGCGAGCAATGTCGACCTTCTGGGGTCCGTTCAGCGGGGCAAGTTTCGTGAGGGCCTTTTGGGCAGCATCGATGCTGGCTCTTTGCACCTATCGGCGCTGCGCGAGAGGAAAGGCGATATTCCGCAACTTTGTGATTATCTTCTGCAGAAGTTGGCTCGACAGCTGAATCGAATCGCGCCCAGGCTGAATCCGTCTACCCTGCACCTGCTAAAGCAATGGGATTGGCCGGGCAATCTCCGGGAACTGGAGAACTGGATCGCGCGCGCCATCGTTTTCGGCGAAGATGTCAGCTTGAACTCCGGACTGGAACGGCGAATAGCCGGAAAAAGAGCCTTCCGATCCCGGGAACATCGCATTGGCGCATCGAGAGAGGCGCCTCGACAGCCGGCTTTCACGGCCGCCAGCTCATTCATTCTTAAAGTCTTACAGGAGAATCACTGGAATCGCCGAAAGACCGCAGAGGACCTTAAAATGAGCTATCGTTCGTTGCTCTACAGATTGCGTGAAGTGGGTGTTCATTTGCCGAGAAAGAATCACAGGAGTTTTCCGTCGCGGCATTGATCCCCATTTATGTAGCAGTACTCGATAGCCTGGAATCTGGGTGGGCCGTTAGGAACCGAAGAAGCTAAGAGTTCGAAGGGCCCGAGTTTTTATGGAACGGGAGATGGACGATTTAGAGCCTTCATCAGAATTTATTAAAACGTCCTCAGACTTGTCATGATTTGGGTGATTTTTTAGCCTATGAAGTCATCAGGGAAGCAGGAAGATTACAGTCATTCTCACTTGTTACGAAAGATGACTCAGGAGATTACGGGGAACTGAGCGCTAGCACGATTGGGGCATTGTCACTGAACGCTTAAGTTCGTGATGATGAATGCAGTTCGTCGGACCCTCTTTTATGGGTATCTTCCCGGTTCTGCTCACTGATGTTGATGATTGCCCGTTAAGGAAGCAATTAGTTTCGGGTCCCGGATGTGACTCACAGGGCGAAGCTATGCCCATATCACGAGTTCGCGGAAGGTAAACTTAGGGCTGAGAAGGAACAGAATGGCCGCTATGGACGAAGTTGGTGCCGAGTTGCTCGTTGACGGGGGCTGGTGGGCACTCTACACCCGCCATCAGCACGAGAAGGTTGTAGCCGAGATGCTCTCCGTCAAGGGCTTTGAGGTTTTCCTTCCTCTCTACGAGTCGATACGCCGTTGGAAGGATCGACGTAAGGTTCTAGCCCTGCCGCTTTTCCCTGGTTACGTTTTTGTGCGCGGAGGTCTTGATCGACGCCTCGATGTAGTGACCACTCCGGGAGTCCATATGATTCTCTACCGCGGCGATCATGTTGCAGTTGTCCCGGACGAAGAGATTGGGGCGATTCAGCGCGCCGTGGCTGGCCCATATCGCGTAGAACCACATCCCTTTCTGAAATGCGGCGCTCGGGTTCGAGTGACTCGAGGGGCGCTGGAAGGCGTTGAGGGTATCTTGGTTCGGAAAAAGAATCTGTGCCGGCTTGTTCTCTCGGTGCCGATGCTGTCCCAGTCAGTCGCCGTAGAGGTGAATTCCTGGGACGTTGAGCCTGCCGGTAGCGAAACGGGACCTCAAACTTCGATGCTCATCTCGGAGCCATCCCGGGCCTTGGATTTGGATCCGGGAAGCATCGCGACACTTTGACTCTTCCTGTCCTGCGACCCTTCCCATCGGGAAAAGGCGGAAGTCCGGCCGCCATCCCCCAACGTTCGTGGGCGTCAAATAAACCGCCGGATTTGGATTCGAACCCACAGCATAGAAATCAATTATTCTTTCGTTTATGGGGAGTAGAGTGAAAAGCTCGACAACGTTCGTTCTTACGATCTGCCTTTTTGCGGCGCTATCGATTGGCGGGAGTATTCGTGGGCAGGATGCAACGCATCAGGCCGAGACGAATGCTCCAAGCAGCGCAGCCACCGACCCGTCAAATCAATCGAACGCGCGGCCAAGAATTCGCAGCGACAACTCTTACATTATCGGGGATGCCGACGTTCTTTCCATCAGTGTTTGGAAGGAGCCCGACGTATCCAAGCAGGTTCCTGTGCGGTCGGATGGAAAGATCTCGTTGCCCCTTGTAGGAGAAGTGCAAGCCACCGGGCAGACGCCGCTGCAGCTTGAGCAGGCAATCACCAATAAGCTTAAGGGCTACATGACCGACCCCGAAGTAACGGTCATTGTGGAGCAAATCAACAGCCAGAAATACAATATCTTCGGCCAAGTCGGCAAGCCCGGAGCCTACTCGATTGTCGCCGGCACAACCATCATGGACGCCATTGCCGACGCCGGCGGACTTCGCGACTTCGCCAAAAAGAAGTCCATCTACGTTCTTCGCCAAAGCACCGGGGGCGGAGAGGCGCGCTTTAATTTCAACTACGATAAGTTCATCAAAGGGAAGGATCCAACTCAGAACATACTTTTAAAGCCGCACGATACCATCGTCGTTCCTTGAGGCCAGCCATGTATCAAAGAACTCAGATTCTGCTCGTTTCCCTGTTCCTTTTTGCCATTCCTGCGGTGTCTCAAGTTGCGCCGAGCGCATCCGGCGGCGGCGAAAGCACAGAAGACGACTCCCAAATGATGACTCCGCCGCCAGTCAGCGGCATGCCATACGCCAGCGGCGCAGAAGCGGATGCACGATCGAATTACCTGTTGGGGTCAATCGGTGTAAATGCAGGATATAACGACAACATTCTGCCGGGCGCCGGCAACCAAGTGGTCAGCGACGAGACCTATTGGATTTATCCGACCGTCGGCCTCAATAAAACCACAGCGCGGCAAAGGGTCGGCTTGACATATAGTCCGAGCTTCGCGTTCTATCAGCACACAACCGCGCTCGACACGGTGAATCAATCCGCATCTCTGACCTATCAGAACCGCCTAAGCCCTCATTTGACCTTGAGCGTTCAGAATTACTTCATGAGGACGAACGATGTGTTCACCGGGTCTTATCCGTTTGCGGCGGGAAATTTAACCGGTACGACGCAAGCACCGGTTCCGGCTCTGATCGTTCCATATTTAGAGCAGATGAGCGATACGGCAAGCGGTTCTGTCGATTACCAAATCGGGAGAGAAAGCATGGTTGGCGGCGGAGCCTCATACTCGACTTTCAGCTTTCCCAACCCCGCCGCTGCCGCCGGCCTTTCCAATTCGGATGGCGAAGGTGGATCGGCATTCTATAGCAGGCGGTTCACGGGCAAGCAGTACGGCGGCCTCTCATACAATTACTCCCGCGACGTGGTTACCGACGCTCCGTATGCATCCTTTAACGATCAAGTGCACAGCATGCTTCCTTTTTATTCCATCTTCTTTAATCCCAGGTTTTCAGTATCCATTTCAGCCGGAATACAACACATAAGCATCGCCCAGCAGTTCACAACGCAAACCTATAGCTCGTGGTCGACCGCCGGTAGTGCAAGCCTCGGGTGGCAAGGCACCCGGGGAAGTTTTGGCCTCAGCTATCTTCATAGCATCAGTACTGGCGAAGGCTTCGCTGAAGCCCTCGCATCCGACAGTGTGAGCGCGTCCTCCGCATGGAAACTTTCTCCTACATGGAATGGTGCGTTTGAGGTTTCCTATGTGAACTCGTCACCGGTAACGACCCAGGTGGGGTTCCTGAACTATGGCTATGAGGGCGGGAATGCTTTCACGCTGGGGACCTCGTTGAGCCATACCATTCGCGAGCACTTAAGGATGGCATTCGGATATGACCGGCTTCAAGAGAATTACCCGGGGATCGCGTTCATCGCCCAGAACCCTGACAGCGATCTGGTATTTGTCACCGTAAGTTATGAGTTCAGAAAGTCACTAGGGAGATAACGATGCCGCAAGTTGTGGAAGATCCGAGATCTGAACGCCTGGACATTCAAGGGCTTCTGGGGATTGTACGGCGCCGCCATTTTCAGTTTCTTATTCCTCTCTTTCTGGGATGGGCCGTGGTCTGGGGGGCAAGCTGGATTCTGCCTCCCCGCTTTGAATCGAGTACGACCATTCTGGTCGAGCAGCCGACGATGCCCCAGGACTATGTGCAGCCGAATATCAGCGATGACTGGCAAACCCGCTTGGAGAGCATTAAGCAACAGATTCTCAGTCAGACCTGGCTTCTCATGATCATCGATAAGCTTCACTTGTACCAGAATTCCGGTTCAAATCTGACAGACGAAGAAAAAGTGGATCAGATGCGCAAGGACATCAACGTCGAACTCGACCGCGATCCTTCAAGAATGAATATCTCGGCTTTCGTCATCTCGTACACAGCCGGCGATCCGCAGCTTGCGCAACGCGTCGCAGGCGAACTCTCCAACTTTTTCATCAGCGAAAACACTAAAGTTCGGCAGCAACAATCTGAGGGGACGACGCAGTTCCTGCAGCAGCAATTGCAAGACGCGCGAGCCAGTCTCTCCGCGCAAGATGCGAAGGTCCGGCAATTCGAAGCGCAGCATGGGGGAACTCTGCCCGATCAGGAGCAAAGCAATCTTCAGATTCTGGCAGGTATGCAGACGGAACTTCAGAATGAGCAGGATGCCCTGAGCACGGCGAAACAGCAAAAAACCTACCTGCAGGCAATGTTGCAACAGGAACGGGCGAGCGCAAGCAAAGCTGAAGTAGCGAGATCGACGCAAGGCGGCGGACTCGGGACAGCCGACCTTGCCACGGTCAACGGACAGCTCGACAAATTGAAGGCTCAACTTGCCGACCTGAGCTCGAAATATACTGATGAGTATCCCGACGTTCAGGTCCTCAAGAATCAGATTGCCAAAACAGAAGTGATGAGGGACAACCTCATCGCGGCGGCCGCCAAAGCGAAGGCTAGCGACCCAGGCAAGGCAACCATAGCCACAGTGAGCGACCCCGAGCTAAGCGGTCCTGCGCAACAGCTACAGGGTCAGTTGCAGGCCAACCAGATGGAGATCACAAACCGGGAGAACGCGATTGCCGAGCTGAAGTCGAGGATTGGCGAATACTCTGGCCGCTTGAATGCGGAACCTACGACCTCGCAGCAGCTTGCGGATTTGACCCGTGGCTACGACCAGTCCAAGGCCAACTATGACGATCTGCTGAAGAAAGAACAGGAATCTCAGATGGCGACGAGCATGGAGCGCCTTCAGCAAGGGGAGCGGTTTTCCGTGCTTGATCCTCCCAACGTGCCGACAAAGCCATCCTTTCCCAACCGTCTCAAATTCTGCGCAATCGGGATCGCCGCGGGTTTGGCTCTCGGGCTCATTGTTGTCCTAGGACTCGAATTCCTGGATGACCGAATGCACAGCGGTAAAGACATCAAGGCGATGTTACCGATGACGGTGATCTCCGAAGTTCCCGCCGTGGAGTCCACATTGGATCAACGCAGGACAAAGAGAAGACTTGTGCTGGGCTGGGCCACAACAGTAATCGTTGCAGCAACGATCCTGACCGGTTCGATCATCAGCCTTTTGAATAATGGCTAGATCTGCGCCTTTTCAATGTACAACGCCTATTTCAATCTCAAGCGGAATCCGTTTGATCTAACGCCGGATCCGAATTGCTTTGTGCCTACCCCCCAGCACAATGAAGCACTTGCTGCGCTTTACTATGGCGTCCGCCGCCACAAGGGTTTTGTGGTTGTGACCGGGGAAGTGGGCACCGGAAAGACTCTGTTGCTTCGGTGCCTGTTGCGCCTGCTCGAAGACAGCAAAGATATCGCTTACGCATACCTTTTCAATAGCAGACTTACGCCGACCGAGTTCTTGCAGTATGTCGTTTCTGACTTCGGGATCCCAGCCTCGGGGAAGAACAAATGCGATTTTCTTCTCGATTTGAGCAAGTTTCTCGTTACTCGCGGAGCGAGGCACTTAACCACGGTACTCATCGTGGATGAGGCGCACGATCTGCCGGTCGAAACGCTGGAGGAGCTTCGCCTTCTCTCGAACCTGGAGACGACCGACGACAAGCTGATTCAGATTATTCTAATGGGGCAGCCGGAACTCGACGCAAAGCTCGACTCCGTCGAACTTCGACAGCTCAAACAACGAATTCCGCTTCGAACCCAACTGGGAGCCCTCAGTGCCAAGCAAACCCAGGAGTACATCGAGCAGCGATTGCGGATTGCGGGATCCGATCCGATTTCCCACCCCCTGTTTTCTCCGCAGGCGATTGCCGCGGTGCATTCTTGGTCGCGCGGGTATCCGCGGCTCATCAATATCATTTGCGAGAACGCTCTCATCAGCGCCTATGCAAGACAGTTGCCGACCGTAAAAGAACACATCGTTGAAGATCTGGCAACGGAACTGCGTCTCGATGCACTTCATTTGCCGCAACCAAGCGTACAAGTCGAGAGGCGCTAGGTGATCGTGGGGGAGTGGATGAATTCGAGATCTTTGGGAATTGAATGCTTGCATTTGCGGGGGCGAAACGATCGTTGGCAGGACCCGTTCTCTGCATCAGTACATGGATCAAAACATCGGCAAATTGAAATCGGCGATAGACAGGCAAACAAAATCTTGCGGTCATGCATTTGTTCTGACCCGAGTGGTTGTGCGCCCAAAAGGGTCTGCGGCGATAGAAGAGAGCAAATATGAGTCGAATCTTTGACGCCTTACGGAGGTCCGAAGGCGAGCGATCCGGAAAGGAAGCCGGAAAAATGCCTGAGGGCCCGGAACTGCTGCGCCACGCCGAGCACCATGTCGTGTCGAAGTTAGAAGCCGCGGCTTCCGCCCGAGAGCAGGACCATGCGAACGGGTCAGACGGCCGCAATGGTCCAGGTCAGGAAAGGGCACATTCCGATGCGGGCAGTTCCTCCGTAATTGCTGCCGCAGTCCGGTCCGCGGAACGTCGCTCGATGTTGTTGAATGGCGTTAAGACGATACCGATTTCTATTCCGGCTGAGAGTCGATTGGTGTGCGTCACCGACCCGGAGAGTCCGACCGCTGAAGCGATACGCCTCTTAGGGGTGAGGCTCAAGGACCTCCGGAGGCTCCGCCCTCTGAAAAGAGTGCTTGTCACAAGTTCGATCCCCAGAGAGGGAAAGACTACGATTGCCGCGAATCTGGCCTGCGCACTGGCCCATGGAAGCCAAGAACGGGTTTTGCTCATCGAAGGCGATGTCAGACTTCCTGCCTTGCGGCCGATGTTCGGGATCGGGAAAGCCTCAGGCATCACTGAGCTGATCGAAGAGGGGCGCAACATCGAGGATTGCATCCACTTTCTCGATGGCGCGGGCATCTGGCTCCTACCCGCCGGCCGGATTTCATCCAATCCGCTGGAAGTCCTTCAATCGCAAAAGTTGCCGCAGGCCATGGATGATTTGGCGGATTGCTTTGACTGGATCATTATTGACTCTCCTCCGGTGCTGCCGTTGGCCGACACCAGCGTCTGGATGAGGCTGGCGGATGGAATTCTTCTGGTCACTCGCCAGGGAGTCACGGAAAGACAGCAATTGCAAAAAGGCATCGAAGCACTTGAACCGAAGAAGGTGCTTGGTGCGCTGCTGAACGGATCGCTTGCATCGGCTTACAGTGGCTACTATTACCGGACTACTTCCAAATCCGGTTCAATTTAACCGCAACCTGGCCGGTTGCTCGATGATCGCAAGTCCCATACGATGGCAGGTTTTTTGTGCTGCGACGGATTGTCTAGAAGGTCATTTCAACGTTTTATCGCGTCCACACCGAATTTCAAATGGTTGACCGGGACGATGAACGCGATGTGCGACCACGCGTGATCCGGCGCACCGTGTCCAAATGGAAAAGACACGGGCCCGGAGAGAGGAGTATAATGTGAGCCTATCTCGCCAAAACAGCGCGCGAAATGGAGATGATTCTTTGCTGGAGTCCTCACTCAACGTGAAGCGCGCACCTCTGGCCGAAGCGGCGTTTCGTCAGATGATTGCCGTTGAACGCAAACGGACAGAGCGATCCAAGGCGCCCTTCTTGCTGATGCTGCTCGAAACCGACCTGGCAGAGGGGTCGAGGGAAGGTGCGGCAACTCTCGAATCCGTGACCCGGGTATTGCTCTCTACAAGTCGAGACACCGACCTTGTGGGCTGGTACAAGGAAAAGGTCATTCTGGGTGCGATTTTTACGGGCCTGGTTGTGAACGATCGCGGTTCGATCCTGGATGCTTTTCTGACCAAGGTCAACAATTCGCTTCGAGATGAATTGACCGAGGCCCAGTTCAGCCAGGTTCGAATTTCGCTCCACATCTTTCCCGATGACTGGGATCACGAAACGCCAGGTAGCCCAAGCAATGCCGCTCTTTATCCGGATTTGCATAACAAAGACAAACGCCGCCGCACTGTGTTGCTGGTGAAGCGAATGGTGGATATCGTTGGAAGCTCTGCGATGCTGATCCTGTTGGCCCCCGTCTTTCTGGTCATCGCGCTGGTCATCAAGTTCTCATCCAAGGGTCCGATCTTCTTCTGCCAGCAACGAGTAGGCCGCTACGGGAAGACCTTCATCTTTCTGAAATTCCGTTCGATGTACGTGAACAACGATCCCACCGTGCATCGCGAGTTCGTTACCAAGCTGATTGCCGATCGCACTGAGCCTGCGCGCAAGAGCGATGGTCATGCCGGCGTCTACAAAATCAAAGACGACAAGCGAATCACGCCGATCGGGAGATTCCTTCGCCGCACCAGTTTGGATGAGCTACCGCAGTTTCTTAACGTCCTCCAGGGCGATATGTCCCTGGTCGGCCCCCGCCCTCCAATCCCGTACGAGTTAGCCGCCTACCAAACCTGGCACCGCCAGCGTCTGCTGGGCGTCAAACCTGGAATCACGGGGCTGTGGCAGGTCTTGAGCAGAAGTTCCGTCGGATTCGACGAAATGGTTCGGCTCGATTTGCGATACGCGTCGACTTGGACGCCATGGTTGGACCTTAAAATCCTTCTGCGTACCCCGCTGGCAGTGATTAAAGGGACAGGCGCCTATTAACCCTGGTCCCCGCCGCGGGCCGGGGAAGAAAATGAGCGGCAGACTCTAGAGCAACTATTTTTTCCTTCCACCCTACCTACCCTGCAACGAACAACAAATACAACTTAAGAAAACGATGTTCCGACTTTTGAGGGAATTCTGTGCTAGCGCTGATAAAAGAGAAAACCGCTCTTTCTCTGCAGCAGGATTCACAACCCGGCCATTACAAAGGAGATGAGCAAGAATGAACTTCGGCGTAATTGGATACGGTTATTGGGGTCCAAACGTGGTGCGGAATCTGATGGGCCTCGAAGGTGCTGAGGTTCGCGCAATCGCAGAGATCAGTCCCAGTGCACAGGCCCGGGCACGGAGAGCGTACCCCGGAGTCAAAGTCACACCCAGCGCAATGGAGGTCATTACCTCCTCTGAGACGGATGTGGTGGCGATTGTCTCGCCGGTGTGGACTCACTACGAACTCAGCAAAGCGGCACTCATGAATGGAAAACATGTCTTCGTCGAGAAGCCATTCACCAGCACCGCTGCTCAGGGAGAGGAACTGATCAACCTCGCCCAGCAAAAGAATCTCAAAATCATGGTGGACCACACCTTCCTTTTCACCGGCGCGGTGAAGAGAATCGGCCAGCTGATTCAGGAAGGCGCGCTGGGAAACCTCTATTACTACGACTCGACGCGCGTCAATCTTGGTTTGTTTCAACACGACATCAACGTGCTTTGGGATCTCGCACCGCACGATCTTTCCATCATGGACCATCTCATCAAGACCAAGCCAGATGGAGTGGTCGCCACCGGTCAGGGGCATCTCAACGGGCACGAAGACGTCGCATTCATGACGCTTTATTTCCCTGAGAAGGTCATCGCGCATATCAACGTCAATTGGCTCTCCCCGGTAAAAGTGAGGACCACGTTGATCGGAGGAGAGAAGAGGATGATCGTCTGGAACGACCTTGAAGCGGATGAGAAAGTTAAGGTCTACGACAAGGGTGTCAAGATTACGAGCCAGGAAGGCGTTTACGAATTGCTGGTGAGCTACCGCTCGGGCGACATGTGGTCGCCGCAACTGGAGCAGGTAGAGGCCCTTCGCCAGGAACTCAATTACTTTGTCGAATGCATCACGGCCGGGAAAGAACCCTTTAACGATGGGTGTGCCGGGTTAAGGGTCGTCCGGATGCTGGAAGCTGCAAGCGAGTCCATGAACAGGAAGGGGGCATTTGTCCGCCTATGAATCCCTGTAACTCCATCTCCGCAGACGTGAAATTGGGCGAGAATGTGCAGTTATCGAAGTTCATTAACCTTTACGGCTGTGAAATCGGAGCCGATACGAAGATTGGCGCCTTTGTTGAAATCCAGAAGAATGCCCGGGTCGGAAAGCGCTGCAAGATCTCCAGCCACACATTCATCTGCGAAGGCGTCACGGTAGAGGATAACGTGTTCATTGGTCACGGAGTCATGTTCATCAATGACAGTTACCCTCGCGCGACCACCGCAGGGGGAACGCTTCAGACCGAGGCAGACTGGAAGGTTGAGCAAACCCACGTCGGGAAGGGCGCGTCCATCGGCTCCAACGCCACGATTCTTGCCAAGACGAAGATCGGCGAGAACGCCATTGTCGGCGCGGGCAGTGTCGTCACCAGGGACGTTCCGCGAAATGCGATCGTCGCCGGCAATCCCGCCAAGATCCTGCGCTTCATTCAGGAGCCGAACGAGGGCAAAGATCGCGACGCCATTCCTTTTCTGGATCTCATTACGCCGCATCTGGAGCTTGAGCGCGAACTTGTCGGGGCATTCCGGCATGGGCTCCACACTGCGGGATTCGTCGGCGGCGCCGTGGTCGACCGGTTCGAAGAGGCATTCGCTCACTTCTCAAACTGCAGCCACGCCGCTGCAGTGAGCAGCGGTACCGACGCATTGCGCTTCGCCATCATGGCGTGTGGAATCGAGCCCGGCGATGTGGTTTTAACGGTACCCAATACCTTCATCGCGACTGCGGAGGCGATTTCGCAGGCGCGTGCGATACCCGAATTTATCGATGTCGACGAACAGACCTATAACATGTCGGCGCCGATGCTCGAGCGGTTCCTCGAAAAACAGTGTGTGCGAAACAGTTCGGGGGTACTCATCAGTTTGCGGAGCGGAAGGCCGGTAAAGGCGATTATTCCGGTTCACCTTTACGGGCAAATGGCGGATATGGACGCAATCCTGGCTTTGGCTTCGAAATATGGGCTCACTGTCATCGAAGACGCTTGCCAGGCGCACGGCGCCGAGTACTTCTCCAAGCGGCTCAATCGGTGGATGAAAGCCGGATCGATGGGACGCGCAGCGGCATTTAGTTTTTACCCAGGCAAGAACCTGGGAGCATGCGGTGAAGGTGGCGCGGTCACAACCGACGATGCGGAGGTCATAGAAACCGTCAAAATGCTGCGCGATCATGGCCAGGTGAAGAAGTATTTTCATGCGATGGAGGGATATAACGGACGCCTGGATACGATTCAGGCCGGGATTCTTCACGCCAAATTGCCCCATCTGGCGGGATGGAATGAAAAGAGGCGCGATCGCGCCACAGAGTACAACCGGCTGTTATCGAACAACGACGGAGTCAAAACACCGTACGAGCCGCCGTGGTCTCGCGCTGTTTATCACCTGTATGTGATTCGAACCGGCGATCGCGATGGTTTGATCCAGCACTTGAAAAAAACGCACATCTCTACGGGAATTCATTACCCGATTCCGCTGCATCTGCAACAGGCCTATATCTCGCTGAACTACGCAGTGGGAGACTTTCCTGTCACGGAACGCGCTGCCGGAGAAATCGTATCGCTCCCGATGTTCCCCCACCTGACGCCGAGTCAGCAGGCGAGGGTCGCGGCGGAAATCAACCAATTCCAGGCGAAGGCCCTTCTTGCCGAGGAGCCCGCTGAGCTCAATCAGACTTCAGCAAGCCTTCCCGCTTAGAGACTGCCGCTGGCAGCGAACGCCGGCGTGGCATAAGGCTTTCACGATGTTTCGATCGCAGATAGACATTCGTGACCAAGCTTCAGTGAACCGATAGAGATCGACTTAATCCGCGAACCCGAAGGGTTGGTCAAACGATGTTGCATCCCCAGGAAACTCTAAGTTCTGAAGAATACAAGGGCGCTCCCGCGAGTAGTCCTAAAGGAAAAACTGGCGTGGAGAAATCCGACAGAAGAGGATATAAGGTTTGGATCGATCTGGAGAACTCTCCGCATGTGCCGTTCTTTCTGCCCATTATTCGCGAGATGGAGGCACGGGGGTGCACGGTGGTGCTCACGGCGCGAGACTGCTTTCAGGTTTGCGAATTGGCCGATCTGGCAGGACTGAAATATTCGAAGGTGGGCCGCCACTACGGCAAGAACCCGTTCGCCAAACTGTTCGGCTTGGGTGTGCGCATTCTGCGTCTCGCTCCTCTCGTTCTCGGCGAAAGGCCGAAGATCAGCGTCTCTCATAATTCCCGTTCGTCCATCATCCTCTCGGGCCTGCTCGGGATTCCGAGTCTGAACATTATCGACTACGAATTCGCCGATCAGCGCATTACCGGCTTGTTCGGTTCAAGGCAAAAGAAATGGGTTCTCACTCCGGCGTTGATTCCTACGGAGAATTTTGAGAAATGCGGCTCGCTCCGCGATCATATTTTGCACTATCCCGGAATCAAGGAAGACGTCTATGTTCCTTTCTTTCAGCCGGACCCATCGTGGCAGAAGAGCCTGGCGATCAAACCTGAGGATGTGGTTGTGACCATTCGTCCGCCAGCCACAGAAGCTCACTACCACAACCCTGAGAGCGAAAAACTCCTGATGGCGGTCTTCGACAGGCTCGACGAGCACCCGGAAGTCAAGACGATCCTGCTGCCTCGGACTCCCAAGCAGGAAGCGGAGATCCGCCACGCCAAGCCCGGACTTTTCGAGTCGGGGCGGATCATTGTGCCCAAGCGCGCGCTGAACGGCCTGGATCTGATCTGGCGGTCGGATTTGGTGATCAGCGGGGGAGGAACCATGAACAGGGAAGCTGCGGCCCTCGGGGTTCCGGTCTACAGCCTCTTTCGTGGAGCGCTCGGCGCCGTCGACAAACATCTGGCAGAGACGGGCAAGCTGATCTTATTGCAGGGCGAAGACGATGTACGCGAAAAGCTCAGAATCGTACGCCGGTCAAGGCCTGTTGCTTGCGCGCCCAGCAAAGGAACGACACTGGACGTCGTGGTCAATCATGTTTTCGCGGTCGCAAGGAGTCGAGGCTGAACCATGCAGTCTGAGACGATGACGGCGCCGGAGCAAAAACGCTCGATCGAAAGCGGCACTTCGCAACTATGCGATCTTGCTGCGGCGGGCCTTGTACCGATGTTCGATCCGGAGCGGCGGCTTTTCTGCTACACCTACGCTCGCACTGAAGCCGGCATGGCCCGCCAGGGGATCTCGCATCGTTACACCTTGATGACGTTGCTTGGGCTCCGCCGATACGAATCTTCAGGGCGGAAATCGCCCATCGCAATTCAGCCGGTTCTGGACGATCTGCTTTGCGATACCAGTTGGATGAACAGCGCCGGCGATCTCGGTCTGCTGCTCTGGACCTGCTCGGAACTGGCGCCCGATCGCGTGCCGCAACTTTACAGAGATGTGAAGGCGGCTGAAGCGCTCATGCGGTTTCCCGACGGGCGGCAGGGATGCTCGATGGAAGTCGCCTGGTATTTGACGGGTCTGGCAAATTGCTGTCGCATCGGTCACTCCGATCTGCCGGGCGTGGCTGGACAAATCGCGGCTGCGCGCAAGATTCTCGAATCGAATTGCGGGCCGTCGGGTGTTTATGGCCACCTTACCTGGAGCAAGTTTGCCAAGGCGCAACTGCGGCGAAAGATCGGCAGCTTCGCCGATCAAGTGTATCCAACGATCGCGTTCTCTCATCTATCAAGGGCTCTTCAGGATGCCGAGGCGCGCGAGATGGCGTTGCGCACCGCACGCACCATGTGCCGGTTGCAGGCGCCGCTGGGTGAGTGGTGCTGGCATTACAACTCCGCGACGGGAAGAGTCGTCAACCGCTATCCGGTCTATTCGGTTCATCAGCACGCCATGGGTCCCATGATGCTCTTCGCCGCCCAGGAGGCATCTGGCTGCGACTTCAGCGAAGCGGTCTATAAAGGCCTGGCATGGATCGGCGGCCAGAACGAGCTGGGATTCGATTTCGTTGACAAGCCGCTGAATCTCATCTGGCGATGCCTGTACCTGGAGCGCGCCGACGCTTATCTCGACACCACACTGCGTGCACTCAAGTTGCGCCGCGGCACAGCGAACGGCCGGCGCAGGATTCGTTACGAATGCCGGCCTTACGAACTTGGATGGCTCTTGTACGCTTTTGCAGGCAAATAGGACGCGCGCAAGGCGCTGCGACCGACTGATTCACAACCAGTGCTGATTTCTATGGCGCCCGCATCAGCCGCCAGGGCGTGCTAACCCCACACCAGAGCAGGTAACGATGGATCTCTCAAACGCAAAGAAAATCATGACCGTGGTTGGCGCACGGCCCAACTTTATGAAGGCGGCGCCCATCATCGCCGCGATTCAGGAACACAATCGGTGCCTCACCGCGTTGCCCGCTTCCAATGGGACTCGCAGATCGCAGATTGTTCTCAAGAGCATTCTTGTGCACACCGGGCAGCACTACGATGAGGCGATGTCGGATCGGTTCTTTGCCGATTTGAGAATTCCGAAACCCGATGTGCACTTGGGTGCGGGGCCGGGCTCGCATGCAGTTCAGACCGCCGAAATCATGAAGAAATTCGAAGCGGCCCTGCTCGAAGAAAAGCCTGATCTGCTGATCGTCGTCGGCGATGTCAACTCCACAGTCGCCTGCGCCCTCGTTGCCGCCAAAATCTCCTATGACGCCGCAGGATCGAGACCGATGATCGCCCACGTCGAAGCGGGGCTCCGATCCTTCGATCGCGAAATGCCGGAAGAGATCAATCGCATCGTCACCGACCATCTCGCGGATCTTCTGTTCGTCACCGAAGAGAGCGGAATCAAGAATCTTCGCCAGGAAGGAATCGCCGATCGCAAGATCCACTTCGTGGGCAACACCATGATCGACTCCCTTATGGCCTTCAAAGATAAAGCGCGTCTTTCACCCATTCTCAACACTCTTGGCTTGCGTGCCGGAGCCGATTCATCCAGCGCCGCAAATGGCGTCGCCCGTTACGCCTTGTTGACGCTGCACCGTCCATCGAATGTGGACCAGCGCGAAAGTTTTCTTAACATTCTGGAAGGGCTGAAGGATTTAACGTCTGTCTGCCCGGTGGTCTTCCCGGCACATCCGCGCACGCAAAAGAAAATTGCGGATTTCGGCCTGGTGAGCTTCTTCCAAAATCAACACGAAGCTGGCAACGGTTCTGAAACGGCCAACGACGCTGTAGGGCAGCGCATCCGCATGATTGACCCGCTAGGCTATCTCGATTTCCTTTGCCTCATGCAGAATGCGGCTGTCGTTATCACTGACTCCGGCGGCATCCAGGAAGAGACTACGTGCCTCGGAGTGCCCTGCGTCACGGTGCGGGAGAATACCGAACGGCCCGTCACCATCGAAGTCGGCACCAATATCCTGGCCGGCACCGCGGCGCGCGGAATTCGGGAAGCGACTCGGCAACAACTTGAGTCAAAACGGGACACCGCCATTCCGGAAACATGGGACGGGAGAAGCGCCGAGCGCATCCTCGATGTGGTCTGCAACGAACTCGCATTGCAGGATGCGGGCCAGTTTGCCTCCGTCAATGAATAGGACGCCGGCAAAGAGTTCGCAGCAGATTGATTCGTTGACGTCGAGTGAGGACGAGACATTGACACGTTACGTCATCATCACCCCGGTTCGTGACGAGGAACAGTACATCGCGAGCACGATCGCGTCGGTTTGCAGCCAGACTGTGCGGCCGGCGGAATGGATCATTGTCAACGACGGCTCAACCGACCGCACCGGAGAGATCCTGGATCGATTCGCTCGTGAACATTCCTGGATTCGCCCCGTTCACCGTGAAAATAGGGGCTTCAGGAAACCTGGCGGCGGTGTGATGGAGGCATTTTACGAAGGCTATAAAGCCATCCAGACTCTGGACTGGGAATTCCTTGTGAAACTCGATGCCGATCTCACCTTCGATGCTGACTACTTCGAAAATTGCTTCCAGCATTTCGATCGGGACCCGAAACTCGGAATCGGCGGCGGAGAGATCCGTCATGAAATTGACGGTGAAATGAAGGCAGAAAAAAATCCCACCTTTCACGTGCGGGGCGCAACCAAGATTTACCGGAGAGCATGTTGGGAGGCGATTGACGGCCTGTGGACCGCTTCAGGCTGGGACACGATCGATGAGGTCAAGGCCAATATGAAGTGCTGGAACACCTATACCTTCACGGAGCTTGGCCTGTTCCATCATCGATTCACCGGATCGGAAGAAGGATTGCTCCGCGACCGGGTGAAGCATGGGGTCGCCTGCTACGTCGCCGGGTACCACCCACTCTTTGTGGCGGCAAGTTGCGTGCATCGGCTGGCGCAAAAGCCGCGCGTGACGGGCTCGCTTGCCATTCTTTATGGATTCCTGAAGGCTCATGTGACGCGTCCGCCGCGTCTGAGAGACCGTTCGTACGTTGCCTATATCCGCGGTCAACAACTCCGCCGACTTTGCGGGATGGAAACCATTTGGAGATGACCCCGGGAGCGGTCATTCAATAAACCATGTGCGGCATCTGCGGCAAATTCGAGTTTGACAGGAGCGCATTCGTCTCTCCGGCCATCGTCAAGGCGATGATGGATTCCATGCACCACCGCGGTCCGGATGACGAAGGATCTTATCTTGCCGGCAACGTGGCCCTCGGCTTCCGCCGCCTCTCCATCATCGATCTCAAGAGCGGCCATCAGCCTCTTTCCAACGAGGACGGCTCCATCTGGATCGTGTTCAATGGCGAAATCTACAATTACCAGGAACTGCGAGCCTTCCTTCTCGAGAAAGGGCACGTTTTCAAGACCAGGACCGACACGGAAGTGATCGTTCATCTGTATGAAGAGCTGGGTCCGGCTTGCCTGGAGCGGCTGCGCGGCATGTTTGGCTTTGCCATTTGGGACGGGCGCAGTAGTAGTCTCCTGCTGGCGCGGGACCGCGTGGGCATCAAGCCGCTTTATTACCGATTGACTGACGACTCGCTGATCTTTGCTTCTGAAATCAAAGCTATCCTCGCCGATCCGGCGGTCAAACGTGAAATTGCTCCGGAGATGATCGATCGGTTTCTGACATTTATGTATGTGCCTGGCGAAGAAACCCTGCTGAAGGGCATTCAAAAGCTGGCGCCGGGACACTATCTGCAGATCGTCGACAACAAGCCGGTCATCCGGCAATATTGGGACCTGGCGTTTGCCACGTCCTACCGCAATGAGAGCGTCGAGGAAGCGGAAGAGCAACTGCTTCGCCTCCTTTCAGAAACCGTGAAGATGCACATGATCGCCGACGTGCCGGTCGGTGTTCTGCTGAGCGGCGGTGTCGATTCCACTGGAGTCCTCAGCCTTGCCGTCGAAGAGACGGACAAGAAGATCAGCACTTTCACTGTGGGATTTTCGGGAAGAGACTTCGCCGATGAGAGGCCGTTTGCAAAACTCGCTGCCGACAAGTTTGGCACTGAGCATTATGAAATGACGATCTCGGCCGACGACTTCGGCGCCTTTCTGCCCAAATACGTCTGGCACATGGAAGAGCCTGTCTGCGAGCCTCCGGCGATTGCGCTCTACTACGTCTCAAAGCTGGCGAGGGAGCATGTCACTGTACTGCTCTCAGGGGAGGGGGGCGACGAGGCTTTCGCCGGATACAGCAACTATCGCAATCTGGTCTGGCTGGAGCGGATCAAGCGCGGCGGCCCGGTGGTCAATGCCGCATTTTCGACCGGGCTTTCTCTCTGGACCACCGTTTTTGATCCTTCGCGCTTTGCCAAGTACCAGCCTCTCTTGCGCGATCGGTTTCCCGATTATTACTACAGCCGTACTTCGAATCCCCATCGCACCACGGGCAACAGCCTGGGCCAGGTCTATTCTGCGGATTATCAGTCCGTTCTCAATCGCGAATTCAGCATCCTGCCATTGCGTCGATTGCAGGCGCACGTTCGGACCCAGGATGCACTTCAGGCAATGCTGTATATTGACTCGAAAACCTGGCTGCCGGACGATCTTCTCATCAAAGCCGACAAGATGACGATGGCGAACTCCATCGAACTCCGCGTGCCTTTGCTGGATCACAAGGTTCTGGAATTCGCAGCGTCTTTGCCGCCCGGGATGAAGCTGCATGGCGCAACCACGAAATACCTTCTTAAGAAGGCGCTTTCCAAGCGAATTCCCAAAGAGATCCGCGACCGCAAAAAAACCGGGTTCCCCGTCCCTTACGGGTCCTGGATGCGCAACGAGCTAAGAGACATGGTTTGGGATGTTCTGCTGGACCGCCGAACCATCAATCGCGGGTATTTCCGGCGCGACGGGGTGGAAGATTTGCTGCAAAAGAACTCGAGCGGCATGGACTACTCCAAGGAGATATTTTCTTTGCTCAGCCTGGAGCTTTGGCATCGAACCTTCCTGGAAAGCCAATGGGCCGCTGCGTAGCACTCCATGGTAAACCGGTTTCAATATCTCTTTGACGAGCGCCCCTGGTTCTCTTGAAAGCTGTCGGATTTCAGGCATGGTCGGTTTTTCCTATTCATTGCGATGCGTTGTATTTCACAATATTTCGGCTGCCCCGTCTCCGTTCACGGGCGGCATCCATGTGAATAGAACCCAGCAGCAGCTCGAAGGAACCTTGCAATTCCTCACCGCGCATTATCGCCCGGTGAGCCTTGAGGATGTCCTCACCGATTGCGACGGGCGCGGGCTGCCGTCGCGGGCTCTGCTTATAACCTTCGATGACGCTTACGCGTCGGTTGCTGAGGTTGCGGCTCCCCTTTGCCGGCAGTTTGGAGTGCCTGCTGTGTTCTTTATCAACGCGGCGTTTCTCGATAACGAGCGGCTTGCTCCGGACAATCTGGTGTGCTACGTCGTCCATGTCCACGGCCTGTCGCTGGTTAACACCGCGATCCGCCAGGTGCTGGGGGATCGAGCTGCCGAAGTGAACTCACTGGCAGAGATCTTTGACGTCCTTTTCCCATCCCTGTCTCTGCTTTCGAGACAGGACTTTCTCGAAACACTGCTGAAGCTGGCAGACATCGACGAGAGAAGCATGGCGAGAGAGGCATCTCTGTATTTGACCACGGAACAACTTCGCGGCCTGCAGTCGTACAACTTTGAGATTGGCAACCACACCTACACTCACATGCACTGCAGATCGCTCACTCCCGAAGATGTCGTCACAGAGATCGATCTGAACAAATCGGAACTGGAAGCGAAGTCGGGAACTAAGGTCAGGTCCTTCAGTGTGCCCTACGGTTCCTCGAAGGATCTCAGCGAAGATCTGATCGGGCATCTCAGGCGGACCGGGCACGAAACCGTATTTTTGAGCGAGAGCGTTGCCAATTCGCCAAGTCCAAATCGGTTTCGCTTGGATCGAATCGGCAGCCAGGCGAAAGGCGATGGAGCGCTCTTTGTTGAAATCGAGCTGATGCCGCGCCTGCGAGCGGTGCGCAACCAGCTCTTTCCGGCTGCAACGTGAGTCGAAGAGGTTCGATTAAGACGCGTACTGACAAAGACATGAAATGCGCCGATGCTCGGACCCGACAACGCCATGTGCATCGTGCCTAAGCACCGAGTCATCTGCGCAGGTCTAATAACCCGACGATCGGTCAGATTTGAAGAATCCGGATCTTGAGGCCATTGAAGAACAAGGAGAAGGCATGGAAGACAATAAGAATAATGTAGATCGTGAGACTTTCCTTCTGGAGATCGATGAGATTCTTGGTCTGCGCGCAGGAACGCTTCGCGGCGATGAGAAACTCGAGGACCTGCAGAACTGGGATTCCACCGCGCTAATTGGCGTTATCGCTCTGGCAGAGTCGGTAGCTGAACGGCAAATCTCGCCTGAGCACGTTGTAGGTTGCTCGACGGTCAGGGATTTATTGAAATTAGCTGGCGTCGAAAGTAGCTCCTCGTAGAATGGCGACTTTGCCGGAGGGGTCGATGGGGTATCAACGGCCAAGTGGGGAAGAGGTGTGTTGTTTCGGCGCTAGTCCGATCAAGCAGGTGTCAGTTCGCGTTTGCTCCGGCGTGAACATTCACAATGCGAGAAGAGGCGAAAACAATGCAAGCTGAAATCCTAAAAGCCATGAGGTACCCAATCAAGGCGGCAGAGATTTTGCGCAAGCGTCGCTCGCTGAGAACAGAGCTACTGGAACAGCCGAACTTGATCCATTCACGAATCGCAATTCTAGGGGGATCGACGACCAGCGAATTTAGAGATATGCTGGAACTCTTTCTCTTAGCTCAGGGGCTTCAACCGCGATTCTACGAATCGGGCTACAACCGTTTCCGCGAAGACATCTTATTGGAAAATCAGGATGTCTGGGAATTTAAGCCCGATTTAGTCTACCTTCACACAACTTGGCGCAATGTTTCGGAATTCCCAGCGGTTATGGAATCCGAAGGACTGGTCGACGAGAGGGTTCAGCGCGAAGTCGCCAGGTTTGCCGTGCTTTGGGATAAGGTCCACGCCAAGCTTGGCGCTCTGATTATCCAAAACAATTTTGACTTACCAATACTGAGGCCTCTCGGAAATCTAGAGGCATCTGAATCATATGGGCGACTCAACTTCCTAGAGCGCCTGAATGCTGAATTTGCGGCTTATGCACGCCATCACACTTACTTCTTAATCAATGACATTCACTACTTATCCGCTAAATTGGGCCTCGATCAATGGCACGGCCGAACCTATTGGTACAACTTTCATATGTCGGTGAGTCCCATCGCAACGGTTGCTTTGGCTCAGAATCTTGCTGCCATCGTCAAGTCTGTTTACGGGAAGAGCAAGAAATGCCTGGTGCTGGATTTAGACAATACGCTCTGGGGCGGTGTCGTGGGCGATGATGGGGTACAAAACCTGATGCTTGGGCGTGATCATCCGATGGGAGAGGTTTTCCAGGAGTTTCAAATTTACGTGAAGGAATTGCAGCGACGTGGAATCATCTTGGCGATCTGCTCCAAAAACGAGGAGGAAAACGCAAAGGCAGGCTTCTCTCATCCCGACAGTATTTTGAAGCTGGAGGATTTTAGTGCATTTAAGGCGAATTGGAATGCAAAACCGGACAATCTCCGCGAGATCGCAGCGGAGCTCAACATCGGGCTCGACAGCATGGTCTTTGTCGACGATAATCCGGCAGAGAGGGCGTTGGTTGAGAGTCAACTGCCGGAGGTGGCTACGCCGGATGTCGGATCCGATGTAAGCCGTTTTGCGGAAATCCTCGAGGCGGAGCGCTATTTTGAAGTGCATCGTCTGGTCCAGGACGATCTCGGCCGTTCCGCTTATTACAGCTTGAACGCGCAAAGAAGCACGTATCAGGCCAATTTCAGCAATTACGGAGAGTTTTTGGCATCGCTCGACATGACTGCCGAAATAGCGCCGTTTACACCCGTGTATTTCGAGCGAATTACCCAGCTGATCAACAAAACAAATCAGTTCAACCTGACCACGAGACGGTACACGAGCGCGGAGGTCGAAACGATTGCTCGCGACCCCGGCTTCCTGACCCTCTATGGCCGGCTCTCCGACAAATTTGGCGACAACGGTTTGGTTTCAGCGGTCATCGGGCGCGTCAGGGATGACGCGATGGAGTTGGATCTTTGGCTAATGAGTTGCCGCGTCCTCAATCGAGAGCTGGAGCTCGCCATGTTCGACGCACTCATTGAGCATTGCCAGGCCCGCGGAGTTCGTAAGATCGTCGGCGTATATATCCCATCCAAGAAAAACGGCCTTGTCGCCGATCATTATCGCAAGCTTGGTTTTATTCCGGAGGCGGAGAATCGGGAAGGTGTTCAGCTGTGGTTCTATGAATTGCCGCGAGACCCGGGAAAAAAGTCGCACTACATTCGCACAATTGCAAGGCAAGCGGCCATGATCGCCGGGAAAGCGCCGGCACGGGATGCCGAAGCTGTCGTCGCGGAGCCATGAGACGGGTGTCTGAACTGAATTGTTCCGAAAAACAAAGAGAGCCTCGCCGCGTTTCATCGCCTGATGGGTCAGGGCGCCCTAAGTGAGGAATGCAGCTTGGGAAGTCGAAGTTGATCGGACAAACTCCGAGACATGGTCGCAATTGCTCGACACGTTCGACGACGCGAGCATCTATCAGACGGCTGCCTACGGAGAAGTCCGCTGGAGCCGGAAGAATCTCAGCCGCATCGTGCTCAAGAAGGATGGAGATGCGGTTGCCATCGCTCAGCTTCGATTGATTCGGCCTGCTCCTTTAAAGTGCGGTATAGCCTACCTTCGATGGGGACCTCTTTGGGAGCGACGCGATCATGAGTTCGATCCGGAAGTTGCGGTCCGCATTGCAAGTGCAATCGAGGAGGAATACGTCAAGCGGAGAAATCTCTTTGTGCGCATTGTGCCCAATGCATTTGCGGGATCGAAACGCGCGGAACTTTTTCAGTCCGCCTTTTCACAATTCGCGCTTGAATCGCCGGGATCTGCCGAAGTCTACCGCACCTTTCTCGTGGACCTTTCTCCATCGCTTGAGGAGTTGCGCAAGAAGCTCGACGCGAAATGGCGAAACAAACTGAAGCAAGCTGAGCGGAAAAGTCTGACCGTCATTTCGGGAACGGGGATTGAAGCGTACCGAGCTTTCTGCGAAATGTACTCGCAAATGCGCCAGCGCAAAACATTCGAAACGACCGTGGATATTCAAGAATTCGAGCGAATTCAGGAACAACTCCCCGAGTCTCAGCGCATGCGCATTTTCATTTGTAAGGACCAGGGCGTTCCCGTTGCCGGTATGGTTGCTTCAGTGACCGGCAACTCCGCGATTTACCTCCTCGGCGCCACAAGTGACGCGGGGCTCAACGCGAGGGGGGCATACCTCCTGCAGTGGAGTCTGATTAGTTTCCTGAAGGAGAACGGGATTAAGTTCTACGACCTGGGAGGCATTGATCCAGCGACAAATCCCGGCGTGTATCAATTTAAAAGAGGACTCACGGGTGCTGACATCTGCCAGATGATGCCGCTTGTCGCTTCGAAGAGCGTCCTCTCGTCTGCGGTGATGAAGATTGCGCTGGGCATGCAGCAGGCGATTCGCTCCTCTCGGAGCGCTTTCCACTCCAGGCGCGCCTCAGGGCGTCCCGAGGCAGTCGATTAAGAAAATGGCTCCGCCAACTCAATCCGTAGAAATATCGGTCGTCATTGTTGCTTGGAACGCAAAGCATTATTTGCAGTTGTGTCTCGATAGTCTTGCCAAGGCGCCTCCGCAAAGGGCGATGGAAGTGCTCGTCGTCGATAATGCATCCGCAGACGATACCGTGGCCATGGTTGAGACCGAATTCCCGTGGGTGAAGCTGATCAGGAGCAAAGAGAATCTCGGTTTTTCGAAGGGCAACAACGTAGCGATTCGTCAATGCCGAGGGCGATACATCGCGCTTGTCAATCCCGATGTGATCGTGTTCCCAGGCTGTCTTGACACCCTCGCCGATTTCCTCGATCGGAATCCCAGGGTCGGCGATGTCGGTCCGCGCGTCTTCAATCCCGACATGACGCAGCAAAGTACCTGCCGGAGGTTTCCGACCCTCTGGAACAATTTCTGCTCAGCCTCGCACCTTGAAACCTTTTTCAAGGGCCGATCTTTTTTCGCCGGCGAACACATGTTTTACTTTGCGCATGACCGCACCCTCGCCGTGGACGTCATCGTCGGATGTTTTTCCATGATTCGGCGGGAGGCGTTCGACGAAGTGGGCCTCCTCGATGAGGGGTTGTTCATGTACGGCGACGACGTCGATTGGTGCCGTCGCGCCTGGAATGCCGGCTGGCAGGTATACTTCTGCCCCGATGCGCGCGCCATCCACGACCGCGGCAAGACCACGGCGCCGTATCCAGCCCACTTCGCGGTTGCCCAACAGCGCTCCATTCTCCGCTATTGGACCAAGCATCATACTGTTTTCGGCGTGCTGGGCATACGCTGCATCATGTTCTTCCATCACTTGATTCGCTACGGGCTCTCGCTACTCTCGGTCCTCGCTTCCCGTGGGAAACAAAGCGAGATCAGAAAACAGGTCAGCAGCGCATGTCTGCGTCAGCTCCTTTATGGAGCGGTGCCGCCCAAGCCGGAGGCGCAATCAGCTTCATGAGCATCGCGAGCTCCACATCGCGTTTGACAGAGTATTACCGGCGCCATGGTTTCACCGCCACTCTCTCTCGCACTCTGCTCGCGGCGAAGCGAATGCTTTTCGCGGGCCGCATGGTCGTCTTTTACTGCGACTTGGATGTGCGCCGAATGTCCAGGACCAATATTTCAGGACCGTTCAGGGTGGAGCGGCTTAGAAGTCTGGTGGAGCTGAAGCCGGAGCAACATCGGCAGATGATCGAGGTTTGGAACCCAAAGCTGGCAGACCGCCTGCTCAGAGAGCGGTTTGAGAAAGGAGCCTCTCTCTGGTTGGTCCAACATGAAAACGAACTGGCTGGATTTGGTTGGACATTACATGGTCAGGCCATCGCGACGTACTACTTTCCGCTTGGTTCAGACGATGTGCAGCTCTTTGACTTCTATGTTTTTGCTTGCTTTCGTGGCCGTGCACTCCATTGGCTGTTAACCAATCATATCCTTAACGAGTTGGCTGTGGAAGGCAGGACGAGAGCATTTGCCGATACCGGGGAATGGAATGAAGCGCAACTTGCATCTTTTACAATGACCCCATTTCGACCTCTGGGGCTTGTCAAGACCTATAAGATATTTGGGCGAGTGCTTACTCGTTGGGCTCCATTTGAGCTTGCACCGTACAAAAGAAAGATCACGACCGGCAAGAGACAACCGGTGAAAATAGTCAGGCCAAATGAATAGTGAATCGCAAGTAGAGCTGCACTCAAAAGGATCGCGCAAGCTTCATCATATCGGCTTTGTACTGGCGTCAATCGAAAAGAATGCTGCAGCTTTTGCTTCTTTCCTTGGCGCTACCTGGAACGAAAACATCATTTATGATCCCCTGCAAAAGGTTCGAGTTGCGTTCCTAAAGGGAGGTCACGCTGAAGATTGTTTGTTCGAATTGGTTGAGCCGGCAGGCGATGATTCACCAGTTTCCCGATTCTTGGCGGGCGGGGGTGGTTTACACCACCTATGCTACGAAGTAGCCGATCTGGAATCAGAAATTGCAGTCTGCATAGCCACGGGTGCGATTCTTGTCCGGCCCCCTGTACCGGCCGTCGCATTCGGTGGGCGTCGTATCGCCTGGATGCGCACGATACCACGTTTGAGACCGGGTTTGCTGGTGGAGCTTCTGGAGGGTTCGAAGACTTCATCTTGAGATCTAACGATGCGCGAGGTCGAGGTTCAAAACATTGAAACCACAACCCCTTTTGGGGAGTTCCTTGAGCGCCGAGGATTAAGCCTCGGATGGGCGGTGGGAGGCCGCTTGCACCGTTTCGCGGATTGATCGTAGGCTTGCGTTCCTTCCTGTTTTTCGGTATCCTTCGGGCATGACTCACGTAATGTTGAACGTAAAACTAAAGTCATCTAAAATTAGACACTGCTCTCTGAAAGGGTACATTTGATTTAGGCGCTGTCATTCGAATCGCGAGACTGTCGCGGTCTAAGAGACCACTATAGTTCGTTCTTAAGCCTGAAAGGAAATTCTCGCCTGTGCACCATAAAATGAAAATTCTCTGGTTGGTTCCTTTTATTTTTGCGTCTTATACCTGGGCTTCAGGTGGTTCGTGTCCGTCCGGCTCCAATTACATCAACTGGCAGAGTCCGCTTAGTCCGACCACGCTTTCTAGTCTTGGCGTCACTTCTTGTTATTACGTCTCGGCAGCAGGTTCGGACTCGAATGCGGGCACAGGCGAGTCGAGCCCTTTTCTGCACGCGCCGGGGATGCCGAGATGCACGGGAAACTGCGCTGCGGTGAATTCCACGGGCGGCGTTGGCATTATCTTTCGCGGTGGTGATACATGGCACTTCGGCAATTCGGGAGCGAGCCCCTACACGGGAGGATCGTGGACCTGGAGTTGGAACGGAACGAGCAGTGCGCCTAACTATATTGGCGTGGACCAGACCTGGTACTCCGGTTCCTCTTGGGCGCGGCCTATCCTCACCTGGGACAACCCCGCAACCACTTCAACCACGCTCTCTTCCTGTAACTACCCCAGCGGCGATATGTTCGACGGCGGAGGAGTGGGAAATTACATCCTCGATAACTTCGAGATGACCGGCATTTGCACCAGCCCGTCAAATTGGAACCCAATCTACGTCAGCTATAACCAAACAACTGCTGGCACCTTCTACTACAATCTCTACATCCATGGTTGGAGTCATGTTCTGTTCACCACGGCTGGGAACTGCGACATCAATAGCCAGTGCATGAGCGCATTCCGTGGATTTCCGACCGGATACACGCTGAACGCCTCCAATCCCGGCGATGTGCTCCTATTCGATGTGGTCGATGGCGCGGATTCCGATCCGGTACAGCAGGAATTTATGTATGGCGGGGCTTGGTACGTTGGCTACTCCTACTTCAATAATGGCGGACAGTTCATCACGCGCAATCTGCATCTTTTTCACGACAACTGGGTGAACAACTTCGTCAACAGCGGGCACTCGAACATTTCGGAAAGCGTAGCCAATGACACTGTAGGTCCATCAGGGATATACGCAGTCTATAACAACGTTTGGAGCAATCTCTATCTTACTGGCCCAACGTCGAACGTGGGCTTCTGGTATGTGGTTCCGACTGGGGCGACCCTCGATTGGTTCAATAATGTCGTCTGGAACGCGGGACCGATGCAGTTCTGGGACGGACCGAATGGGGTTCCGACCTGGAACTATGGGACCGTGCAGCGGTTTAACGATACGTTCCAGATGGTCTCAGGCAGCGGCAATATGTTCAGTTGCGGGGCAACGACGGGATCTCCTGTTTATCCCTACAAGGACGCGAATCTCCACATCATTTCTTCCGATTATTCGAGTGTGAGCGCGTTCTACGAATCGAACTGCAGCGGGCAGGGAACGAACAGCACGAGTATCCTGATGAGCAATTCAACAGCTACCTCGGATGGATATACGTCGTCGCAGAACTACGCCGATTCGCCTACCTCAACAAGCAGCCCGACGGTAGGAAAAGGAGCGAACCAACAAGCATTCTGCTCCGCGCTTGCGACGGCGGCCGGCGTCGACTCTACGCTGAGCGATGCTGCTGCGAGCTGTTTACGCGACACCACTTATGCCAGAGTCTATATCGCGAGCACTCATACGGTGAGCCCAACGGGAAGGACGACAAACGCCAGGCCAGGAGCCGCCGCATGGGACGTCGGAGCATACGAGTACTCAAATTCACCTTCACCCGCGCCACCTACCGCCGCAAAGGCAACCGCCGTCCCGACGAATTAGCTTTTGCGCCCCTTGTGCTTGCAATACATGCGCAAATTAGTGGCTGTGGCGACTTTGCTGGGTGGAAAACGAGCATGGCGAGCGCAGTTCCAACCTACACCGGCGCTTTCAATTGCGTCCTGGTGATGCTCGCCCTAAGGCCATTGGCTTCGTGCAGGCGCAACAGAACAGGGCGAGCGGCATATTGCACGCCGCAACCACTGGTTCTCTACTTAGCCTGAGCCGACTTCCAATAGAAAGTTCAACGTATTTTCCACGAAGATCTTATTGAAGATGAGAGAAACATATGGATGAGGGGGTGTCCGTCAAGATCGTTCGAAGTGTCGTCGAACTCGAGGAAATCCGCGAAGCGTGGAATTCGTGGCCCGGGAATCGCGACTCCGAGATCGACTCTTACCTCACGTTTCTTCGATTCAATCCAGCGACAGTTCGTCCTCACGTCATCGTGATCGAGCGCGAAGGCAAGCCAGACGCGATTTATGTCGGTCGCATCGACGACAGCAAGGTCATTTGCCGAGTGGGTTATTGGAAGCTGGGCTTGCCAGCTAAGATTATGGCCTTTGTGAATGGGGCGCTTCGTGGCTGTGCCTCAACTGAGAACTGCGATCTGGTGGTTGACAGCATCCTGAACTCGCTTTCCGCTGGCGAGGCTGACGCTGCTTACATGACCTTTCTTAGAGAGGATTCGCGGTTATTCGAGCTTGCGATGACGAAGCCCGCAATCTTATTCCGGGACCACTTCCGTTTGGGCCAGCATCACTTCGCGGCGCAGTTGCCGGCAACGGTCGATGGCTTCTATCAGGGTTTGTCTCCGAAGGTGCGAAAGAATCAAAAGTGGCAGGCGAAGAAACTCGCAGAGCAGTTTTCAGGAGACGTGGTGATTCGTTGCTTTCGAGGGGTCACTGAAATCGAAGAACTGGCGATTGTCGCTGAGCAATTGGCCAGCAAATCTTACCAGCGCGGTATAGGCGCGGGTTATTTCGACACTCCTGTTACACGTGCGCAGCTGAGGCTGAAGGCAGAAAGAGGATGGCTTCGTGGATATGTGTTGTATCTTGCGGGAAAGCCTTGTGCGTTCTGGATCGGCGACGTCAACAGCGGAACCTTTGGCAGCGACTACCTGGGTTACGATCCCGCTTATGCGAAGTATTCTCCGGGGATGTACCTTATCATGAAAGTTGTCGAGGGGTTTTGCGATGGTCACCGGGACGGGGTGAGGGCGATAGATTTCGGCCCCGGGCCGGCGCAGTATAAGGAAGTTCTTTCCACTGAGGGATGGCAAGAGGTCTCCGTACATATCTTCGCGGCCACAATCAAAGGATTTACGCTCAATTTCGTTCGGACTTTGACCAGCGGAGTGGACCAAACGCTAAAGACAGCATTGGCAAGAACCAAGTTCTTGCAGAAGATTAAGAAGGCTTGGCGCGCAAACGCAACCCCAGAAACAGTTGAGGGAACTTAATCTAACCTATGCCCCCAGTAGATCTTAGATTCGGAGGTGGATCGGCCGATTCGGTCATCAGCCCGATCGTGGCTGTGATGCTGGCCATCGCAATCGTGCTGATCATTGTTCTTCCGCGTAATCGGGTCCTCATGCCCTTTCTGATCGCGTTTTTTACGATCCCGATCGGCGAAGTCCTTGTTGTTGGCGGAGTTCACTTTACCGCCTTGCGCATCCTGATTCTGACCGTGTTGGCCAGGAGAGTCACTTTTTCCCGGCGTGAAAAGTATCCGGGCGGCTTTAACAGCATCGACTTGTGCGTATTTCTCTGGTCCATCTCCGCAGTCGTTGCCTTCTTCCTCCAGTTTCCCGGAGCACCGGCGCTGATCCAGGGAATGGGCAATCTGGTGGACACGCTGGCCGGATATCTTGCAGTCCGGTCCTTGATTCCCGATGGCGAAGGCGTGCGGTTCACCGTCAAGACGTTGGCGGTCGTTTGCGCGATCCTTGGCCTCGGTATGATCAATGAACAGATCAGCCATGTGAACGTCTTCGGTTTCCTCGGAGGGATGGCGCAGGGCACCGCAGTCATTACGAGAGAAGGGCACGTCCGCTCCTCTGCGACGCTCGGCTATCTGTACGCCGGCGCTTTTGCAGGAGTGCTTATTCCGCTGTTTGTCTGGTTGTGGAAAGAACCAAAGTCCCGGGTGGCTGCTGCCGTCGGCCTCTTGGCCGCGACCGCCATAGTTATAACATCCTACTCGAGTACGTCCCAATTGGCCTTGATGGGCAGCATTGTGGGCCTTGGCTTTTGGCCGCTCCGCAAGAAGATGCGGATAATTCGAATAGGGCTCGTCTCCATCCTGGTCGGGCTCGACATGGTCATGAAGGCGCCGGTCTGGGCTCTCATTGCCCGCGTCGATCTGACCGGCTCCTCGTCGGGCTATCAGCGCTACCAGCTCGTCGACATGACCATCAGGCATTTCAGCGTCTGGTGGCTCATCGGGACTCCGGACTATATCAACTGGGGATGGGATAGTTGGGATCTCTGTAACCAGTTTGCCGCCGTCGCCTTGACCGGAGGCTTGCTGACCTTGATCTTCTATTGTTGGATCTTCAAGAGTGGCTTCTCCGCCCTGGGCAGTGTGCGCAAGCGGGTTGAAGGCGATAAGCGGGAGGAGTGGTTGCTGTGGTGCTTCGGATCTGCACTCTTCGGAACTGTCGTTGCGCATTTCGGCGTCAATTATATGGCCCAGCTCATCTTGGGTTTTTTCCCGGTCATCGCCTGCATTTCCGTCGTCGTTTTTGAAGCGAAACAGGCGACCGAGCCGGCCGCAGAAGTTCCCGGAAAACTGCGGTTTGAATGGGCTCCCCTTGCGGCGGGCGAAGAATCGGCGATCTATGAGGGAGAACAACTGGTTGAGCGCAATTCCCTCACCCAAAGCGACGGGCGCTTTTCTCCCTGGTCGCAGGCCTGACATCCCTCATCGAACAGAACCAGAAAGCAAGTCTGGAACAATCATGAACGGTACAAGAGAAAGAGTTCGTGTCGCATTCAGTTTCCCTCTCAGGCTGGGCGCAGATCGCATCTGCGGCATCGCCTGGCAGCAAGTCAACGGCCTGGCTGCTGCCGGGGCCGACGTGGTGGTTTTTCCGGCGTCGGTCGCGCGGCCCGTCCGGCCAGAGGTGAGAGTCGAGCCGACGCTGGCCAAGGGAAATTTGCGATTGCCCTACAGAGTCGTCGGAACGCTACGCGCGTGTGCATGGCACGACCACATTGTGGCGCGGCGAATCGAAAAACTGGCCGGTCAGATTGATATTATCCACACCTGGCCCTTGGGAGCCCTTGAGACGCTGAAAACCGCCGCCAGGCTGGGCATTCCCACCGTGTTGGAGCGTCCGAATGCGCACACGCGATTTGCGATGGAAATCGTGCAGGAGGAATGCGACCGTCTGGGCGTGACGCTGCCGCCCGATCACGAGCACGCCTTCAACGCCGAGAAGCTCGACAAAGAAGAGGCCGAATACAATCTGGCGACGCGGTTGCTCTGCCCATCGGATTTTGTGGTGAAGACCTTTCTCGACAGAGGTTTCAAAAAAGAGCAACTCGTCCGCCACATCTATGGCTACGATGAGACTGTCTACTGTCCCGACTTGAAACCGCGCGATCCGCAGCGCGGCCTGACCATGCTCTTCGTTGGCGTTTGCGCTGTGCGCAAAGGGGTGCACTACGCCCTTGAAGCATGGCTCAAGTCTCCGTCTTCCAAAGACGGAAAATTCCTCATCGCCGGCGAATTCCTCCCGGCCTACCAGGAAAAACTGGCTTCCATGCTCGCGCATCCCAGCGTCCAGGTTCTCGGGCATCGGAACGACGTTGCCGAGTTGATGCGAAAGAGCGACATAATCATTCTCCCAAGTATTGAAGAAGGTTTCGGTTTGGTGATCGCCGAAGGAATGGGTTCAGGTTGCGTGCCGCTTGCATCCGAAGCCTGCACGGAGATCTGCAATCATATGCAGACGGGCCTTATGCACAGAGTCGGCGATGTCGAAGCCTTGACACAACACATCGCACTCTTGCATGAAGACCGCGCGCTCCTGGAGAGGTTCCGCGCTGCGTCACTGAAGGCATCGCCGGAGTTTACCTGGACAGCCGCGGGCGTTAAGCTTCTCGATGCGTACCGCGAGACCCTTGCTGACCACAAAAAGGCTGTAACGTCGCTCGTTTTCACGCAGGCTCGAGACATGGCCGCTTTGTGAGCCTGAATACGCGAAAGCGCGCGTGACGGTGAAAGAAGCGGCGCGCATAGGCTGCACATTCAAATCGTCATCGAGCGGCTACCCCGCATGGCTCAGCCCGCGAATCGCCTTGCACTCCGTGCGCCGGCAGGAAGGCGAGAGAGTTTTGGCATATGCCGCAAAGGGATCCATGACCCAGGAATACATGAACAACGCGCCATCACTCGAAGCTGCTCCCGAAGAATTCATGGTTGAGAAACAGTTGCATGCGCCGGAGGACAGCAGCCGAGAGCTCTGTCCGGTTTGTTCTTCTAACGGAGCCCAAGAGTTGCTGAGGGCTCCAGATCGTTTTCATGGCCGACGAGAACAGTACGCTTTGGTGCACTGTCCGTCTTGCTCTCTGGCGTGGCTCTCGAAGCCGCCGGAGTCCTCGGAAATGCATCTTCACTATACAGATGCGTATGACCGGCTGATCTCCGCCGCCGGCGACAACCCGGCTCGTTGGGGATTTCGCCTGGACGCGATTGCTCGAATCAAGAAATCGGGTTCGCTTCTCGACCTCGGTTGCAGCGCGGGATCGTTTCTGGAATCGATGCGTAGCGAATCCTGGAAACTATTCGGAATCGAGATGTCGGCGAAAGCCGCGCGAACGGCGGAGGAACGAACCGGCGCCCGAGTCTTTGTTGGCGACATCCTCGATGCTCCGTTTCCGCGGGAGTCCTTCGACGTTGTCACCTGTTTCGATGTTCTCGAACACGTTTACGAGCCTCGCAAAGTCATGCAGCGCATCGCCGATTGGCTCAAACCGGGCGGAATTTTCTATGTCCTGGTGCCAAATATCGACTCGGCCGAAGCCCGCGTCTTTCGCACCTACTGGCATGGTCTGGAATTGCCGAGGCACCTGTTCCACTTTTCACCCAAGTCCCTCAGCTTTGTCGCCGAATCGGCGGGTCTCGACGAGGTATCGCTCGAAACGCACCGGAATCCCGCGGTGGGCACCAGCCTCCGTTATTTCTGGGAAGATGTTTTTCGCTTTGTGGGCATCCATTTGACTCCCGTCGCCTACCGCGGCGAAGCTGGACTGCCATGGAGGATGGCGCGAAAGGCCGCGCGCATGACGATCCTTCGCGCTCTGCTGGCAATGGCGCCGATCGCTGGAGGAGGAGAGTCGATTCATGCCATCTTCAGAAAGCGGAATCCTTCCGATTCAGAGAGCGGCCCCCGAGTCCGCCGGGCCTAAGCAGAACTCGAGCAGGCCGATGTTCAGGTTCCTTGTTGAGAACCAAAGAATCACGATCCCCAATGGATATAAGAGAAGACTACAGACAAATCAAGGCTCGAGTGGGCACGATGCTCAAAGGGGAAGCCCTTCGGGCAAAGGCGATACGTGGTGGTGTATGGCTCGGTGCGGGAAGCGTCGCCGAGCAGGGCAGTCGTTTTGTTCGAAACATGATTTTGACTCGCATCCTGGCCCCCAGCGCATTCGGAGCCATGGCGATCGTCATGTCTTCGTCGGCCATCGTCGGCGCTCTTACTGAAGTTGGCGTTCGGCAAGCCGTAATTCAACATCGAAGAGGGCAGGAGAAGGAGTACCTGGACGCGGGGTGGTGGCTCGGTTTGGGCCGCGCGCTGATCACGTATCTGATCATCTTCGCAATGGCTCCGCTAGTTGCGCGCTTCTATGGACTCGCCGACCTTTCTGCTCTGCTTCGAGTCACGCTGCTAGGCACATTGTTCGACGGTGCGATGAGTCCGCGTTCTGCTCTCGCGCAGAAAGATCTGAAATTCGGGCGATGGATGGTAATCAGCAACGGCGGCGGCATTTGCGGAGTCGCCCTGACCATCGTCTTGAGCTTCACAATGCACAACGTGTGGGCCCTCGCCATCGGTTTTGGCAGTGAGAGCTTTTTCCGATGCTTTTTGTCCTATATCCTCTATCCAGGTTTTCCGTCGCTCTCATGGGAGGGAGATGCGATCCGCGATCTTTACGAATTCTCAAAGCAGGCTTTTGGTCTGTCGTTTCTGAATCTGATCTTTTCCCGAACCGATATTTTTGTTCTGGGTAAGCTTTATCCAGCCACTGAACTCGGCCTTTATTCGATGGGTGTGGCTCTCATCATGACTCCATCCGTCTTCCTTACAAGTATGCTCGCGCAAACGCTTTTCCCAGCACTAACCCACGTTCAGGATGACAAGGAACGCATCAATCGAATCCTTATTGAAGTCTCCTCTTGGCTGATTCTGCTCGGGCTTCCCGGCGTCGCAGTGATATGCCTCTGCGGGCGCTCCCTGCTCTCCCTTGCCTATGGCGCCCGGTATATGGCGGCTGCCGCGCCGCTGGCGGTCGCCTCTGGAGTCGCATTCCTGAATCTCTTGAATGCGACAATTACCTGTGTCTTCATTGCGGTTGGCCGCCCGGCACTGCATCGCCGCGCCGTCACCGCCTCGGCAGTCGTCATGTTGATCGCCGCCTACCCCGCTTGCAAGGTCCTGGGCATGGTCGGGGGACAAGTGGCGGCTCTCGCGGCGATCATCATCAGCTACATCCTGCAGGTGATTCGAATGCGTTCGCTGACGGGGCTTAATCTTCTTCGCTATGCGAGAACATTTGTCCCAGCTGTGCTGGCGTCAGCGGGAATCCTGATTGCGGGTTACGGCTTTCGCATGATCGGCTTGGCAGCCAAACCCGCCACCAACATCACCATTGGGGCGGTCGCATGTCTTGCCGCCTACGCTCTCTGCCTGCTCGCGGTGGTGCGAGGAAAGATGCAACATAAGGTTTGATGGAACAATCGCTCCTTGAAAGCTGGAAGACCGGGAAGCAGCTCCTCGGTGTCGGAAAGCGAACGATGGATCGGAGATACCGTGCAATGAGCAAAGACCCCTTCATATCCGTGATCATTCCAACCTTTAATCGGGCGCGACAGGTTCATTCGGCGCTCAGCAGCGTTCTGGCGCAGACCTACAGGAACTTCGAGGTGGTTGTTGTCGACGACGGATCGACCGATGACACGGAGAAAGTCGTTGCCTCGTTGATCGAGAGTCAATCGCGGTCGGGAATTCAAGTCCGCTATATTCATCAACACAATCTGGGCCAGAGTGCGGCTCGGAACCGCGGAACCGAAGAAGCCGGAGGAGAATGGATCGCGTTTCTCGATTCGGACGATCTCTGGCTGCCTCGAAAACTCGAAAGGCAGATCGAGGCGCTTCGGCTATTTGAAGGCAAGAGCTGGGCATGCATCACCGACGCTCGATTTGTCAACGACCTCGGGATGGACACGACTTGCTTTCGCAGAGGCGCGCGGAACTATGAAGATAAAATCGGCTTGGATTACGAAGCCGCGCAAAGTTTGGCGAATATCCGGGATCCGTTCTGCGTGAGCACGCTTTTGGTGCACGCCGAGGTGGCTAGGCAAGTGGGATCGTTTGATGCCAGTTTCAAATATGCCGAAGATCACGATTTTCTTCTTCGCCTCTCTCTCGCCACTCCCATCTGCTACGTGAACACCCTTCTGTGCACGATTGATCAAAGTAAATCGCCAGAGGGCTCGAGATGCCGTCCGTGGGATGATCTTGAGGTGCGCTTGCAAGGATGGCAGTCTGTCCTCGAAAAATGGTTGAATATGAACGGACAACTGCCTCCGAATGTCCGAAAGATGGTCGTACACAACCTGCAGCGTGTCCACAGCGCGTGGACAAATTGGTATTTGGAGCATGAGAAATACGATTCTGCGGCCAGTTCCATGCGTGAGGCTCTAGGCTACGAGGTCAGCGCGAGATTGCTGGCGAAGTGGATGATGATGCAGGTCGCCCCGCACCTGACGCGAAAAATCGCGCCAAAAATGAGGGTCAATGAGTAAGCACTTGAACACGGGAACAGCAACGTAACCTGCGCAATCGTTCAGGAACACTTTCAAAGGAGCATCACGTGCCTAATCGCAACAATCGTCGATGGAACGATGATCCGCTGGACTTGGTTTGGCAGCTGAATACAAAGCTGCATAGCGTCTGGATGAGGCTGCTCTATCCCTTTGCCTCGATCGGCCGCAAGGTGTCTTTTCACCCTACCAGTAAAATCTATCGGCCGCGCGCGTCGAGAATCAAGCTCGGCAGTTTTATCAGTCTAAGAGAATATGCGTGGCTCAACATCGCCACCGACGACCCGACTGGAGAACCCACCATCGTGATTGAAGACAACTGCCATATCGGGTTCGGCAGCATTATCTCCGCCAAAAACAGAATCCATTTGGAGCGCGATGTATTGTTGGGTCAGATGGTCCTGATGTTGGACCATAACCATGCATATGAAGACATCAATATCCCGGTGATCGATCAGGGCATTACGGAAGGCGGAAGAATTCGGGTTGGCCAGGGAACCTGGATCGGACATGGAGCCTGCATCATCTGTCCGAGGGGAGAGCTTAGCATTGGCCGCAACTGCGTGATTGCGGCGAACTCGATGGTGATGCGCAGCATCCCCGATTACTCGGTAGTTGCCGGATACCCGGCGACGATCATTCGACAATACGACACCGAGAGAAAGGTTTGGCGTCCCGGGGGCAAATACCGCAAGACGGCTCGCGATGCCGAGGCGCGGCCGGACCTGAGCGCTATCGCGCAAACATCTGTCTAATTCCCTTTCGGGATGCGGGCATTGGCGGCGCGCAGAGTCGATCTGTACATCAAAAGGCAATGCATCGTTTGTCTCTGATTCCTTACTTGATTCGTCAAATAAGGCAGAGAGGCTTGGCGCTTCGATTGTTGAATTAAGATGCAATCCGTGGACATGAAAAACAGGACGGTTCCAGACGGTCGAATCGGCCTCAATGTCCTCGAGGTTGGCCACGGTTTTTTCGGGCGGGCACTGGCAACCAGTCGTGGTTTTGAGCATGCGCCGAAACGGAACCGGTCCGCGTGGAGAACGCTCGTGAAGTGCGATAACGAATATTGGATGAATGGGATGGTTGATGGCCGGAGCAGCTGACAGTTCTGATCCATTCTCGGTGCGCGGCAAATCCATCCTGGTTGCCGGAGGCACGCGTGGCATCGGTCAGGCCATCTCAATTCAGCTGGCGAGAGCCGGCGCCTCGGTGATTGCCAACTATCTCCGTAACGAGCAGTCGGCTGAACGGCTGAAATCGATCGCCGCGGACGAAAACCTGGCCATCTCCTTTTGTCGCGCGGATCTGACAAGTGAACAAGGCTTGGAATACCTTGGCCAGACGCTTCAGGAACACGGTCCGCAACTTTCGGGCTTGGTTTACTGTGCGGCGACTGGCATCCATCGTCCCATTGCAGAATTGACTGACCGCCATTTCGATTTCACTTTTGCCTTGAACGTCCGCGCCTTCTTCAAGCTGATTCAACTTGTGAAGCCGCGTCTTCAAAAAGGATCCAGCGTTGTGGCCATCAGCTCGTGGGGCGCAACCCGCGCGCTTCCAAACTACACATTGGTCGGGGCGTCCAAAGGCGCGCTGGAATCTCTGGCGCGGCACCTGGCCGCAGAATTGGCGCCGGAAGGCATTCGCGTGAATATCCTCACTGCCGGAGCCGTGCTCACCGATGCTTGGAAGGCCATGCCGAATAGCGAAGCACGCATCGCGGAGACCATTCGCCGAACGCCCTCGGGGCGCTTGGTCACGCCGGAAGAGGTGGCCTGCGGCGTTCAGTTCCTATGTTCCGACGCGGCTTCCGCCGTGGTCGGTCAAACATTGATCCTGGATGGTGGCGCCGGAATCGTGGCCTGAAGGTTGCAAAGAATCATCAAAAACAGGGAATTCAAATAGAGGTGTGGAGGAAGAATGAGCGACACAGATTACGTTTTAGGAAAAGTTCAGGATGCGTTCAAAGCGGCATTTGACGTGGACCCCAAACAGGTCACGATGGATACAAGCGCGAGCGACATTCCGCTTTGGGATTCTGTAGGCCACCTTTCATTGGCCAGCAACCTCGAAGAAGTCTTCGGGATCAGTCTGGACGTAGACGAACTGATGGAGATGGAAAACGTGCGGGAGATTGTGCGAGTCGTCACGCCGAAGTTGGCTGAGAAAGCGCGCAGTGCCACTCAATAGCGATTGGAACTTCGCCGGGCGTCTCGTTGAACGCCTGGGGTCGCGTTCCTGTCTGATCGACGCAGCCAACGGGCATACCATCGGAAGCGAGAATCTGCCTCGGCTCATTGCGGCCTATGGCACTGCCTTGCTCTCCGCAGGTCTTAATGTAGGCGATCGAGTGCTGATCGGTTGTGCCCTTTCTCCATTGAGCACCGTTGTTTATCTGGGAGCGATCTACGCAGGTTTGGTCGCGGTCCCGGTGGACGAGCGGACGCTACTTTCCTCGGCGCCACAACTTGTAAAAGCATCAGGCGCCAAAGCCCTGTGGAGCGAGTCCGGTTTCAGCGGCGAAAAAGGCGAGGGGCTTGCTGCGCTTTGTCTGCAAGGGGAATTGGCCCACGCCACACCGGAAATCGTGCCGCCCGCGGATCGCGCCGCTTCAGATCTGGCGGCATTGATGGCCACTTCCGGATCCACCGGAATACCGCGCTTTGTCATGGTGAGCCATGGCAATCTGGTTGCCAACACCGAGGCCATTATTCGCAGCCAGAGTTTGGCCCTCGACGAGAGAGCGCTGCTCATTCTTCCCGTAAGCTACGTCTTCGGAGCCAGCGTTCTTCACTCTCATCTGTATCGGGGAGGCTCCATCGTCTTTGACCGGCGTTTCATGTTCCCCGATAAGGTGCTCCATGCCGCCGCGCACTATGAATGCACCACATTTGCCGGCGTTCCCACGGTCTATAACATCCTCCTTCGCCGCTCGAATATTCGCAGCATTCCTCAGCCGTCCTTGCGCCGCTTTCTTCAGGCGGGCGGAAGTCTGGCAAGCGAGAGAGTCAGCGAGATGCGCGAGCTCTTCCCGGATGTCAAATTTTATGTGATGTACGGCCAGACCGAAGCCACCGCTCGCGTCGCTTGCATGGATCCTGAGCGGTGGGACCAGAAGCCCGGGAGTGTCGGGCAGCCCCTGGACAACGTCACGGTTTCGATCGTGGACGAACAAGGCGCGCCTGTCGAGAAAGGTAAGTCCGGTGAGCTCCTCGTGAAGGGGCCTTCGATCTGTTCCGGATATCTGAACGATCCCGATGAATCGGAACGTGTGTTCCGTGATGGATGGCTTCATACGCGAGATATCGCGCGTCAGGATGAAGAAGGATTCCTTTGGATCGAAGGGCGGATTGGCAACTTTCTGAAGATGAGAGGTACCCGGGTAAGCCTTGCGGAAATCGAAGCAAGAGTTGCAGCAATCCCGGGGGTTTACGAGTGCGGAGCTTGTGTCGTCGAACATCCCGAGGCGGGAGACGCGTTGGTTCTCTTGATCGTACCCGATCAAGGTGTCAAACTTGCGACCGAAGAGATTCGCCGCAATCTCCCTGCGCACTGGACGCTGGATTCGATTCGGCTGGTCGCCGAACTGCCGAAGACCTCCGTAGGGAAGATCGCACGGCTGGCGCTTTCCGCGCTGGGCAAGGAGCTTAGTGGAACAACTCAATGATCAAATAGACCGGGTTCTCTCGCTTCCACCATATAGCCAGTCACCCGAAGAACGAGAGGCGCAACTGCTGGCGCTGTTGAAGGTGGAGTTGGAATACGGTGCTCAGCGGCACCCCGGCTACGAGAACTATCTCCGGCATTGGCCTGTCGACTACCGGTCTGCCGCTCACGTCTCCGAGCTTCCGTATATTCCCGTCGGCATCCTGAAGGCAAATCCGCCGCTGGCGTTCATCGGCCCGGACGAAGTCAAACGAACCCTGACTTCCAGTGCCACGACGTCGCAGTTGCCCAGCCGGGTCGTGCTCGACGCCGCCACGTCGCGGCGCATGACCAAGGGAGTCGTAACCATCGTTCGCGATTACATTGGGCACAATCGCCGGCCCTATCTCGTCGTCGATACACCGGACTCCTTGCGTAGTGCGGGGCCGCTGGGCGCTCGAGGCGCCGCGATTCAAGGGTTACAGCCGTTTGCCAGCCAGGCAACCTACTGTCTTCATGTCGATCCCCAGGGTGGCGAACTGACGCTGGATCTGGAGAAGCTACAGGAATTTGCTGATGCACACCGCGATGCCGAGGTCCTGGTGTACGGCTTCACCTTCATTCTGTGGAACCATTTGGTTAAGCCGCTGATGGCCCGGAACCTCTGCCTGAACCTTCCCAACGTCCACATTCTGCATAGCGGCGGCTGGAAGCGGTTGCAGGATCAGGCCGTCGAAAAGTCGGTGTTCAACCAGCAATTGGCCCGCGTGGTCGGCTGCTCGCCCGACCGCGTCATCGACTTCTATGGCATGGTCGAAAGCGTGGGAGTGATCTTTCCCGATTGTCCCGAAGGCAACAAACATAGCCCGGTCTTTGCCGAAGTCATTGTGCGCGATCCTCTTACGCTTGCTCCGGCTGCGGCTGGCGAGCATGGCGTGGTCCAGGTTTGCAGCGTCCTGCCCACCAGCTTTCCGGGTAACTTGCTGCTCACCGAGGACCTTGCTCAGGTGATTGCCTACGATGGCTGCCCATGCGGCCGGCGTGGCGTCAGCTTCCGTTTTGCCGGGCGCGTCCCCAAAGCGGAGCTACGTGGCTGCGGCAACCTCGAAACCAAACGAACGGTAACCAATTAAATGGCAACCTCAACCCCCACGCGACTCATTCAAGCGGTGCAATCGCCTGCCGAATTCTCCGATGCCGCAAGGGAGCTGCGCGCCTATATCGCCGGCGATCCCATTACGCCCAACGAGGTCATGGGCATCTTTGAATCCTGGGCAAAAAGTCTTGACGCGCGGGAGTTGAACGAGGTTCCGGGCATCGTCTTTCTTCGCATCTGGCTCCGTCGCGGTACATTGCAACCGATTGTCGTTCGAGAACTCGGCGCAAACAGTCTCGATGGCGGATGGGACGACTACGGGCTTGCCCGGTGCAGGGCGTTTCCCCTGGGGATCGTCGGTCATTGGCCGGCGGGCAACATTGAAATTCAGCCGATCCTTTCCATGACCTGCGCGCTTCTCGGCGGCAACGCCGTCCTGGTGCGCATTCCGCGCGGTCTCGTCGATGTGACGCGCATCCTTATCGAGCGATTGGAGCAAGCGGACCCTAGCGGCCGCCTTACGCGGCGTATCTTCATGGCGGCCTTCGACCATAGCCGCCAGGATTTGCATGAGGCCATGGCCCGCGCCGTCGACGGCGCCATGATCTGGGGCGGCAAAGAGTCGGTCTTGCAAGTCCGGTCTCTGCCGTTCCCTCACTGGGCGAAGCTGGCAGTTTTCGGGCCGCGCATCTCCGTCGCCGCAATGGATGCCGGCGCATGGAGCCATCCGGATCAACAAGCCACGTGGTGTCAGCGCCTGGCACGCGATGTCTGGCAGTTTGACCAGCAGGCATGCTCTTCACCGCAGGTTCTCTATCTCGAAAAGGGATCCGGTTCCACGACGGCGCCGTTTCTTGCGGTTCTGCAACGCGCCTTTGAGAACGAAAACCGGGCGCATCCGCGAAGTAATATTGCTGCGTCCCAGACATCGGCCATCACGAGGGCGCGTGCGGCGTGGCTTCTGGAAGATCCATCGCGCCAGGCGGTCTTTCCCATCGGTCCTGATTGGACTCTGCTCATGGGCAAGGGATCCGACTTGCCTGAGCCGGTTCAAGGCAAGACCCTGGCCGTGCTGGAAGTCGACGATTTGATGGAAGTCGTATCGAAGTTCGATGGCAATGTGCAAACACTGGGCTTGGGGATAGCGGACCAGGAGAAAGAAAGCGCGCTGGCCTTGCTGGCCGGGCAACGTGGCGTTGATCGTATCGTCAAGCTGGGACGCATGCATACTTTCGTTCCGCCGTGGGACGGAGTGGATCTAATCCGGCCCATGGTGCGGATGGTTCGGCATGTAAGCTCGACAGAGTAGATTTCGGTGAAAGAGGAGCATACAGGATGAGAGAGGGTGAGGCATTTCTTCAGGGGCTGGATCGGAAGGCGAGGACCTTTGCGGCAGCGGCGCGGACCACGGTCAAAGCCAATGACGATCTTTGTTCCTGGCTGTTGGATCCGCTTGCTCGCTGGGCGCAAGGGGCCTACGGAGAGCAAGCCTTTGATGACGCCGCAAAGGGCTACGCACAGTACTGCATGGGCGTGTGGAAGTCCCAGCAGATGTACGAGAAGAACGGCCGGTATACCCCTGAACCGATGCCCGAACTCGTTTCAGAGGTTTATGAGCACGAAGGCTACATGGTGCCTTACATGTGGGCGGCTATCCTCATATATCCATTCTGGCCGTCCATGATCAACCACGTCGCCATGTATCGCGACGACTTTATCAAGCAGTTGCCGTCGAACGCCAACGTTTTGGAGTTGGCTTCCGGTCACGGTGTCATGGGCCTTCTAGCGGCAGAGACGAGGCCTGATATCCGGGTGACAGGCTTCGATATCAGTCCTCCCGCGGTTGCCGTTTCCAATCGGTTACGCGGAGTCTCCGGCCACCAGGACCGGGTAACGTTTGAGACGAAGAACGCACTCAAATTGTCTCTCGGCGAGACGGGCGGAACGTATCAGGGAATCATTGCTGCCATGCTCGCGGAACACCTGGAGGATCCGCGGCCCCTCTTCGAGGTGGTTGCGCACCACCTGGCTCACGATGGGCTCGTCTTTTTCAGCACGGCTTTGGAATCTGCACAGCGGGATCACACGTTCGAGTTTCATCGCGAAAGCGAGCCGCTCAAAATGGCTGAGGAGGTTGGCCTCAGGGTTACGCGATTGATCTCCGATGCCGGCAATCCCGTCCCCGGCGGACATTTTCTTCCCCGTGCGTTGGGCATGATCCTGCGCAAGCGATGAGAAAGCGAACTCTGGTCGCCGCTCCGGGCGACCATCGGGCATCGAAGGGTTCTATATGACGACCATGACCTTTGAAGAGGTGAAAGGGTGCCTCAAACAGCGGTACCCGATGTTGATGGTGGACCGCGTCCTCGACCTTGAGCCCGGCAAGCGAGTTCAGACGCTCAAGAACGTGACTGGCAATGAACTCCAGCTACTCGGCCACTTTCCTGAGTTCGCCATCATGCCCGGCACGTGCATTATCGAGGCCATTGGCCAGAGCGCATCGCTCCTGTTTAGCCACACCACCGGCAGCGGTATGCGCCCCGGGGAGGTTATGGCCCTGGCCGCAGTCAATGACATGCGATTTCTGGCGCCGGTCGTGCCCGGCCAAACGCTCATCATGGAAGTCAAGATCCTCAAGATGACCGATGAAGCCGCTCTGATTGAAGGAACTGCGACGGTAGACGACAACGTTGTCACCCGCGGGAAACTAAGCTTTGCCCGAATTACATTAGCCAACCGTTCATCGAGTTGAGACGCGGCGCGATGCCCGCGCGACGGGTGTCGAGGCGGTTCCATCCGGGGCATTTTGCAAGGGAGCCGGTTTCCAGCCGGCCCCAGCGCACCCCGGATGGGCCGCACAAGGTGCCGCATCAGCGCGGATTTCACCCCGGCGAACGCTTCCCGATCGCTTCAAGCCATGGGTGCAACAAGTTTTACGATTTAACGTCTACCAAGGTGACGGTAGTTTTCTCCGTAGCGCAGGCACGCGCTTCGCGAGGCCGTTTGGTGCGGGGGGATTTGGTTGCCGGGTCGCTCTGCAGGTTTTCCTAAACTTTCCCTCCCTAGAGGTCGCTGTGCCCAATACTCTAAAGGTTTCCGCAGTTATTCCGACTTTTAATCGCACGCGCGAAACGTTTGCGGCCATCGAGAGTGTTCTTGCGCAAACTTACCGCAACGTCGAAGTCATTGTCGTAGACGACGGTTCCACCGACGGTTCCGGAGAAGTTGTTGAACGATACGTTCAGCAGAAAGCGACTGCCGGATTTTGCGTCAAGTTCTTCAGCCAGAAGAATCAAGGGGCAAGCGCAGCACGCAATACGGGAATCAGCGAAGCGCAGGGAGACTACATTGGTTTCCTCGATTCGGACGACATTTGGCTGCCTGAAAAGCTGGAATGGCAGGTCAAGGCGCTCGACCAATTTAGGAATCAATGCTCTGTGTGCATCACCGACGCACGATTGGTCGATCGCGCGGGCCTTAATCGAAGCAGCTTTGAATTCCAAGGCATACATTATTCGCAGACCATCGGCATCGACCGTGATGCAACGAAATCGCTGGCACAGTCGTTTCGCTTTTGGGTATCCAGCATGTTGGTTCGCGCGGACACGGTTCGGAAGATCGGTGGCTTCAACACGAAGATCGCCTTCGTTGAAGACCGCGACATCTTCTTTCGATTGTCGCTTGTAACCTCCATTGCATACGTGAACAAGCTTCTAATTCAAACCGACCGGACGCCATCCCCTCCAGGTTCTATCTGCAGGCCGTGGGACAACAAGGAGTTCCAATTCTGCCAGCAACAACGGATGCTTGAAAGCTGGCTCAATATGGGCTCCGACTTGCCCCCCGAGGTGCGAAAGATTGTCAAACAGGCTCTGGGATCCTTGCACTCTCATTGCGCCAATTGGCACCTCGAAAATTCGCGTTACGCCGATGCCCGGCACTCCGTTGCCAGCGCCGTCCGCTACAAGGCTAGAGTTGGAACTGTCGGAAAGCTTGTCCTTACTTGGCTCGTTCCGCCGCTGGCGAGCCGGGTCGCACCGAAAACGCGGCCCATTGGAACTGGCGGCCACGCGTCCTAAACCAGGAATGAAACCTCCGGCACGGTGCATTGGGAGTGCGATTCGGTGCAAGGAGCGCAGTCCGGAGCCTGCTAATCTGCCGTCGGCGGTTTGCGGGGCTATTCTTAATCGCGTTTTCCCAGTCTCGCCGACCATTGCAACATAGACCACCGAAAACTCGCTGAGAATTTCTATTGTTGCGTCAAACTCCTCTCTTCAATGAGTTGAAGCTGCTTCGTATGCCAAGCGCGATCGTCCGCTATGATCGGTCCTGGAAGACAAATCATTCCGACCTTCATAGCCGGGTGATTCAGCTCAGCGACCATCCTCAAGGCTTTCTTCCGGAAATGGATCCGGATTCTTGAAGAATTTAAGAGATCTGCATTCACCTTGCGCCCGGTATTGCGCCGATCCACACCTATCAATAAGTGCAGATCAAGGCGGCCAAAGCGACTTGTATCGATGGGTTTCATCACCGGCCGCGTAATGGAGGAAGAACCATGAAAGTCGTTCTGTTCTGCGGCGGGGCCGGAATGCGCCTTCGCGGTTACTCTGAAGACGTTCCGAAACCTATGGTCACGGTCGGTTCACGTCCGGTACTGTGGCACGTGATGAAGTATTATGCCCATTTCGGTCATAAGGACTTTGTAGTGTGCCTCGGTTACAAAGGCAATGTGATCAAGGAGTACTTTCTCGATTACCAGGAGTCGGTGTCTAACGACTTTGTCTTCTCTCGCGGCGGTCGCGATTTGGAGTTCATGCAGCGCGACATCGACGACTGGCGCATCACCTTCGTCGACACAGGGCTCCGTTCTTCCATTGGCGACCGTTTGCGCCTGGTCGAGCCGCATCTCAAGGGCGAGGAGGTTTTCCTCGCCAACTACAGCGATGGCCTGACGGACTTTCCCCTGTCTGAGATGATCGAGGAGTTCGGACGACGCAACGCTTATGCCTCTTTTATCTCGGTTCAACCGCGCGCCAGCAGTCTCGACACCGTCGAATTGAGAAGCGATGGCGCGGTGGCAGCAATCCGCACCATGAAGGATTCGAATATCTGGGTGAATGGCGGCTATTTTGTCCTCAGCAAAGATGTGTTTCGCTACTTAAGGCCGGGCGAAGAGCTGGTCTACGAGCCTATGCGGCGGATGATCGCTGAAGGCAAGGTATGGTCGCGGCGCTACGAAGGGTTTTGGCAATGCATGGACACATTTAAAGACAAGCAGATCCTTGACGAGCTCGAGGCGACGGGGTCGGCTCCATGGTTCGTTTGGAAGAATGGGCTTCAAGCCAGGCTCAGCGCATGATTGGACTCGGCTTAGGAGTGGATCGCCAGGAGCCGCTCTCAATCTTGTGCCTGGGAGCGCACTCAGACGACATTGAGATCGGATGTGGTGCAACCATTCTGCAATGGTGCCGGCGCAAGAGGAAGCCAAGATTCTGCTGGGTTGTGCTCAGCGCGATGGGTGTGCGGGAGACAGAAGCACGGAAAGCCGCCGATCAATTTACGGCAGGCTGCGAAAACGACGTAATTCTCAAAGGATTTCAAGATGGCTATCTGCCTTACGAGGGCAGCAAGGTAAAGGACTTCTTTGAGGAATTGAAACTGCGAGTCAAGCCCGACGTTATCTTCACGCATTGGAATGGAGATGCGCATCAGGATCATCGGTTAGTAAGTGAACTAACATGGAATACCTTCCGGAATCATCTCATTCTGGAATACGAGATCCCAAAATTCGATGGTGATATGGGCCGTCCGAACATCTTCGTCGAGCTGGAGGAGTGGGCGTTCCGGCAAAAAGTGAATAACCTGTCGGCAATCTTCGCATCTCAGGGATCAAAGCCGTGGTTCCAACCTGAGACATTTCTCGGTCTGATGCGCCTTCGCGGGGTGGAATCGAACGCATCCAGTGGATACGCGGAAGCCTTCTACGCGCGCAAGTTGGTCGTCGACCCGCTTGCCTAGGAGTATGTGACCATGGCCAACTTACAGAAAGACCTGAATATGTCCGAAACCAAGTACGAAAGACCCTCTCCCGAGGCCCATGCCCTTCAGCGTAAAGCGCACCGGCTGATCCCCGGGGGAGCCCATACTTATGCTAAGGGCGACGACCAGTTTCCAGAGTGCGCCCCGCCTTTTATGGTTCGCGGTAAAGGATGCCACGCCTGGGACTGCGACGGAAACGAATTTATCGAGTATGGAATGGGATTGAGGGCAGTTACGCTTGGGCACGCATTCGAGCCTGTTGTGCAGGCGGCCACTCGCCAGATGCAGCTCGGGATCAACTTTACCAGGCCGGCGCAAATAGAAGTGGAAGCGGCTGAGGAATTCCTTCGGCTCATCGAAGGGGCGGATATGGTGAAGTTTGCCAAAAACGGCTCCGACGTCACCACGGCTGCGGTTAAACTCGCGCGGGCACATACGAATCGCGACTTGATCGCCATTTGCGGCGATCAGCCGTTCTTCTCGACGGATGATTGGTTTATCGGTACAGGGAAAATGAACGCAGGAATTCCGGAGTCCATTTCGGAAATGACGCTTTCGTTTCACTACAACGACATGAGCAGCCTTATCGAACTATTCGATCGCCACCCGGAGCGGATTGCATGCGTCGTAATGGAGGCAGAGGCGGCGACAGAGCCGCAGGCTGGCTATTTGCAGCAGGTAAAGGATCTTTGTGAAAAACAAGGGGCGCTGCTGATCTTCGATGAAATGATTACCGGTTTTCGATGGCATCTAGGTGGGGCACAGAAATTTCATGGTGTCATGCCGCATCTGTCCACCTTTGGAAAGGGGCTGGGCAATGGCTTTGCGGTCTCCGCGTTGGCAGGGAACCGCGATATCATGCGCCTTGGAGGTCTGGACCACGATCAGCCTCGCGTGTTTCTTCTTTCCACGACTCACGGCGCTGAAACGCATGCCCTCGCAGCGGCAATCTCGGTCATGCACACTTATGTCGAGCGGGGACGTAATCGACGTTCTTTGGCGGCAGGGCGAACTTCTGCGAAAGCAGATCGACCGTTCCATTCATGAGTTTCACCTCAATGGGTACTTTGAACTCTTGGGCCGCCCCTGCAATCTTGTCTTTGCCACACGCGATCCCAGTGGCAAACCTTCGCAACCGTTCCGTACGCTTTTCATGCAGGAAATGATTCGCCGCGGCGTGATTGGGCCGTCCTTCGTCGTAAGCTATGCACATACCGACGCGGATATTCAGCGCACCGCGGAGGCTGCGCACGAAGCCTTGGCAGTCTATCGGAAAGCGTTGGACGAAGGCGCAGAGAAGTATCTCGAAGGGCGCCCGGTAAAGCCAGTCAGTCGAAGGTTCAACTGAGTATGTCGGGGTTATTGATGCTCGAAGAATTGAAAGAATTCTACAAGTACCGCGGCCTTCTTATGATGATCACCTATCGTGACATCAAGGTGCGCTATAAGCAGTCGGTCATGGGATTCATGTGGGCTGTCCTGATGCCCGTCTTGATCGTGATGTCGGGCGTAGTGATTCGGTACGCTTACGCTTTGGCGACTCATGCGCCGTTGAAAACAGCAGATATCGCGGCCGTTGCGGTCAAGTCGCTTCCCTGGGCGTTTCTGGTTTCGAGTATCCGTTTTTCCTGCTACAGCCTGACCAACAATTGGTCACTCGTTACAAAGATCTACTTCCCCAAAGAAATCTTTCCCGTCGCGGCGGTATTCGCCAGTCTCTTCGATTTTCTCGTCGCCTCGGGAGCGCTGATTATCCTCTTGGTTATCATGCGAACAGGCTTCGGACTAAGTCTTCTGTGGCTCCCTGTCTTGCTTTTCGCCATGATCATGATGGCTGTTGGAATCGGGCTCATCGTTTCAGCCGGAAGTCTCTTTTTCCGCGATGTCAAGTTTATCGTCGAGGTATTTCTGACATTCGGAATCTTCTTCACGCCGGTGTTCTATGACGCCAGAATGCTCGGCGAGAAGGGAAAATGGATTCTTCTCAATCCGCTGAGTCCTATCATCGAGGGTTTCAGCGCGTGCATTGTTCGCCATCAAGCGCCGAACCTGCCGTGGCTCGGGTATGCCACCGGCTTCGCATTGGTAGCTTGCCTCGGCGGGTACGTTTTCTTCAAGCATCTTCAACCAGCTTTTGCGGAAAACATTTAACCGGGGGAATTGATGTCTGATGTTTCGCTCCGCATGGAGCATGTATACAAGAAATTCCGCAAGGGCGAGGTCTACAACTCGCTCCGTGATCTGATACCCGCTTTAACAGGTCAAATGTTTCGGCAACAAGGCCTGAGCGAAAGCGATAAGCGCGAATTCTGGGCATTGCAGGATATCTCATTTGAGGTCAACCGTGGTGAGTCTCTAGGAATCATCGGGGCGAACGGAGCCGGAAAGAGCACAATTCTCAAGATCCTGAGCCGCATTATGGAGCCCACCATGGGTTCGATGCAGGTGAACGGCCGCCTTTCCGCCTTAATTGAGGTAGGGGCCGGGTTTCACCAGGACCTGACCGGTCGCGAAAACATCTACCTGAACGGAACTATCCTCGGCATGACAAGACGCGAGATTGACGCCAAAATCGACCAGATCATCGAATTCTCCGGCATCGAGGAGTTCATCGATACTCCAGTCAAGCGCTATTCGTCCGGAATGTTCGCGAGGCTTGGATTCTCGGTTGCAGCGCATGTGGATCCGGACGTTCTCATCGTCGATGAAGTACTCAGCGTAGGGGACTATGTGTTCCAGCAGAAGTGCATGGACCGCATGCGAACCATCCTCGAGAGAGGGACGACGGTTTTGTTCGTGTCCCATAACGTCAAGGCCATTACCGAATTGTGCGCTCGATCGTTGCTGCTTCGGCATGGAAAGATGGCAATGCTCGGACCCACCGACGAAGTGGTCCGAAACTATCTCAGTGAGTCGCGCGAACAAGGCGCTACTGTAACGAAAAAGTCTGTCTACATTTCTCAAGTCAGGGTGCGGGGTTCGTCGGGCGAACAATCGACCTTTGAATCGGGAGATACGGCCTATCTGGACGTAGAAGTGATTGCGCGTAAGCCCATGGAGAAGCTCGCTGTCGTGATCTGGTTGACAGATGACAAGGAGTACTAACTCTTTGACACATCGACAGAGCGGTTGGGCTATCCGAGCCTTTTCGCTTCAGGCCGGAGAGAGCTACCACTGCACGTTCGAGCTCACGCTCAACATCGCGCACGGCACATTTAATGTATGTGTTGCGGTTCATCGCTACGACCTTAGCAAAACCCTTGACAGCCAGCTTTCGGCGCTAACTTTATTTATCGGATCGACCATGGCTGTCCGTGGAGCCGTCAATTGCTTTCCGCGACTTCTGGAAGCGGGAACAGCGGCGCTGGCTGCTCCATCCGTTGGGGCGGATCACTAAACGATGGAGACCATAGAGATGCCGCCGAATACCCGTGAAGTGGAGCGCTCGAGCAGTGCTTCGCCAAGTGCGTGCGGGCACCGGGCAATCCATTGACATCATGACAGTGGGTGATCGTACGGACATCATGGACGAAGTCGGGACAGGCAGGCAGGTGGATACCGCTCGCCTTATTCCAATTTCCGGTCAGGATTCGCAGAAGGACGGTCCCCGCATCGCGCTCTTGACTCCGTATACGGGGGGCAACTATGGCGATGGCGCGATCCAGGATGCCATGATTGCTAACATGCGGCTGCGATTTCCGACCGCTCAATTCTCGGGAATCACCCTCAATTGCGAGAATTTTCTCAAATGGCACGGCGTGGGCGCGTTCGCCGTTTGCGCAACAGGAAGGACCCTCTACGGGATGGCGGACGGGGGGGCGAGGCGCTTCCCGCAACAGAGCGAGAACTCCAACCGGCCGAAGGTTCTCCGCGGTGTCGGCCGCTGGGGTAAGCGCCTAAGGAACGCACTTGGAAAGACACCTGTACTAGGGCTGACCTTGCGTAAGGCGCGACTTTGGACGGTCGTGGCCTGGAGCGAAATAAGCCATTCCCTCCGAGGGTACCGGTTCGTTCGCACGCAAGACCTGGTCGTGGTATCGGGCGGCGGTCAGCTGGATGAAGAGTGGGGAGGGCCGTGGGGACACCCCTTCGCCCTCTTCAAATGGGCAATTCTCTCGCGCCTTGCTCGCGTCCCATTTGTCGTCGTCAGTGTCGGCGCGGGTAAGCTAAGCTCGGGCATTTCACGATACTTCTTATCGGTTGCTCTTCGCGCGGCCGCGTACCGATCGTATCGAGACAAAAAAAGCAGAGAAATTGCGGCCGGCCTGCGCCATCGGGCCGGTCTTGACCCTGTCGTTCCCGATCTGGCTTTCAGTCTGCCTTCCTCGGAATTGCCGTCCTCGAACTGCATCCGTAAGATCGCCGGCGGGCGAAAGATCTTCGCAGTCAGCCCCATGGCTTTCGCGAAACCGGGAAGCTGGCCCTTCGAAGATTCCGCGCTTTACAGCAGATACCTGCGCAGGATCGCGAGTGTAATCTCTCAATTGCTCGAGCGCGACGGATTTCTCGTCATGGTTTGGTCGACGCTGACGGACCAGAAGGTCATTCAGGAAATCTTTGAACATCTCGACGATCGCTCAAAGGACAGATTGCAGAGGCAGATGCACATTCCCGAGATCGCCTCGTGGAGAGACCTGGTCGCGGTGCTCCTCGACGTCGATTTCCTGGTCGCCAGTCGTTTGCACAGCACAATTTTGGGCTTTGTCGCTCTCTGTCCGACCGTGGCCATTTCCTTCGACCCTAAGGTGGACCGGGTGATGGAGGAACTTGGCCAAACCGACTCTCTCTTGCAGATTAGCGACTTCGAATCCGTCGAAGTAATCGAGGCCCTGGATGGCCTTGAATCCCGCAGGCAATCAGTCACGGAGCAGATTCGCTCCCACAGGCGGCGGGTACTTTCCGAATTCGCGATGCAGTACGATGCGATTGCCGGGCTCACCCGAGAACTTCATCCACGCTCGAATTGAAGCAAATGCAACTGCCGCAAGAGGCGCTGGTCATGTGCGATAGTGAATCCTTCATGCAATTCAGTCGGTGCTGGAAAGGGACTCGCGAAATAGGGAAGGCGTGCTAACCGTTCTCTTAGCAACAAAGAATCGTGCGCAGCTTCTCTCGCGCGTGTTGGAATCTTTCTGCTCCCTGGAGACGCCAGACTCGGGATGGAAGCTCGTCGTTGTCGATAACGGGAGCACCGACGAATCCACTAAGGTTCTCGAAAGCTTCCGTGGACGCCTTCCGCTACAGGCCCTCATTGAAGCGAACCCAGGAAAGAACTCCGCATTGAATGCTGGTTTGCGTTTCATCGAAGGAGACTTGACTGTCCTCACGGATGACGATGTATTTCCGCGCTCAGACTGGTTGGTTCAGCTTAGAAAAGCCGCGAATGCACACCCTGAGTTCACAATGTTCGGGGGGGCAATCATTCCAAGCTGGGAGGCACCGCCTCCACGCTGGGTCGGATGGATTGACTTGGGCCCAGTATTCACGATTACCGATCCGAATCGCAAGGAAGGAAATCTGAATCCGCTCCATGTTTATGGGCCGAATATGGCTGTTCGATCGGTGATATTCGAAACGGGCATGCGATTCAATCCGTCTGTCGGTCCGCGCGGTTCCAATTACGCGATGGGGGGCGAATCGGAGCTAATGGCCAGGCTCGGCGGTTCGGGACACAAAGCCTTCTTTGTGCCGCAGGCGGTGGTCGAGCATTTCGTCCGTAAGAATCAGCTGCTCACGAGTTGGGTGATGAAGCGGGCATTTCGATACGGACGAGGCTTCTTTCGCATTTTCAGGATGGACCTGCTTGATGAAACCCGCTCTGCCCGGCTGATGAAGATACCCAGGGTTTTGATTCGTGAAACGATAAAGGCATGTGTGGCCTTGTGCAAGGCGATCCTTTCCTTGCGATGGGAGGCGATCTTTCGCGCAAGTTACGATCTCAATTTCCTGCGCGGTCAAATCGCGGAGGCAAGGCGAATCGTAAAGGAGCAGGGCCTTCACCTGGACGAACCTATCGCTAACCACGTCAGCGAAAAGTGAGAATGCGAAACATCAGCCCATTGTCTTTCTCCTTGACCGCCGCTGGAGTGTTGAATGGGTAACTCATTTGTGAGCGTTGTTACTCCGTTTCGCAATGTTGTCTCTTACCTTTCACAGTGTATTGAAAGCGTATTGGCGCAATCCCATACCAACATCGAATATATTCTTTCAGATAATGGCAGCTCTGACGGATCGACCGCAATAGCCGAGTCCTATGCGAAACGTGATCGTCGGATTCGTTTGGTCCGCCAGCCGCAATTTCTTTCCCAGGTTGCTCACTACAATGCGGCACTGGCGGCAATCTCTTCTTCAAGCCAATACTGCAAAATCGTTCAAGCGGACGATTTGATATTTCCAGAATGCCTGGAGAAGATGGTTCTCGCATTCGAGCAGTCAACCAAAATTGGTCTTGTCAGTTCGTACTACCTCAAAGGCGATGTCCTGAGGGGGTCGGGGTACCCGTTTGGCGTGACCTTCATGAGCGGCCCGCAGATGGCGCAATTCTATTTGCGAACAGGAACGTTCGTCTTCGGCTCGCCAACAGCGGTCATGTATCGCGCCTCGATCGTGCGGGAAAGCCTGCCGTTCTTTCAAGAAGGGTTGCTGCACGAAGACACTGAAAAGTGCATGCAGATTTTAAGAAACTGGGATTTTGGCTTTGTCCATCAGGTTCTCTCTTACCTTCGTGTCGAAAACGAGTCAATTTCCGCCGCTTGGCGGCAGTATGAGCCCGACGCTCTGGACTGGTACATCATCGTGCAGCGCTATGCGCCAATGTTTCTCGAATCGGCTGAAGCTGCCGATGCATGCAAGAAATCAAGAGGCTTTTACTACCGGAAGCTGAGGGGCGAAGTGCTTCGGGGGCGTAGTCAAGGATTCTGGCAATATCACAGCGATGGCGTCAAGACTTTGGGTGAATCTCTCGATCGTTCCCGACTTGTCCGCGGCGCGTTGAAAGAAATCGCTTGGATCGCACTGAATCCCGGAATTCTCCTCCTGAGGAGAAAGGAAATTCTCCGGCGCCGTATGTTAACTGGCTTGGTTTCAGCGCTCCGGTGCAGCTCTGATTAGGGATACCGGCGTGTAACGAAGGCGATCATATTCTTCTTTGTACGGGACATATCCGCGGAATAGCCGAACGCATATTTGATGGGAAACACGTGTCACAAGCCACAAAGGAATATTTGGAATAGCCCCGCTGATTTAAGCAGGCTAAATCACGCAGGAAAATCATGAAGATCACGGCCATTTTATGCACCTATAACCGCTGTCAAACGCTTACTAAGACGATGGGAAGTCTCGCAGCGTCGGTATTCCCTGAGGAAGATGAATGGGAAGTTCTTGTCGTTGACAATAAGTCGTCCGATGAGACGCGAAACGTCGTGGATGAGTACGTCCGTCGATATCCGGGGCATTTCAGGTACGCGTTCGAGGCGCACCAGGGGAAATCGTACGCGCTCAACACCGGAATCCGTGAAGCGCGCGGCGAAATTGTAGCTTTCGTTGACGATGATGTGACAGTAGAGCCTAACTGGTTGTGCAATCTCACCTCCGATCTGAAGAGTGCCGAATGGGCTGGGTCAGGAGGACGTATTCTCATACCTCCAGGATTTTCGCCGCCTCCGTGGCTTGCGCTCGAAGGCCCTTGGCGCCAAGGCGCCGCGTTATGCGCGCATTTTGATCTCGGCGATATTCCTGGGGAACTCAAAGAAGCTCCATATGGCACGAACATGGCTTTTCGAAAAGAAATGTTTACTCAATATGGGGGGTTTCGCACCGATCTCGGACCGCGCCCTGGCAGCGAACTCCGGAATGAAGATACCGAGTTTGGGAATCGCTTGCTGGCTGGCGGAGAGCGGTTGCGCTATGTACCGTCGGCTGTCGTATACCATCCTGTGCCAGAGGAGCGCGTCCGGAAGAAGTTCTTTCGCGCCCGATGGTTCGCTGTGGGACGTGCGCAGGTGCTGGAAAATGGGCCTTGGATAAGGAAGTCGGAAATCCCGCGCTATTACCGCAGCGCCTTGCGACCCTTTTTATCCCAAATTCGAAAATGGCTTCGCGCTCGTGATCCGAAGGAGAGGTTTAGCCGTCAATGCGCTGCATGGTGTACCGCCGGAACGATGGTGGAAGTATGGAGCCAGGCCCTGAGAGGAAAAGGCGCTCACTCAAGCTATTCGGTCCCTCAGGGCAGGACCCTTTCATAGCGCGGTCGGAATCGCTCGTCCGCGATCTCCGAGAGCCTTTTTCCTGTCAGTGAAATGTGTCCTGGATCGCTCGCACGATTGCGGAAGCATGGAACATGACCCTAAGAGGACCATGTATGGCTCGCACAAACGGCAACCTTATTGAGTTTAGCGTCAACTATGAACATTCGGGTTACATGCAAAAGCCTAAGCTAAGAATACTATTTGTAACCTCCCATTGTCCGTTTGCGCCCTCTTATGGCACGCAATTGCGGATGCTGAATATCGCGAGGCTTTTACGGCGCGTCGGGGATGTGTCATTTGTAGTTACCGACAATTATGAGCGCCAGCTGGATGAGAGAATCCCCGAGTTTGAGTTCGAGGTAAAACTGATTGCCAAACTGAATCGCTCACCGAGGCGGCGGGCTGCCGATTGGGTACATCACGAGCTCGCAGCCGGCTGCCTGGCGACGGAAGGCTTCGAGGTTCGCAATATCGACCGCGAGGCGACGGTGCATTTGATGGAGGAAAGCGATGTTATCTGGGTCCATGGTCTGCAAACCGCGAACATGTTTGGAATCTATCACTGGCCCCGAAGCATATTGGATATAGATGACATTCCAAGTCGCTTTTTTTCCTCCCGAGCGCGAAATGCTTCAGTGGTCACGCGAAAGATCCACGATTATCGTAAAGCTCTCCTCTGGTGGCGGCGGGAACGAATTCTTGGGAGGCGCTTTAGCGTGGTCGCCGTTGCGAGTGAGGAGGACCGGCGCTATCTTGGGAGCGCCGCGCGCATCACCGTCGTTCCGAACGGCTTCAATCCGCCCACAGAACAGCACCCAAAGATTGCGACCGAGCCGCCGCGTATTGGCTTCATTGGAACGCTTCGCTGGCTTCCCAACAAAAGCGGAGTTGAGTGGTTCATTCGCGATGTATGGCCCCAGATTAAACGCGAGATGCCGATGGTGCGTCTGCGCCTCATTGGAGAGGGCAGCGGCGAGTCGATTGCAAGTTTAGGACCGGATATTGATGGTTTGGGGTGGGTAGAGGATCCATCGCGTGAAATTGCCTCGTGGTCGGCGATGATTGTGCCGGTGCGCTGCGGCGCCGGGACCCGGGTGAAGATAGTAGATGCCTTCAGTAAAAAGTGTCCGGTGGTTTCAACCTCTCTAGGCGCGTTCGGTTACGAAGTTCTCAGTGGAGAGGATATCTTGTTGGCTGACAACCCAATGGACTTTGCCCAAGCTTGCGTGCAACTCCTGAAGGACACTGGGTTGGGAGCCAAGCTTTGCGAAAATGCATGGGACAAGTTCCTGCGCAAATGGACTTGGGATTCAATTGGCGGAGCCGTATCTGATGCAGTTGAGGAATGCCAGCGGCTCGGGGTGTAGATCTTGCAGCGATGTACGACTTACTCAAGGAATCAAGGTATCCGAAGCACAACGGTTCTTAGAGTGGTGAAGATGCAGGAAGCGCAGGCCCCCCGGTTGGCCATGCGAGTTGTCCTGAAAGGAACTCCTGACTATGAAGATTAGTGTCATTGTGTGCACTTACAACCGTGGCCGGAGTCTTGCGCGGGCGTTAGAAAGCCTGTCGGCATCGGTCATGCCCGCGACCGCAGAGTGGGAAGTTCTAGTTATGGACAATAACTCAAACGATGAAACCCGCGAGGTCGCACAGCGTGTTTGCGAACTGAATCCATCGCATTTTCGATATCTCTTCGAGCCAACTCAGGGGAAGTCGCATGCCCTCAACACCGCGATACGCGAATCCATCGGCGAAATTCTTGCGTTCACTGACGATGACGTGACAGTTGAGCCGAGTTGGCTGCAGAATCTGACTTCAGTTTTCGAGCACGAAGAATATGCGGGAGCAGCAGGACGCATTCTCCCTGCTCAGAGCTTCGATCTCCCGCCTTGGCTCTCGCTCGACGGAAGATACAGCCTGATTGGAGCGTTATGCGCCTACTTTGAACCGGGACAGATCGCCCATGATCTTAACGAAGCTCCCTACGGGGCCAATATGGCATTTCGGAAGAAGATGTTCGATAAATACGGCACGTTTCGCCTCGATCTGGGGCCCTGCTCGACAAAAAGGGTAAGCAGTGAGGATACGGAGTTTGGCCGCCGGCTGCTCGCGGCAGGAGAGAAGCTGCGATATGTCCCGACGGCCACCGTCTATCATGAGATACGTCAAGATCGGCTCAACAAAAAGTTCTTTCTGACTTGGTGGTATGGCCTCGGAAAGGGCAAGGTGCGAGAAAGCAATGTAAACCTGACCGTATTCGAAACCTTCAAGACTCTTGGCAGAACGTTGATAACTGCTGTCGAATGGTTGTTGTCCTTCGCCCCGCAAAAACGGTTCTATTTAAAGTGCCGAGTTTGGTTCGGCGCCGGGAAATTAAGCGAAGCGCTTCAGAGGACTAACCAAACACGACAGAATGCCGGGAGACAAGCCGAAGGGGCCTCGTCTTGAAATGGAAAGCGGCAACACATGGGCGGGGGAAACTCCGATTCGAACCCGCGGCCGCAAAGCAATATCATATTGTCTTATAGGGCATCATTCTTCTCATGATCTTTTGTGAAGCCACGCTACCGGGCGTTTTTGAGATTGAGGTCGAGCCGCACGTTGACGAACGCGGATTCTTTGCTCGCTCCTGGTGCCATAACGAGTTCGAAGCTCACGGGCTCAATCCGAAATTGGTCCAATGCAACATCTCTTTCAATGTGCGTAAGGGGACTCTTCGCGGGATGCACTTTCAGGCCACGCCGAATTCTGAAGCCAAGCTGGTCCGCTGTACCAAAGGCGCGATCTGCGATGTCGTGCTTGATCTCCGTCCATCTTCACCGCGATACAGAGACTGGTTCGCTTTGGAGCTGACAGCAGCCAACCGGAAAGCGGTGTATATCCCGGAGGGATGTGCGCACGGTTTTTTGACTCTCGAAGAAGACACGGAAGTCTTCTATCAAATGTCAGAGTATTACAGTCCAGAGTCGGCAAGAGGAGTGCGCTGGAATGACCCGGCATTTGGAATCATGTGGCCGGGAAATGTTGAAGTAATATCCGAGAGAGACAGATCTTATTCTGACTTTGCGCCGTGAACCTTGTGAGAGAAGTCGACGAAAGAGAGATCGCCAGTATTGGAGAAGACCTCCACAAATTCGCGGCAGCGCTGTTTCCAATTTGTCGCAGCATTACCGGGGACGGGGTCAGGAAGACGCTTGCGATGATTCGGGAAAGGATTCCTTTGCAAATCCGGGAAGTCCCCTCGGGAACGAAGGTATTTGATTGGACGGTCCCGAAAGAGTGGAACATCCGAGACGCGTATATAAAGGCCTCAGACGGCCGGCGCGTCGTTGATTTCCAACAATCCAATCTACACGTGGTCAACTACAGCACCCCGGTTCATGCGACTCTCCCGCTGGACGAACTAAGAACGCATCTTTTCACGAATCCGGAGCACCCGGATTGGATTCCTTATCGAACGTCTTATTACAAGGAAGATTGGGGCTTTTGCCTCTCTCACAACGACATGCTCGGCCTGAAAGAAGGAGACTACGAGGTCTTTGTCGATGCAACGCTGGCTGACGGCCACCTCTCCTACGGCGAGTATTACTTGCCGGGCAGCTCTTCCGACGAAGTTCTGATTTCATGTCACATATGTCATCCGTCGCTGGCAAATGACAACCTTTCCGGCATCACGGTGGCGACGGCCTTGGCGCAGCACCTGTCAGGACGGAGTCTTCGGTATTCATACCGATTTCTATTCATTCCCGGAACCATCGGCGCCATCACTTGGCTTGCGCAAAACCGAGCGTCGGCCGAGCGGATTCGCCATGGCCTCGTGCTGACGTGCATCGGGGACGCCGGGGCCTTTCACTACAAGAAGAGCCGCCGAGGCACAGCCGAAATCGATCGCACGGTTGCTTGCATCCTGCGTGACAGAGGCGGGCCTTTCGAGACCCTTGATTTTTCGCCGTACGGATATGATGAGCGGCAATACTGCTCGCCAGGGTTCAACCTCCCGGTTGGCTGCCTCATGAGGAGTGTCTGGGGTTCTTTCCCCCAGTATCATTCCTCTGCAGACGATCTCACCTTTATTCATCCTGATTCGCTGGCAACATCCCTTCGGGTGTGTGCCGCAATTGCTGACGCGCTGGAACGGAATCGCAGATATATCAACCAGAACCCTTGTTGTGAACCCCAATTGGGCAGGCGAAATCTCTACCGCTCAATGGGAGGTGAGTCGATCGGGAGCGAGATCAATGCTCGGTTGTGGGTGCTGAACTTTTCCGATGGCGAGCACTCCCTCCTGGAAATTGCCGAGCGTTCTCAATTGCCGTTCTCAGCCATAGCCGAAGCCGCCGATTTGCTGTTCCAGCATGGCCTACTGCAACCTGCCGAAGATATTAGGGACGGGGCGGCAATTCGCTGCTAAGCCACCAGCTTACTTGACGCCAACACTCGATTCGTATCGTACACTCAAACCACCGTGTCTGCTAAATAAGGAGAAAACCGATATGAGAGTTCTGTTGACAGGACACAAAGGATACATAGGCGCGGTGGCAATTCCGGCGCTCCTTGAGGCGGGCCATGAAGTTGTCGGCTTAGACGCCGATCTATATAAGAATTGCGATTTCGGAACCGCGCCGGCCGGGATTCCGGAGATAATAAAGGATCTTCGCCAGCTTACGCAGTCCGATCTGAGCGGATTTGATGCAGTCGTGCACTTTGCTGCGCTGTCAAACGATCCAGTAGGAAACCTAAACCCGCAGCTCACTTACGACATCAATCATTTAGCTTCGGTCCACCTCGCACAACTCGCGAAGAAAGCGGGAGTGAAGCGCTTTGTATTCTCGTCGAGCTGCAGTACCTATGGCGCCGCCGGGGATCATTTCCTCGATGAAACCTCGTCCTTGAATCCCGTTACCCCCTATGGCGAGTCGAAGGTTCTGGCCGAGCGCGATATCGCATTGCTGGCGAGTGACGACTTTTCTCCCACCTATATGCGCAACGCTACCGCATACGGAGCATCTGCTCGTTTGCGCTTAGATATCGTGTTGAACGATTTTGTCGCTGCGGCATTGACAGCCGGCAAGATTCTCATCAAAAGCGACGGCACTCCCTGGCGCCCCATCGTGCACATTCGTGACATCATCGCGGCGGTTGTCGCAGTTCTCGAAACCCCTTGCGAAATTGTCCACAATCAAGTTTTCAACGTCGGTCGCAATGATGAGAATTTTCGCATCAGTGAAATCGCCGACATTGTGGCCCAGGTCGTTCCCGGAAGCCGGATTGAGTATGCTCCTGGTGGAGGCCCGGACGCTCGATGCTATCGAGTCAGCTTCGACAAGATGGCTCGCATGGTCCCGTCGTTTCGTCCGCGGTGGACGGCACGGAAGGGTGCTCAGGAACTTTACGATTCTTATCGTGATGTGGGGCTCACCCTTACAGACATCGAGAAGGGGCGTTACGTACGAATCAGCGAAATACGCCGCCAACAGAGCGCTGGGCGGCTCGATGGCGAGTTGCATTGGACCGCGAACGCAGCTGCACTGAGTGTATGAAAGGACTTTAGAACGGGAATGGCAACAGCCTCGGATGTAAAGAGAGTCGGTTTGGAAAGCAATACAGCGTCATGCAGATTCTGCGGCGCCGGTCTGCAGCGTGTATTTGTGGATCTCGGAATGTCGCCGCTCTGTGAGACCTACCCATCATTGGCGGAATTGAATCGCGGCGAGATGTACTATCCACTGCGCGTCTATGTCTGCGATGCATGTTTGCTGGTCCAGTTGGAAGAATACGAGCGCGCCGAGAACATCTTCGGCGACTATGCATACTTTTCTTCGTTTTCGGATTCATGGCTGCGCCATGCCGAAAAGTACTGCACTGCAATGCAGTCGCGCTTCCGTCTGGATGCATCAAGCTTCGTGGTTGAGGTTGCCAGCAACGACGGCTACTTGCTCCAGTACTTTGTACGGCGCGGTATTCCCGTTCTCGGAGTAGAACCGGCGGCAAATGTGGCCAAGGTCGCGACTGAAAAGGGAATACGCACTGTCGTCAAGTTCTTTGGATCGGCGGTGGCAAACGAACTGGTGCAGACTGAAGGTGCGGCCGATCTGGTTTTGGGAAACAATGTTTTGGCTCAGGTACCCGATTTGAACGATTTCGTCGAAGGATTAATGCTGGCTCTCAAACCCGATGGTGTGCTTACGCTGGAGTTCCCTCATCTCCTTCGCCTGATTCAGCAGAATGAGTTTGATACGATCTATCACGAGCATTTCTCTTACTTCTCGTTGCTGACTACGAAGAAGATCTTGACGGCTCATGGCCTTCGCGTATTTGACGTCGAAGAATTGAAATCTCACGGAGGCTCGCTACGGGTATTTGCCTGCCGCGACGAGAGCCATGCGCATGTGGATTCATCGGCGGTGCAAAAGGTGATCGGCGATGAGGTCCAGGCCGGACTTGACCGGCCCGAAGGCTATGAATCATTTGCCCGACAGGTGGGGGGAACGAAGCTCGAGTTCGTCAATTTCCTTCTGGATGCGGCGCGAGAAGGAAAGAGGGTCGCAGGCTACGGGGCTCCGGGCAAGAGTGCAACATTGCTGCACTATTGCGGCATCGGAAAAGATTTGATCGCATACACTGTTGATCGCAGCACGTATAAACAAGGGCGGCATCTCCCTGGAAGCCATATTCCCATTTACCATCCGGATCGCATCCGCGAGACCAGGCCCGATTACGTTGTGATTCTTCCTTGGAATCTCAAGGACGAAATCATGCAGCAGTTACAGTACATTCGAGAATGGAACGGTCGATTCGTCGTCCCCATTCCCAAGCTGACCGTTTGCTGAGCGAATGTGATTCCGGCTTCACTAATCCGGCTCCTAACCCTTAACGTGACGAGAGGAAGGCATGGCTACAACATCTCTGGACAGAATTAATGTGATTAAAAGGCGGATCGAGACTCGCGAGGCGCGGATTGGCGTGGTGGGCATGGGCTATGTGGGCCTACCCCTCGCTCTTTTGTTCACTGAAGAGCGCTTCGGCGTTACTGGGTTCGACATCGATCCTCGCAAGGTGGAGACGTTGAATCAGAGCGGATCGTACATCGTCCGCATCCCTCCGACAGAGATTGCATCGGCGCGCCAAAAAAGTTTCGTGGCGACGACCGATTACGACCGCATAACAAGCATGGATGTCGTGATCATTTGTGTGCCAACACCCTTGAACGAACATCACGAACCCGATCTGAGCTTCATCACCGGAACGGTCGCGAGCATTGCGCCCCACTTGCGGGAGGGGCAGCTCATCATTCTGGAAAGCACGACTTATCCCGGTACGACAGAAGAGGTTGTTGTGCCCCTGCTGGAGAATGGGAATCCGGATGGCCTTCGCGTGGCGTGGAATGGAGAGGCATCCGGTTTTTATGTAGCATTCTCGCCTGAACGTGAGGACCCAGGCAATGATACCGTCGCCCGCCGCGATATTCCCAAAGTTGTCGGTGGATGTGGGCCCGCGGCTCTTGAATTAGCTGCGACGGTTTATGGCTCGATTTTCAATCGCACGGTTGTCGTCTCATCGCCGAAAGCTGCCGAGATGACGAAACTGCTCGAGAACATCTACCGTTGCGTGAACATTGCACTCGTAAACGAACTCAAGCAACTTTGTATGCGCATGGATATTAACCTCTTTGAAGTCATTGAAGCCGCCAAGACAAAGCCGTTTGGATTTCAAGCATTCTATCCGGGCCCTGGACTTGGAGGGCATTGCATTCCAATCGATCCGTTTTATCTTTCATGGAAAGCCAAAGAATTCGATTTCCATACGCGGTTTATCGAACTCGCCGGGCAGGTCAACATGGAAATGCCATATTTCGTGGTAGACAATGTTGCCGAGGCACTAAGCCAGCGTCACAAGTCCTTACATGGATCGAGAATTCTTATTCTCGGGATGTCATATAAGCGAGATATCGATGATCTCCGGGAGTCTCCGTCGTTGACGATCATTGAATTATTGCAAAAGCGTGGCGCAAAAGTCGAGTATAACGATCCCTTCTTCCCTACCGTTGGCCACGGAAGAAAGTACGCGCTTAATATGGCCAGCACGCCACTGAGCAAGATCCCTGAGTTTGACTGTGTTGTGATTGTCACCGATCACTCACAATACAACTATCAGGACATTGTTGCGCAGGCGCAATTGGTCGTCGACACGCGGAACGCCACGCGCGACATTACGGCAGCGAATATCGTCCGATGCTGAGCGCAGGGTCCGGGCAAAGAAAGCAATGAACATCCTCGTAGCAAGTATTCAGCTGCCATGGCCTCCGGATTCAGGGGGAAAGGTCGCACTCTACTCCTCCCTGTCATGCCTTCGCAACGATCATCGCTTTACGCTGGTATGCCCGGTTTGGGATGAGAAAGGATTAAGTGACGCCGCCGCAGTTCAGGCGCATTTTCCGGAGATAAAGGTTCGCGGAGTTTATTGTGGGCCTGCGAAAGCGATGATTCCGCCTAAGGACGACATTCTGCTGCGTTCGTTCAGATGGGGAGCTAGACAATACCGTAAATTGAGATTTGCGCGTCCCCTGGAGCCTGCGGAAGAGAAAGACGAGCCAGAGATACCTTATTATCCCTTCACTCCTTTGCCAGAGGCATTCTTAGACGCCGTGGCTGAGGAGCTTTCGCGAGAAACCGACTTAGTACAAGCTGAATTCGCCGAGATGTTGTCGCTCGGCGCGTGGCTGCCGCGGGGGATTCCCAAGATCTTTATCCATCATCAGCTCCACTTCGTGTACGCGAACCGGTTCTCGCGGTTCGGATGCGCGGTGGCTATTCTGAGTATCTCGAAAAAGCATGATGCGTGTCCAGGAGGAAGCATATCTCCGCAAATTTGATGGCATGGTCGTGTTCAGCGAAGACGACAAGCGCGCGCTTGCAACGTGGTTAGAAGGGGAGAGGGTTTATGTAAGTCCGTTTCCGATCGGGTGCAAATCTGCGACGCTGCTGAGCGATTTCAAGACTGTTTTACGTTCTTAGGTTCAGAGGAGCATTTCCCAAATCGAGATGCTCTGGAATGGCTGACGACAGAAGTGTGGCCTGCAATCTCCAAGCAAACGCCCGGATTGCATCCTTAGGGTGATTGGATCGTGGGGCGAGGCTTCAGGGCGTCGTTATTCCACATCTGGCATTGAATTTATGGGATATGTCCCCGATTTGGAGATGCTGTCAAAGGGAGCGTTATGCTTGTGCCCCTCCGAATTGGAAGCGGAATTCGAGTCAAACTCCTGGATGCGATGTCACAGGGAGTGCCTGCCGTTAGTACATCAATTGGCTGCGAGGGAATCCCCGCGCGTGACGGCATAGATATTCTGGTTCGCGATGATGCGTCGGAATTTGCCTGCAGCCGCGGTTGAGCTTTCAAATCACTCGGAACTTCGCGCGCGATTGGCAAATGCGGGAGAAACCTTGTGGCTAGGACTATTCTCCTGAACAGGTTCGGAAGCGACGAAACGAAATCTACCAGGAAGGTGTGCGGGCATAGGCCTTGCCGAAGCAGTGCCAAGCACGGAGTGGCAAGATCTTGATCAAAGCGGTGGCATTCAACCTTCCCCAGTTTCATCCGATCCCCGAAAACGATCAATGGTGGGGCAAAGGGTTTACTGACTGGATCAACGTCGTAAAGGGAAAGCCGCAGTTCAAGGGTCACTATCAGCCGCATCTTCCCGCCGATCTTGGCTTTTACGACCTCGGCGGTCGAAGAGTCGCGGGAGGCGCAGGCCGAACTCGCACGAGAATATGGGATCCATGGGTTTTGCTACTATCACTATTGGTTCAATGGTCACCGAGTTATTGGAGCGCCCCGTCGATGAACTGATCAGCACTGGTGCGGCCGGAAATGCCTTTTTGTCTCTGTTGGGCAAATGAGAATTGGACCAGACGATGGGACGGGAAAGAGAATGAGATTCTGATTGAGCAGAAATACTCTGTTCTGATGATGAAGCACACATTCGGCATCTGATTCCTATATTCACCGATCCTCGCTATATTAAAGTCGACGGGAAGCCAATATTTCTCGTATACCGGACCAATTGGCTTCCCGATCCTTTACGCACAACCGAAATTTGGCGGCGCGAGGCAGAACGGGCCGGTCTGCCAGGGTTGTTTCTGGTGCGCGTAGAGAGCCTTCCCGAGTTGACGGGCGATCCGAAGCCGCTTGGCTTCGATGCCGCGCTGGAATTCCAACCCAGGTGGCAGCTACTGGATGGATTGAGGGTCTACCGGAGGAAGTGGTGGCATCGCCAGCGACTGGGGACCGGCGAAGCCAGGGTTCACACTGTTCAAGTTTGCGAGTATGATCGTTTGCTCAAGCCGCTATGACGATGACCCCGCCGTCCTATCCTATGATCCGCGGAGTATGCGCCGGCTTTGATAACACCGCAAGACGACGGAATGGCGGCGTGATCCTCAAGGATTCAACACCCGAAAGTTATGCGCGTTGGCTTTCCAGCGTAATTCGTACAAACAGATCGGACTGAAAATGCGCCAAGTACCCGAAGAGCAATTTGTTTTTATTAATGCTTGGAACGAATGGGCGGAAGGGAACCATCTCGAGCCTTGTCAAAAATGGCATAGAGCTTATCTTGAAGCAACACGTGACGCACTGAAAGAGGCCGAGTAAGAATGCTGCAATAACTCGATTTGCCAGACGTCTCGCATGCATATTCGGATCCGACCATTTCCATTTTGAAGGTTCTGTGACGAATCGAATGGTTAACAAAGCAAAAGTTGCCCGGATCTGGATGACAGACCTGCGCAAGTGGAATTGCGGCGGTTGAAATCAAGATGAATTATCGAGCCATCGCATTCTATCTGCCGCAGTTTTATCCGATACCAGAGAACGATGCCTGGTGGGGGCCGGGCTTCACTGAGTGGACAAATGTTACGAAGAGCGAGGCCATTGTTTCGCGGGCATTTCCAGCCCAACTTTCCGGCGTGATCTGGGGTTATACGATCTACGTGTCCCAGAGGTCAGAGAGGCGCAAGCCGAGCTGGCCCGTGGTCACGGCCTCGAGGGCTTTTGTTATTGGCACTATTGGTTCGGAAATGGAAAGAGAATTCTGGAGCGTGTTTTTTCTGAGGTTCTGGAAACCGGGAAACCTGATTTCCCCTTTTGTCTTGGCTGGGCAAATGAATCCTGGTCGGGAATTTGGCATGGCGTGCCGGAACGATCCTGATCGAACAGCAGTATCCGGGAATTCATGATTACGAAGTGCACTTCAAGAATGTTCTTCCGGCGTTCAGAGATCGGCGTTACATCTGTGTCGACGGCAAGCCGCTGTTTCTCGTTTATAAGCCGTGGCTGATTCCGAACTTGACCGAGTTCAGCACACTATGGAAAAGAATGGCTGTTGAGAGCGGGTTACCAGGATTGCACTTGGTCGGTATAGCGCGGAACTGGAACCACTGCCTGATGGATTTGACGCCTCCGTATCGCAGCGCTCCCGGACGTACAAATTGATCGCATATCGAGAGGACTCATCCGAAGGATCGGCGATCGGGTTTCCCGGCAGATATTCGGCAAGCAGTCTCTGGACACACTGATCCGGGATGTATTCGGCGTACCTCGAGAATAGAAAATACCGGGATTTCGCGGACTGCTGTTTGAATCAGCAGATTCCCGATTACGAATACCCAGTGGTTTTGCCGAACTGGGACAATACTCCACGATCGGGAATCAATGGCATGGTTTTGAAGGATAGCTCTCCTGAGGTTTTTGCTGCCTTGCTTCGACGAGCTTGCAGATTAGTGAAGAGTCGAGAATCCGCAGAGACGTGTAATATTCATCAAATCGTGGAACGAATGGGCCGAAGGAAATTACCTCGAACCCGATCTTCATTTCGGTTCGCAATTTCTCCTTTCCATGAAGGAGGTCTTCGATTCGGAGCGCGGAGAAAAACAGCAGCCGGAATGTACTGAGGAAGATCCAGTTCATCCAATCGCAGCTGACGTCTAAAAAAGCCATGAAGTGGTGAACTGGAAGCGCTGCGACGACTCTCGGATCTGAAGGCGAAAAGCAGCAGGCAACCTCTCAACAAGGCGCTCGATGTATATCGTGAAGCGCTAGCACCCCTCTGAAGCAAGGCGATTTTGCACTGCCCGGGTATTATCTCGCCTTCCGCGCCTTTGGTCTGACGAATGCTCGCAAAGCGCTTGCCGGGCAACAAGTGGTCGCTAAGTAACCAAGAACGCAAATCGAAGTACGCGCGGTGCGCGCGATTGAAGGCCGGTAGCACAGTGAGCGCGAGTCGCGTCCATCTGTTGTGCTTCCGGCCTTTCGTGTCTTCAGGCGTCCTCTGGCCGGGCGCTCGCTGCGTCACTATGGGATGGCGACGGTAGCGATGTTCGAGGGCGCGCTTTCCACTCCTGAACCGTCGACACTCTCTACGACGTAGTCATAAGTCTGGCCACTCTGGACGCTATTGTCGACGTAGCTGTTACTGGTAAGCATCGAGGAAGTCAGCAATTGGTACGATGAGGCGCCGCTCGACGATCGATATATTTCATAGCCGGCCACGGGATCTTGAGAATCGGTCGGAGCTTCCCAGGTCAAATCCACCTGATAAGATCCGCCGGTGGTTCCGGTACCGCTCAAAGTAACGACCGTCGTTGGGTTGCTCGACGCGGTGCTGACAATCGACAATGTGCCTGTTGCCGGTCCGTTCACCGTTGGGGAGAATTGCACATTGAGCGTTGTAGTCTGACCCGCGCTCAGATCAATGGGGAAGGTGCTTCCCGACAGGGAAAAGCCAGTGCCTGCGACAGTCGCTGCGCTGATGGAGACAGGCGTGGATCCATTCGACAGCGTGATCGACTGAGTGGCGACCGTATTCAGGGCCACATTGCCAAAGGCAACTGCATTTGTATTTGCACTCAGCGCTGACTCGATCACTCCCACACCGTTCAAACCGATCACCATGGCTGCGCTCGATGCGTTGCTTACAATCGTCAGCTGGCCTGCCTCCGTTCCGGTTCCTTGCGGCGAAAAATTCACGCTGATCTGATACGTGCCACCGGCGCCCACGCTGACCGGTAAGTCGCTCACACCGCTCACCGAGAAAGCCTGGCCCGTGACGCCCACCTGCGTGACTTGCACCGCCGTTTGGCTCGAGTTTTTCAAGGAGATGCTCGTGCTGGCGCTTTGTCCCTCTGGCACGGAGCCAAAGGCCACAAGGCTCGGGGATGCAGAGAGCGGACCCGCCTGTGCGGATGTTCCGACAAGTGAATCTCCGTCACAGCCGCCCAGCGCTAGCGACACGCAACTCAAAGCTGCGAGCAGAAGTAAGTACGCAAGCTGGCGGATCGTACCCCACTCGCCAACCTGCAAGCATGCAGCGCAACAAATCGGCTGCGAAACGCCATCAAAAGGTTCATTGCATGCTGTGAATCTTTGCTTCAATGACCCATATATACAGTTTTCGTACTTTCGCAAACTAAGATTCCCCTCTTCACAATCTAGTTTCAGCGCCCGAAGCTTTCAGCAATCCTGATCCTGAGAATTCACTCGCAGTCGTCGAGGTTACTTCGCACCATAAATCTACCCGGCGCAGTGACAAAGATCACCACAGCGCACTAATGTCCGTGCACAGCTTCACAACGCACGCTTCCCTGCGTGCTTCAATTCTCAAAGGGGGAGGTGGATACAATTCTCACTGTTTGGGCCCCCCTGTCGACCCTGTGGATTTCTAAAAAACGCAGAAAAGAATAGGCGCCTTGCAAACACAACGAAGACTCTGTCGAAAGAACGCCGCTGAATCGAATGGTTTATCAAATTGGCTGAATATAACTCTTCTCTCCCGATTCTTCAAATAGAGTTCACATGCAACTAGTTGAACGTACTGGATCACGGCTCGCACCGACTGAGCCATGACGTTTTACGCCGATCGTTGTTGGAAAATTATTCAAGCTAACTGCATGCAATCGTGAAACCAAACAACCCAATCTTTGCTCCGCAGACTAACTTCCTGAAATTCGGGTGATTATGAGAGAGTCGCGATTGCAGTGGGGTGCCGATTTCGCGGAGCGGTATCTCCCGGTATGTAATTTCTTCACGATTGAGTCGTTTTTTCCCGGCACAAGCTGCAAATCCTTCCATCATTTCCGGTGCATTTCAATTTGGATCTTACGATCTTCGGGCAAACAGAATCCCAAGCAGGAGACTTTCGCCGTGAATGCAGCACTTATTCCGTCCTGATCACACTTCAGGTTCGATGCTGTGTCACGGCGACGTTGGTTCTTTGGCTCAGGGAATCGCAGCACTAGCTGTATTCGAAGGAGCGCTCTCCACGCCCGAGGCATCTACGCTTTCAATGATGTAGTCGTAACTCTGGCCGACCTGCACCGTGGAGTCCGTATAGGTCGTTCCGGTCAGCATCGAGGGATTTACCTGCTGATACGAAGCCGCGCCGCTCGGCGATCGATAGACGTTATAGCCCGCGACCAGATCCGAAGAACTGCTCGGAGCATCCCAACTCAGATTAACCTGGTAGGATCCGGAGGTTCCGGTTCCGCTCAGACTGATCACAGTAGCGGCGCCCGTGCTGGAATTGCTTGCGATCGTTAGTGACCCCGTGGCCGCGCCCGCGGTAGTGGGGTTGAATTGCACAGAAAGTGTCGCACTCTGATTCGGATTCAAAGTGACGGGCAGGCTTGCTCCGGAAAGCGAAAAGCCGCTCCCACTGACCGTGGCGCCGCTCACTGTAACAGCTGTAGTCCCAGTTGACGAAAGGGTGATCGACTGCGTGGCGGGCGTGTTCAAACCTACGTTGCCGAAAGCCAGAGTCGTGGCGTTGATACTCAGCGTCGGCCCGCCTGCGCCCAGCTGAAGGGGAAATGTCTCAGTCACTCCGCTCGCGCTGGCCGTCAACGTCACGGTTTGCGCGGTGCTGACCGAGGAAGCGATAGCGGCGAAGCCGGCGCTGTTTGTGCCTGCCGACACGATCACCGTTGCCGGCACTGTCACCGCGCCGTTGCTGCTGGCCAGGTTGACGAAAAACGTGCCACTCACCGCCGTCGTGCTCAGGCTGACCGTGCAATTGTCGGTTCCAGCCGAAGTGATTGAGCTGCTCGCGCAGGTAAATCCGCTCAATACGGGTACTCCCGTCCCGCTCAAGCGGATTAAGGTCGTGGTGCCGGACGACGAGTTGCTGGTCAGAGTGAGTGCGCCGGTTGCCAATCCCGCAGTGCTCGGATCAAATTGGACCGTCAGGGTCGCCGTTTGATTGGGATTTAATGTAAGCGGGAATGTCGCGCCCGTGACGCTGAATCCGATCCCCGCTACGGTCGCAGCGCTGATTGTCACAGCTGCTGCCCCAGTCGAAGTGATTGTCAATGATTGTGTCGCCGGCGTGTTTACATTCACGTTCCCGAGCGCCATATTGGTAGCGCTCACCTGCATCGTTATGACCGACGCACCCAGTTGCAGACTCGTCGCCTTGGAGATGCCGCCCGCGCTGGCTGTCAGCGTCACCGATTGCGCTACACTCACCGCGAAAGCAGTCGCTGAAAAGCTCGCGCTTATTGCCCCTGCAGCCACGGTGACGGTCGACGGTACGGCCACTGCCGCGCTGCTGCTTCCCAACTGAACCACCAACCCATTGCTGTCTGCCGCTGAATTCAGTGTGACGGTGCAGCTATCCGTGGCCCCTCCCGTAATCGATCCGGTGGCGCAGCTTAATCCGGTCAGAACTGGCACGCCGCGCCCCGACAAAGTGACTCCCTTCGATGCTCCATCCACTGAGTTGCTGGTGAATGTGAGCTGTCCCGTCGACGCCCCCGTAACGGTTGGATCGAACTGCAAATTGAGCGTCGCGCTCTGATTGGGGTTCAGAGTCATCGGGAATGTCGCTCCCGTTGCGGTAAAGCCGGCTCCCGAGAGCGTCGACGCATTGATCGTCACCGCGTTCGTGCCGGTCGATGACAAAGTTAACGCCTGCGTCGCCTGCGTATTAATGGCCACATTGCCAAAGGTCACTGTGCTTGCGCTCAGGCTCAGCGAGGCGCCCTGGATATCGAGGTTCAAATTGAAGGCCTGCGACACGCTGCCCGCGCTTGCTGTCAGCATCACTACCTCTGCCGATGTGGAGGGCGAGGCCGACGCGGTGAAGGTGGCCATCATCGCTCCGGGCGCCACTGTCACCGAGTTTGGTACCACCACAAGTGAGTTGGCGCTGGACAGGTTCACAACAAAGCCGCTGCTCGCCGCAGCCGCATTCAGCGTTACTGTGCAACTATCCGTTCCCGCACCTGTTATCGACGCGTTGGCGCATGTCAGCGAGTTCAAGACAGGCACGACTGTACCGCTCAGGCTCACCGTCACCGACGACCCCGTCACTGAGTTGCTGGTCAACGTCAGTTGCCCCGTCGCCACGCCTGCGGCTGCCGGATCAAACTGCACATTCAGCGCTGCTGTGTCGCCCGGATTGAGCGTAATTGGAAAGCTCTGGCCGGAAATAGTAAATCCGCTTCCCGTCAACGCCGCTGCGCTTATCGTCACGGCCGCAGATCCCATCGATGACAAGATGAGTTGTTGAGTGGCCGGCGTATTCACTGCGACGGTGCCAAACGCCAGGCTCGATGCGCTGAGTGTAAGTGCAGGCGCTGATGCACCGAGTTGAAGTGCGAACGATTGCGCTACGCCGCCCAGGGTGGCCGTGAGTGTCGCCCCTTGCAGTGCGTTCACGGCCACAACACTCGCCGTGAATTCTGCACTTGTAGCGCCTACTGGCACGGTCACAGTGCTTGGCACAGCCACCGCGCTGTTACTGCTGGAAAGGTTCACTGACAATCCGCCGCTGTTCGCCGGTGCATTCAGCGTTAACGTGCAGTCGTCGGTTCCCGCACCCGTAATCGAGTTGTTCGTGCAGTTGAGCGTGTTGAGAACCGGCACACCTGCGCCGCTCAAACTTACTGCCGTCGAGGTCATAACTGCGGCGGCGCCGGTCACAGTCAATTGCCCAGTCGCCGCGCCCATCGCCGTCGGACTGAATCCAACTGTAAGTGTGAAGGTGCCGCCGGGGGCAACTGTGACGGGAAGGCTGCTCTGCGTGAGGGTGTTGAATGACTGCCCCGTGACGGTCAATTGCGAGATGTTGACAGTGGTCGTCCCTTGATTCGTGAGTGTTACCGTCAGGCTCGCCGTGTTGCCCACAGCCACCGAGCCAAAGTCCACACTTGTCGATGAAGCGACAAGTGTTCCACCGGAACCATTGGTTCCCGCTGAATTTGTCGCAAGCGATCCCGCGCAGCCAGATAAGCCGATCGCTGCAATAAGTGCCACGATCAGTCCAAAGTGCCTTAGAATGAATTGCCAGTCGCGCGCACCACGCCGGCAGGTATGGCGAACAAAAGTTATCATTGCAGGTTACCTATGAGCACAAGTATATCCATCAATAGTGTTACTTAATACGATCTATTAGGTTACTTATGTAAGCTGATGATCCAATAAAGTCATACAACTTCCGTGCTCTTCGTCTCACCAATCTGCAGCTGAGGCTCCCACGAAAGTCCAGAAAGGGATCAGGGGCCCTCCACACTCTGAGCGGCCCGAGCTCATCACCAGAAGGGCGAAGAGGTAATCTATCGTCGAAGGAAATCGGACGTTAGTGCTAATTTATTCAATTATTTAGTTTGGATTTTAGTTCCGCCATTGCGGCTTGCCCGGAAGCAGACTTTTGTCGCTCGCCGCGGTCTATTCGAGACCAGGAAAACGGGCCTTAGACCTGGATCGTTCGACCCCATGGTGCGAAGAGACGGGCAATTTGAATGGTTTCTAAAGTAACCGACTGTCTCATCCTTTTGGTGCAACCCAGAAACGCCCATGCGATGGGCAACCGCTTCGCGCGGATCCGGGATTCTGCCAGGTAACCTGCGCCAAAACGTTCGAAGGAAAGTCATTCGCACCGGTTGCAAGATTCAAATTGCCGCTGTCTACATGGTCAAGTTGCGAGGAAGGTACACTGGGATCGTCAGCCTCCCAAGGAAGTTGAATGCTGATTCGCGCGCGTGCTCCCCTCCGCATCGGCCTCGCCGGCGGGGGGACGGATGTTTCTCCCTACTGCGATGAGTTTGGCGGGGCTGTCCTCAATGCCACCATCGATTACTACGCCTACGCCTCCATCGAGTCGGCGCAGAACGATTCCGTTCAAATCATCTCGAGCGATCGCGACCAGGCCGCGGAATATCCGGCGGCTGTCGAGTTGCCGATCGACGGCACTCTTGACCTCTTGAAGAACGTGCATAATTTTGCCGTCCGAAAATTCAATGGGAATCAGCCCCTGAGCCTACGGTTGACCACCAGTGTCGATGTTCCCGAGGGCTCGGGCCTGGGCGCATCATCCACGCTGGTTGTTGCCGCGCTTCGAGCCTACGCGGAATGGCTCAGCTATCCGCTCGATGACTATGAACTCGCGCAGGACGCGTATTTCATCGAACGTGAGGAGGCGGGTCTCCATGGCGGTCGGCAGGATCAATACGCTGCGGCATTCGGTGGCTTCAATTTCATGGAGTTTGGCCGCAACGGCCGTGTCCTGGTCAATCCTCTGCGCATCCGCGAAAGTATCGTCTCCGAACTCGAGGCTTCCATACTCCTGTTCTATACGGGTGCATCGCGGGCCTCGTCGGCGATCATCGCCGAACAGTCCAGGAACGTCGAAACGGGCAATGCCGAAGCCGTCCACGCAATGCACGAAGTGAAAAAGGAAGCATTGCGCATGAAAGAGGCGCTGCTTCGCGGCGACTTTCACCTGTTGCGCGAGGTTCTTCTATCCAGTTGGGAATCCAAAAAGCGCATGGCAAGCCAAATCGTCAACGAAAAGATCGAACGGATCTACGCTCGCGCCCTTGAGGCTGGAGCCTACTGCGCCCGGATCTCCGGCGCCGGCGGCGGAGGGTTCATGATGTTTCTGGCCGATCCCATGCGCAAAAACCGGGTGGCCGACGCCTTGCGCGATTGCGAGAACAATGGCGTCGTCTATGGCTGTCACTTCACTCGTGTCGGCGCTCAGGCCTGGCGGGTCACGTAGTCGTTATGGGTCGACATCGATCGGGCTGCTCTGAAATGCCTTGCATCAATCGAACTCCACTTTGCCGCGGCTCTAAGAACTTGTTGAAATAGGTACCCGTTGTGGGTCGGAGGTTCGCTGCCATTCGTCTAACAGGCATGCGTGGAGATGAGCGGATTCAGGACGGTATGTTCAGCTATGTATCGTTGGAGCAGCGAGTGCCTCAGGATCACCCATTGCGTGCAGTCCGCAAGCTGACGGATAGGGTGTTGCAGACCTTGAGCGCGGAGTTCGATGCGTTGTATGCCGATTCGGGCCGCCCGTCGATTGCGCCGGAGTACATTCTTCGGGCTCTGTTGTTGCAGGTGTTTTATTCTGTGCGTTCGGAGCGGCTGCTGGTTGAGCAGATCGACTACAACCTTCTGTTTCGCTGGTTTGTGGGTCTTGGCATGGACGACGCGGTATGGAATCATGCGGTGTTTTCGAAGAACCGCGACCGGTTGCTGACTTCCGAAGTGGCGCAGCAGTTCTTTTCCGAAGTGAACAAGCATGCCAAGCGCTTTATGAGCGACGAACACTTCACCGTCGATGGAACGCTGATCCAGGCATGGGCCTCGCAGAAGAGCTTTCGCTCCAAGGACGGCTCCGATGACGGTGATGGTACGAATTTCCACGGCCAGAAGCGATCGAACAAGACGCATGAATCGACCACCGACACCGATGCGCGACTGTACAAGAAGAGCTACGGCAAAGAGTCGAAGCTGAGTTATCTGGGCCATGCGCTGGTGGAGAACCGCAACGGTCTGATCGCCGCGGCGATGGTGACGCATGCCGACGGTTATGCCGAGCGCGATGCGGCGCTGTTGATGCTTGCCGAAAAGCAGGCGGGCCGCTCACGCCGCATTACGGTGGGCGCTGACAAGGCTTACGACACGAAAGATTTCGTCAGCACGGTGCGGGAGTTGAATGTGACGCCGCACGTCACCAGGAACGACAAAGGCCGCGCAAGCAACCTGGATCGCAGAACCACTCGCCAGCCCGGCTATGCCGTCAGCCTGAGCCGGCGTTGGCTGGTGGAGAAGGGCTTTGGCTGGCTGAAACAAACCGGCCCGCTGCGCCAGGTCAAGTTGCGAGGCCTGGAGAAAGTGGACTGGCTGTTCGTCTTCAGTTGCGCGGCGCACAATCTGATCCGGCTGCCGCGACTGATGGCTCAACCACCGACAACACTCAGGGCGCAGTGTGCCTGAACAACGGTTGCAGGCCGAGGGAATGATCCCCTGAGGCTCGCAAACCTCTATAAACACCAGCCAAAACCGCATTTCAAGCAGATTTTGGACGACACGAAACGAAAGCCGCCAGTAAAGACGCTACTATTAGGCGAATTTCAACGAGTTCCTAAAGCACCCATTTTGCAATCGCCGCGAGTTGCATGAACGAGGTTCCCTCGTAGATCTTCCCAATCTTGGCGTCGCGATAGAGTTTCTCGACCGGAGACTCCTTCACAAAGCCCAACCCGCCCATCACCTCTACGGCCAGACTTGCCACTCGCTCTGCCACATCAGAGGCAAAATACTTGCACATCGCCGCCTCCTTGCGGAATTCGATCTGCGCATCTTTGCGGCGCGCCGCGTTGTAGACCATCAGCTTCGCCGCCTCGATATCCGTGGCCATCTCCGCAAGCTGAAATTGCATGGCCTGGAATTCCGCCAGGGCCTTGCCAAATTGCTTGCGCTCTTTGGCGTGCTTCACAGCGTGATTCCATGCGCCTTCAGCGAGACCAAGCATTTGCGCTCCGATGCCAATGCGCCCCCCGTTCAGGGTTTCCATCGCGATTTTGTATCCCTTGCCTACCTCGCCCAGCACCTGCGCCGGCGAAACCACGCACTCATCCAGGATCAACTCGCACGTGCTTGAGGCGCGAATCCCGAGTTTGTCTTCTTTACGTCCGATCGAGAATCCCGGCGCGCCTTTCTCCACTAGGAATGCCGTGATCCCTTTGTAACCCGCGCTCGCGTCTACCGTCGCAAACACGATAAAGAGACCTGCTTCTTTGGCGTTCGAGATCCAGAGCTTTCGCCCCGTCAACACATAATCGGCGCCATGCTTTTCCGCCCGCGCTTGCAGGGCGAAGGCATCTGACCCGGCCCCCCCCTCGCTCAGCGCGTAAGCGCCCACGCTGTCCGATGCCAGCCGAGGAAGATACGTCCTCTTCTGTTCCGGCGTGGCCCAGCGAAGCAGAGCGCTGACCACGAGCGTGTTCTGCACGTCCACCAGCAAGCCCACGGAGGGATCGACAGCCGAAAGAATTTCCACCGCAAGGACCGCGTCAAAAAATGAACCGGCGCTGCCGCCGAACTCCTCCGGAATCTCGATCCCCATCAGGCCAAGCTCAAACAGCTTCCGTAACAACTGGGCGTCGATCTGCTGCTCTTCGTCCATGCGTCGCACCAGCGGCGCCATCTCATCGTGAGCAAACTGCCGTACGCTGTCTCGAAAGAGCACTTCTTCTTCGCTCAACTCCGTGATCGGTGCGCCGTGCGAGTGAGGATTCAAGGCCGTCAGCCTCCAAACAACGGACCAGTATTATCACAGATGCTCTCGCGATGATATGCTGCGTTCTTGAGTCGGCGAAATCGGCTCAAGGCAATCCCGAATGCAGATCAAGGACCATACATTCCTCGTGACCGGCGGCGCATCGGGACTGGGTGCGGCGACGGCGCGGGTTCTCGCAGCCGAAGGCGCTTCGGTCGTCATCGCCGATCTGCAACCTGACGCGGGCGAAGCTCTGGCCCGCGAGCTGGGCGCCTCTGCCCGATTCGCTGCAACCGACGTCACCAGCGAGACGGACGCACAGGCCGCGGTTGATCTCGCCCTCAGCGCCTTCGGTCACCTGCACGGCCTGGTGAACTGCGCGGGCGTGGCGCCCTCAGAAAAAGTGGTAGGCCGCGATGGGCCTCATCGCCTCGACACCTTTGCAAAGACCGTGAGCATCAATCTGGTTGGGACCTTCAACATGATTCGTCTGGCCGCTGCGGCCATCGCCAAAGAGCTTCCGGGCGCGGACGGCGAGCGTGGCATCATTATCAATACCGCCTCGATTGCCGCATACGACGGCCAGATTGGCCAGGCGGCCTACGCTGCATCCAAGGGTGGAGTGATCGCGCTTACGCTGCCCGTCGCACGCGAACTGGCGCGGTCTGGCATTCGCGTCGTCACCATTGCGCCGGGGGTGTTTGAAACTCCGATGATGGCCGGGTTTCCGAAGGACGTGCAGGAGGCGCTGGGCCAGAGCGTTCCGTTTCCGGCGCGGCTGGGCCAACCGGCAGAGTTCGCGGCGCTGGTCAAACACATCTGCGAAAACACCATGCTCAACGGCGAGACCATCCGGCTCGACGGCGCGCTGCGCATGGCTCCGCGTTGAGAAGGCCGAGAACAGGGGAACAAGGGTCCAACGTCAGGTCATCGTTGGAGGAGTTCCAGCCAATCTAGTTCAATAAATGCCCGGGCATCTAGAAAGCAGGAGGCTTCAGAATCATCGCGATGGACGATCCGATTGTCATTGTTGGCTTCGCCCGAACGCCCATCGGTGCCTTTCAGGGTGATTTCAAGGATTTCGCTGCGCCCCAACTTGGCGCCATCGCGATTCGCGCAGCCGTCGATCGCGCGGCTATTCCGCCGGATGCGGCCGACGAAGTCCTCTTCGGCTGCGTCCTTTCCGCCGGGATCGGCCAGGCTCCGGCGCGGCAGGCTGCTCTCGGCGCCGGGCTGCCTGTTTCCACCGGTGCAGTCACCATCAACAAGATGTGCGGCTCGGGTATGAAGGCCGCGATGCTGGCGCACGATCTGCTGCTTGCCGGCAGCGCCACGATCCTGGTCGCCGGCGGCATGGAGAGCATGACCAACGCACCGTACCTGCTCGATCGCGCTCGTGCCGGATATCGCCTGGGCCACGGCCGCATTCTCGATCACATGTTTCTCGACGGCCTCGAGGACGCCTACGACAAAGGCCGCTTGATGGGAACGTTTGCCGAGGATTGCGCGCAAAGTTACGGCTTCACGCGCGAGTCTCAGGACCAGTACGCGTTGGCTTCGCTGACACGCGCGCAGAAGGCTACCGCTGACGGCAGCTTTTCCGCCGAGATCGTTCCGGTCACGGTGAAGACCGCCAAGGCCGAGCGCGTGGCGAGGCAGGATGAACTGCCACAGAAAGCGGCGCCCGAGAAAATTCCGCAGATGAAGCCCGCTTTTCGCGAAGGTGGAACGGTGACAGCCGCAAATTCCAGCGCCATCTCCGACGGTGCAGCCGCGATAGTCCTCATGCGCCGATCTGAAGCCGACCGCCGCGGGCTGAATCCATTGGCAACAATCGCGAGCCACGCAACATACGCCGGCACGCCGGCACTCTTTCCCACCGCGCCCATCGGCGCTGTTCGCCGCCTCCTGCAGAAGACGGGCTGGACGCTCAACAATGTCGATCTATTCGAAATCAACGAGGCGTTCGCAGCGGTAGCAATGGCTGCGATGCGCGATCTCGGCATTCCGCACGACAAATTGAATGTGCACGGTGGCGCCTGCGCGCTCGGCCATCCCATTGGCGCATCGGGCGCGCGCATCATGGTTACGCTTCTGGCTGCGCTCGCAAGATACAATCTGCGCCGCGGAATCGCTGCGCTCTGCATCGGCGGTGGCGAAGCAACAGCAGTCGCGGTGGAACGGATCGGGTAGGCAGAGTTTGTTGAAATGGGGACGAGCCTTGATTTCTCACGCGAGGCGCTCCCTTGAAAGCGACATGTTTACATCTCAAGGCTGAACTTGCGGCTAGGTGGCAGTTTTGAGATGGATCATTTTGACAAATCTAGTCTTGGCGATTACTTCAAGTTGGCGGAGTCAACCCAGGTGATGCCGGTCAGTGGACCCTGGCCGGTCAGAATCACTTTGTTGTCCGAGCCGTCGAGATTGGCGCTGTAGACGTTTCCGCCGAGATCGGTGTAAAACATGCGACTGTCACGCACATCGAGAGCCATGCCGATGCCTTCTTTGAGGCCGCTCACGAGGATCTGCTGGTCCGGGCGCTGTTTGGGATCGAAATCTTTGGGCGGATCCATCGGGGCGCGATTCACCGTATTGCCGCGTGGCGGGTCGCCGCGATCGGTCCAGTAGATCATGCGGCGCACAAGGTCGAGATCGAGGTCGATCGGCTCCGGCAGATCGGAAAACAAGGGCTCAATATCTTTTCGATTGTCGGCGGTTTGGCCTTTCGGTATTTCCATGTTCGCCCGAAAAATGCGGCCGTTTCCGCCACTGCCTTTCTGCGTCCAGTACATCTGGCCCCTGGCGACATCGAGAGCGATGCCGACACACCAGTGGGTCGCATCTTTCCGGTCTTCTTCTCCGTGTCCGGTGACGACGAGGGTTTCGACATTCGAACCGTCAAGATTGGCACGCATGATGCGCATGCCTTCGCGATCGGACCAGTAAAGCTTTCCGTGCTTTGCGTCAAGCTTCATTTGCTTGGCGGTAAATGTGCCGCCTTTGGGAACGATGGTCGTCAGATTGGTCCCGTCGAGATTCAATCTCTGGATGGAGCCATCGTCATCTTTGACCTTGCCCATGTTCGACCAATAGATGAGTTTCGTTTTCGGATCGACCACGATTCCGTCTGGCCCGTCGGCCGTCCCGGCAGTCAGCACCTGCAGATTGCTGCCATCAGGGTTCACTGACGAAACGCGACCGCCGTTTCGGATGCTGAGAAAGAAAAGCCGTCCTGAGATCGAGCGGGCGGGCGCATCCTCCGCGTGGAAAGGGTACGGTATCGCAGGTGCGGCCAACACGAAACCAAAGGCGAAACAGGGAACAGCCCGTCTCCAGCAAGAGGAGTCCACGCAGCGACCTCCCGACGTGGGGAAGGATGCTCTCGCGGGAGAAGCTTTGTCAATGTTTGATATCTGTAAATATAGCTGATGATATTTGCTTGACATTGCTAAATTGGCTTGACTAATGTGGAGCTGTTTTCGATAGGCAAATTCAATCAATCTCGAAAACTGCGCGTGGAGATCAGGAGAGTTATGACAAACGGGGTTAGATTGTCGATTATCGATAACGCTCGGTGCAAAGGCCGGTTGGCTGGTGCCAGCGCGTTGGTCCTGCTTGGTCTGAGCGCGTGGAGCGCGTTCGGATCCGCAGCGACTGCGCAGGCGCCCGCTTCTTCGCAGACATCCGCTCCGGCAGCGCAAGCGCCGCTGCCGGGAAGCACTGGGGAAGTGCCGATCGCCGGGGGCGCCAGGGGTGCTGGAGCGGGAGGCAATATGCAGGGGCCACAGATGGGCGGGGGGCGCTTTCGCATGCCGGCGGATCCGGTCGCTACCGAACGGCTCGCGGAGATGCGAAAAGTCCTCGACAAGGTCACGCCGGTTACGGACGAGATGCTGCACAATCCTTCGCCGAATGACTGGCTGATGTGGCGGCGCACGTATGACGCATGGGGATTCAGTCCGCTGAAACAGATCAATCGCGACAACGTGAAGAACCTGACGGTGGCGTGGAGCTGGGGCCTGAGTGTCAACGGCGTCTACGAGTTCACTCCGGTCGTGCATGACGGCATTCTGTACGTCTGGAGCCACGGAGATGCCCTTCCGTACCTTGGAGAAAACATCCAGGCGCTGGATGCCACAAATGGAAACCTTCTGTGGAAGTACCACCACGACATGCGTCCCGGCTTTAACCCGCTAAACGTCTTTGCGGCCAAGCGGTCCCTGGCCATTGGCGGGAATAAGCTCATTTTTGCCACCACGGACATGCACATCATTGCTCTTGATTTGAAGACTGGAGCGGTGTTGTGGGATGTGGCGACCGACGATGACAACGACCCAAAGGGTGTCCGCACCTACAATGGTGCCCCTTTGATTATGAACGGAAAGGTGATCATGGGCTCCAGCGGCTGTGCAGCGGGAGGCATGACGTTCTCGCAGACTTGTTTTGTCAGTGCACGCGATCTGGAAACAGGTAAGGAACTTTGGCGATTCAACACGCTGGCGCAGCCAGGCGAGCCCGGCGACGAAACCTGGAATAACTTGCCTGCGGAGAAAAGATGGGGCGGATCGGTCTGGTCGATACCCAGTTACGATCCCGAGCTCAACCTGTTATACGTCGGCGTCGGCACGCCGTATCCATGGTCATCGATCGAGAGAGGCACTCATGACCCCGTCGGCGGCGGCCACCACGGCGACGGTCTCTATATGAACTCCACGCTCGCGTTCAATCCGGACACGGGCAAGCTGGTCTGGTACTACCAGCATATCCCGAACGACGATTTCGACCAGGACTATGCCTTCGAGCGGATTCTTGTCACCATCCCTTGGCAAGGTGCCAGGCGCAGGGTGATGATTACAGCGGGCAAGCCGGGCGTCTTTGAAGTGCTGGATGCCAAAACTGGTCAGTTCCTCACCGCGCTCGATCCCGGATTCCAGAATATTTTCACGATGGATCCGACAACGGGCGTCAAGACGCAGGTGCTGCCCACGATCATTCCTCCCGGAACCAAGCGCTGCACGAATAACAATGGCGCGCGCAACTTCATGCCCGGATCGTTCGACCCCGAAACCAACCGCTACTACATTTCGCTCAATGACGTCTGTCTGGCAAAGACCCCTGAGACGCCGGACCATATGGTCGCGCTGGACGTCAACACAATGAAAATCACCATGGATAACAAGACCCGGGAGATCCAAACGTCGGGCAAATTGACCACGGCGGGCGGATTGCTGTTCTCAGCGGCATCCGACCGGTACTTCCGTGCCTTCGATGTTAAGGATGGGAAAGAACTGTGGCAGACGCGCCTTCAGGACGTAGCGAACGGCGCTCCGATTACCTACACGGTGGACGGCAAGCAGTATGTCGCAATCATTGCCGGTAACCCGGGCATCGTTGGCGGCGGTTTGGCGAGATCGACCTCTGAGTACCCGCGGCCCGACAACAGCGTCGTATTGTGGGTCTATCAGCTTCCATAGCAAGCTGTGGGCGGTAGATATGTGCTTGGATCTTCCGCTGCCAATTACGGTGCTGCTCTGCCCTTTCGATCGGGAGCTTCTCGCTCTAGACAAACCGCGCCACCGGTTTGCCGGAGGAACTATTCCAGCAGAATCTGCCGCTGCCTAGCTCTTGAGCGGAGGCTCTGGCTGGCCGGGTGCGGCAGCACGAGGCGCCATGGGCATGCTGCGGATGCGCGCGCCCGTTGCCGCAAAAATCGCATTCCCAACCGCGGGCGCGAGTCCCACGATGCCCGTTTCTCCCGCGCCGGCCGACGGTAGATCTTTGCGGTCGATCAACACAACTTCAATCTGCGGCGTATCGATAAACCGTGGCAGGCGGTATTGCGCGAACGAAGCATTCTGAATGCGACCGTCAGCAAAGAGAATCTGCTCGAAGAGCGCGCCCCCAATGCCCTGCACAATTGCGCCTAAGGTTTGGTTGCGCAATCCGTCCGGATTCACAATCGCGCCGCACTCCCAGGCTTGCACCACGCGACGAATGCGCACCTTCTTTGTTGCTGGATCAACGGCGACCTCCGCGCAAGTCGCCACATAGCCGCCCTTATCTGTGCCGCCCGCGATCCCGAATCCGCGCTCGGGCGTTGACTTCGTGCTTCCCCATCCAAACTTCTCTGCTGCCGTCTTGAATACTGCAATCAGCCTCGGATCGCTGAGATTCTTTAACCGGAATTCGAGAGAATCCATTCCGGCGCCATGCGCAAGCGAATCCATCGCCGATTCGCGCGCAAAATGATTCGCGGCTGCAGCCAGTGAGCGATACGATCCTTGCCGCAGCGGCGAATCTACCGGATGATACTGAATGATCTGGTTTGGAACGTTGTACGGCGTCCCGATCCCTGCATTGCCCGAGTTGTAGTTGTGGAACTCCCACGCCAGCAGCGTTCCATCCCGCCGCGCCCCGGCCCGAATCTCAATCAAGCCTGCCGGGCGGAAGTAAGCCCAGGTAAACTCCTCGCGCCGCGTCCACTCCAGTTTCACCGGTTTGCCGGCGGCTTTTGCCAGCCGCGCGGCTTCCACTGCAGCTTCGCCCGTGTGCTTGCCGCCATATCCGCTGCCCATATCCGGCTGGATCACGCGCACATTCGATTCGGGAATGTTGAAGGCCTGCGCCAGTTCGTCTTGCACGCCGAACGGCCGCTGCGTGCCGGTCCACACCGTCAATTTGTCGCCCTTCCACTCGGCTACCGCGGCGCGCGGCTCCAGCGGACAGTGAGCAATGTACTGGACAGTGTATTGTTCTTCCACCTTCACATCCGCTGCGTCCATGGCTTGCGCAATGGAGCCGGCAACATGCTGTGGGCGCTCTCCGGAGCCGTCTCCCGACTCTTTTTTCAGCACCTCAAACAGCTCACGGTTCGAGGGCTGGGCAGGTACATCCCACTTGGCCTGAATCGCGCGAATCGCATGCTGTGCCGCAATCTGGTCTGTCGCAACCACGCCGGTAAAATCGCCGTCGCGCACCACCTGCACCCCTGGCAGTTTCTCCGCCGCACTGGTGTCGATCGACTGCATCTTCGCGTTGAAACCATCGGGCCGCAACACCGCGCCAAACAACATTCCGGGCCGCACCACATCCGATGGATAGACATGCTTACCGGTGACGAAGTCGCGGCCCTGGGCCTTGGGAACCGGCGTTCCTGCAATCTTCCACACGCCGGCTGGCGTCAGCGCCTCGTCGCTCGAGACGATCTTCACCAGGTTCTCGCCATGAGTCAGCTCGCCATAACTCAAGGTCCGCTGCGTCTTCGGATCGCACACTTTGCCTTCTGCGGATACCAGTGCCGCCGCATCGGCATTCCATCGCGCAGCAGCGGTTTCTATGAGCATCTGCCGCGCGGCCACAGCCATGGTGCGCAGTTGCGGTCCCATCGTGGGAGTGGTTCTGCTGCCGAACGTTCCCATGTCGTACGGGACGAGAGACGTATCTCCCATTAACATCTCAATCGAGTCAAACGCCACACGCAGCTCTTCGGCCACCTGTTGCGCGAGCGACGTCCGAATGTTCTGGCCCACCTCCACTTTGCCGGTGAACACTTTTACCGCGCCATCGGCGTCAATGTGCAGCCACGCGCTTAGATCCTTGGGAAGCGCATGCTCGCCAAAGCTTCTGCCGGCTTCCTGCGCCAATGCAGAGGAATTGGAAAGGCCAACGAACAGTCCGCCGCCAAAGATCTTCAAAAATCCGCGGCGATCCAGTTGCCATCCGCCCGGCGGAGTCCACGAGCCGCCCTCGAAGAATTCACGCTCGAACTCGCTGCGCGCGGTCATAGCCCCGCTCCTTCCGTGCCTGCCTGCGCGGCACGTTTGATCGCGGCCAGAATGCGCGGATAGGTTCCGCAGCGGCACAGGTTTCCGTTCATCGCACTCACAATCTCGTCGTCATTGGGATTGGGCTTGTTCCGCAGCAGCGCAGTCGCGCTCATGATCATTCCCGAGGTGCAGTAGCCGCACTGCAAAGCGCCCTCGTCGAGAAACGCCTGCTGCACAGCGCTGAGCTGTCCGTGCTGCTCCAGGCCCTCAATGGTCACGATCTTCGAATTTGCCGCCGTGCTCACCGGGACGATGCAAGATCGCGTGGCGCGTCCGTTCAGAAGTACCGTGCACGCGCCGCATTGGCCTTCGCCGCAGCCGTAGTGGGTTCCGGTTAGCTGCAGCCTATTGCGCAGCACATAAAGGAGGGGTTCGTCGGCAGGAGCGTCCACGCTCACGCGCGCGCCATTCACGTTCAGTACGATCTCGCCCATTGCAGGCTCCCGGAGTGGCCTGAGCTTCGAGGCTTCTTTCAGGTCGCGCCCTTACTTTATTTACTCCATGTTTCAGTCTAAATCCGTTTCGCGCTGAGATCGCGCGGCGACCTATGCGCCCACCAATGCCGCTTCGGAATAGCCTGAATCGTCGTCCGGAGCAGAATCGGATGCTCCTGAGCTGCTCACTGGCACATGGGCCAGCTCCCAGGCCGAGCGGTCTTTGAGTAAACGTCCTACAAACGCCGTGTGCATGGCATGTCCGGCGCGCACGGCCACCACGTGACCCTCCAGGCGGTGGCCGGCCAATGCTAAATCGCCGATCAGATCGAGCACCTTGTGTCGCACATACTCATCTTCGAAGCGCAGCGGTCCGTTTTCCGGGCCGCTCCTTCCCAGGATGATTGCGTTCTTTGCGCTCGCACCGCGAATCAATCCCATATCTCGCAGTTTTTTCTCGTCGGCTTTGTAGCCGAAAGTCCGCGCCGGTGCAATCTCTGAGCCGTAGGTTTCCGCCGCCAGATCCACACAGGTCTTTTGCTGGCCTATGGGTGCGGGAAAGTCAATCGTGTAGGAGATGCGATAACCGGAGCCGGGATAGACCCCAATGAACTTGTCGCCTTCCCTCACTTCCACCGGATGCAGAATGCGAAGCGTCTCGCGCCGCCGCCGCTGTTCGCGAATGCCCACGCGCAAGATCGCCTCTACATAAGGCAGCGCGCTTCCATCCAGAATCGGCAACTCCAGGTTGTCGAGCTCGACAATTACGTTGTCGATGCCCATGCCGATGAAGGCGGAAAGCAGATGCTCGGTGGTGGAGATCAGTACGCTCTGCCGCATCAGGCTCGTCGCGTAGCTCACCTTCGCCACGTTGCGGCCGATCGCGGGAATCTCAAAGTTATCAAGATCAGTCCGCCGAAACACAATGCCCGACCCGGCAGGAGCCGAAAGTAACCGCATATTGACCGGCGCGCCTGAGTGGAGTCCAATGCCCTCGAACTCGAGGGGCGCCGCTATGGTCTGTTCCTGATGTGCGGGTTGAGCCAAAAGTGCTTCTCCGGGGTCGAAAGTGAATCCGCTGTTTAGATTAGACCGAATGTGGAAATCGAGTGTTGTTGTATTTTTGCCACACTCTGCGGTTCTGGGTGCACCGGTGCCTCTCTCGATAACAGTCAAGCCCTCGTGGCTTAACCGTCGTAGAATCAGAGAGTCCACCGTGAGCAAATGGCCGATGAGGAGGCGAAGAAAATTCGAATGAACAAGGTCTCCGTATCATCCATCTCCATGCGTGCCCTGCTGGCGGGTGCACGAAACAGGCAGCCGAAGCTCGTCGCTTTCAGTCGCGAACTGGTTCGGGCGGAATCGCCCTCGGATTCAAAAGCCGCAGTGGATGCGTGCGTAGCGCTTGCCGCGGCACGGGCGCGGCAGATCGGTGGCCGGGTCAAGCTGCACCGCCAGCTTCGCTTCGGTGACGTGCTCGAAGCGCGATTTGGTCCGCGATCAAGGGCCAGCATCGGCGCCAAGCCCTTTATGGTGCTGGGCCACCTTGATACTGTTTGGCCAGCAGGCACGCTTGCTGCCATGCCTTGCCGCATCGATCGCAGCCGCCTTTGGGGACCGGGCGCGTTCGACATGAAGACCGGAGTTGCCATGGCCTTCACCGCGCTTGAACTGCTCGCTGAAGCGGACCTTCTGCGCCGTGAAATCGTGTTGCTCCTCGTGAGTGACGAGGAGGTCGGCAGCCCGGTCTCGCGGCCGATTACCGAGGCGATCGCGAAGACATGCGATGCCGTGTACGTTCTGGAACCCGCGCAGGGACTTGCCTACAAGACTGCGCGCAAAGGCACGGGCAATTGGCGCATTGAAGTGAAGGGCGTCGCGGCGCACGCCGGAGTCGATTTCGAAAAAGGGGCAAGCGCAATTCGCGAATTGGCGCGCGTGGTCGAGCGTGTGAGCGGCTTCACCGATCTAAAGCGCGGCCTTACGGTGAGCGTCGGCGTTGCCGGCGGCGGCACAAAGAGCAACGTGATTCCTGCCCAAGCCTGGGCCGAAGTGGATGTGCGCATCGCTCGCAAGGCGGATGGCCCGCGCATTTCGCGAAAATTCACCACGCTCAAAGCCGAGGATCCACGATGTTCGCTCACTGTCATCGGCGGCATCAACCGGCCGCCAATGGAGCGCGGTCGCGGAACGGTGCGGCTTTTCGAAAAGGCGCAGGCGCTCGCTGCAGATCTCGGCTTCGCGCTCGACGAGGCGGTGACTGGCGGCGCCTCCGACGGCAATTTCACTGCGGCCCTCGGTATTCCCACGCTCGATGGCATGGGAGCTGTGGGCGAGGGCGCACACTCGGCTAATGAGTCGGTCATCCTCGAGCATCTGGCCCCGCGCACCGCGCTGCTGGCCGGCATGCTGCTCGGTTGAGGTTCGTCGGCCTGATAAACTCCGGTGAGGAATACCCTTGGAGATTCACCTCATCATGAGACGAATTGCATTGATCCTTTCAATGGCGGCGTTGGCAGTCTGCGCAGGGGCACAAACTGCACCGACATCGTCTACCGCAAGTTCCGCGAAAGCCAAAACCCAGGCTGCCGCTTCGGTCAAGTCCACGGCCAGCGCCGCTGCGACGGAGCCATGGATCAAGCTTCCGCCCGGCGTGCCTCGCGTTGTGCATGGGCCGGTCAGGGTTCCCTTCTCGTTGCGCTATGAAGACATCAAGGTCGGCGACGGCCCAGAGGGCGAGCCAAACAAGGTCTGGCACATCAAGTACACCGGCTGGCGCGCGGCTGACGGCGTCCAATTCGACACCTGGGCGGACCACAAGCAATTCGTCATCAAGGACGGCAAGCCTGAGACCGGTCCCGATGGTAAACCCGTGATGGGCGATGCCGAGCCGCTCGCCATCCCGCAGGGCGTCGGCCGCGTAATCCCCGGCTTCGACTGGGGGCTTGCCGGCATGAAGATCGGAGGCAAACGCCGCATCTTCATTCCCTGGCAACTGGCGTACGGAACCCACGAGATTCCCGACCGGCCCGACCATCCCGGGATTCCAGCCAAGGCCGACCTCATCTTCGACGTGGAACTCGTCGAAGTCACCGAAATGCCCGCACCGCATCCGATGATGCCCGGAATGCCGCCCCATCCCGGAGCGAACGTGCAACCCAATGCCGCTCCCGCTCATCCGGCAGAGCCCGCTCAACAAACGCCGCCAGCCCAACCTGCTGCGCCGCAACCAAAGTAATCTTGGTACCCCATCCTCGCCGCGCCTCTGTTTTTGCGGCTAGGGTGGGGCGGGTGTTCATCCCACAGAACCGTCGCAGCCCGCTTCGGCAGGCGTAAGAACGATTGCGACAATGGGGCTCGTGAATGGTCGTGTGATTTTAATCACGTACGGGAGGCCCGATCCGGCGCATCATTTGAACTACCGCGAAAACCAGGGGGATCCGGGCAGCTGGCTGCCGCTCCTGACTCTGCGTTTGATGCGTGAGTAGGTTTATTCTTTCTAGAAGAATCGGGCCCTATGGAACTGATACTCCGCGATCTGGAAATTGAAAGCCTGAAACAACACCTGGACAACTGCCGCGAGTATCGCGAGTCGCTTGCAAGAGATTTCGAAGCGGCGCCGGTGAGCGCGCAACAAACATACCTTGCCTTCACATGGGACGCAGCTTTGAAACACGGCTACATGGTCGAGTTCCTGCTTGCGCTTCTGGAGCGGCGCGAAAGAGAAGGCAGTCCATTGGCTGAAACGCAGCACATAAGGCCGAAGGCGCATCGGCATCGTGCCTCGGCAAGCAGCCTGCACGTCACCGGCCCCCCGGTCGCTCAACGCATCTCGTCCAACTCCGCCGGCTCGTAATGGTGCTGCCTTCCGTCGCGGCTCGGGACTTGAGGCACAAAGGATGCTGGCTTGCGGTCGGTTTCGCCGTGAACCGCTCTAGTATTTCGCCTGATTCGAGGCGCCCGACAGTGTCTCCGCCGAAAAGCTACATCGAGAGCAGGCGCTCGTTCTCGCCGGCGCGGAAGCCAGGCGCGAAATCAGTCCAGCACCGGGTGCTGCTTGTTGAAGCCGGTGGCATCCTGGTAGGCCTTGGCGATGGCAGCAAGCTTTGCGTCCTGGTAGAGTCCGCCGAGAAACGTGATCGACACTGGCGTGCCTGGTCCGCCAATATCGTCGTGATTGCCGTCGTCGATGTCTGGCGGCGGAGGCGCGTCGCCTCCGCGCACGCCGTTGGGCAAAATCACCGCCGGATTGCCAGTGAGATTCGTTGCCATTAACTGCGCATCGGTCGAAGGCGTCACGATGATATCCACCTGCTCAAACAGCGCGGTCATTTGCCGAATCGCGAGCATGCGCGCGCGGTTCGCCTGGATGTACTCGACCGCCGGATAGAAACGGGCCACGCGGAAGTCATTGGGCCAGTCTTCAGGCCCCTGCTCGGTCAGCAGCCGGTCGCGGCCCGTCAAGGTCAACTCGTTAAAAGCTGCGGCGGCCTCGGCGGTGAGCAGCGGAATCATGGAACCCCACGGCAGTTTCGGCAACTCAACGGGAATGAGATTGACGCCCATTGAGGTGAGCTTGGTGAGCGCTGCCTGCTCGTATTGGCGATCGTAGTCGCGGCGGGCGCGCGCGGCGGTCATTGCGGTATTTGCATCCTCGCGCTTCTGAGCCTCTTCGGTGGTTTCGCTGGGAGCGGCTTCTTTGAGTTGGAGCGGCGGCTGAGAATCGAATTCGCTTTTCAGATACCCGACGCGCAGCGAACGCCAGTCGAAATTCGGATCCCAATTGAAATCGACACTGGCCGCTGCAGACAGATCCTTGCCGTCGGGACCATGAATCACATCGAGCACCAGCGCGCAATCGTCCACCGAACGACAGATGGGGCCGAGTTTGTCCATCGTCCAACTGAGGGCCATGGCGCCGGTGCGCGGAACAAAGCCGAAGCTGGGGCGCAGGCCCGTGCAGCCGCAGCGCGTGGAGGGCGAGGAGATGGAGCCGAGCGTTTCCGATCCAATTGCGAAGCCGACGCAGCCCGCGGCAACGGCTGAGGCCGAGCCTGCTGACGAGCCACTTGATCCCTGCGCGGGATTCCACGGGTTACGCGTGCGTCCGCCGAACCATTTGTCGCCCATGGCCAGCGCACCCAGCGAGAGCTTAGCCACCAGCACTGCGCCAGCCGCATCCAGCCGCTGGACGACCGTTGCATCTTCCTTGAACGACTGGTGCTCGAAGCCTCCCGCGCCCCACGTTGTCGGATAGTCTTTCACGGCGAGCAGATCTTTGGCGCCCCAGGGAATTCCGTGGAGCGGCCCGTGATAAAGGCCGGCGGCAAGATCCTCGTCGGCGGCCTTCGCCTGCGCGCGCGCGCGTTCTTCAGTGAGGGTTATTACGAAGTTAAGCTTCGGATCGTAGCGCTTGAGGCGCGCCAGATACATCTGGGTCAGGGCAAGAGAAGTGATTTTGCGATTGTAGATAAGGTTCGCGAGATCGAGCACACCGGCAAACGCCACGTCCTCGAGATTCGCCGGCGCCTCCGGCTCCTGGCCTTCCGCATTGTTGAAGAGTAATTGCGGCTGAGCGGCGGTGAACGCAGCGCGGCTCTGTGCTGGCACAGGCGCGGGCTGCGGGTGAAACACGTAAGCGGGCGGCACGGTGTTCGCAATCTCAAGCTCGCGAATCTTGACGTAGGCGTCGCGTTGATCATTTAAGCCGCCCAGCATCATCTTCATTTGCGCATCGCTGAAAGGGCCCACTCCAGCCAGCTCGGCCGCACGGTCGATCATCTCCGGCGTGATTTTGGGCAGCGCGGCCGTCGTTGTCGATGAGGAGTTCGCCGCAGGAGCGGCGGGCGAGGAAGAGTCCTGAGCCTGCGCAGCCAACGTGTAAAGAATGCCGGGCATCAGCGGAGAAGCAATTCCGGCACGAGTGCACGCATTCAAGAAGGCTCGGCGGTCGAGTGTCATGCGCAACCGTCCTTTCATTTGCTGAGGGAGGAAGCCCTTGCGCAAAACTATAGCCGATCAAAGCCGATCGTGGACTTTTGGCGGAGCACCAAAGTTTTCTCTTGACATATTCCTATATAGGAATGTAATGTTCGAATCATGGCAAGGGCCGCGACCACCTCCGACGCATTTAACGCTGTTGCCGAGCCGCGCAGGCGCCAGATTCTGGATTATCTGGCACGCGAGGAGCGGCAGGTGGGTGAGATCGTGTTAGCGGTCGGTCTCGACCAGCCGTCGGTCTCGAAACATTTGGGCGTGCTACGACGAGTGAACCTGGTGCGGGTGCGAAGGAACGGACGCCACCGGCTCTACCAGACAAACGCTGCGGCAATCCGGCCGCTGCACGAGTGGACAGAGACCTTCGAGCGCTATTGGCAGCATCAGCTGCATCGCGTGAAGGAGCGCGCCGAGGCGCAAGCAAAGCGCGAAGAAAAATCGGAGTAACGGGCCCGCAGACAAATCAGAATTCCCCAAGGAGGATTTATGAACGTATCGACACTTCCCGGCATTGAAGATCTGACTCTCAACATCGAACAGGAGATCCGAGTGCGCGCATCGCTTGAAGCGACATTTGCGGCACTGATCGAGCAACTTGGTCCGTCAAACGAGATGCCGGACGGGACGCCGATGCGGATGAAACTGGAAGCATGGCCGGGCGGACGGTGGTTTCGCGACCTCGGCGATGAAAACGGACACTGCTGGGCCACGGTGCAGTCCATCAAGCGGCCCACGCTGCTTGAGTTCAGCGGGCCGCTTTTCATGTCGCACCCTGTGGCGAACAATGTCCAGTACCGCTTGAGCGAGCAAGGCAGCGAAACGCTGATCAAGTTCCGTCATGCGGGGTTCGGCATCATCCAGGAGGACCACAGGAAGGGCGTGGTTGGCGGATGGAGCTACATTCACGAGCAGGCCCGCCTCCGCGCCGAGGGATTGAAGACCAAATCCGCTCGTTGACTGCTTTCTCTCGCAAACATTCGTTCACAACCCATTTCCCCAAGGAGGAAAATCGCCATGTCTGTTGCAGAAGCCGTCGTCATGCAATCCATCGCACAATCCTTTCTCGCCGAATTCGAAGCGCAGGCGCCCATCACGCGGCGGTTTCTGGAGCGTCTGCCTGAAGACAAGCTCACCTGGAAGCCACACGAAAAATCGATGACGGCCGGCCAGCTCGCACTGCATCTCGCCACGGTGCCGGGCGGAGTTGTCAAGCTTGTTGAGAACAACCCAATGCAGGCGCGCGAGGCGTTTGTATTTCCGCAGCCGGCGAGCCGCGAAGAGATCCTGAAGGCGCTGGATGAAAGCGTGGCAACCGTACGCACCCTGCTGCCAAAGTATGACGATGCAGCGATGAACGAGACCTGGCGCCTGGTCGCAGGCGAGCGGGTGCTGCTGGCCCAGCCGCGCGGTGAGTTTCTCCGCGACGTGATGCTCAGCCACTGGTACCAGCATCGCGGGCAGTTCAGCGTCTATCTGCGTTTGCTCAACGTTGCGGTTCCCGCTAGCTGGGGGCCGAGCGCTGACGAACCGCCGGTATTTATGCAGCAAGCGGCGAAGGTGGCGTAAGCGCCGGCGAGGCATTCCTGGCTTTCAGATCATTTCCCTGGGACGTCCCGGCGGTGTGCAAGCGAGGGGATAGAAGTATCGCGAAAGAGAGGCGCAATGGCCATCGAATTCACGGTAAGCGCCACGATTCCAGCGACGCCGAGAGAGGTGTACGACGCGTGGATTAGCAGCAAAGGGCACGCAGCAATGACCGGATCGGCGGCGCGGGTTTCTGCGAAGGTGGGCGGAAGATTCTCGGCCTGGGACAGCTACATCTCGGGCAAGAATCTTAAGCTTGAGCCAGGCCGGCGCATCGTACAGTCGTGGCGGACGGCGGAGTTTGCCGAGGAAGACGAGGACTCACAGATCGATGTGCAGCTCGAAGAAACGCCGGGCGGCACGAAGCTGACGCTGCTCAATACGAATATTCCACCGGGTCAGTCGAATTACCGCGAGGGATGGAAAGAGTGCTACTTCGAGCCGATGAAGAAGCATTTCTTGAAGGCAACGAAGTCCGCGCAGCTACTTTCCAATGTCGGATAACAGAGCCTCCGCACGGTGCAGCGCGTCGCGGCGCTTTTGCTTTTCCGATGCCACGTCGGCGGGAGCGAGAGCGGCTCCTCCAACCCGCAGCGTGCGATCGTTGAGACGCTGTTCGAAACCTTTGTCGAGCGTCGCGACATCGGCATTGGCCCGCTTGAGCGCGTCGTGATAGCGCGCGAGTTCGCTCTCGATGTGCACAGGAAAGTAGCTGAGGCGATCGCCGGTCTGCATCGCGTCAACCAGCGCAATGGAGGGTCCTGCGACAGGGCCGGTCTGCTGCAGCGCGTCGTAAGCTCCGCGCAAGCGCGTCATCGCGCCGGCAAAACCGTCCAGTTCCCCGCGCCGCTCGATGGATCCTGCAGCGCGATGCACCTGAATCGTCACTCGCGCGGCAGTGCTGAATTGCGCCGTTGGAATCACGGTCGTCAGCGTATTGCCTTCGTAGTTCCAGCCGCTGTGGTCGCCGGGCTTTGCCTGCGCAACCGGCTTGCCGTTCACCGTAACTGAAGCGGGTGGCCAGTCGGCAGGCAAACGCAGCTCGCAGCTGCGTGTCTTGAGCATGCCAGGATAGGTGCCCTGCACCGGACCAATTTCCACGCGGAGCGTATCGCCCGTTTGCTCGGCGTGAATCGGCGTGCGAGCAAAGACGCCCCGTTGATACTCGACCCATTTGCCTGAGTCCTCATAGAGCGAGTAGCTGGAACTCCCGCCTTGCGCCAGAGGCCACACATTCACGATGAGCGGATCGACGGGTTTCTGGCCTGTATAGAGCATGGGCGGCTGCATGGGGACAATCGCGCCCGGCTTCACGTAAACAGGAATCTGGTCGATCGAGAAGGTGCGATCTACCTGGGCCGGACCATCGAGATGCTTGCCGGTGGGCCACTCGATCCAGCGGCCTGCGGGCAGCCAGATCTTTTCGCTCACAAGGCCCGTCACCTTATCTGCAGGCGCCGCCACCGGCGCAGCGAGCATCTCGTCGCCGAACATATACTCGTTCCTTGCGTCATAAGCGGGCGGTTCATTCGGCCAGTCGTAGTAGAGCGGATGAAGAAAAGCAACACCGGTGTCGTAGGTGCGCCGCGCCTCAGTGTAGATATAGGGCTGCATCGCCTCGCGAAGCTGATACGTATTGCGCAGAATCGACGAGTACGGCTCGGGATAGGCCCATATGCGCCGCTCGGACTCTGGATTCTTCGTGGTGTGCGTGCGCAGGATGGGACTGAACGCGCCGAATTGTACCCAGCGGGTGAAGAGCTCGGGATCGACCGCGCCGGGCATGTGGCCGCCGATGTCGTGGCTCCAATACGCGTAACCTACATTCGCCGCCGTGGCCGTGAACCATGGCTGAAAAGCCAGCGACGGCCACACTGAAATTGTGTCGCCGGAGAAGCCAATTTGGTAGCGGTGATTCCCCAGTCCGCCCCAGCGATGAAAAAGCAGCGGCCGCTTTCCCTCGCGCTCCTGATCGGTGAAGTGAATATAGTTGAGCCACCACGTGTTGCTTAAGCCGGGTACAGGGGTCATCATGGGCTGCTGCTGCCAGTCGAGCCACCAGAAGTCGATTCCCTGTTTCTCCAGCGGATGAAGTACCAGGTTGAAATAGTTTGTCGCCCACTTTTTATTGGTCGGGTCGAAGGGCACATATTTCTTAGTGGCCGGATCGATGCCCATGGCGCGCGCCATCGCAGGATAAGCCTGCTCCCACGGCTGGATTCCCGAGGCGGGATGTAGATTCAGCGTGGTCTTCAAGCCTTCGTCGTGCAGGTTCTTGAGAAAGGCATCGGGGTCGGGAAACAGCACCTTGTTCCAGGTGTAGCCGGTCCAGCCCAGTTGGTAGCCTGACTTATCCACTTCACCGGCAGCCTGGAGCTGCTCATTGCTCAGGTGCCAGTCCATGTCGATGACCAAGACATTCAGCGGAGCATCGTTTTCGTGGAAGCCACGCACCAGATCGTCGAGTTCCTGGTCGGTGTAAGCCCAATAGCGCGACCACCAGACGCCGAAAGCGAAGCGCGGCGGAAGCGGAATGCGCCCTGCCACGCGAACGAAGTCAGCGAGCGCCTCACGATAATCGTGGCCATAGCCGAAGAAGTACCAGTCGGTATAGGAGCCCGCTTTTTCGTCGGGGGGCCGCTCCATCACCCAGGGCCACGGACTCTTTTCGCCATCGAGAAATCGGAAGTCGGTGGAATCGAAGAGCGGACGCGTTGAGTCGTCAACAAGCGCCCAACCGGAGCGCGAGATGAGCCCCTGTCCGATCGGCTCCTGCGTCTTCGAGCCCAGCGCGCCGTCGAGCGTGCGCGTGGCGCCCTGCAGATTTTCGGGGTCGTCGAGACCAGGATGCCAGACGACCCTCTTGCCATCGAAAGTGAGAGCGATCGAAAGGTTGCCAGGGGCGAAGTGGCCGTCGCCGGTGGGCAAGTATGTGAGCGTAAGCGCACTGGTTTTGATCGCCAGACTTTTCCCACTCCGCGCACCGAGTTCGGTCACATCGAACTTCGGCACCGGCAGCTTTCGATTAATGAACACCAGCGACGCGTGATCCTCAAATTTACCATCTGCCGACCATTCCATGCGGATGAGCTGCGGCGTCAGGACGGTGAAGCGCGCATGCCCGAGCATGACGATGGCCTTGGGATCGGCGACCGGGTTGGCTGCGGGAGGGATCGCGTCAGTGGATGGATTCACGGTACCGGCCACGTCCTGCGCACGTCCTTCTTGCGGTGAGCAGACAAGAGACAAGCTAATGGCGAAAGTTGCAAAAAGAAAAGACCGCAAAAGAGAGTGCACGATTGCCCCATTCCTGATCCATCGGGAAGAGTAACACTCGACGGGACATCTAAAAGCTATGATGAGGTCAACCACGTGTCGGATCACCTGACCTCGGCAACATTCATGACCCCGGTTATCTTCATCTCGGCAGGCGAGGCCAGCGGCGAGCACTACGGCGCTCTACTGGCAACTGAACTGCGCCGCAAGGCGGCTGCGGCAGGACAGTCGCTCGAACTCACAGGCATGGGCGGCCCGCGCATGAAAGCCGCAGGCGTAGAGCGCATTGTCCGCGCCGAAGATATGGCGGTGATGGGATTCACTGAAGTCGTCTTGCATCTGCCCCGCATCTATCGCGAGTTCCGCAAGCTCAAGAAAGCCATCCGCGCGCGACGGCCAGACGTGGCCGTGCTCATTGACTTCCCTGAAATTCACTTCCGCCTCGCGAAAGTGCTCCACCGTCTCGGCGTTCCGGTCGTCTATTTCGTCAGTCCTCAGCTCTGGGCCTGGAAGCAGCATCGTATCAAGTTGGTGCGCGAGTTCGTCCACCGTATGCTCGTGATTTTCCCCTTTGAAGAAAAGTTCTATCGCGACCGGGGAGTGGCAGCGGAATATGTCGGCCATCCCATTGCCGATTTGCCCTTTCCTGCAATTGCCCGTGAGGAATTTGGTCTTGCCAACCGGCTGGACCCCGCAAAGACCTGGGTTGGCTTGCTTCCCGGCAGCCGGCTCCCGGAAATCGAAAACCATTTGCCGGAGATGCTCAAGGCGGCGCAGAGACTGCAGGCGCAGCATCCGAGCTCAGGCGCAATCAAGAGTGAACATGAGTTTCTCGTCCCGCTGGCGCCGACGCTGGATGCGCAGCAGCGGGCTGCCGTGAAGTGCATCGTAGACCGTCATGGCGACAGCCTTACTGTGCGCCTCGTTGACGATGCCCGCGCTGCGCTCTTTCATTCCCGCGCCTCGGTTGTGGCCAGCGGGACCGCGACGGTTGAAGCAGCCCTCATCGGCAATCCCTTTATTGTGGTCTACCGCGTCTCCCCGCTCACGTATGCTATCGCCAAGCGGGTTGTGAAGGTGCCCCATGTTGCAATGGCCAATTTGATTGCCGGCAAACGCGTGGTCCCCGAACTGATCCAGCAGGACTTTACAGCGGCAAATATCGTCCAACAGCTTAACCGGCTGCTACCGGACGGGCCGGTGCCAGAGTCCATGAGATTGGAGCTGGGAGTCATTCAAGACGCATTGCGCACCACGCCGGACGGCAAGGCGGGTATTCCGGCATCGGCCATAGAGCGGGTCGCTCGGATTGTTCTCGGGATCGTTCAACCGGCGAGTCCTATCGTAGTGGGTGCCAGGCGTCCCTGAACGAATTTGTGACTTTATCGAAACTCCAATCAGCCCTCAAATGGTGGCAAGAGCGTGAACATTACGATGAGTGGAACGAAGAGAGACCTCAAGCAAGAGAGCAGTTGGTTGGTAAGCCAATTCGTATTTGCTACGCTGTTGGCAGCCTGCACGTTGATCGCTGCAACTCCCGCGAGCGCGCAGCGCGAGCGCCCTGCGCTCGACATCACTGGTTACGTGATTAACGCCGAGCTGGATACGACGGCGCACCATCTGACAGCCACCGCCGTGGTGAGCTTTACCGCGCCTCCCAACCTCGACGTCGTCACCTTTGGATTTCACCCGGCGCTGAAAGTCACCAAAATCACCGATGCAAACGGCAAGCTCCTCGACGGGGAGCGGACCGCCGACGGGTCCATCCGCGTCACTTCCGCCACGCCCTTTATTCAGGGCCAGACAGAGCACTGGACCTTCGTCTACGACGGCACCATCACCGGCAGCGAGGACGGACCGGTTCAGGGATTGAAGCTCGCGGCCATTGAGGAGCCCATCAGCTATCTGCTGTATCCCTCGCGCTGGTTTCCCACGACCGGCTACATGACCGATCGATTCACGGCTGAGATGCACATTCGAGTGCCCTCGGGGATGCGGGTTTTCGCCAGCGGCCCCTCAGGGGCAGCCAAGCACGTCACGCTCTCCGACGGCAAAGAGGGCGACGAATACGACTTCAATTGGACCAAGCCGGGATTTCCTGGAACGGTGATCGCGGGACGGTATGTGGGACCTTTCTCGGTGGGTGCGGGCAATGTGAAGGTGTACACCACGATCAGCCACCAGGCGTCTGGGAACGAAGAGGCGCAGACAGCGACGAAGGAGTTCGACTTCTTTACCGACGACTTTGGCGACCTCGAATCCGAGCGCCTGAATGTCGTCGAGCTGCCGAATGACACGCTCGAAGCCGCCTACGCGCCGGAACTGGTGGGCCTCATGGGCGCGCACATCGGCGACAAACCGGGCATAAGGTTGCTGGCCAATACCATCGCCCACCAATGGTGGGGATGCGAAATCAGCCCCAGGACGATCGACGCTGCGTGGATCACGAATGGAATGTCCCGTTACGGCGAGCTGATGTTTGTCGAAGATCAAAGCGGCAACAGCGCCCTGCGCGCCGACCTTGAAGATGTCTCGGCAGGTGCCCTCGCCTACGACACCATTCCGCTCTCAAGCGCCGGCCGCTTCGATCCGTTTTCGCCGCAGTTCCAATCCATGACGCTCGATAAAGGCGGCATGGTCTTCCACATGCTGCGTGGGGAGATCGGCGACAAGGCATTCCTGGCCACGCTGAAAGGCGCGTTGAGCCAGTACACAGATAAATCCATCACCACCGAGGACTTTGAGAAGGTGGCCGAGGAGCAAAGCCAGAAGCAGCTACTTCCCTTCTTCTCGCAGTGGATCGATGGCACGGGGGCGCCGCGCTTCACCGACAAGTATGCGGTCTACCGATTGGGTAACAACAAGGGTTTCAGGACGATAGGAGAGATTGACCAGGATCTCGATCTCTTCCGCATGCCAGTGGATCTGCGGATTGAGACAGACGGCAAAACCGTCAACCAGGACGTAGAGGTCGTGGGCACCAATACGCAATATGTGGTCGACACTTTCGGGCGCCCTCGCCGCATCAGCATCGACCCCAACGAATGGGTGTTGAAGAACACTCCCGATCTCGAGGTACGTATCGCCATCCTCAAGGGTCAACAATTGGTGGCGCAGGATGACCTGATCGGGGCGCTGGCCGAGTATAAGAAGGCGCTTGTCGCCAACCCCCAAAGCTCTCTCGCCAGCTATCGCATTGGCGAGGTGTACGTTACCCAGCGTAACTACCAGGCCGCGGTCGATGCCTTCCGCGACGCCCTCCGCGGTGACGACGTGCCTCCCTGGACAGAGGTCTGGAGCCACATCGCCATCGGCAAGATCTTCGATCTGACCGGACAGCGCGACCGGGCCGTCAATGAATACCGCTTGGCCATTCAAACCAACGACAACACCCAGGGCGCCGTGAATGAGGCACGCCTGTACCTGCAAAAACCCTACAAATTGCCAGAAGGCAACTGAAAATCAGGGATTTAGACAACTGCGGCCAGCCCTCGGGCTGGCCGCAGTTACGTCAAGGGAGGCTCACCGCTGGGTCTGCGGGGCTCCAAGAGAAAGAACTTCAAGATCGACCCGTGCGAGACCGGCCCAGGTCATCCCGAGCTTTTCGGCTGCGCCGTAAGAGAGGTCGATAATTCTACCTTCCTGCACCAAGTCCCCACGGTCGGTGATCCTCACAACAACCGATCTGTGATTCCTGTGGTTGATCACGCGGACGATGGAGCCAAAGGGGAGCGTCGGGTGACAGGCCGTCATCGCGTGCATATCGTAGACCTCGCCGCTTGCGGTACGGCGTCCGTTGAAGACACCGCCATACCAGGAAGCTAATCCATGAACACGGTCGCTCCATTGGCGGGCAGCATCGGTCGGTGATCCATGCGGAATCGTCGGCTCCTCGTCAGCCAGGGAAGCCGGCGTCGCACTCGCTGCGGGTGACGATGCGGGTGCTACTGTGGCTGGTCTGGGAAGACCCGCATCTGCTTGCACTGTTCGCGCCGTAAAGAACACTACGAGCGCGACCAGCGCAACGGCGGAGACGCCCGCTACGATACCAATCCATAGCGGTGCCTTTCGTCTTAAGTTGCGTGTTTTCCTCGGTCTAAGCATTCGTGTATTTTACTAATGCAACACGACTTCCCCTCCTTCATTGTCAAGATCGACGAGGGGATTTCTGTTGAAAAAGGCCGCGGCCGGGCGGCGATTCCGATAAGCCATTGAACCGGCGGAAGTTATCATTTACACCAAAAGTGGTGTAGTTTCCCGTTTTGGGCCAAATCGACTGTGAATCCAAAGTGCGCAAAATGATAACTTCAGCAGATTACAGGGTTGTTGAAGTCTATCTTTATTAAAATAATAATCTTATGCGCTTGTCGAGGGCTCCGTTTCATTCAATCCTTTAGAACCTGCATGACTGCAAAGCCCCCCGGGAGAGACAGCTAATTGGCTTCTCCCGGTTGGAACAACTTTTCGTGGTTGTTCGATGAGAGCAGTCGCCGCAGGTTTGCCAGCCCGGCGCAGATTCTTGAAGCGCGTTATGGACCTCCACGCAAGCCACGATCCAGCTGTGGAATCCGAGGGGCCGCGAGCCTGCGTTGCCCGACGGTCAAACTTCGATTACGCAACCTACGTCGCAATGAAGGAACACACAGAAAATTGAGGTTCGCCTGATTGCGATGGCTTGCCGCGTTGCTGGGAAGCCGCCGGCAACCGGTTTGCGCCTTCCCTGGGTGCTTGCCGCGATTCCTGAACAGCCAGCCAAGGGATCGTCGGCAGATCGGTTTTTGATTTTGGCGACGGTGTATCGAGAAAGCTCTTGTGCATTGATAAGCCCGACGCATAATATGCAATACGCATTGCACATCATGAAGTGGCAGACGATCCGGCCGCGGTGAAGGCCGATCGTTTTGTTCGTCAGGACCAGCGACGAGCCGCAAGTTGCCCCTCTTGCGGTTCGCGATCTCGGGAGGTTGTGTTGGAATCAGGAATTTGTTCTCTTCTCACCCCGGTAGGAAAAGCGGAATGGGAAACGCGATCGATGTACCGTTTCGTTTTTGTGCTTTGCAGCTGCATCATGGTTTTGGCGAGCGCTCGCGCGCAAACGGACTGGCCGGGTTTTGGACATGATCCCGGTTCGACCAAGTACTCGCCCTTGTCGCAGATCAACGCGGAAAACGTCAGTAAGCTACAAATTGCCTGGAAGTTCGATACAACTGCCGCGGTCGTGCCGTCGCCGACGGCCGCGCCGAGCGCGGACGCAGACCCGATGGCTCCGGCGCAGCCCAATGGCGCCAGCTCCGCAGCGCCTTCATCGCGTCGCGTCCGGTTCACCCGCCCCTCGGAGTCTCTGCCGCTCGTCGTCGGCGATGTGCTTTATATGTCAACGGGATACCAGCAGGTGATTGCCCTGAATGCCGAGACCGGCGAGAAAATCTGGGAATACAACAGTCCCCATCCTCCCGCACTGCGGGGCATAGGTTATTGGCCGGGTACTACGGGGTATGGTCCGGCAATTGTTTATGGCACGCTCGATGGGTTCCTGATCGCACTGGACACGAAAACCGGCAAGCTAATCCCTGGATTCGGTGATGGAGGGATGGTGAACTTGCGCACCGGTCAGGTAAGCGATAGCTACCCGCGATTCGCAGTCAGCTCGCCGCCGGCTTTCTACAAGAACTATGTCATTCCGGGCTGTGCCCCCGGAGAGCAGCCGGCATTCGGGGCCAGCTGCGACGTGCGCGCCTTCGATATGCGGACCGGGAAAATGATCTGGACGTTCCACACAGTCCCGCGCCCTGGCGAGCTGAACCACGACGTCTGGAAGGACGGTCAATGGGAAAATCGTTCAGGGACGAACTCTTGGGGATTCACGACCGTCGACGTGGAACGCGGCATGATTTTTGTGCCGTTAGGCACTCCCAACAAGGACTTCTACGGCGCCGACCGCGAGGGTTCGAACCTTTATGGCACCTGCATTGTGGCTCTTGACGCGAATACCGGAAAGCTGAAGTGGTATTTCCAGACCACGCACCACGACAATTGGGACTACGATGACATGGCTGCCCCGATTCTCGTCACTGTCAAACACGGCAGAAAGACCATTCCAGCTGTGGTGCAGATCAACAAGGCCGGCCTGGTTTTCATCCTTGACCGCGAAACCGGGAAACCAATTTATGGGGTCAAGGAGGTTCCGGCTCCCAATGACAACGCTTTGCCGGGGGATTCGAACTGGCCGACGCAGCCGATGCCGGTCAAACCCCCGCCGCTGGCGAGAATGTCCTTCACTCCGGATGAATTCGCAACGGTGACGCCGGAACACGAAGCCTATTGCAAGAACCTGCTGGCCATGGAAGGCGGTGCGATGACGGGCGGCCCATTTGCGCAATACGGGCCAAAGCTGCGGGTGATCTTTCCCAGTTGGACGGGTGGCATTAATTGGGGAGGCGGCGCGTACGACCCAAAACTCGGCTACATCATCATCGACAGCAAGGATTTGGCGAACTTCAACAAGATGGTCTCGGATGGCAAGGGCGGTTATAACCGGGTCGGACCCGACCATGCGCCCAACCGTCTCGGGGATTATTTCTGGGACGGCACGAAGCAGTGGCCATGCCAGGCGCCGCCGTGGTCACACCTGACAGCAGTGAACGTGAACACCGGCGAATTTGCCTGGCGGGTCCCGTTCGGCTCGTTTGACGAACTCGACAAACTGGGCGTCCCGCAGACCGGAACCCCAACCACGAATGCAGGTGGAATCGCAACGGGCGGCAACCTGTTTTTCATTGGCGCCACGATGGACGGGAAATTCCACGCGTTTGACTCCCGCACCGGAAAGGTCGTGTGGGAAGCAGACCTTGGCGTGAATATCACATCAACGCCGATCACCTGGATGGGCAGAAACGGCAAGCAGTACGTTGCTGTCTTCGCTTCAGGAGCGCCACACAATGGTGTCAAGCCCACATTCCTCTATGCGTGGACGTTGCCCGCAAACTAGGTGGAAATCACGACTGAAAACGGGAGCCGTGGCCATTCATCATGCGCCACGGCTTTCTGCTGACTTTGGAAGTGGCAAATCTTGCCGGTGTTTGGAACCGATCAGAATGTAATCTTGCTCTGTTGACTCCTGATCTTGGCCGCATCCAATCCCGGCACCGAGGACAGTTCCTGCACGGACTTGAAGTCCCCTTTTTGCTCTCGGTAATGGATCAATGCGGCTGCCTCCGCCTCGGTCAGACCCAGCTTCGATTCAAGCTCCGCGGCCGGGGCTTTGTTCACATTGACCGAATCCTTTTCCCCAGCTTCATTTGCTCCTGGTGGGGTAGCCGCGGTCCCTTGGTCCGGTTGCGCTGCCTCGCCTGGTTTGGGCGAAGAAGGGCCGAAATGCGCGGCCAGGTACTGGATGAGCGTATCAGCGTCGTCATCGGAGATGTCGGCGCCCTTGCCGATCATGTTGCTCACCGTATTCGACCAGTCATCTTCGGTGCCGCGCTTGCTTGTGATGTTGCTCACACCATGGCAGGAAACGCAGTTCTTCTGAATGATCTGTTTACCGGGGCCATCGGGCAAAGAGCTGACGTCTGCCGAATTGGCGGGCGCGCTGGGATTCGCGGCTTGCCGTGGCGCGGAAAACGCCGGAACTGCGATCAGTGCAATCGCGGCACTAACACTAAGCAAGAATTTTCTGACCTGCGTATTGCTTCGCATATTCAAACCACCTACCCCAGTCTACAGGCCGCAACGAGATTTTCAGCCACCGCTACGGGCCGACGTCGCGCTGATACTCGCCTCGTTGTGCGCCCGTCTGGTTCCAGAGTTATTTCTTGCTGCGTTGCAGATTAATTCGCGGATTTTGCTAGCTTGGACCCAGGGCTTGTGATGAATCTCCTTTCTGACCGGAGACCTCATCGCAGGCCCTTTGCCATCTTTGGCCGTAAGAGGATTATTCTATGGAACTAAGCGAAGCAGGACTGGCGCTGATCAAGAGATCGGAGGGGTTTCGCAGCCACTCGTACACCGATGTCGCCGGCTTCAAGACCATTGGCTACGGACACAAAGTCGCGCCGCCGGAGTCTTTCCCCGACGGCATCGACGAGGTAAAGGCGGTTGAGCTTTTGGCGGCAGACGTCCGCCGCGCGGAATATGCGGTGGACCGCCTGGTGCGGGTCGCCCTCAGTCAGGGGCAGTTCGACGCGCTGGTGGATTTTTGCTTCAACCTGGGCGCGGGGCGGCTCGCGGCTTCCACCCTGTTGAAAGTGCTGAATGCTGCCCAGTACATGGCCGCAGCCGAACAGTTGCTCGCCTGGGATCACGCGGGCGGACAGGTGAATGTAGGGCTCAAGGCACGCCGCGAAGCCGAGTTCCAGCTCTGGGTGAATGACGGGGTCAGGCCCGTCCCTGTCGCTGCTTAATGGCTATCTGGGGACCCGAGGGAGTTCCGCTATCGCAAGCCGCTCGCCAGGCTTGAGATAGCCTTTCCGGCGGAACCAATCTTCTATCGCAGGGTGCAGGCGGTCGAGCGGGACGCGGTGGCCGGCTTCGAGCACGCCATCGCCCGCTGGAAAAGTGTCGTCGAAGACCGCATCGTTGGTGAAGTTGCGCATGGCAAAGTTATCGATCCAGCGGATCGGGCAGGCATGGCGCTGCCCGTCGGCACCAATGCGTTCCACAGAGAGGCGACGCGCGAACATACTCTCCATGGTAATGAACCAAGCCGTCCCCGGAATATCCTGGCAGCGCGGTAGGTTTTTCAACCGGTTTCCTGCAAGGGCGTCGCATTGATAGCTTAAAGGCTCCAGGGCCGGCAAAAAGATCCGCGAATCCGGATCGCCGCAGTATATGCTTCTCCATGTCCGGCAGGCTCTGGCGGGAGGATCCCAGAATGAGGCTTTTACTCCATTGGATCTTGAGCGCGCTCGCGCTGCTTATCGTGTCGAGGATCGTTCCCGGGTTTCACGTGGCAGGCTTGGTCCCTGCGCTCATTGCGGCGGTGGTCATCGGGCTCTTGAACGCCACCGTGGGCCTGCTTCTCAAAATCGTCACTTTCCCGCTCAGCATTCTTACGCTCGGCATTTTTCTGCTGGTCATCAACGGCATCATGATCCTTTTGGCGTCGGCCATCGTTCCCGGATTTCACGTACGCGGCCTGGGACCAGCCTTCTGGGGCGCGGTGGTATTGGCGCTGCTGGGTATGCTGATCCGAGCCGTGGTCCGGGATGCCTAGGAACTCGTTGAAATTCGCCTAATAGTAGCGTCTTTACTGGCGGCTTTCGTTTCGTGTCGTCCAAAATCTGCTTGAAATGCGGTTTTGGCTGGTGTTTATAGAGGTTTGCGAGCCTCAGGGGATCATTCCCTCGGCCTGCAACCGTTGTTCAGGCACACTGCGCCCTGAGTGTTGTCGGTGGTTGAGCCATCAGTCGCGGCAGCCGGATCAGATTGTGCGCCGCGCAACTGAAGACGAACAGCCAGTCCACTTTCTCCAGGCCTCGCAACTTGACCTGGCGCAGCGGGCCGGTTTGTTTCAGCCAGCCAAAGCCCTTCTCCACCAGCCAACGCCGGCTCAGGCTGACGGCATAGCCGGGCTGGCGAGTGGTTCTGCGATCCAGGTTGCTTGCGCGGCCTTTGTCGTTCCTGGTGACGTGCGGCGTCACATTCAACTCCCGCACCGTGCTGACGAAATCTTTCGTGTCGTAAGCCTTGTCAGCGCCCACCGTAATGCGGCGTGAGCGGCCCGCCTGCTTTTCGGCAAGCATCAACAGCGCCGCATCGCGCTCGGCATAACCGTCGGCATGCGTCACCATCGCCGCGGCGATCAGACCGTTGCGGTTCTCCACCAGCGCATGGCCCAGATAACTCAGCTTCGACTCTTTGCCGTAGCTCTTCTTGTACAGTCGCGCATCGGTGTCGGTGGTCGATTCATGCGTCTTGTTCGATCGCTTCTGGCCGTGGAAATTCGTACCATCACCGTCATCGGAGCCGTCCTTGGAGCGAAAGCTCTTCTGCGAGGCCCATGCCTGGATCAGCGTTCCATCGACGGTGAAGTGTTCGTCGCTCATAAAGCGCTTGGCATGCTTGTTCACTTCGGAAAAGAACTGCTGCGCCACTTCGGAAGTCAGCAACCGGTCGCGGTTCTTCGAAAACACCGCATGATTCCATACCGCGTCGTCCATGCCAAGACCCACAAACCAGCGAAACAGAAGGTTGTAGTCGATCTGCTCAACCAGCAGCCGCTCCGAACGCACAGAATAAAACACCTGCAACAACAGAGCCCGAAGAATGTACTCCGGCGCAATCGACGGGCGGCCCGAATCGGCATACAACGCATCGAACTCCGCGCTCAAGGTCTGCAACACCCTATCCGTCAGCTTGCGGACTGCACGCAATGGGTGATCCTGAGGCACTCGCTGCTCCAACGATACATAGCTGAACATACCGTCCTGAATCCGCTCATCTCCACGCATGCCTGTTAGACGAATGGCAGCGAACCTCCGACCCACAACGGGTACCTATTTCAACAAGTTCCTAGGAAGTTCCTGCGCGAGGGCAGCAATACCCTATTTTGAAGCGCCAGCCGAAATGGCAGACGCCGCTGTCGCAGTGGGTTTGGTAGTTGGGGCGTCCGCGCGCTTGTCACGCTTCAATGGCTTCTTCGCTCCTTCGGGGAGTGTTTCCTGGGTCTTTGTGGGATGCGTCAGCACCGGGCCGGGCACCGTTTCCGGCATGCGCATGGCACCGGCGCCAGAAAAGCCCCCCACTGAGGGAATACGCGGCATGAGGATGATCCTGGTGGGCTGGCCGTGTTGCACGCGGCTGTAAACGCCCCAACCTCCACCAACCACAACGAAAACAATGGCCGCCGCGGCTGCGGTGCGCATCCAGTGGCTCTGCATGCGCGATGCACTGGGCCAGGCCAGGACACGGCCGCGGTGCCCTATTTCAGGAACCAAGGCCTCCTGCTGAGGATCCCGGTCAGGTACGACGCGGAGAGCCGCATAGACCCGCTCTTCAATGCCGGCAGGCGCGGGCAGGCTGGCGATCAGCCGCAACGTCTCTTCCGCAGATGAAGATTCGTGAATGATCGGGTTGCGAGGATTTGGATTCATCGCAAACTCCGGGTATGGTCGAGCAAACCGGCCATCAGGTTGCGGGCACGAAAAAGGCGTGAACGGACGCTGGACTCCGTGATATCCAGGACGGTTGCAATCTCCACGCTCGTTAGCTCTTCAAAAGCCGAGAGCAGCAGCACCTGGCGTTCTTTTTGGGGCAGGCGATCGACGCATCCGAGCACTCGGGCATGATGCTGCGCCGCGGAGGCAACCTCTTCGGCAGAAAGCCCCGTCGAAGGCAGCACTCGCGCCAGTTCGTCCACGTCGTCGGTCTCAGGCCGGGTTTTCGCGCGGCGCTTGCGGTCCAGCACAATGTTCCAAACAATTCGGATCAGCCAAACACGGTGGTCGCGTACCTCGCCCAGCGAGTGGCGATGGCGCAGCACGCGCAGAAATGTCTCCTGCACGGCATCTTCAGCGTCTGCGGGATTGCGCAGCACGGAGTACGCCACGCGATAAAGTGCCCCGGCATACTGGTCAACCAGCGCCGCGAGCGCATCGTCTTCCGCGCGCAGGCGGGTTTCGTCAATCACCGCGCTGTCGGGTATCTCCATCCAACCTGCGTAAATGGCCTGGCTGGTACTCATCAATCACCAGACGCAGGCAGCGGCAAGAATGCTCAACCTCAGGGTAACCCCTGAAGGGCTGACGTTGCGATTTGAAAGAGCCGAACGGCATTGCCCCGGAGCCGGCGCAGGCAGCTACTTCGCGGCCAGTTTTTGTTCGGCAATCTGTCCGGCCGCGCCGTCCTTGTCTGTATCCCGCACCTTGGCCCACAACACACGAGCCTGGTTCACGTTACCCTTCGATGCGTACAGATCCGCTAGCTGGAGCTGCGCCACACTGGCCGGAACCGTCACCGAAGGCTTGGCGATTAGTTCCTGGTAGAGATCAATCCCTTCGTCGGAACGGTTTGTCTGCTGATAGAGTCCAGCGAGCGCCATTTTGGCCAAATTCGCAATGTTGCGGTTCGAGGAGCTCGCCACCGACTTTAATTCACTCTCAGCGTCTCCGTTTTGCCCCAGCTCCTGGTACGTGAGTCCGGCAAAGTAGCGGGCCTTGGCGCCTGCGGGCAGCCAACTGTAGTCGTGAGCGATGGCCACAAACTCGCGATTGGCTTCTTTCGCCCGTGCTTCGGAAGTGGTATACGCGTCGGGTTCGGGTGGAGCGCCCGGAGTAGCCAGAGGAGAAGTATACACATCCATGGCTGCGCCCAGCGCGGCGTTTGCCGCGGAGGAGCGGATATTCCAGAAGATGAGCCCGCCGATGGCCAGAACCAGAACGATCCCGGCGCCGATCGACCAGCGCACGACGGCGGTCTGGTGCTCGCTGACCCAACTTGCGCTGCTCTTTGCAGCCAGGGCAAACTTATCTTGTTTCAGGGCATGACGGGTTCGAGTATCCACGAGGGCTTTCTTATCCTTTGCCGAAAGGCTTGCAGGCGGGTCCGAACGGAAGAGGATGGCGCAACTGCAACCCGATTAGTTTAACAGCGCGGTTAAAGCAGGGGCAACCGGCGCGGGCCGGTCCTGCAGCTTACCGCTGAATTTCAATAAGCAAGACCCACGCGTCGGCCATGGACGTAATGAACGAAAAGAGGACGCCTGCCAGCAGCCAGTACAACCCGCCGAATCGGCCGAGAATGAGCGAGATTCCACACAAAAGGAAGGGCAGCGTCGCACATTGCGTTAAGGTCATGTGGAGAATCTTGTGGAACTGGCCCACGTAGGGGTTTTTGTGGGAAGACCGGTGCTGCGTCCAGGTACCCACGAGCCAGAGCGTGACACCAAGCGCGGCGAGCTCGCAGCCAAGAGCAATGACCGGCTGCCCGGGCGCCAGGGCGACGGTGGCCGCAAGCAACACACCCACCAGGATAGAGAGGCCTTTGGCGCTGCGCGAGACCAGCAGAGGATTTCCGACGATCTTTGGCAGGTTGATCGACACCGAGACAAAGATCAGGCCGGCGAGCGCGGCCGACGCCGCGATCTCCGCAGCGAAGAAGTCGGACCATGCGGCCGCATTGTATGCCGATCCCATGCTCGCGATGTGGGCCAGTCTATCAGATGGGAGTTGTTGAATCGTCGCCTTCTCCGAGAGCGGCCGCGAGCTTGCCTCCGCTCTGCCGGAAAGATACGCTAAGAATATGTACGAGGATTTTCACGTCACCGACCGTTGGAGCGGCGAAGACCTGCACTGCCGCTGGAAGGGAAACATGGTGGCCATCGCCACGCGCCACGCCGATGCGGTGGATATTCGCTTCGATGTGAACGGCCGGCCGATGTGGATTGCATTGCCCTGCACGGCGTGGGTGGAGCAGAAGAAGCGCACCGGCATGGTGATCACCGATCGGCTTGCCGCGCAGATTGCCGGCCGCTATTTGAAGCATCTCATCGAGGAAGGGTACGATGCGCAGCGCCAGGTCTACACCATGACCGTGGCGGAAGTTCTGGACGATCTGGACGCCGTGGTCGCCGAGGCCAAAAAACAGGGTGCAATGCCGGCGCTGCCGGTGGACGCGTAGCGTCTAAGTCTCCAGCACAGTTTTTGAGAAGCGGCGCGCCGATTTCCCAGTGCGCCTCGTGGCATGCCTCACCGCGAATCTCTGCGCGTAGCAGTAGAAATCTCTTTCATGCTTCGTACCGCCGCCATCTCTGCTTTGCTTCGCGCCAGATGCGAATGTGGCACAGCCTGCGGGCCCTGGTCGCGACGCGCCGCTGCCGAATGCCACTGCGCTGCTGCAGCGCGCGCTCGCTAATGAGAAGAAACTTGCGGCCGAGCGGGAACGCTACGAGTGCCGCGTCACGACCCAGGCCATCGAAACCGACAGCAAAGGACAAACCAAAAAAGACACGACCGAATTATCTGACCTTTTTTACGTCAATGGAATTCCCATCGAGCGCCTGCTCCAGAAGAATGGCAGAGACCTTTCCACCGATGACGCGCGCAAGCAAGACGATCACGTGATGAAGGAAACCGTGAGATACAGCAATGCGGCGAACGCCCAAAAGGAAGAAGACAAGCAGGACCAGGAACTCGAAGATTTCATGCAGGCCATGATGCTGGCCAACGGGCATCGGCAGATGGTCAACGGGCGGAGCGTGCTTTTCTATGACATCGTTCCCAACCCGAAATTCCAAGCCCGGAACCTGGATCAGCGATTCGCCCGCGTGATGCAGGGCACGGTTTCCATCGACGAGGAGACGGGCGAGGTGATCGATTTCAATGTGAAATCGGTCGAGGACCTCAAGATCGGCGGAGGCGTGCTCGCCGATCTACATAAAGGCTTCTGGCTGCATATCCACAATCAACCTGAAGTCGACGGCGTTTGGTTGACTGACCTGGCCGAAGGGTCGGGCGATGCGCGCGCCGCCATTTTCTTTCATCCCTATTTCCGCTTCAGGCAAACCACGAACAACTGCCGCCTCTACACAGCCACGGCGACGCAGGTCGGTCCGGCCGAGCCCGTAAAGCAGCGATAAGCCATCTATTTAGACTTCGGCTTGCGCAGACGGCCTCTCAGAAAGATCTCCGCGCCTGAGCAATCGGCTCAGGATCACATAGAGCACGGGAATAAAGATCAGGTTGAGCAGGGTCGAAAACAGCATGCCCCCGACAATGGTCGTTCCCACCGACCGCCGGCCCAGAGAGCCCGCACCCGTAGCAAAGACCAGCGGAAGGACACCGAGAATAAACGCGAACGACGTCATCAGAATCGGCCGCAGGCGCAGCTCGGCAGCTTCAATTGCAGCCTCCGTGATGCTGCGGCCCTTGCGCCGCAACTGCTCGGCGAACTCGACGATAAGGATGGAGTTCTTTGCCGAAAGCCCGATCAGCATCACGAGGCCGATCTGGCAGTAGACATCGTTGGCGTAGCCGCGCAGCAACACAAGACCTAACGCGCCCAGTACCGCCATCGGCACAGCCAGCAGGATGATGAAGGGCAATGCGAAGCTCTCGTATTGGGCTGAGAGCGTGAGATAGACAACAACGATGCCGAGCGCGAAGATGACGATCGCCTGGCCGGAGGATTCGATCTCGTCCAGCGTGAGGCCGGTCCACTGGAAGCCCATGCCGCGCATCATGTTCGCCTGGGCCAGGTTTTCCATTCCGGCAATCGCCTGCCCCGAGCTGTAACCGGGCGCGGCCGAGCCGTCGATCTCCACCGCGCGAAAGAGATTGTAGCGAGTGATTACAGGCGGCCCTGCGCTGTCGGTGACTGTGACCAGGCTGTCAAGGGGCACCATTTGCCCCGAATCGGACCGGACGTAGTAACTATGGAGGTCGCTAGCCTTCATGCGAAACGGTTGGTCGGCCTGCACATAAACGCGATAGGTGCGGGCGTTGTAATCGAAATCGTTGACGTACTCCGAACCCATGAAGACGTTGATCGTGGTGGCGATCTGCGTGATGGAAACGTCCATCGCCTTGGCTTTATCGCGATCGATCGTGACCAGCTCCTCAGGGTCGTTGGCTGAGAAGGATGTGAACAGGTCGGCCAGCTCCTTGTGCGTCGCGCTGGCGGCCACAATCTGGTGCGCCACGCGGTCCATGTCGGCGAGCGAGTTGCCGCCCTGATCCTGCAGCATGAATTGGAATCCGCCGATGCTGCCCACGCCTTGAATCGCGGGCGGCGCGAACGCCTGCACCAACCCGCCCTCCGGCATGAACATGAGCCTTTGCAGCTTGGGCTGAATGTCCCGGAGGACGTCGGCCGTCGAGTGCCCCTTCCCGCCTTTTTGAGACGTCGCGGTCGTGCTCACAAACATCATGCCTTGGTTTGAGGCGCTGCCGGATAGGCTGAAGCCGATAATCGAGAACAATCCGCCCACATCGGCGTCCTGCGCGATGATCGCCCCGCCGCGCTCGGCAAGCCGCGTGGTGTAGGCCAGAGAGGAGCCCGGTGGCGCCTGGACAATTACCAAGAAGAAGCCTGTATCCTCCTGGGGAATAAAACCCGTCGGAACGTAGCCATAAATCCAGACTGTCGCGCCCAGACCGGCGAAGAACACCAGCAGAAGCAGGTAGCGAATCCTGAGTGCGCCATGAATGATGCGAGCATAGGTGGCGCCAAGCCAGGTCACAAAGGCATCGGCGCCGTGAATGAATGCGGCAAAGGCGCGCGACACGATGCCAATGTGCAGAAAATCCAATTGGCGGGGCCGGGCTTCTTCACCGCGCAAGACCATGGCCGAAAGCGCGGGCGAAAGCGTCAGCGCGTTAAATGCAGAGATCGCGATCGAGAATGCAATGGTCAACGCGAACTGGCGGTAGAGAATACCGGTGGTTCCGGGAAAGAACGAAACCGGCACGAACACTGCAATCAGCACCAGCGACGTGGCGATGACCGCGCTCGTCACCTCGCCCATGGCCCGTGAAGTGGCTTCGTGCGGGTCGGAGTGCTCCATGTGAAGGTGGCGCTGCACATTCTCAATCACCACAATTGCGTCGTCCACCACCAGGCCCGTGGCCAGTGTGATGCCGAAGAGCGTGAGTGAATTGATGGAAAACCCGAACATCCGGATGAACGCAAACGTTCCAATCAGCGATACCGGAATGGTGACCGCCGGGATGATCGTCGCGCGCCAATCGAGCAGAAACAGGAAGATGACGCCGATGACGATGACGATGGCCTCGATCAGCGTCACAAGCACTTCGTGGATGGATTCACCCACCGCGGTGGTCTCGTCGAACGCGACCGCGTATTGGAGCCCTGGCGGAAAGCTCTTTGACAATTGCTCCAGCTCGGCTTTGGCTCTCCGGTCCACGTCGATCGCGTTTGCGGTCGAGAGCTGCTCCACGCCGATGCCCGTCCCAGGATGCCCCATGAACTCCAGCGAAGTGCCGTAATCCTCCGCTCCGATATCCGCGTGTCCAACATCTTTCAGAAGCACCAGCCCATTGGACGTGTTCTTCACAATCATGTTGTTGAACTGGTCGGGATCGGTGAGCCGGCCCACTACATGCACGGGAATCTCGAACTCCTGCTTCGGATCGGCCGGCGGCTGCCCGAGCGCACCGGCGGGAACCTCGACGTTCTGCTCCATCAGTGCATTCACGACGTCGGTCGCCGTCAGCCCGCGAGCGGCCAGGCGGATCGGATCCAGCCATACGCGCATTGCGTACTTCCGCGCGCCGAAGATCATCACATCGCCTACGCCGGGCACGCGTTTGAGCGCGTCGGTTACGTAAACATCCAGATAGTTCGAGATGAATTCGTTCGAATAGCGGCCGTCGAGCGTGTAAAATCCTGCGCCGAACACGAAGTCGTAGCTCGATTTCCTGTAGTTGATGCCGGTGGTCAGCACCTCGCCTGGCAGGCGGCCTTCCGCGCTGGTCACGCGATTCTGCACGTCAACGGCAGCAACGTCGAGGTTGTAGCCGGTCTGAAAGGTGATTTCGATCGTGCTGACGCCGCTGTTGGTGCTCGACGACTGCATGTAGCGCATTCCCTCGACGCCGTTGATCGACTCTTCCAGTGGAATGGTGACCGCTTTCTCGACCGTCTGCGCATCGGCTCCGACATAGGTGGCGATCACCTCCACTACCGGTGGCGCCAGGTCTGGGTACATGGCTACAGGCAGATTGGGAATGCAGATTGCGCCGGCCAGGATGATGAGCAGGGCGCAAACCGTGGCGAAGACCGGGCGGTGAATAAAGAAGTCAACAAACAAGATGAGCCCTCTTTCTTACGAGACCGTCCTGGGTTGCGTATGTCTGCTCTTCCGCGCCAGGGCTCTTCTGTGTCGTATGCGGTGATGATGGGCGACAGCGGCGCGCCGCGCGCTGCTCGTGACTGCGGCGGATTGGGCCTTTCCGCCGGTTGCGCTGTTCTCCGCGTGAGCTCCCAAGTCTTTGCCGTGAGCACCGGCGCCCTTTTGTTGCGGAGGCCGGGATTGCGGCGCACCCGGCAGCAGGATCACCGGCATTCCATCCACCAGGAATTGCGTTCCCGAAACGATTACGCGGTCGCCCACGCTAAGCCCGGACGCAATCGCGTAGTTATTGTCGACAGTCGGACCCAGTATCACCGGAGTGCGGTGCGCCATATTCATTCCATGCTGCTCTTCGACCACGAACACAAAGCTCTGCTCGCCCTGCTGCGAAACCGCCAGCACCGGGACGATGGCCATTGGTTTCGTGCTCCAGATGACCCTGGCTTTGACCAACTCCGCGTTGCGCACCATCTCATGAGTGGCATCGACGGGCGCCTTCACCAGGATCCCTTGCAGCGAACTGTCCACCTGAGGCGAAACGAAATCGATCGCTGTCTTCTCCAGCAGCTTGCCGCTGTCGTCCGTCACGTCAACCGGAAGTCCTCTGCGCAGCTCGCCAGAGCGCTCTGTCGGCACGTAGATGTAGGCTTCGAGATCCTTGTTCTCGTCCACCGTCGTGAGCAGCGTCGGAGGGTTGCCTCCCGACGAAACGTAGTCGCCTACGTGCACCGGAATGTCACCCACTGTGCCGGCATAGGGTGCGCGAATCGTGTAGTAGGCGAGGAGTTGTTCCTGCGTTTTGCGGTTGCCCTCTGCGGCTTCGTAATCCGCCTTGGCGTTCTGGTAGGCCTGCTGCGCCTGGTCATAAGCGTCGCGGCTGGTTACGCCTGCCTCAAAGAGCTGTTTCTGGCGATCGAGCTCGATGGTGTCGTAGTCATAGACTGCCTTTTTCTGGCGCTCCGTGGCCAGCAGCGCTGCAACATTGGCCTGTTGCTGGCGCGGATCGATCAGCATCAGCACCTGGTTGGCGTTCACCTGCTCACCGGAGCGCGCAAGGATCTCTGTGATTTGCCCGCTCACCTGGGGCGACATTGTGGCCGAGCGGCGCGATTTGATGGTGGCCACATACTCACTCGACTGCGGCACTTGCTGCATCGCCACCATCACCGTTTGTACCGGCAGGCCCCGCATCGCCGGCCCGGCCGTCGCCGCGGGCTTTTTTTGACAGCCGATTACTGCCAATCCCACCAGAATGAACGGTCCGAACAGAAAATAGCGTGAATAACTGATCTGCGTCACTCGATTCTTCCTCTAGGACCACTCTCAGGACCCTAGCCAAAGCCTTACGGCGGTTCTTGAACTCGCGGACTCACACGCAAACATATCTTGCGGCGAGTCCTGGATCATCAGACGCCTGGAGAAGGGTTACTGACGCAAAATGACTCGGCGGCATGATTTCGCCGCACATTGAAGGGGCAGCGTGCCCCAACACGAGAATAGCTCAGAACTGCGCCACGCTCTCTTAACGCCCTTGGTTCCCGCCCTATATGCGAAGTGCGCGGGGAAGCCTCTCTGCGCATCAAGTGCACTCGACAGGTCTGGTGGTTCAAGGCATTTGCTCTCGTCAGGTCGACCGGCGCCTCGGTCGGCTTTCTATCTCTTTTGACACACGTTTCGGTTCTTGAGCGCGATTCGCTTTTTGACACACCATTCGCGAGTTGATAGCCTTTAAAAAAAGGGCACTTCCGGCCACATTCCTTCCGCGTTCTGCTCTCTCGTCCCCGTCGTCTAGCCCGGCCTAGGACACCGCCCTTTCACGGCGATAACACGGGTTCAAATCCCGTCGGGGACGCCAATAAAATAAAATACGTAGACGTGAGCCGCCAATTTGCGAGGAATCCTTGGTGACTCTGTGGTGAGTCAATGCACTCGAACGTGCCTGATTCTGAACGTAAGGGCTGCTAAATCGGGCCCTTCTTTATTTGGGCTCGATGTCTGTGTAAGGCGTTCGAGTTCCCCTGACCACTTTCTTTTCGATCGTCCTGCCGGTCCGTCCTTCCCATGCGACGATGGCGAAAGTTCATGTTATCGATAGAGCGGAAGCGCTCCCGGGATCAACAGCCGAATGCGGTAGATACTCGTTGACCCGGTGATATACGCCGTCTTTCCGTCATCGCCCCACGCAAGATTGGCTGCGACCTCGGGAAGCTTGATCTGGCCAAGAATCTTTCCACCCGGAGTAATGATCCGGATTCCGCCAGGGCCGCTCGTCCATATATTTCCGGCCGAATCAATCTTCAGGCCATCGGGAACATCGGGCGCCGAACCCGGATATGAAATCAGCCGGCTCCGGCCAATGACGTTTCCATTTGTATCGAGGGCAAATTTTGCGACATACATGTCAGGGCCGGAGTTCGAGACGTATAGCGTCTTGCCGTCGGCCGAGAACCCGATGCCGTTTGGCATCGTCAAGTCTTTGATCACAGCGCTAAGCTTGCCATTCGCGTATCGATAAACCCCATTGAAACCCAACTCTTTTGCAGGATCGTTGTTCTGCTTCGCGAGTCCGAAGGGCGGATCTGTAAACCAGAGTGCGCCGTCGGGAGCAAAGACGAGGTCGTTGGGGCTATTAAGGCGCTTGTCCTCGAATTTGTCGAGAAACGGGGATTTCGTGAAGTCCTTACCTAACCGCACAATTTTCCGCCCCCCTTGTTCGATGAGCAAAACCGAACCGTCTTTGGCTGTCACCATCGCGTTGGAGCCCATGTAAGCGCCCGGCGGAAAACTAGCGAGGCCTCCTGAGTGATCCAGCAGCATCTCTACCTTTCCTTCGCGAGACATTGCGTACAATTTGTTACCAACCAGATCGGAGAACCACAGCCGGCCCTGGCGCCACATCGGGCCTTCCACAAACTTGAAGCCGGTAGCAACCCTTTCAATCCGCATACCGGGCGCGATGATGGCGTCAAGTGCGGGATCAAGCCTAACGATCTCAGTTCCTGGCACCTGGGCTTCGATTCCTTCTCCCGAAACGATCGGCTGCGCTCCAAGATGTTCACTCGCTACGGTGCCGAGAGCCATGGTGAGAGAGAGGACAGCGAGGTATCGAACGTAGTTGGGTTTGTTTCGAGAAGCAAATCTTCGTGGCATTCATTTTCTCCGGGCAAATCCTATACGGCGTCTGTGAGCAGTATCTGGTAGTTCTTGTCGGTGAGCGTATTTTCGATCAGCGGCCAGTTCTTTTTATGAATGGCAGACGCGATCCACTTCTGCCTTGCTTCCTCACTCTCGTAGGTCAGCTGGAATCGATAATTCACCGATGGCGGAGGCGGCGGTCCCTGCATGACCTTGCGCAGCTTCACGATTTTCAGGTCGATATATCCCGGGAAGCTTACGGCAGCCGGCTTAAAGTGGTTGTGGTAGTTATCCAGCATCTCCTGTTCGCGAGCAGGATCGACAGGCATATCGCAGTACAGCACGATGGGTTGAGTCGCTTTTTTTCCCGCCGACTCGCTGCTCTGACCGAACAGCGCTTTGCCCGCCTGCGCGAATCCGGCCAAACCTGCAATACGCAATATTGATCGCCGATTTATCATCACTTCCCCCGGGGTGGATTTTATTGAGCACCCCCCTTATATCATGTGACCCACTCGGCATAGCCTCCCAGGCAGAATGAGTTCACTGGGGAACCGCGGAACTGATAGGATGCTATTCGCCTCCGCTGGAGCGTAGAGTTGAGGCCCGGAGTGAATCGAATGGATCTTCCCCTCTCGCGACGCAGAATGTTGCAAATGGCAATCGCGCTTGCCCCGGCGGCCGTGATTGGTGGCCAGGAGATAGAGCAAGCGCCGGACCTGCGCCCAACCGTGTCCCGGGTCCATCCCGGCCCCACAGGCAAACTGATCTACGCAGCAGACGAGCAAGGAAACACCATTCCGGATTTCTCCCATGCCGGATTCAGCGGAGGCGGCGCGCCGATTCCTACCGTGCCCATCAAAGAAACGGTGTGGCCCGTCGCAGGAGACAATACGGCCAACCTGCAGGCCGCCATCGACCGTGTCTCCGCACTGCCCCTGGACCCGAGCGGCTTCCGCGGCGCGGTGCTGCTCAAAATGGGTTACTACAAGATGGCGACTCCCATCACCATTCAGGCCAGCGGCGTGGTGCTGCGCGGTGAGGGTATGGGCGACACCGGTACAATCCTCATCGGCACGGGAAACCCCCGCGCCAACGCCCCGGCCGGCCGCGGTTTCGGCCGTACCCTGCCGACGCTCGTGAAAATCGCCGGCTCCGCCGGATGGGTTGCAACGGAAGAAATCAGAGCAGCGGGTCACCGACGATTACGTGCCGGTCGGCACGCGCACCATACCCGTGGCCTCTGCACGCCGGTTCAAGGCAGGCGACACCGTGATCGTGCGGCGAATCGGAAACCAGGACTGGATTAACACCATGGGCATGAACGGCACCACCCCGGCCAGCACCTGGAAGCCCTTCAACGTCGAGTGGGACCGCGTCGTGGTCGATGTTCAGGGGAATACCATTCTGATCGACGCTCCCATCACGTGCGCCATCGAAAAGCGCTGGGGCGGCGGTGAAGTGCTGAAGTACGAGGACCCCGGGCGCATTGAAAATGTCAGGCGTCGAGAATCTTCGCGGCATGTCTGAGTTCGACCCCACCAAGCGCACCGAAGAATACGGGAACATGGATCGTCCGAATTACGAGGGCGAAGAATATTACTCGGACGAAGACCATTATTGGAACTTCATCACACTCGACAACATCAGCAACGCCTGGGTGCGCAACGTGACTGCGCTTCACTTCGCGTACAGCATGGTCGGCACGCAGCGCGGCGCTAAATGGATCACCGTGCAGGATTGCGTCTCACGCGAGCCCGTTTCGCGGCGAATGGGCGCGCGGCGTTTTACCTTCGCCCTGCGCGGAGAGCTAACGCTGGTGCAGCGCTGCCACTCCGACAAAGGACGCCACTCGTTCATGATGGGCCAACCCACATCCACCTCAAATGTGTTCCTCGATTGCACGGCGACACACCCCTACTCCTCAAGCGAAACCCACGAGCAGTGGGCGACGGGCGGCCTCTACGACAATGTCCACGCGCCCATTGACAGCCCGCTTCTGGAAGGACATCAACATCGGATGGGCGGGCGGCAATACCGTGTTCTGGAACTGCGAAGGGCCGTTCCTGGTGCAGAAGCCGCCCACGGCACAGAATTTCTCATTCGGCCACATTGGAGTGGACTCAATGATCTTCAATACCGCGTTCCAGGACCCAACCAAGGAAGCGGATATATCGAATCACTGGACACGCACGTGTCGCCGCGCAGCCTGTATCTGACGCAGCTCCGCGATCGCCTTGGCGAAACTGCACTCCGGAATGTGATCGCACCGGGTCAATCGGCCTGAAGCGATTCCCACCTGCCGAGTCACCTAATTTTCTGTACTGGGTCAGTTTAAATCTGTGATGGGTAGCAGAGTATCGGCCTGCGAAGCTTTCTCAGGCGCCTTTGATTACAATTCGCTCTCTTATCGTGCCGCAGATTGCGATTTTCTCCCGTCTTTCACGGCGATAACACAGGTTCAAATCGCGTCGGGGACGCCAACAAAACAGAATACATAGATGTGAGCCGCCAATTTGCGCCGAATCTTTGGCGACCTGTGGTGACTAAATGAGCCTCAGAGCTTCGATTTTGGGCGACTATTCCCTTGCGCTCAGAAGCGACAGGAATAGCGACGAACGCGAGCGGGAGTTGGTGTGCTTTTCCTAAAACCGCCGACAACGGCGAACGTCATTCGAGATTTTTCAACAATTTCAGTGAAGGTCTACGCGCGGAATACAAGAGGGCATTTGATAGGAGTGCACGTGGGCAGACCCCAGTAGTTCCCGGTAGCGCCGCCTATCGATCTCGATCAAACAACGGATCGGCTCGTTGTGGTTTGACTGCGTGGGTTCTCTTTGAATTCAGATGAACACAGAGCTCCGAATAAGTTGACTCGCCAGTCCGAATGCTGCAATCACATCGTCGTGGATTTTATCCAGGGCGATGCCCCAACCGCTATGGCATCGAAGCGTTGCCCACGAATGTCGTAATGCTTTTAGCAGGCAGTATATACGTAAAGGAATTACCGGAAACAGATACACTCGATTGTGCTGCAAGGCTCAAGCTCGACGATGTAATCGTGGGCGTCAGGGAAGAGAATGTGGGAGCATTCGTTATGTTGAACGTCTGCGACACCGCCGAACCGCTGTAGTTCGTTGCGATGATCACCAGAGTATTCGTGGACGTGTTCTGGTATGCCGAAACGCTCACTCCAGTTTGTGGAGCACGAGTTGCGTCGATACGGTAATAACCAGGGCGAACGAACTTGGCATATTGACCAAGCATGTAAGCACGCTGCGGGTAGGGCGTGCTATCTGAGATCAGCGACTGGTCATCTGCTTCACCCCTTTCATAAAGCCACCAATAGAGCCATGCGTTCGCGCCATCACCCGCAATTCTTTGGTCGATTACAGCAGCCCATTGAAGGGCATCTGCAATATCCGTGTTGTACCCAGTTTGGCACCAGCTTGGCGTCATCGGACTTCCCGGCAAACACGCAGCCTCCGTCTCCCAGTATTTCTTTCCTGCGGTCCATGTATTTGGCACCGGAAACGGTTGGACCGTATAAGAACCAGTAAAATTGGCATCGTAATCGTGGTAGTTGTAGCCGCTGACATAGCTCGCGCAGGCCACGTCGTTCCCACAGGCGTCTCCCAGATTGTTCCCGCTGCCCGTGTTGTCTACCGACATATTTCGCCAAAGCCCCGTTTCCGGCATGAAGATCAGCGTCGAGAGGCCATCCGAAGCAAAGGTCGGGCCAAGGTTCGTCTTAATGAACGTATCTATCTGGGAACTAGTCCATACAGCACTGTCATAGTCAGTACATGCGTCCGGTTCGTTCTGTATAGAAAGAGCGTAAAGACTAATGCCATCTTCTGTCTGTAGACTCTTCACAAAGTTCGCCAGCCAAGTGGCGTATAGGCCGTAGTCACCTGTAATAAGGCTGCCGTTCCCGGCGCCTGCCAGGCAAGTTGAATCACCGTTCGTTTTGTAGGTTGGAGGAGGAGTCCAGGGGCTTGCATAAACTCTTCCGCCGTTCGCAATCATAGCCTGCATATCGCTGACATACACACCTGCGCAGCTTGTACTGACACTCGTACAGTCCCCTGGAGCTTCGGAGTTATCCGTAATTTGTGCTCGAAGCAGCGACAAACCGAGCTGCCCTGGGCCAGTTCCAAATAGAAACGAGTGCTGCGCGGACGATAAGCTACTACCCTCTCCGGTGGCGGCGCCGAAACCATCGATTACCTGGTGGAAATTCGCCCAGTTGATCACAGCCGTCTGCGTCTGTGCACTGCCGGATCCGGCGCTTTGGGATATAAGGGTTCCGCCGCATCCAACCAAAGTTGAGTAGCAAACGACGAAGAACGCTCGAGTGAGCTTTAGTGCGAAGAAGCGAGCAGTCGGAGTTGAGTCGGTGGTTCGGCCGCGAGTCCACTGTACATTTCGGCGGCGCTGCAAAGCACTCTCCTTCAGGAGTCGAACGATGGGTGAGAAATGAATCAGATCCTCCTGCATCTATCTTTACCCTTAGACGCCAGTTGCACAGTTTCAGGCAACGGCGGGGGCAAAGGAATCGTCACCGAACTCTGCATCCAGACCGTTCGCTTCTCAGTCTACGAAACGCCCAGACTGGCATTGCACGTCCGCAGTCAGCCGCAACAGCCACCAGGGTCCCTGAAGGATTCTCCCATGCCATCCTGCATGGGTAGGCACTTTCGGCGAACATTCTGTTGCCTTTTTAGAGTTCAATTCCAGACCGCTCAGCTGGATTGGAAACGCCTTGCAATGCTCTCGAAATCCCGCCGGGGACGCCAACAAAATCTCCCTAAAAGCCGGCTTCGCCAGCCGGGGATTGCTTCAGGGCAGCCATAAGCGGGACTGTTTCCCCAACCACCGGCGGGACATTCCTCGTCCTCTCGAAGTCAGGTGCTTTCTTACAGAGCGCCGCGCAACTCAACGCTGTGCCGCCGGGCCGATCTCTTCTCCCGTATGTGGCCCCGCTCACAATCTCTCGATACAGCTTCGGAGTATAGTCATTGCACTGCAGACGCGCTCCTTCGAGAAGGGGTTTGCCAGCGATCACGTAGACGGGCATTGGCCGCCGTCCGCGACGATGGAAGTCGTCGAGGGCACGCTTTCGAGACGAGCGAGAAAAGGAGCTGAAATGACGCCGAGACAAGACTGGAACAGGCGCGACCTGGTGAGGTTTATGGGCGTGGGGATGCTGGGAGCCGCTGCCGTGTCAGCAAGCAGTTTGAGCGCATACGGCAAAAGACTGGAACCGGCCTATCGGAGCCGAGGCGGCATCAGTCTTTTCCACCCACCGGAAGAAGCCTCGCGTGTCGCGCTGGTCAAAGGGAACGATCGCAGCGAAAACATCTACAAGGCGCTTAAGCTCATTGAGGACCAGGTCTTCAGCGGCATCAAGGGCAAGCAGATCCTGATCAAGCCGAACTTTGTGCAGACCAGCAAGCCGCTAGCCGCCACGAATGTTGACGCAATCCGCGGCATTCTCGAGTTCCTCCGCCAGCATTATAAAAAAGAGATCCTCATCGGCGAAGCGGCGGCCACTAAAGAAGGCACGATGGTCGGCTACAAGAACTACGGATACGAGGACCTCGAGAAGAAATACAAGGTCAAGCTGATCGACATGAATCTGGGCGGCTTCGAATATCGCTACACCATGGGCGCCGACAACGCTCCCATTCCGATCCGCATCTGTGCGCCCATGCTCGACCCCAATCTCTACATCATCTCTGCAGCAATCATGAAGACGCACGGTTTTGCCTCAGTCACGCTGTCGCTCAAGAACGTATTGCTGGGCGCGCCCATCAACGACTACAAGACCAGCGACAAGCCGCACATGCACATGGGGCCGCATGGCGAGCCGAACGATATCATTCACTTCAACATGTTCCACATGGCTCAGCATGTTTACCCTGACCTGGCGGTGATCGACGGGTTTACGGGCATGGAGGGAGACGGTCCATCGCGCGGAACTCCTGTGGATTCGCGCATCGCGGTTGCAAGTGTCGACCCGCTCGCAGCCGACGTTCTAAGCGCCCGGCTGATGGGCTTCGACGCGAAGAAAATCCTTTATCTTTCGTCGATGACTGAAGCGGGAATGGGGCAGGGAAACCTGGACAAAATGACGATTCTCGGCGATAAGGTTGAGGCCTGCTCTTACCGGTTCAAGAACTCACCGCTGCTCCACTTTTCGGCGGCGCTGGAGAGCTAGGGCGGCGCAGATCTCTTCGACGAGAGTCGCTCACGCAGCCCCGCTTCACCCCAGGCCTGTCCAGTCCAGCACCACTTTGCCTGCTTGGCCCGAGATCATTGCGTCGAAGCCCTTCTCGTAGTCCTTGTACGAGAAGCGGTGCGTGATCACCGGTGAAATATCCAAGCCCGATTCCAGCATCACCGTCATCTTGTACCACGTCTCGTACATCTCGCGGCCGTAAATGCCTTTGAGCGTCAGCATGCTGAAGATGACCTGCCGCAGTTCGATCACCACCTCTTTTGCGGGAATGCCAAGAACGGCGATCTTGCCGCCGTGGCTCATGTTGGCGATCATGTCGCGCAGCGCCTGGGGATTGCCCGACATCTCCAGCCCCACGTCGAAGCCCTCCACCATGCCGAGTTGCTTCTGCACCTCCGCGAGCGGAGTCTCATTCGGATTCACCGCCAGGGTTGCGCCCATTTTGCGCGCCAGCTCCAGCCGGAACGGATTAAGGTCAGTGATGACAACGTGCCGCGCACCAGCATGCTGCACCACAGGGATGGCCATGATGCCGATTGGGCCGGCGCCCGTGATCAGCACATCTTCTCCCAGCACAGGAAACGAAAGGGCGGTATGCACAGCGTTGCCGAATGGATCGAAGATCGCCGCTACTTCCTGGTCGATACTGGGATTGTGTCTCCAGATATTGGTCATCGGGAGCGAAATCAGTTCGGCGAAAGCCCCCGGCCGATTTACGCCAACGCCCTTGGCCGAAGCGCATAAATGCCGCCTGCCTGCGAGACAATTCCGGCATCGCCCGCAAACTACGTGCCCCTCGCCACTCACGATGTCGCCCGGATAAAAGTCGCTCACATTCGATCCGACGGCGACAATCTTGCCCACAAATTCGTGGCCGATGGTCAACGGCACGTGAAGGGTGTTCTGCGCCCAGTCGTCCCATTCGTAGATGTGTACATCGGTGCCGCAAATGCCTGTGTAGCGCACGCGAATCAGAACGTCGTTGATGCCGATCTCCGGCTCCGGAATCTCCTCCAGCCAAAGTCCGCGCTCCGCTTTGCTCTTGACCAACGCTTTCATAAAGGACCTCCCTGCTGTGATACGGTCCGCTGGCATTGTATCGGTTTTTAGGGCAGCGTTTCAGTGTGGCTCGGTTCACCAAGTCCCCGTCGCGTGTTACAATAAGAGGGGGCGGCTGGGGCAGCGAACGGCGGCGCCGGAGGCCCGCGGCGATTTGGAAGACGCGGCGCCCTACTCCAGGAGAAACTGCTTTGACAGACCCTGTGGACGACTGCGTGCTGGCCTTCGACGTCGGCGGCAGCCATGTTGCCGCCGCAATATGCTGCGGAAATGACTTTCGTCTCGGATCCGAGGTGAGCGCGCCCTACGCAACGGTGCAAACTGCAAATGCCTTCGTCGGTCTTCTGCACGAGCTCGGAGTAAAAGCCCGAGCCGGTGGCGGCGGAAACATCGGCGCCATGCTTGCCGTGCCGGGCCCCTTCGATCTCCAGGCTGGCGTCAGCCTGATGCGTCACAAGCTGCCCTATCTCTACGGGTTCGACTTGCGTGCGGCCTTGGCGGCAAGTTTTGGTTTACAGCCGATTCAGGTGCGCTTCTTGAACGATGCCAACGCTTTTTTGCTGGGCGAAATCGGCGCCGGTGCGGCCCGCGGATTTCGCCGAGCGGTCGGCCTCACGCTGGGCACTGGAATCGGTGCGGCTTTTGCGGTGGACGGCCGCATCGTAGCCGAAGGGCCCGGCGTACCGCCGGGCGGGGAGATTTGGAACCTTCCTTATGAAGCCGGAATCGTGGAGGACTTTATCTCATCCAGGGCCATTGTTGGCAATTACCAGCGCCTTACCGGCGTTCAACGCGAGGCGGTCGATCTTGCCGCCGCAGCCCCCAACGATCTCGCCTCGATGCAGGCCTTTCAGGAGTTTGGCCAACACCTCGGCAAAGTGATCAGGACGCTGCTCACCGGCTTCCAGGCCGAAGTCATCGTGCTGGGAGGCGGCATCGCGCGCTCCGCAAGCCTGTTCTTGCCGGCAGTCCATGCCCAGCTTGGCGATTCTCCGGTTCAATTGCGCGTATCGGAACTGAAAGACACGGCGGCTCTCGTCGGCTGCGCCGTGGCAGCATTCCGGGGCGCAGCCGGCGCACCTGACTCTCCAGACGCCAAATCGGTTCGCGCCGGCTCATCCTGAACCGTGCTCAACTTGGACCAACATCGCTGCTGCGCCCCCAAGCTCCATCGCAAAAAATTTGACCTCTCGTTCTCGAGAGGCCACGTGCGAATCCTGCGATCTCAAGCCCGAATCTGGAGCCGACGGTCAGACTTGAACTGACGACCTGCTGATTACGAATCAGCTGCTCTACCAACTGAGCTACGTCGGCCTGCCTCTCCGATTGTATCGTTGCGCTTGAGAGAGGTAAAGTTGAGCAATACGGCTGCGCACCATGCAATTGTATGCATGCGGCAGGCGGACAAACACTATGCCTGAGACCCTTTTCGCATTCACTGTTCGGCTTGCCTTCCGCATCGCGCTCGTGTGGGCAGGCGGCTTCCTTTTTGCGGTCGCGGTGCGCACGCTGCTGCCCGATGATCTTGTGTTCAACTTCTCCGGCATCCGGCCCGATCTGCACCTTTCCTACAGCCGCATCGGCTTCTGGGTCTGTATGCTCGCTGCGCTTACCGTAACCGCGATGGTCGTCATCCGCACCATGCTCGTCGATCTCGGCATGCGCCCCTATCGCTGAGCATCAGCCCCGGCTCCGCCGTATACTGCTGGCCATGCAAGTCAATCCCGTCACAGAGTGGCAGCGGCTTACCGAACACTACCGCAGGATGAGCGATGAAGAGCTGCGCGAACTGGCGCTCGATATCGCCGATCTTACCGATACCGCGCAGCAGGTGTTGCGCAGCGAGATGAGTAGCCGCGGCCTGAAGGACACGCAAGCCGCCGGCAATGCGTCAAGGTTCTCCAGCCTTTCACAGTCGACCAAGCCAGATTCAGTCTTCACTGCATCTCATGCGCGAAGTGCAGATGCAGATCCCGCCTACGCCGACGCGGAGGGCGCCGCATCCAGGGAGAGCATACGCAGATTGCCTCTGTGCGAGTGCGGCGATTGGAAACAGGCTTGGCAAGTCTGCGCGATGTTGAAAGAAGAAGCCATCGAGAGCTGGATCCAAGACTCGCGTGCGGACCCCGAGGATAGCCTCCTCTATTCTCCGGAGATGGGACCCCCGTCCGGTCTCTTCACGCCCCGTGCCTTCCGCGTACTGGTCGCAGCCGATCGGCTCGCTGAAGCGCGCGAAGTTGCCGCGCGGCCCATTCCGCGCGAGATTGCCGAGGCCAGTGAGATGAACGTGCCCGAATTCACTGCCCCAAAATGCCCGGCATGTGGCGCCGAAGATCCAGTTCTCGAAGGCGTGGATCCGGCAAACACGTGGTGCTGCGAGCAGTGCGGCAGGGAGTGGGCGGACCCGATCCCCGACACAACGTCCGCGGGACCGGCCTGAGGCGAAATCCTGCTTAAAGCGGAAAGAGCCGCCCGGCAACAGGGCGGCTCTTTCCTTAGGGAGAATAGTTCCAACGGAGGCAAACCCATTAGAACTTTCTTGGCTGCATACTAGGTTCGGGGGGGAAGCGTGTCAAGGAAAATGTTTGGGAAAATAACTTACATTGTTTCAATAGTTTAACGGCATCGGTCGAGAGCCGAAGCTAGTTAGCTATTTGCCTTTTATTCGCCTGAAATTCTCCGCCATTTTCCGTGAATTACACTGGTTTCTTAGGGTTTGAGAGCATTTTTCCACAGGCATATGGGGCCATTAACCCTTCTGATGCGGCTCTTGGATCGCCTCAGTCTTTTCGGTCCAAGGTTCCCGCAAATCGAGATGGATGAACTCCTCGTCGTAGACGGATGAGGCAGGTTTACCGTGCGCGACCCGATAAAGAGCGCGGCCGCCTCCAAGGAATCCGCCCAGCAGGATCGCGGCGCCGGCCCCGACCGTTGTGATCACGGCGATACTCAGCAGGATATCAGCGGTTTTTTGTACGTCTGACTGAACGGGCTCTGGAATCGCCGTCAGATCCGCCTCGTAGTGCACCGACTCGAGCAGCCGGTGGCTGTCGTCGGGAATTGCGTCACCGCTCACCAGTGCCACCAGGGGTCCGCTGTGCCGCACCTCGAGCGATGCGGCGTCGGAGTCAGTGAGCGCCTTGGGCCACGAAGGCTGAGCCTTGTCCCCCGCCTGCAGATAGTCTCGAATCGCAGTTTCCTGTGCTGCGGCGATCTGCGGCGTGGGATAGTCGATGACGGTCAACGTTGCCGGACCCGACGAAAGCGAGTAGGTGGCTGTCACCGTCTCAGCGCCTTTATCGAAAGCAATCAGTGACGGTGGCAGCACGCCGCCCGCTCCCCCGTAGCCTGCGGGCCCAAGCGCGTAGTGGGTTGTCTGGTCTTCAAGAGAAGTCTTTGGCAAATTGGCCAGGACTGGCGGCAAGAGCGCACGGTTACCCCTCGCCGGGGGAAGCCTTCGCGCAATCTCTCGCAACTCCCCAGCAGACATCGAGCCGATTCGCGAAAAGGCCGCCTGCACCACCGTCGTCCCCACCCAGAAGATGACCTGGTCGTGGTTCGACGCCGCTCCTGTGCCGATGTCAGCTTTCGGCCATCCATTCTGCCGGTAGTACGAAAAGGCCCCGTACGCCCCGCTAACGTCTTCAAAGCGCAGTGCGCGCATGCTTAGCGTGTCGCTCTCACGCTTGTAGTTGGCCACCACTCCTCGAGTGAATCCGTACTCCTTCAGCGCCCCGGCGTTCGCAGGATCTATCTGTGCCGGGTCGTTCACCGTCTTCAGGGGCTCTGCTGCGGCCCATCCATCAAAATCGTCAGGCAACAATGACTCCGGCGAAGGCGGCAGCATGATGGTCGTTGCCGACCGCTTCTCGGCATCCGTGGGCTGACCTGCTTGCGCAGCAGCCCCTATCGCGCTGCACGCCAGCGCCAGCGTGCCGGCCAGAATGATTCTCCAATGCTTCAAAGAGAAAACACCAATCCTTGCGGCGCGAGCCGGAGCTTCAAGGCCCAGCGCCTCATCTTTCAGGGTACACGTTCTACCGGATCACCGCCCTGAGCGCATCCACTCTACGTTGGACACTGCAGCAGGCCGAAAGGTTCCAGTTCTAGTCCGCGCCGGTCCACGGCGTCAACCGCGGCAGCCAGCGCGGCACATAGCGCTTGTAGCGCAGGTACTGCTCACCGTAGCGGCGAGTGAGCGTGGGTTCTTCGTGGAGGCGGACGAACAGATGGCAAGCAATCCAAACCACCAGAAGATACGTAGTCATGGCCCGGCTCTCAAAGAGAATGGCTTCGCCCGACAGTGCAGTCACGGCACCTACGTACATCGGGTTGCGCACACGGCGGTAGAATCCGCTTGCCACGAGGTGCTCGGTGGGCGTCGTCGGCACCAGCGTTCCCCGGCCCACAGAAACAAATCGAGACGCCGACTCGATTAGCGGAAGAATTCCCGCGAAGATGAGCAGGCCCGCCGTCAACATCTGCCACCAGGGCTCTGAAGGCGGTACTCGAAAGTGCGTAATCCAGAGCGGCAGATAGATCAGCGCGATCCCCGGCCCGCCAAAGACGAAGAACAGCATCGAGACGATCGCGTTGCGGGCCAGCCTCGGCATGGTCAAGCAACCTAGGTTGTGGCCTGAACTGCCATTGGCGCTTGCGGCGGGTAAAGGATGTCCCCCAGCGCACTGTAACGGCTGCCGTAGAAGATCAATGCATACTCCCGTATCCCCGTGCTGACTGGCCCTCCAAGACAAATCCCGGCCAACAACGCCAAGACGAATGTGAGCACACCGAAAAAGACCTCGAGCAGAACGCCAACGATGGAGGAGGAGCCCGTCGAACCTGCGAAGACCGAGTGAATACCGAATTCAATGGCCGCAACTGAGCCGGCCAGCATGAGGCCCGGAATCAGCAGCACGAGGAGCACGCCGATCCACGCAACGATAGGCAGAATCACCCGCAGCAGCGCATAAACAATAAACTGCCTCGTCTCTGCCTTGATATGAGCTCGCACCCGGGCCCAGGCTTCGCCGGCCGTCGCGTTATCCAGCGCGACATGCGGCAGTATCCAATCGCGCAGAATTATGTCGGCAAAAACTCCAGCCAGCACCAGCAGCAGGATGACGGGAACCAATGGCAAGACGACGGCCAACACCGACCAGACATCGGGCCGGCCTCCGCTTTGAATATGCTGAAACACGCGCCAAAACCCGGCTGCGAACGGGAGCGCGACCAGCGCCAGGAGGAGCAGAAAGCAACACCCCACCGCCACGTTCAGCCAGAAAAAGCGCGTCGCCTGCGCTCGATAAAGCCGCCAACCCGGCCGAATCTGTTTAGTGTTGTGGATCAGGCAATGAAAAAAGGCAAACCGCAGCCGCGTGATCAGATAGAAAATCAGAGCCGACAGGACAAGCGCCAGCAACACGGCCGCGACGATCACCGCAATCCATTCCGGCGCGAGGTGGAATGGCGACACGGCGGCTGGTCCGTGTCCTCCCCCCTGGCCGTGATGCGAGGAGCGGAGATTGTTCCCGATCCCCTCCGTGACCATCGCGACCAGGGCAAGTTTCAGGTAGGTTCCCCATTTGAATGGTCTGAACAGAAACTCCCTGGTGCGTTGCACGGCGAGGGAAACAGAATCCGCAGCGGAAATTGAGCGCATAAAAATCCTTTCGAGGAAGACCACAGCCCAGGATAGAACTACGCAAGTCTTATAAGCGAAGTTCCGCAGCCACACCCGGTATCGTACTCCGCCACGCATCGAACGCCGCCAGCGCCCGCTCGCACTGCAGCCGGTGCCGCTCCCTTTTGTCGCGGATGTTCCTTCGGATTTCATCTTCCAGTGGCTGCAGAAGATCGAAAGTGATGTTGGCCGGCTGAAAGTTCTTGGCGTCGGCGTGCGTAATATAACGAATGAGTGAGCCAAGCGCCGTCGCCCTTGGCACAGGCGTAGGCTCCGCACCTCGCGCCATCGCCGCCGCGTAAAATCCAGCCAGCTGCCCGGTCGCAATCGACTCCGTGTACCCTTCGACCCCGCAAATCTGGCCGGCAAAGAGGATGGTGGTGGCTCCCGCGGATTCCTCGATCGCACGGGCATCCATGCCTGATCTCAAAAGCGAGACCTGGGGCACCTGGGATTTCAGCCGCAGGCATTCATCCAGCAGGGCCGGCGCGCAGATGTAGGTATTGCGATGAATCTGGCCGTAACGCAGGAAACGTGCATTCTCGAGCCCCGGAATCAGCCGCAGCACGCGCGCCTGATCGCCCCACTTCAAATGATTCTGGAAGCCCACAAGGTTGTAACTATCGGCGCGCAGATTTTCCTTGCGCAGTTGCACCACGGCCCATGGCGTTTTCCCCGTGCGTGGATCGCGCAAGCCGACCGGCTTCATCGGCCCGAAGCGAAGGGTGTCGCGCCCGCGCCCGGCCAGCACTTCGATGGGCAGGCAGCCCTCGAAGTACCGGGGTCCCTGTGCGCGTGCTTCCGGGGCGTGGGGTGGAAAATAATCCAGGTTCTCCCACTCCTTGCTTTCGGCGGGCTCCGCAGCCAAAAGCGCATTGTAGAACCGGTCGTACTCCGCGCGGTCCATCGGGCAGTTGATATAGTCGGCGGTGCCCTTGTCCCAGCGGGCGGCAAGATACACGCGAGTCATATCGATTGTCTCGGCATCCACGATCGGCGAGATGGAATCGTAAAACGCCAGATGCTCCGCTCCCGTCAGCCGCGCGATCTCTTTGCTCAGGGCATCCGACGTCAAGGGCCCCGTCGCAACCACCGTGCACTTCGTGCCGTTCTGATTCGATGAATCGTCGAGAACAGCGACTTCTTCGCGAATCACGCGAATCTTCGGCTCGGCCGCAATGGCCTCATTGATGCGCCGCGAAAACTCCACGCGATCCACAGCCAGCGCATGCCCCGCCGGAACGGCTGTCTCATCGGCGATGCGCAACAGCGCCGAGCCCCCGCGCCGCATCTCCTGTTTCAGCAGCCATGGCGCAGTCCACTCCGATTCGCTCTTGAGCGAATTCGAACAGACCAACTCGCCGAAGTCCGTGGTCTGGTGTGCAGGCGTTAAACGCGGCTTGCCATCCACCATGGCGCGCATCTCGTAGAGATCCACTGCACAGCCCAGCCGCGCGGCTGTTAGCGCTGCCTCGGGTCCGGCCAGCCCGCCGCCGATGACGCGAATTCTCACCCGGCCTCCCCGATCCGGCTCTTCTCAGGCACAGGTCGCCCCAGTCTCTCGCCGCTCTTTTCGCGAAAGAGTGCGATCTCATCCGGCTCGTCTCGCGCCTCCGCGCGCCCCGCTAGCCGGGCCAGCGCCTCGTCGCTCAAACGGACGTTGCGCCACTCATCCAAAAACTCCGCCCCGATCGCGCGATAGAAGTCGATGGCCGGAGTATTCCAGTCCAGAACCTCCCACTGCATGCGCTGGCAACCATGCTCCAACGCAATGGCCGCAACCTCTTTCAGCAGCGCCTTGCCGATGCCCAGCCGCCGGAACTCCGGATGGACAAATAAGTCTTCCACGTAAATTCCTGGCCGACCAACCCACGTCGAGTAATTAAAGAAGTAAAATGCGAAACCGGCCGGCTTGCCTTCGTGCTCGGCAATCAAGCAGTGATAAAAGGGGTGGGGCCCAAATCCGTCGCGGATGAGACCCTCCTCGGTCGCCGTGACCGCGTCCGGCGCACGCTCAAACGCTGCCAGTGCTCGAATAAAAGCCAGGATCTCTGCGGCATCAGCCGCAGCCGCATTCCGGATCACCGTTCCCATATTCTGATTCTAGAGTCTGTTATCAACGTTCGCGCGGCGCCGGGGAGTGCCTCTGACTCTATTTGCCTGTGATCAGGGCCACAAGCGGCCCTCCGCCTGTCCCGCTACCATGGCAAACGGGAACTCCGCATCTCATTCTTCAGGAAATGGCGACTTCCGGGCAATCCCGGTCGTCAAAAAAACGGAGAGTTGTGGAAGGTCCAAGGTCATTCATTGGCAAGACTTCCGCAAGTCCCCCCTTGTGCGGGATACTGGATTGGATTTAACGTGAATTTTGCTGGAAACACGCTCTGCCGGATTGATCGGCGCTTTTGCGCCCCTCCATCCGCTCAGAGCTGGCAGCGACTGAACCAAAACAACGCCGCGTCTTGCGCAGGTCCGATTGCGCCGATTCTTCGCAAGCGACCCCGCGCGGTCATCGAGGTTGGTCTTGGCGGCCGGTGTTTGGGAATTTGAATTTTTTTCGAGCCTGCGGGCAGAAGTTCTCCCGCCGCTCCCAAGGAGAAAACATGAAACGCAATCTTTCACTTTGGTTGGGCCTGACCGCTGCTGCGGGTCTGCTGGGAATCACACTCGCGCCCGCCTATGCACAGCAGCCGGCCGCCGAAAGTACGGGCAAGATCCACGGCCGCGTCATTAATCCCACCGGCCAGCCCCAGGGCGGTGGAACGGTGAGTCTCTCAACCGACGGCGGTGCGACCATGAAGTACAACTTCCCGGTCTCTGACACCGGGGACTATTCCGGTGAAGCTCCTGCCGGAACCTACATGTTGGTCTATCGCGCGGCAGATACTCCTGCAGGCAAGATGGTCGACTCGATTCGCGGTGTCAAAGTTGCGGCCGGTGAGGATACGGCGCAGGACGACGATATGACGCGGCAGGAATACGTCGACAAGATGACGCCTGAGGAGAAGAAGCAGCTTGAGGAGTTGAAGAAGACCAACGCCGAAGCCATCAAGGCGAACTCGCTGATCAACCAGCTCAATGCCGATTTGCGGGCCGTGAGCCAGGATAAGCGGGATATCGACGGCGCCGGTGCGGCCGCTGTCCAGGCTCTCGGCGCGTCGGCCTCGAAGGCTGACGTTGACGCCAAAGCGAACGACATCAAGACCGCCAAGTACAACGATATCGTGAGCCTGATGACCAAGGACAGCGCGCTCAAGCCGGACGAGGCTCTGCTTTGGGTGAATTTGGGCTTCGGACAGGCGGGCCTCACGAAGTACGACGATGCCATCGCTTCGTACAAGAAGGCTCTTGACCTGGAGTCCGCCTCAAAGAAGCCGCGCGGCGGTGTTCTGGGACTCGCCGATGCCGGATTGGGTGAGGTCTACGCGCGCACAGGCAAAGTTCCTGATGCCAATGCGGCATACGACGCCGCCGCAAAGGCTGACCCTACCAACGCCCTTTTGCACCTGCGCAATGAGGCGGTCATTTTCTTCCAGCAGAACAACGGAGCCGCGCAGGTGGCTGCAGCCGACGATGCCATCAAGTCCGATCCCAACCAGTCGGATCCGAACCTCGCGATCCTTTACTACATCAAGGGACAGGGACTCATCCAACAAGCCACGGTCGATCCCAAGACGCAGCGGATCGTGCTTCCGCCGGATTGCACTGCGGCCTATCAGAAATATCTGGAACTATCCCCGAACGGGCCTTATTCGCAGGAAGTCGCCGGCATTCTGCAGCAGGCGGGCGAGAAAATCAGCTCCAACTACAAAGCACCCAAATCCAAATAGCTGGGGCTGCCTTCGCATTACTCTCAAGGGCGTCCGTGCCGCGGACGCCCTTTTCGTCTCTTTCCGCGCCCTCCCTCTTAATCCACGGCTTGGCCCGCGAGTTTTCGTTTTCGAGGCCGCCGCAACGCTCTACAATCCATGGCATGAACCCCGCACCTGTTCTCGCATTGCGTCTCTCCGCCATCTTGAGTCTGCTGGCCGTCTCGGTCGCGGTCGCGTTTGCGCAGGAATCCTCCGCGCCCGATATAGGCAGGATTCATGGTCGCGTGATTAGTCCCCTCGGACAGCCGCAAAAGGGCGGCACTGTCAGCCTCTCGACCGACGGAGGCGAAACCCTGATTTACAACTTCCCGGTCTCAGACGAAGGCACCTACGCAGGCGACGCGTCGCTCGGCGAGTACACGCTGGTCTATCGCGCGCCTAACGCTCCCGAGGGCAAAATCACCGACTATCTCCAGGGGGTCGTCGTCCTGGCAGGAAAGGACGTCGCACAGGACGTCGATATGACGCGCCCGCAGTACATGGAACGCCTCTCGCCTGAACAGCAGAATCAGATCGAAGAGATGCGAGCGGCTGGTGCCAAGGCGGAGGCGGCCAACGGTCTCGTCGCCGGTTTGAATGCCGACCTTCAGGTTGTGAACCAAGATCTCCAGGATGCGGCCAACGCGCGCGTTACGGCCATTCAGACGCTGGGGAAGGACGCCACCGCTCAAGACGTCGAGGCCAAGAGTGACGAGATTGCAGACGCGAAATACACCGAGATCCAAACTCTCATGAGCAAGGACTCCACCTCGGATCCCAGTGAACCCATCGTCTGGATCGACTTGGCGCGCGCCCAAACCGGCCTGAAGAATTTCCTGGACGCGGAAACCGACTTCAAGAAGGCTCTCGAACTCGAATCGAAGGCAGCACAGCCGGAGCCGCAGATCATGGGAGCAATCGAAGGCGGTCTGGGCGAAGTGTACGCTCACACGCTGATGGTGGATGAAGCAAGTGCGGCCTTTGACGCCGCCGCCAAAGCCGATCCCGCCAATGCCGCTCTCTACCTCGAGAATCAGGCAATCATCTTCTTTGAGACCAAGAACCCTTCCGCGCAGGTCGACGCTGCGGACAAAGCAATCAAGGCTGACCCTGTCAATGCGTTCCTCTACTACATCAAAGCTCAGGGACTCGCCGTGAATGCGCCGTTCGATCCCAACGCCGACAAGTCAATCGTGTCACCGGAATGCATCGCGGCATTTCGCAAGTACCTTGAACTGGCCCCGAACGGCCCCTTTGCCGTGGAGGTCACCACTGCGCTTGAACGCTCGGAAGTAAAGCCCAGTTCACCCGCCCCTGCTCCAACCCCCTCTCCAACGAACTAGTGCGCTTACGCGATTGCTGTGCCCAGGCGGTGGCCCATCCATGTTGTCCACCCGAGCGAAGATTGCCCACTATGGCGGACGATCGAGTCGAAGGAACTGCGGTTGCCTTTCGTTGCTCGCGGGGAACACCACATATGAATTGCTCTAGCTGGGCGAGTCTGGCAGTCGATTGCGGCGCAAGAAGCGGGAGAAGTGCGATTCGGGGCATCCGGGTGGGAAACGCTTTCTAAAAGCTGCCATTTCTGCTTCTCGAGCGCCGCCGATCCGGCGCGGTTTCCTCTCAAACGAAACAAATCAGGCAATTTTGGACGCGATTGGCCAAATCGCAGTGGAGAAACGGCGAGAAAAGCGTACAATTTTCTTGCTCATGATCCGCCCCAAGAGAGCACGTCCGAAGCGGCGCCGAGCCTCCGTGAACATTCACGATGTGGCGAAGCGCGCGCGAGTTTCCATCGCGACTGTTTCGCGTGTCGTCAATCGTATTTCGTCAGTGGATGAGGAACTGGCCAAGAGGGTCTGGAAGGCAGTCGATGAAGTTGGGTATGTGCCGAACACGCAGGCACGGGCCCTCGTGTCAGGGCGAAGCCACCTGCTGGGCTTAATCGTTTCGGACATTACCAACCCATTTTTTCCGGAAATCGTAAAGGAGTTTGAAAATCTGGCAGTGCCGCAGGGCTATGAAGTGATGATCGGCTCGACCAATTACGATCCCGGACGAACCGAATCGTTGATCCGGCGGATGTTGCAACGCAGCGTAGACGGCGTTGCGTTGATGACGTTCGGGATTGAAGAGGTACTGGTGGAGAAGCTCGTACAGCACCAGTTCCCGCTGGTGTTTGTAGATGCCGGGCCAGAGCTGGCAAACATCCGCGTGTTGAAGGTGAGCTACGGCGACGGAATACGCGAGGCGGTGCAGCATTTGGCCGCGCTTGGCCATCGCCAGATTGCGTTTATCAGCGGGCCCCTGCGCATGCGCACTGCCGTCATCCGCCGCGACGCATTTCGGAAATCGATGGCTGAGCTCGGGCTGGAGGTGGCCGACTCAGCGATCCTCGAAGGCGATCACACTATGGAAGGCGGCAAGACCGCGATGGAACAACTGCTTGGTCTTGGCGAACTCCCCACTGCGGTGATCTGCTCCAATGATTTGACCGCGATCGGTGTTCTGCATGCGCTGGACGATACCACGAGTCGAGTTCCCAAGGACATCTCGGTGGTGGGATTCGACGACATTCGCCTGGCACAGTTCATGCTTCCGCCGCTGACGACGGTGCAGATGTCATGCAAGGAGCTGGCGGCCGCAGCAGTCGAGGCGCTCCGTGCCGGCATCGAACCGGACCACCCCAAAGCTGCACAGAAGGAGTGGGTAATTCCGACGCGGCTCGTAGTGCGGCGGTCAACCGACTTTCCGCGAGGAACCCTGCCTGCGCTGGCGAACGCGAGCGGGCGCTCGAGGCGATCGACGTTGGAGACAGCCAGCAAACCCGACTGAGGGTCCCCGGCCTGGGCTGGCGCAATCACACTCACAAGCGCACGAAGCAGAACCTTCGGGAAGGTCCCTAGAGGCGTAGCTATCCCCCATCTCAGAATCACGGCACATTGTGTAGCACGAAATCGATAATCGTGCGAAAATATCGCACATGGTAGCACGAATTCCGTAATCGTGTGATCGCACTCACAGCCGAATGACAGACCGGCAGATAGGGTTCTGCTATGCGCCGCGAAACAGCATCGACAGCAAGGATGTTCGCCGGGGCGCTGCTCCTCATTTTGCTGGCGCGCGCGAGTGCTTCAGACGACGGTGCTGTATCGGGCACAGTGACTGGTTCTCAGGGGCGAGCGATTGCGGGAGCGGTGGTGCGAATCAGTGGAAGCAGAAGTACGCGCCAAACCGTGAGCGACGCCGCGGGGCGGTTTGCAATCCAGGCCTTTACGCCGGGCATGGCAACCTCCGGTACAACAACGATTGAAGTTGCTCCACCGTTGGTTACCGCGCAGGAGAAGGCGCCTGTCGTCGCCGGCGATCATGCTTCTTCACCTCAGCTATCAGGAATTGTCGTCGACACGTCTGGCGCGGCGATCGCCGGCGCTACCGCACAGGTTCTCAGCGCGAACGGTACCGTACTAAGAACTACACAGTCGGAGACGAATGGCTCGTTCATGATTTCCGGGCTCGCGGCAAGTAATTATCGACTCGTCGTATCGAATCCCGGTTTTGAAACTAAAGAAGTTCTTGTGACCATAGGCACCACCGGAGCACCGGCACTGCTGCGCATCTCTCTGGTAGTGGGCGCCGTGAGTACCACCATCAACGTGCAGGGCCGGGAGGACGACCTTATTGGAGTTGCCGAATCCGGCTCCCAGGGGACGGTGGGCGCAAAGGAAATCCAGGATCGCCCGATTCTTCGTTCAGGAGAAGTTTTGGAGACGGTTCCCGGTCTCATCATCACGCAACACGCCGGCGGCGGCAAGGCCAACCAGTATTTTCTTCGCGGCTTTAACCTCGATCACGGCACAGATATCGCCATTTTCCTTGACGGTATGCCGCTTAACCTGCCATCGCACGCGCACGGCGAGGGCTACTCGGACATGAACATCGTCATCCCGGAGTTTGTGGAACGGGTGAATTTCGAGAAAGGTCCTTATTACGCGAATGTCGGCAACTTCAGCTCGGCTGCCAATGCCGACGTGGAATTTTTCAAGACGCTGCCCGAGAACTTCTTCAAGGTGGAAGGCGGCACGCATACCTATGGGCGGGCCGTTTTCGGCGCATCGCAAAAGCTCGGTTCGGGCAATCTGCTCTACGGCGGAGAAGAGTATTACTATGACGGCCCATGGGTACATCCGGATGCTTATAACAAAATCAACGGAATCCTGACTTACAGCCAGGGCGACGACACTGAGGGTTTCAGCATCACGTCCCACGCGTATCACGGAAAATGGAACTCGAGCGATCAAATCCCCGATGCCGCCCAACCGCTCGTTGGTTTCTTCGGCACGCTGAACCCATCGGACGGCGGGCGCAGCCAGCGTTACAGCGTGCAGGGCGAGTGGCATCACCAAGGCGAAAATTCCGAGTCGCAGATCATGGCCGCCGTATTTTATTACGATCTCGACTTATTTTCCGATTTCACTTACTACCTCGTGGACTACGGAAAAGGGGACCAGTTCAATCAGCAGGACAGGCGCTGGGTGGGTTACCTGGACGCACACCACACGGCCTTCAACACATGGCTTGGCCGCAAGATGTCAAATACGTTCGGCGTACAGTTCCGCAACGATTGGATCAACAACGGCCTTTACCGGTCGCAGAATCGCGTGCGCACGACCAAAACCGATTATTCCGCCACCGGCGCCAGCTTCTTCCCCGCCGCCAATAGCGGTCTTCCCAACGCCGGCATCCTTCCCACATGCATCTACGCCGATCCTACCTCGACGATCACCCTTTCCGTTACCTTGCCCAACAACCTTGCTTTTGCTAACAATGGCAGCACCGCCGCCTCTGTCACTGTTCCCAACACCACCTGCCCAACTCTGCCTGCGGCCACGTCCCGGGATAACTTTACAGATATGATCGGGAGTGCCTATTGGGAAAGCAAAATCCAGTGGGCAAACAAGTTCCGCTCAGTCCTGGCCGTGCGCGGCGACGAGGAGAAATTTATCGTCACCAGCCTGGCTTACCAGACCAATATTGTTACTTTGCCCAACGGCACCACCACCACAGTCCCCGATATTGTTAAGTTGCCCGACGGCACCACCGAAGCGGCGAACGCCGCCAATTCCGGCGCCGCCGTCAAGTTCCTGCCCAGCCCCAAAGCAAGTTTGATCTTCGGCCCGTGGGCCAATACTGAGTTCTATTTACAGGGCGGATTCAGTTTTCACTCGAACGACGGGCGTGGCTCAACTCAAGTGGTGGAACCGGTTTCGCCAAACTATCCTTATCCCAACACGATCATGCCGAGAATTTCTCCCCTGGTCCAACAAAAAGGCGGGGAAACAGGTGTGCGCAATGTGGCCATCCCACGCCTGCAAAGCACATTCGAACTCTGGTATCTCCACAGTAATTCCGAACTAACGCAGGATGGCGACACCGGAGGCACGTCTCCCTCAGAACAGTCGAGCAACCGCTATGGCATCGAGTGGGCGAACTACTACACGCCAGCGGAACATTTGGCCTTTGATTTTGACATTGCGGACTCCAGGGCTCAGTTTACCCAATTAGACCCGGATGATGCGACGACATGGGTTTCAAATCTGCCCTTGACGGCTACTGTTACTACCGCGGCACAAACCACCACAGCGATCTACAACGCCAGCGGATGCCCCGCGACAGCCCCCACTACTCCGATACCTGGCTGCGTCTATGTAAATTGGCAAACGCTGGGCCCGGGTGGCAAGCTAGTGCCTGAAGCGGTTAAGGTGGTCATCTCCTCGGGCGCCACACTGCACGATTACAAAGGCCTATCGTCAAGTTTGCGCCTGCGCTACTTTGGTCCGCGCTATTTGACGTCTGACGGACGCTTTCAGTCAAATCAAACGGTGTTGCTCAATGGCGAGGTCGGTTATCAATTCTTCAAGAAGTGGCACATTACGGCCGAGTTCTTGAATCTGCTGAACCGCAAAGATGCCGACATTGATTACGCCTACGTCTACCAGATAACTCCAAACGCATCAGCCACGCCGCCGGCATTCGGACGCGTTACCCACCCCACCGAACCGTTTCTGTTGCGATTCGCGTTAGGTAGAAGCTTCGGCAGGACTGAATAACGCAGACGGCGGAACCACGGGTTTCGGGGGATGGGGAGCCTTCAAAGTGCTCGACGGGAAACAGGCGCTCATCCTTGCCGCAACCTATGGTGTGCGTCCTTCCCGAGCGCCGATTGTCCCTATGTCGAGCCGGGCGGATCCGTCATCACGGCCGGGAATCGACGTCTTCGGCACGACTGAAGTCGTGCCCTGATACAACGCAAAGAACAACTGCAGATCCTTCGACTCCAGTCGCCGCGGCGACCTTCGCTCAGGATGACAGCTCATTTCAAGTACGAACCTTTGAGACATCGCCCTAATGGCTGTGCTTATGTGGGTGTTCGTGGGAGTGCGGGTGCGATTCCGGCTTTTCGTCGCCGGAGTCGAGTGCGTGAGTGGGCACAGTCATGACCAGGCGCCCATGCTGCACACCTTTCAGGCCGATGATGATGTCGGCAAAGTGTTGCACGCGCGCTGCGTTGCCGTGGACGATCAGCACTTCAAGGCAGGAATCGAGATCGAGATGAGCGTGGCTCGTGGAAACGACGAGGTCGTGATGCGCATGCTGTGCTTCAGTCAGCTTTTCAGTGATGCCGTAAGGCATGATGGTCGTAAATGAGGGTGACTGTGCCCACAACGGTGGCATCAGGCGCGGCGGTCGTCTCTCGCACCAGCCGGTCGCGAATTAGGTCGCGAAAGGCTTCGGAGCGATTGGTGTATCCGCTCTTCTCGATGGAACGGTCAAAGCGCTTTAACAGGTCGGAATCGAGGGCAATGCCGATTCTGCTCAGTTCTCCCATGCGCATATCCTAGTGCAGCCGGCTAGGAAGATGCGACAGGATCGCGGTGACGGCAGCGGGATTCTACTGCGGCGCAACCAGATGATGGGCGATTGCAAAGAGAGCCAGTTCAAGGCGCGTGGAAACGCCGGTCTTGTCGAAGATGTTGGAGAGGTGACGCTTTACGGTCTCTTCGCTGAGAGTGAATTGTTTCGCAATGTCACGGTTGCTGCAGCCCTCGACGATGCAACCCACCACCTCAAGTTCGCGAGGCGTGAGACCGTAAGTCTTGCGCTGCGGTACGGCGGCCTGCTGCATCAGGTCGTGGAGCGCCGTGACAAGATTGACGACGCGCTTGCCGCCGATCCAATAGTCGCCCGCATGAACGGTGCGAATGGCAGCTTGCAGGTGGTTGGCGAGCGCGTCTTTGAGTACGATGCCGCGCGCGCCGATATGCAGAGCTTCAATAATCTGCTGGGTGGTGATAGTGGAAGTGAGAAGCAGAATCTTGGCAGTGGACGGCCCGCTCATGATTGCCCGCATCGCCTCAAGGCCAGGCAAGCGCGGCATGGCAACATCTAGAAGGAGAACATCGGGCTGGAGCTCGAGCGTCTGTGTAATGGCCTCGTCACCGTCGGTGGCGTCACCCACCACTTCGAAGCCATCATCTTCAGAGAGCATGTTACGAACACCGATCCGGACCACCGGATGATCGTCCGCAACCACGATTCGGATTGGTCTTTCCATTTCTGCCACACGCCTCCGCGAGGCCCGGTCCACGGCGTTGGAGGGTGCGGGGGATCAGGCCGGCAACTCAGCCTCCAGCATACGCTCCAACCCTTGGGCGGCGGTGCGCAAATCTCGAAGCAAGGTTGCGCTGTTATCCAATTGGTTATCCTGCGGGCTGCCCAGTGCGGCCTCAAGCAGCGCACCCAGATGGGCAGCCTGAACGGCGCCAGCCATTCCGCAGCCTCCCTTGATGGCGTGGCCAATGCGGCGGATTTCAGTGAAGTCGCGGTGATCGATGGCGCTGGCGAGCGCCTCAATGCGCACAGAAAGATCGGCCACGACGGCGTTGTAAATCTGGCGCACCGCGGCTTCGGGCATCAACTTTCGAAATTGCGAAAGGACTTCCTCGCTGACTACGGGATCGCTGGGGTCGAGCAGCGAGAGACCGGTCGGCGATTTCTGCCCATCGAGTAGTCGATGAAGTTCTGCGGGAGTAAAGGGTTTGACGAGGAGACCATCGGCCGTCGCGGTCACCTCTTGCGGCGGTTTACTTCCACTCACGACATAGATGCGAGCCGAACTGTTGGATCTGAGTTCCGCAATCAATTCTCTTCCACTCAAGCCGGGCATCTGCGCATCCATCAGGATGACCCCAGGCTTGCAATCTCCAGACGCGAGCAACTTGAGTGCAGCGGCCCCTTCGACGGCGGTGTGCACGGTATAGCCGCTCATGGTGAGCACCGTAGCCATTACTTCGCGGCTCACCAGGTCGTCGTCGATCAGCAAAACAACGGGGAGCTCTCTTTGGGCGGCGTGCGCGAACATGCATCTATTTTGAATCTCCCGCGCGCTGGTATGGCAACAATTCTTGCGGCAGGGTATCGACTTGGTTCAGGCACATAAATACAAGTTCCATTGCCGGGACTCGTTCCATTCTGTACAGGAATGGTAGTGTGCTCCGCCGGTCAATGCGCAGGCTGGGTCGGCGCCGGCATCCCCAGGGTCGCCACTGCCGCCAGATCCGCTCCATTATGCCACGCGTAGATCGCAGCCTCAATCCGATCGGCGCGTCTCTGCCATAGTTCGGTCGCGAGGTCGTATCGGACGGTGACATTGTTGAGCCAATACGAGCGATTCTCGCCGAGCCAAACCTGGCTGTATTCGCTCTTTACGGCGGAATAGGCGTCACGCAGATCCTGGCAGCGGCCGTTGTTGCCGCTAATCTCGCTGAGCATTGTATTCGTTGCCGATTGCTGCGCCTTATCGTGCTGCTGAGCGACGGCCTTTGCATACTCTGCGACCATTTCCTGGGCGAGTTGAAATTTGAGGCCGATCAGGTCGAGGCGCCGCGCACCGAGATCCATGGCTGTGAGCGCGTCGGGCTCTGCGAGGCTGGGGTTGCTATACCGTGCCTGGGCAATCAAAACGATGGCGCGCTCGGCGTGTAGCCGCAGGTTCTGCGCCTGGGGCAGGAGTTGCGCAGACACGATCTGACCCTCGGTGCTCCAGGGATCGAGCCAGAAAAGCTGATCGCTGTTCAGGCCGGTTTTGGCGTTGGCGATGGCTTCCTGAGCGGCCATGAGCTCTTTTTCGGCAGCATTGATATTGCCGCTCGGATCCAGATGAAAGACCTGTGCGTAGACGTCCTGATAATCGGCAATGGAACTCTCGCCAGGCTGCCATGCGGCCACCGCTCCGAAGAGCACGCCGTACCAATCCATGTTGAAGAGTCCCTCTCCGTCGTCATTCCAAACCGTGGTGAGAGCGCCGGTGGAACCAAGGCGCTGGCCGTCGCGAATGAATCCCTGGATGTTCCAGAGCGCGGTTTTGGCGACGGGATAGACCTCGTTCCAGTTGGCGTCGCCTGGCGCCACCCAGGTTTCGATTCCGTTTTTCGAGAACGGTTCGATCATTTTGTCAAAGCCAGTCGAATCCCAGTAATTCCACGGAACCGCGATCATATCTTTTGGCAGACCAGCAACCGCGCCGGGGTTGGCGTCGCCGATGTCGCCCCAGAAAAGCAGGCGGCGATTGAGCGGCGCAAGGGCATCGTGAATCTGCTTGAGGAAATCGACATAGACGGGACCATAGCCCTGCTCTTCGACCGCCCGCTCGGTGCGGCCCACGCCAAGATCGAAGGTTTCGTCGGCGCCGATATGAATGAACGGCGAGGGAAACTCCTGAGCGACCTGCGTGAACCAGTCTTTGATGAGAGGCATAGTGCCCGGCTGTCCGGGAGCGAGGACATAACCGTGCGGGGTCTCAGCGAGGTCCTGATAGAGCTCCCATTTGAGCACGTGGTGCAGATGGCCGAAGGCTTCCTGTTCCGGAATGAAGGTGACGTGGTATCGGCGGGCGTAGGTGACGAGTTCCTTTACCTCCTGCGGTGTGAGCGAACTCTCCGGCGGTGCAGCCAGCGGATGATCGGGATAGAGCAGCGTGTGCTCGAAATAAGGCGAGTAGATATTGATTTTGAAGGTAGCGAAGACGCGAATCTGGTGCTTCTGGAAATCGAGAGTGGGGAACGGCCCGCGGGAGAGATCATCGTCGATGCCGCGGTAGCGCATCGCGGGCCAATCGCGCACTGTGCCGGTTGGCAGCATGCGTGGGGTACCGGGCAGCGGCAGCAATTGTTTGAACGTCTGCACACCGTAAAAGATTCCGGCGCCTGTCGCACCGATGACGGACGTCTCGTGCGCGTCGACGACAAGGATGTAGCCCTCCGATTCCATGGCAGGATCGAAGGTGAGCTTGTTGCGCTCGAGGATGGATTTAGCTTCAGCAGAATCGGTGCGGAGGAGGGTAACGCGATAGGGCGGCTTCGCTGCAGGGTTGCGCGATTGTTCCGGCGCGGACGCGATCCGCTTGATGGCTTCTTCCAGATGGTGAGCGGCGAACTCGTCTTCCACGTTGCGCACCGGAACGCTGACAAGAACCCGTTCCGGCAGTTCTACGAGTTGCTCAAGGTGCGCTTCGCGCGGTGCGGGCAGGAGCTTGACTTGCACTTGTGCGGCGGACAAAACAGTGAACAGGGAAAATAATCCCGGGAAAAGAAGAAATGCAAAAGCACAGCGCAAACTGCTTCGTCGCACTTGCAACCACCTTCCGCTCAACAAGTCGAGCGATTGAATCGGATGCGAACATTGTAGACTGGTGCGTTCACCGACTACCGGTTTATGCCAGATGCATTCGCGGGAGCGAGTGTTTCAGTTTGGCGCTTCGCCGCGAGGATGATTGTGCATACTCGAGGATCGAAAGGCCCGAGAGGACGCTGCAACGTATGACGAGCACTAGCTCCATCGACTTGCGCAGCACCGCTGAAATCCGGCGATACAACAGTTTCCTGTTGCTGGTTGCGGGTCTCGGCGGCCTTCTCTATGGCATCGACGTGGGGATCATCGGCGGCGCGTTGCCCTACCTTGAGGCTACTTCAGCACTGACGAGTGCACAACTTTCCGTCGTGGTTGCGGCGGTGTTGTTGGGCAGTGTGTTCTCCACGTTGTTTTCAGGGCTACTCGCCGATTGGATGGGACGCAAGCTGCTCATGATCGTGAGCGGTTGCGCGTTTGCGGTCAGCATTCCGGTGATTGCGCTGTCGCACGGCTACGGGCCGCTGTTCTTTGGGCGGCTGCTACAGGGCATGAGTGGCGGACTGATTGGGGTAGTGGTCCCTTTATATCTGGCCGAGTGCCTTGTTGCGTCGAGCCGCGGCAAAGGTACGGCGATATTTCAATGGATGCTGACGTTGGGAATTGTGGCCGCGGCGCTGATCGGGATTTACTTCAGCTATCGCGTGGAAGCGGTCGCGACGCTGGGCAACACCTTGGCGCTTCTCCAATTCAAGGATCATGCGTGGCGCAGCATCTTCTGGGTGTCGCTGCCTCCAAGCGTCTTGTTCGTTGTTGGGAGCCTGTTTGTCACGGAATCTCCGCGATGGCTGTTTCGGCGCGGCTCAAAGGACCGCGCTTACGCGGCGCTGCTGCGATCGCGCAGCCGGGAGCAGGCCGAGTTAGAAATCGGCGAGATGGAGGCGGCCGCGCAAACCGCTGCAACCGAGGCAGGGCAACCGAGACGCGATTCGTTGCTGCGGCGCAAGTACGCGATACCCTTTCTGCTGGCCTGCATCATTCTCGCCTGCAATACGGCGACTGGCGTGAACTCGATCATCGGCTACAACACCGGAATCCTGCTGCAAAGCGGGTTAAGCGATCTGCTCGCCCACTGGGGCTACGTGATCTTCACGATCGTAAATTTTCTTGCCACGAGTATCGGCATGATTTTGGTGGACCGCAAGGGACGCAAGTTCCTCCTGGTGATCGGTACGGGCGGCGTGATCGTTTCTCTGGTTGCCGTGGGGTTACTCTTCATCGCAACGGAAAAGCGGAACGTGGATTGCCGCAGCGCTGTGCAGGCGATGGTGGGACCGAACCAGGAGGTGACGCTGCACTTTGACTCGGCGGAAGCGAGCAGATTGCTTGCCTCGGCCGGCGGGAGGAGCCGCGGGATCGCAAGCGATCGCGCTTCGCTGGCGATCATTTACTCCTATGGCGACTTCACCGCGGCGACGAGCTTTGCGCGTTCCGACGATGCGTCCGCGGCGCCGCTTGAGATTTCGCGCGCAAGCTGCGTGCCCGCGAACCGCGTTGAAGCGTTTTTCAAGAATCCGTTTGCGAATCTGAACGCGGCGCGGACCGCTCCGCTGAAGATCGAAAAGGCGCTTGTCGGCAGCGTGCCTGAGCCGGGACATGGCTGGCTTGTTGCACTGGGGCTTTATCTTTTCATGGCGTTCTATGCCCTCGGCCCGGGTGTGGTGGTGTGGCTGGCGCTCAGCGAGCTCATGCCTACGCGCATCCGGTCGAACGGCATGAGCGTCGCGTTGGTGATCAACCAACTGGTTTCGACAACGCTGGCAGCGATCTTTCTTCCCTTCGTGAGCAGGCACGGATACTCGTCGATGTTCTTCATGTTCGCGAGCTTTACTGTTGTGTATTTCCTCGTAGCGGTTTTCCTCCTGCCGGAGACGAAGGGCAAAACGCTGGAGGAGATTGAAGCGCATTTTGAGGGGAGACCTGCCGACGGCCTATAGCTTGCAGCTTACGTCTATCGGCTACTGGCCTTGGGCTCTGAGATCTTGCTCGAAGCATAGCGACCCGATTAGGCTGAGACTCATGATGCGATCGAATCGCTCGATTCCCCCAACCACTGTGATTCCCGTCCTGATTTATCCCGATGTACGCGAGGCAGTCGCATGGCTGAGCGCGGCGTTTGGTTTCAAAGAGCGCGTGCAGATTGGCGAGAACCATCGTTCGCAGATGAAGGCCGGCGATGGGGGCGCGGTAATCATCGGTGATGTGCGAGGTGACCGGCGCCCGCCAACGCCTGGCGAAGTGACACATTCCGTCCTTGTGCGGGTTGAGGATGCGCATGCCCACTGCAAACACGCGAGAGCGCACGGCGCAAGAATCCTGATGGAGCCGACCGATATGCCGTTTGGCGAACGTCAGTACAACGCAGAGGATCTTGCGGGGCATCAGTGGACGTTCTCGGAAACACTTCGGGACGTTGCGCCGGAAGAATGGGGCGGCATGACCATTAGGCGTGATTGAATTTGATTCGTTTCTTTCGACCGCGTGTGGATTCTAATCAGCCTCCATCCGGAGATCGCGGAAAAACAGCACAAGTCTCTCAATGAGTCATCGCGTAGATGACGTAGTTCACGCCGATCTTCGTTCCCAGAACCGAAAACTTTGCCGGATACCGGGGATCGTCGAGAAACTCCCAGGAATCGCCGATGTCGGAATTGAGCGAGAAGGCAACCATGATCCGTCCCTTATCGTCGTAGATTCCTTTCCAATGAGCGAAGTAGCCGTCCTTCTTGTGCCCTGTGGCCAAGTGTTCAGCTCCGGGAATCTGAAAGCGATCGTCGAGATCGAAAAAGTCGTGGAAGATCGGATCGCCATTCGGAATATCCACGAGCTCGCGATCGGGAAACACCATTTTCATTGTCTTTTCGAAATAGGCCTGTTCTTCGGTTCCGTGGCAGTCGTCTGCCATAAAAAAGCCGCCGCGGAGTAAATAATCGCGTAGCTTCTTCGCCTCGGCTTCGGTCAGTCCCCACTCACCCACCTGCACCGCGTACAACCAGGGCCAGTTGTAGACCTCATCGCCATCATCGAGACTCACTGATTGCTCAACGGAACGCGCATCGATGTTGGTGAGGCGCCGCACAGCGTTCGAGAAGGAGCGGTCGGCACGGGGATAGTCCTGCGTCCAGAGCGAAAGCCCCTCCTGCCATGGCCCGTCGAAGCGGCCGCGATAGCCGTCCAGCGGTCCCGGAGGGAACATGAGGCGGGCGAAAGTCCATTCTGCCGGATGCTTCCAGTCGGGCGGAAGCGGAATTGACTCGCCGTACTCCACCGATGGATATTGGCGGAAGGCGCGCTGAGCGTAGAGCGCCGCGATGAAGGCCCCAGCGATGAGCAACGACAGAGCAGTTTTCCAGATGGTCTTCACGGCGCCTCCAGGGAAATTTGGCTGCAAATTCCTCGCCGATGAAAGTGCTCGATCCAGTCGTTCAGTCGATTAGACGCATGGGTAAAGATTAACTGTTGCCGTGAACCGCTGTCTGCCGACCCGTTTCGCCCGGGGCGCATGGGATATTGCCGGCGCCTGATTGAGATCGCACAAAATTAAAGGGCGCCCGCGATGCGGACGCCCTTACAGTTTTAAAACAGGTTAAGAGTTACTTGCTGCCGCCCTGCGATGCGCCGAGTTTGTCGTCGAGCGCACCTTGTGCCGCCGCCAATCTCGCGGTGAGCAGGCGGAAGGGAGAACAGGAAACGTAGTTCAGGTCGATCTTGTGGCAGAACTTGACGGACTCCGGATCGCCGCCATGTTCGCCGCAGATACCGACTTTCAGGTTGGGCCGCGTGTTGCGTCCCTTGGCTACGGCCATCTTCACCAGTTGACCTACGCCGGTCTGATCGAGCGTGGCGAAGGGATCCTGCTTGAAGATGCCGAGTTTGAGGTACGCGGGCAGGAAGTTGTTGATGTCGTCGCGGGAGATGCCGTAGGTGGTCTGCGTCAGGTCGTTGGTGCCGAACGAGAAGAACTCGGCCTCCTCGGCGATCTGATCGGCGGTGAGGGCTGCGCGGGGCAGCTCGATCATGGTGCCCACCATGTACTCGACCTTCGCCTTCTTCTCGGCGAAGACCTCTGCGGCCACGCGGCGAACGATGGTGGCCTGGTTGCGCATCTCTTCAATGGAGCCGATGAGCGGGATCATGATCTCGGGATGCGGATCGCCGCCCTTGCTCTTGACTGCGACAGCGGCTTCGATAATGGCGCGCGCCTGCATCTCGGTAATCTCAGGGAAGGTGATGCCGAGACGGCAGCCACGCAACCCGAGCATCGGATTCTGCTCGTGCAGCTCTTCGACGCGGGCCAGAAGCGGACGCAGTTCTTTGAGCTTCGGCGAGCGAGGCTTGGTGTCTTGCAGGTGCTGGATTTCGACCAGAAGATCTTCGCGCTTGGGCAGGAACTCATGCAGCGGAGGATCGAGCAGGCGGATGGTGACCGGCAGCGATTCCATCGCCTTGAAGAGGCCCACAAAGTCGGCGCGCTGCATGGGCAACAGTTTTTTCAGTGCAGCCCGGCGATCCTTCTCGTTGTCGGCGAGAATCATGGTGCGCATGTGCTCGATGCGATCTTCCGCGAAGAACATGTGCTCGGTGCGGCAAAGGCCGATGCCCTCGGCGCCGAACAGGCGAGCCTGCTTGGCGTCGCGCGGAATGTCGGCGTTGGCGCGGATCTTGAGCCGCCGGACCGGATCGACCCAGCTCATGAACTTGACGAGATCTGGATCGTCGGGCTGCGCGTCGAGAGTTTTGAGTTGCCCGGCGATGACACGGCCGGTGGTGCCGTCGAGCGAGATCCAGTCACCCTGCTTGAAGGTCTTACCCTTCACGCGGAGTTCCTTCTTGGCTTCGTCGACCACGCAATCGCCCGCGCCGGCCACGCAGCACTTACCCATGCCGCGGGTGACGACAGCGGCGTGCGAGGTCATGCCGCCGCGCGAGGTCAGGATTCCGTTCGCCACTTCCATGCCGGCGATGTCCTCGGGGGTGGTCTCGCCGCGAACCAGAATGACGGACTTGTAAGTGCCTTTGCTGTGGGACTTGACCGCCTCTTCAGCCGTAAAGACGATCTGACCTACGGCGGCGCCTGGTGAAGCCGGCAATCCGGTGGCAAGCACCTCGATCTTTTCACCCTTTTCCACGAGGCGCGGAACGAGGAAGTCGTAGAGCTGGTTGGGCTCGACGCGATAGATGGCTTCCTCCTGCGTGATGAGGCCCTCGCGCACCATGTCGATGGCGACGCGAACCGCGGCCAGGCCAGTGCGCTTGCCGTTGCGCGTCTGCAGCATGTAGAGCTTGCCATCCTGGATCGTGAACTCGAAGTCCTGCATGTCGCGATAGTGCTTCTCCATCTTGCGCGTGATTTCTTTCAACTGCTCGTAGACCTTCGGCATGGCCTTCTCAAGCTCGCTGATTGAAAGCGGCGTGCGGACGCCGGAAACCACGTCTTCGCCTTGCGCGTTCATCAGGTACTCGCCGAAGAAGATGTGCTCGCCGGTGGCGGGATTGCGGGTAAAGCCCACGCCTGTTCCGGAGTTTTCACCCAGGTTTCCAAAGACCATGGCCTGCACGTTGACGGCTGTGCCAATCGAATCGTCGATATGATTGATGCGCCGGTAAGTCTTTGCGCGCTCGTTTTGCCAGCTACGGAACACGGCATCGCGCGCAGCCACGAGTTGCACAAGCGGATCCTGCGGAAAGTCTTTGCCCGTCTCCTTTTTCACCAGCTTTTTATACTCGGCGATGATCTTTTGCAGCGCATCGGGCTGGAGGTCGTAATCGTACTTGACCTTCTTTGCGGCCTTGACGCCATCGAAGATGTGCTCAAACTTCTTTTTGGGAACGTCGAGGACTACGTCGCCGAACATCTGGATGAGGCGGCGATAGGAGTCATACGCAAAACGGGGATTATTGCTGCGCTTGGCCAGTGCTTCGACGGCCTGATCGTTGAGGCCCAGGTTCAGAATCGTGTCCATCATGCCCGGCATGGAGAACTTTGCGCCGGAGCGGACACTGACGAGCAGCGGGTTGTCGCCCGTCCCCAATTTCTGGCCCTGCATCTTCTCCAGGCGCTCGAGCGCGTCGAGCATCTCGGTTTCAATCTGCGCGCTCAGCTTGCCGCGCATGTACTCGCGGCAGGCCTCGGTCTGGATGGTGAACCCGGGAGGAACAGGAAGTCCGGCGTTGGTCATCTCGGCCAGGCCGGCGCCTTTGCCGCCGAGCACGTCCTTCATCTTTCCGTTGCCATCAGCCTTGCCGCCGCCGAAGAAATACACGTATTGAGTTTTCGTCGTGCCTGCTGCTTGAGCAGACGCCTGTTCCATTACGCCCTGCGCCATGGGATGAAGCCTCCCTTGTTTCTAGGATCTCGTAGGATTCCGCCGCGCGGTCCAAAGGAAAGGGTAAAGGATCGGGGGCTCAGAACTCCAGCGGATCGCGGTGGAACTGAGCGCGCGAAGCTCACAGGAACTTTCGGCTGCGCCGTGCGGACGTTATCACTATTACGAATATCGTGTTGAGGTTGCCGCTGCCTGTGCTTTCGGTCACACGGATAGGAAAGCATTGAATCGATTGTCCCGCCGGGGAAAACGGAGTGCTGCATTACGATACGGAAGACTCCTCGGAGTGGTTGAAGCGGGAGGCGTGCAAGTGACCTGGCTGGGATGAAATGGCGTTTAACTACGGGCGATTTGGTCAACGAGAAGTTTTAGGCACAGAATTGCGGCGAAGGCTGGCAAGATCGTCTTCAAGGAGTTGGCGCAGTTCGACAATCGCGCTCGGATCGGACTCGTCGCGGATGTCGTAGATGCGCCAGGCCCCATACTCGGGGACTAGGGTCACGACCAGCCGGCGCAAGGCGTCCTTTGGCCGATTCTGCGGTGGCGCGAGGGCAAAAGATACATTGGCCTGTGCGCGCTGCGGAGTTTCGACGTGCACGTCGATCTTGAGATCCCAGATTCCATCCCAGTCCTGGCAGCCGCAGATGGGATCGAAATCGATGGCCGGTACATTGTCGCGCCCGTTGGCCTTGACGTCGGCGCGCATCAGCGACAGCAGCGATGAATGGTAATAGCGGTCGGCTTGCGGTCCATCGAAATTGATTCCCGCACTGCCATCTTCGGCGCCGTTCTGGTAGTGCTGGTAGATTGCCGCGAGAAATGCCTTCGCGGAAGCCGCATCCTGGGCGCTGGATGGGCGAGCTGCGAGCGCTGCGGCGATAAAGATCGTGATCGCAATCAGCAACTTTGCCCGCATTGACTCGTTCCTCGAAGCTGCGGAGAAGAATTGCGTTGATTTTACGCTCCAGAGGGCTGTTTGTTGGTGTGTTGGCGAGCTGCTGAAATAATCAGGCGGCCGTTTCTTGCAATTGGGCGTTGAACAGTGGGAATTCGTCTGAACTTTCAGACAAAAGGACTCGGTCCAGGCCCACGATCTTGAGGATCTCCCGTACATGGCGGCCCGGACGAAGAATCTTGAAGCTGTGGCCCGCCTTGCAGGCGTCGCAGTAAAGCGTGATCAGCGCTGCGAGGCCAGCCGCATCGATGCGCTCGATCGAGCTGAGGTCGAGGCACACGGACTGTTTGCGAACCAGCGGATTCAGTTCCTCCAGCAGCTTCTGCTCCTGACCTCTGACGAGCTCGCTGGCGCTGCTGAAGACGTATTTTGTTGGACTGAACTGGGGGTTGTTCATAGCTATCTCCTTACCCGGCTAGCCGCATTTTGCAACGGAAGCCCTCGGCAAGCCTGCTGGCCGGGGTATTTTCTCTTGCGTGGCCTTTCAACATGCACGCGGCGGGCCAAAGCTCGAATGCGCCGCGGTTGAGGAATATGCTGAATCTGCAAAGCGTCTAAGCGCTCTTGCCACCAGCCCGCGCGGCAACCAGTGTGCGATTTCTGTTCCGCGAGTCCGGAAATGAACAATGCTATTCCATACGCAGGAAAGGCGCAGAAGGTTCCGTGGCAATGAAAGCGGCTAATTCGCTCCGTTTCACTCGTGAGCAGGCACGGGACCTTTCACTGGCGGCTGGATTTGCAGAAGCGGGCCTGGTAGCGCTGCCCCATGTCAATGAAGAGCGCGACGCGCAGCGCTTTCGATCGTGGGTCCACGCCGGACGCGCTGGAACGATGCAGTACCTGAAGCGCGCTGTCGATGATGAACGGCTGGTTCGGGAGCGCGTGGCCGTTCCGTTCCCATGGGCGCGTTCGGCGCTGGTGTGCTTCGCGAGTTATCTAAGCCCGGCCGCACCTCTCTCAACCGAAACGCCTGACCCGCGGAACGGGTGGATCGCGCGCTATGCCTGGACAAGCCGTTTGTCTCCAAGTAAGAAAGATGCCAAAGACGAGCGGCAGCCGACGGATTATCACAAGGTGCTGTTGAAGCGGATGCGCGTTCTTGAGGCTCAACTGCACGAGCAATTCGGCGAGTTCGAGTCGCGCGCGTACGTCGACACCGGTCCGGTGGTGGAGCGCTCACTGGCCGTAGCGGCAGGCCTTGGCTGGATCGGTAAAAACACGTGCCTGATTCACCCCAGGTTCGGTTCATTTGGATTTCTGGCAATGCTGGTGATGTCGCTCGACGTCAGCGAGCAAGCAGCGCCGGCGCTGGTTGCAGACCGCTGCGGAACGTGCACGCGCTGTATTGAGGCCTGCCCGACCGATGCGCTCATCGCTCCTTACAAAATGGACGCGCGGCGATGCATTTCCTATTTGACGATTGAGCACAAGGAGCCAATTGATGAGGCGTTGATGCCGGGCATGGGACGCCAGGTTTTCGGCTGCGATATTTGCCAGGATGTGTGCCCGTGGAACCAGAAAGCGCTACGCACGGGGCCGATCGCGGTGGATGCCGAGCTTGAACCACGTCCGGAACTGATCAACCCGACGCTCGATTGGCTGGCGTCCCTGAACGACTCGCAGTTTGAGAAGCAATTCAACGGCTCGCCTGTACGGCGCGCGGGATTCAATGGTCTGCGCCGCAATGTGGCGATTGCGATGGGCAATAGCGGGCTCGCGCGGTTGATTCCACGGCTTGAAGAGTGGACGACGGAGGCCGACGAGGGCGTGCGCGCCGCGGCGCGGTGGGCGCTGGAAAGCTTAAGAAGCGAATGAATCGAATTCCCTTGCGGCAGGCAGTTGTTTTCGTGCATTTCTGCCACGCCTTCTATATCCCGGCAGGATGCAATCCATGCACTTGCGAGCTATCCTTGTATCAGTACCCGAAAACAATGCATTCTCGGAACAGGAGCCGCCACGAATCGGCCGGCTCCGGAAAAGCGAATTGCCATTGGCTGACGATAATCCATCTGTGATCGAAGAGGCTCGCAGCGCTGGAGAAGCGATTGCCGAGGTTGCGAAGGGCCCCACGCAGCCGGTCACGCACTCCAAGTGGTACCAGTGGCGCAAAGACGGCACAGCGCTGATCGCTTACCTGCTCGACAGCGAAGTGCATACATTCGCCTTCAGTGTGGCAGCGAACGCGATACTCTCCTTCATTCCGTTCGTGATGCTCCTCTACACGCTGGCCCTCCGCGTGTTTCACTCACAGTCCATGGTGGAAGTTGTGGACGCCATGGTGAACTACTTCTTACCCTCTGTGACGAAAACCCCGAACTGGCTCGCGAACAGCATTGAGGCCGTGGCGGCATTGTCAGCGCGGCACGGCGTGCAGGCCCTCTCGCTCATCATGATTCTCATCTCGTGTACTGGGATCTTTTTGCCGCTTGAGGTGGCGCTCAATCAGGCGTGGGGTGTTGCCAAAAGCCGTAACTATCTTTTTAACCAGACCATCGCCTTCGGGTTGGCGCTGCTGATGGTGGCCCTGGGCGTTGGCAGCATGATGGTCAACGTAAGCGTGGATAAGGTGCTTGCATTCGCGCTTGTGCACGACCCGAGCAACTTCATTTTCAGGATGATGAACTATTCATATGGTGCGCTGAGCTATTTGTGGCTGGCGCTCTCTACGGGCGCGGCGTGCATTGTTTTCCTCTTCACCGTCTACTGGGTGCTCCCCAACCGCAAGGTGCCGTGGCGGCCGGTTCTGCGCACTTCGATCGTCACCGGTCTCATCTGGCTGATCTCGCGCTACATCTTCGTTTCGATCCTGCCGCACATCGATCTTCGCGCACTCTACGGACCGTTCTACGTTTCGGTCGGGCTGCTCTTCTGGGCCTATATCTCCGGGCTGATCCTGTTTGCAGGGGCGCAGTTCAGCGTGGCGAAGTGGAAAGACGGAGCCTAAAGATCAGAGAATCGGCCGCGCTTCGAGAAGGCCCCGCTGATCCTTGACCTCTGCCGCTCGAATCTTTGATTTGTTCGCTTTGTGTTCGCCGCGCCGGTTGCGCTACTCTCGTGAGAGCAGCATGTCGCCCCAGGAACTCAACCCGCCGGAAATCTCCGATCCGTTTGCCTGCTTTCACTCGGTCACGGCGGCCTGGTTCAAAGCTGTTTTTGATGAGCCAACCGCGCCGCAGCGGATAGGCTGGCCGGTCATTGCGCGTGGCGAGAACGCGCTGATCCTGGCGCCGACGGGCACCGGCAAGACGCTGGCGGCGTTTCTCTGGTGCCTGGACAGGTTAATGTTGCAGCAGGCCCATCCTAGCGACAAAAACAAAGACGTCGCGAGAATCGGGTACCCGGTTTCGCGGGGCTGCAGGATTGTTTATGTGTCGCCGCTGAAGGCACTGGCGGTGGACGTGGAGCGCAATCTGCGCTCGCCGCTCGCAGGCATGGCGAACATGGCGCGGCGCATGGGCGTTGCTTTCCACGACCCGCAGATCAGCGTGCGCACCGGAGATACGCCGCAGCGTGAGCGCGCCCGCTTCGCCCGGCATCCAGCCGAAATCTTGATCACCACGCCCGAGTCGCTATACCTGCTGCTAACTTCGCAGGCGGCCGAAGCTCTGCGGACTGTCGACACGGTGATCGTGGACGAGATTCATGCACTGGTGCCGACCAAGCGAGGCGCGCATCTTGCGCTGACGCTGGAGCGGCTGCAGGCGCTGACAAAGAAGCCGCTGCAGCGCATCGGGCTCTCGGCCACACAACGGCCGCTCGAAGAAGTGGCGCGGTTTTTAGGCGGCGTGGAAGTGCAGGGGGCAGGGGTCAGGGATCAGGGATCAGAACAGCTGCGGGCCAGTGATTCGGCGATGCAGTCCGCTGCCGCGCCGGTCGCTCAGGATGACAATGCCGAATTGGGCGAGACTGTCGACTCTGGAGCACTCCGCTACCGGCCGGTGACGATCGTGAACGCCGCCGCGCGCAAGCAGCTCAAGCTGCGCATCGAAGTTCCGGTGGAGGACATGGCGCGCCTGGGCGAGATGGAGGAGATTCCTTCAGGGCCCGCATCGCAGACGCCGCGGCGCGTATCGATCTGGAATGCGATCCATCCGCGGCTGCTCGAAATCATCCGCGAGCGCAACTCGACCATTCTTTTTGTGAACGCGCGCCAGACCGCGGAGCGCCTCGCAGGTGCGCTCAACGACCTGGCCGGCGAACCCATTGCTCGCGCGCATCACGGCTCGCTGGCTGCGGCGCAGCGGTCGGTCATCGAGGAGCAGCTTAAGGCCGGACAGATTCGCGGATTATGCGCGACGTCAACATTGGAACTGGGCATCGACATGGGCGCTGTCGATCTGGTGGTGCAGATCGAGTCGCCGCCTTCGGTCGCGAGCGGCATGCAGCGTATCGGCCGCGCCGGCCATCACGTGGATGCGGTGAGCGAGGGTGTCATTTTTCCCAAATACCGCGCCGACCTGGTTGCCTGCGCCGCCGTGACGCGCGCCATGCACGAGGGGCACATTGAATCGACACGCTATCCGCGCAATCCGCTGGATGTGCTGTGCCAGCAACTGGTGGCCATTGTGGCGAGCGCGGGGAAGCCGGGGAACACAAAAGCAGGGGTCAGGGGTCAGGGATCAGGGATCAGAAAGAAGAAAGCAGAGAACCGAGATCAGAAAGAGCTGAGTACGGCGCGGCGGTTAGGCGAGGAAAAACCGGAGACGGGCGCCGCAAGTCTCGATTATGAGACGTGGGAACGCAGGAACTCCACCGATTCCGAAGACCCTGCGGCTACCGAAGTCCCTGTCGATTTCCTATTCGATCTGGTGCGGCGGGCGGCTCCCTTCGGCTCGCTTTCGCGGTCCGCTTTTGAGGGGGTGCTCGATCTGCTGAGCGGGCGCTATCCCTCAGACGAGTTTGCCGAGTTGCGCCCGCGGCTTACCTGGGATCGTGTGCGCAACGTGGTGTCGGCACGCAATGGCGCAGCACGGCTCGCAATCCTGAATGCCGGAACCATTCCGGATCGCGGTCTCTACGGCGTGTTTCTCGCCTTCACTGAGGGCAAACCCGTGCGCGTGGGCGAACTCGACGAGGAGATGGTCTTCGAGTCGCATCCCAACGAGACGTTCATCCTTGGCGCGTCCACGTGGCGCATCACCGACATCACGCACGACCGCGTGCTGGTGACGCCCGCACCCGGCGAGCCGGGCAAAATGCCGTTCTGGAAGGGCGACGGGCCGGGCAGACCGCTGGAGTTTGGCCGGCGCATCGGCGCCATGGTCCGCGAATTGCGCGCGCTTCCGCAAGCGGCCGCGCTCACGCGCCTCGTCAGCGAGCACGATCTCGATCCCGGCGCGGCCGAGAATCTGCTGCGCTTTCTCGCCGACCAGGCCGAGGCGACGGGCCAGGTTCCCGACGACCGGACGATCGTGGTGGAGCGTTGCCGCGACGAGCTGGGCGACTGGCGCGTCTGCGTGCTCACTCCGTTCGGCAGCCGCATTCATATTCCATGGGCGATGGCGGTGGCTGCGCGCATTCGCGCCGCCGGTGGGCCGGAGGTGGAAACGCTCTGGGGCGACGACGGCTTCGTGCTGCGCTTCCCCGATACCGACGAGCCGCCCGATTCGGATTGGATTCTCGTGGAATCGGCCGAAGCCATGCAGCTTGTGCTGCGCCAGTTGGGATCGACCGCGCTGTTTGCCGGGCGCTTTCGCGAGGCGGCAGGCCGCGCGCTGCTGCTGCCGCGCCGCCGCGCCGACCAGCGCTCGCCGCTATGGCAGTTGCGCAAGCGCTCCTACGATCTGCTCAGCGTCGCCTCGCGCTATCCCAAGTTTCCGCTGCTGCTTGAGGCCTATCGCGAGTGCCTGCGCGATGTTTTCGACATGCCGTCGCTGATCGAAATCCTGCGCGCCATCGAGCAGCGGCAGCTGCGCGTGCACGTGGTGGAGACGCGCAAGCCTTCGCCGTTTGCCTGCTTCCCTGCTCTTCAGCTACGTGGCGAATTTTGTTTACGAAGGCGACGCGCCGCTGGCGGAGCGCCGCGCACAGGCGCTCACCATCGATCAGGACCAGTTGCGCGAGTTGCTCGGCGAGGCGGATCTGCGCGAACTGCTCGACGCCGACGCAATCGCAGAAGTGGAAGAGGCAGCGCAATGCCTTGCGGAGAATTACCGCGCGCGTTCTGCCGACGGAATTCACGATCTTTGTTTGCGGCTCGGCGACCTTACGCGCGAAGAGCTGGCGCGTCGCGTGGCTTCGGCGGACTTGCTGGCACAGGTGGACCGGCTGATTCGCTCGCGGCGCTTGCTCGAGCTGCGCATCGCCGGCGAGAAGCGCCTGATCGCCGCCGAAGATGCCGCGCGGTATCGTGACGGGCTTGGCATTCCGTTGCCGCCGGGATTGGCGGCGGCGCTGCTCGAGCCGGTGGCGCATCCCGTGCTTGAGCTGGTGCGGCGCTTTGCGCGCACGCATGGGCCGTTCACGCTGCGCGAGGCTGCGGAGCGATTTGCGCTCGATACGGCCGTGGTAGAGAATACGCTGCGCCAGCTTGCGGCCGAGGGCCGCGTGCTCGAGGGTGGATTCCGGCCTGGTGGGTTGCACAGCGAGTGGTGCGATGCGGAAATTCTGCGCCAGATTCGCCGCAAATCGCTGGCCAAGCTGCGCCGCGAAGTGGAGCCAGTGGAACAACACACGCTGGCGCGCTTCCTCACGCACTGGCAGGGGCTGCTCGCCCCGCGGCGCACAGGATCGGCGCACCTGGACGCGCTGCTTGATGCGATCGAGATTCTGCAGGGCGCGCCGCTGCCCGCTTCGCTGCTTGAGACATCCATTCTTCCCGCGCGCATTGCCGACTACACGCCCGCCGGGCTGGATACGCTGATCGCCGCGGGCGAAGTGACGTGGGCCGGCGTGGAACCGATCGGCGAGCGCGACGGACGGATTGCGCTGTTTCTTGCCGACAAACTGCCGCTGCTGTCGCAGCAGCGGCCACTTGTTGAGCCGCTGACCGAGCGCGAAGAGAAACTGCTTGCCGTGCTGGAGTCGACAGGCGCGAGCTTCTTCGATCCGCTGCATCAGGCTGCGGGCGGCGGCTATCCCGGCGAAACGATCGATGCGCTTTGGAGCCTGGTGTGGCGCGGCCTGATCACGAACGATTCGCTGCACGCCCTGCGCGCTTATATCGCAAGGCCCGAGAGCGCGCGCACGCCGCGCCGCTATCAAACGGGCATGGTCTTCCGTTCGCGCCGCACCACGCCGCCCACGGCACAGGGCCGCTGGTCTCTGTTACCCATCCGCGCGGCACGGAAAGTTGCCGGTGAAAACGCCAGTCAGTCGCTAAAGCCAAATGAGCAATCGGTGGCGATGGTTGGCGCGGCTGAAGCCGTGCCCTTTCAAAACAATGGTGGACCCACAGAGACGGAATGTAGTCACGCGCTGGCGATGCAACTGCTCCATCGCTATGGCGTTCTGCTGCGTGACATGTCGCCGCAGGAAAACGTGCCCGGAGGGTTCAGCGCTGTGTACGACGTGTTGAAGGCTCTTGAAGAGAGCGGCCGCATTCGCCGCGGCTACTTTGTCGGCGGCCTTGGCGCCACGCAGTTTGCGCTTCCGGCCGCTGTTGACCTGCTGCGCCAGCTCCGCACCGAACCGCCGGCAGAGAAGCCGGAGTTCGTGCAATTGGCGGCGACCGATCCGGCGAATCCTTATGGCTCGGTGTTGCGCTGGCCTGAGCTGCCGCCAATGGACGAGGATGCGGAATCTGCGCCGCGCGTGCTTACGCGCGCCGTTTACGCTGAGGTGATTTTGCGCAATGGCGAATTAGTGGCATGGCTGCGGCGCGGCAATCCGAACCTGCTCGTTTTTTTGCCCGCGAGAAGAACCGGAGCGCTCGCAGGCAGCCGCGGGCCTGGCGCATTTTCTGTGTACGCGCGGCCAGCAGAGGATGCGGGCCAACAGCCATGAGGGCGTGCTGATCACGACGATCAACGGCCAGCCGGTGGCCGCGCACTTCATGGCGCGGTTTCTCATGGATGCTGGATTTCATCCCGGCCCGCTCGGCATGCATCTGCGGCGCATCCTGCTGCCTATCCCGCATTCCGAACCGGACAGGCCCGAGGTGCAATAAGGAATGCCCGAAGGCGATACGATTTTTCGCACCGCGCGCAACCTGGGACGCGCGCTGGCAGGCAAAGCCATCACGGGCTTCCGCTCCACTTATCCGCTGCTCACGCGCTTCAACGACGACACGCCGCTCGCTGGGCAAACGGTCGACCGCGTCGAGGCGCGCGGAAAATGGCTGCTGATCTATTTTTCGGGCGGCGGCATTCTTACCTCGCACCTGCTGATGAACGGCCGGTGGCACATCTATCGCCAGGGCGAGCGCTGGCAGCTCCCGCACTTTCACATGCGCATCGTGATCGAGAACAGGGAATACCAGGCGGTGGGCTTTCGCATGCCCGTAGCTCGTATGCACACGGCGCAGTCGCTTGCACGCGATCTGCACGTTGCTCGCACGGAAAATGATTTGCTCAGCGAGGAGTTCGATTGCGAAGCTGGAACAGGCCGGCTGCTGGCGCCGCCCACTCGAAGCAATCGCCGACGTGCTGCTCGATCAAGCGGTGCTGGCGGGCGTAGGCAACGTCTTCAAGTCGGAGATCTGCTTCGTAAACGGCCTCCATCCTTTTCGAACTGTCGCGACGCTCACGCACCATGAAGCCGCGGCAGTCGTCGCCAGCGCGCAGCAGCTGCTGAAGGCAAACGTGCTTGAGGATTCAGGCGATACCATCGTGACCTATCGCGGGCAGCAGCGCCGCACCACGCACGCGTCCGATCCCGGCGCCAGCCTGTGGGTCTACGGACGCGCAGGCGAGCCGTGCCGGCGTTGCGGCGAGGCGATTCGCCGCCGCATCCAGGGCGCGGATGCGCGCGTGACGTTCTGGTGCCCGCGCTGCCAGCCGATGCCCGATGGCAGCGATGTCGACGGCTGATCGGCGCGAAATATGCATCATCTCGCTGGGCGGCTTATCATTTGAATAACAATCCAAGGAGATCGAAGAATGGTTAGCGAGTTGTCCGTGCACGCCGTGCACCTGGACGAAATGCGTGTCCTCGCTGAAAGTGGGAGCCGCAAGGTTCTCACCGACTATCCATTGACGCAGGGCCAGCCGATCGAGGGCCTCACCAGCCTGGAGCTGCTGCTGGCCAGCCTGGCCACCTGTGCTACAAACAGCGTCCTGGCGCTTTTGAAGCGCAAAATGAAGCAATCGGTCACTGGACTGGACGTCTATGCGCGGGGACTGCGACGCGAAGAACATCCAACCGTCCTCACCGAAATCTCACTGGAGTTCGTCATCAGCGGTAAGGTCGATCCAGAAGCAGTGAGAAAGTCTCTGAGAATCTCTGCGGACCAGCTTTGCCCGGTCTGGAACATGTTGAAAGGCACGACGCCAATCAACGCGACGTTCCGTATTATCCCGTAATTCCAGACGAATGAGGCGGGAGCGAAAGCTCAGTTTCCTGGCTTGCCCAGGCCGAAGATTTTTTGCAGGATGTTGCGGTGATCGGCGGGGTGGTCGCAGGTATCGGTGGGCGCGGTGCCGTCGAGGAAGGCGGCAGTGTAGTCGTCGGGGCAGGAAGCGTCGGCCAGCAGGTTGGTGTTCCTGTCGAGGGCGACGATGTCAACACCTTGCGGGGGCGTGAAGTCGTTGGTGTCGGAGTACTGCGGCAATTGAACGGCCTCCTTCATAAATGCGGCCCAGATGGGCGCTGCGGCGTGCGCGCCTTCGAGATCGATACTCGTGTAATTGTCATTGCCCACCCAAACGACGCACAGCAGGTTTGACGTGAAGCCGGCGAACCACGCGTCGTGGCTGGTGCCGGTTTTGCCCGCAGCCGGAGCGAGGAAACCCATGTTGCGGACGCCGGCGCCGGTTCCGCAGTAATCTCGTCCTCCAACCATGCAGCCTCCGGGCCCGTTGCCTTCGAGAACAGCCTCCATCATGTAAGTGGTGAGGAAGGCGACGCGAGGATCGAGTACCTGCTGGGTGGTGGGCGAGTAGTCATCGACGATGTCGCCGGTGGGAGTGCGCACGCTGGCCAGCATCCACGGATCGATGTGCGTGCCGCCGTTGGAGAAGATGGTGTAGGCGCCGGCCATCTCGAGCGGCGTGGCGTCGTAGGAGCCGATGGCCATTGAAGGCGTGCCTTGCGCGCTTTTGATGCCGGCATTGCGGGCCAGCGCTGCCACCTGGTCGAAGCCGATCATGCTGGCCAGGCCGATGGTGGCGTTGTTATCGGAGCGCATCAGAGCCAAGCGGGCGGTCATGTCGCCGTAAAACTCGCTTTTATAGTTGCGCGGGGTGTACTCGAATTGAGTGCCCTCGCCGTAGGTCTGCTGTGCGTCGTTCAGCATGGTCACGGGCGAAAACAACGCTGTCTGGCCGGGCAGCATGGTGCCTTGGACCGCGGTCTGGAAGGCGGCGGCATAGACGAAAGGCTTGAAGATCGATCCGGTGGGCCGATGCGCAACCGCGTGATTGACCTGGCTTTACCGTAGTTACGGCCGCCCACGAGAGCCAGCACCTGGCCGGTGTGTGGATCGAGCGCAATCAGCGCCACTTGCGGATAGATATACGGTTTGCCGAGCTTTCGATCGCGGGCATGGAGCCGGTCGACCTCCTTGTCGACCTGCGGCATTGTGGCATCGACAGCCTGGGTGGCAACGCGCTGCAGGTCGGGATCGAGCGAGGTGTAGATGCGCAGACCTTCGCGGTTGAAATCGCGATCGCCGAGGCGCTGCGTAAGCTGATCGTGGACCAGGTCGACAAAGTAAGGGGCTTCGCTTTCGTCCACGCTGGCGGCGACTAGGTGCAGCGGCTCGGCCTTGGCGGCTTCGGCCTGCTCCTTGGTGATGGCGCCGATTTCTACCATGGAGTCGAGCACCAGATTGCGGCGGTCGATGGCGCGCTCGGGATGGCGGAATGGATTCAGGCGGCTGGGGCTCTGGATCATTCCTGCGAGCAATGCGCACTCCGAGAGGCTGAGCTGGCTCACATCTTTGCCGAAGTAGGCCTGCGCCGCTTCACCAAAGCCGTCGATGGAGAAACTGCCGCGCTGCCCGAGGTTGATCTCGTTGGCGTACATGGCGAAGATCTGCTGCTTGGTGAAGCGGTGTTCGAGGATGATGCTGATGACGGCCTCGCGAATCTTGCGCGAATAAGTGCGCTGTGGGCGAAAGGAAGAATCCGCGCGCCAATTGCTGCGTGAGCGTGGAGGCGCCTTCCTCGTAGCGGTGAAGGTGGAAGATATCGTTGCGAAACGCGCCAATGATGCGCACATAATCGATGCCGCCGTGCTCGAAGAAGCGGCGATCCTCAATGGCGATGACGGCATGCACCAGATTCGGCGGAATTTCGTCGTAAGTCGAGCATGCGGCGCTTGATGCGGTGGGCGCCTTCGCTCAGGCCGGTGATAAGCAGAGGCTCGAGCTCGTAGCTGGAAAGCTGCTGGCCGTGCGCGTCGGTGATGGAGGCCACCTCGCCGCTGCTCACGTGGATCGTGGCGCTCTCGGGCGCGTGATAGGACTGCGGGCCGGGCTGCACCGTAATCTGCTGCACGCCTTCGCTGTAGGTTCCCAACTGCGAGGGTTGCGGATCGCCGTCGGCAGTGTAGCCGGCCTGGCGCAGCTCATTGGCGATCAAGTGAACCGTGAGCTTTTGCCCGGGGCGAACCTCGCGCGGGGCGGCATAGATTTTGGCGGTTCTGGCGAAGATCGGCTGCTTGAGCCGGGCGTCCACAATGCCCTCATATTTGACGTAGAGGTAGAAGAAGACGGAGACGCCCACCAGCGCACAGATGACGCACGCCGCCAAGACAACCCAGAGAATCCGCAATCCGAGACGATGCCCGGATTCCGGCTTCTCGAGACGGATTCGTAACGCCATTGCCACTCCTTGAATCCCCTTGAGCCGATCTCTCCAGGCTCGTCTTACTTCGATCGATCGCTTCCGGCGCCAAAGGCCCTCCCGGCAGCGGCACAAAGCGGCCGGGGCAAACGGCTAAAAGCTCGCTTCGAGCAGCAATTCTTCCTGGACGCGCTTCTTCACAAGCGCCACCGCTTCGCTCAAGGCTACATCTACGCTGGTGCTGGTGGCGCGCGTCACCAGTTCCACCTGGCCCGCGGCAGCCTTCTTGCCCACATTGATGCGGTACGGAATGCCAACCAGATCCGCATCTTTGAATTTGACGCCGGCGCGCTCGTCGCGGTCATCCAGCAGCACGTCGAGACCCGGCCGCTTCAAGATCCGCGGCGAGCTTTTCGCCGGTCGCGCGCAGCGATTCGTCGGCGACATTCGTAATGGTGACGACGACCGTGAAAGGCGCAATCGACGCCGGCAGCCAGAAGCCGTTGGCGTCGTTCGACTGCTCGATGGCCGCCGTCAGAATGCGCTCGATGCCGATGCCGTAGCTGCCCATGATGGGCGTCACTTCTTTGCCGTTCGGGTCGAGCACGCGCGCGCCCATGGACTCGGAGTACTTGTAGCCGAGCTTGAAGATGTGGCCGACTTCGACCGCTTTGCCGACGACGAGCTTGCCGGCGCAGTTCGTCCTTTCGGGCAGCCTTCGCCTTCGTTCACGCTGCGGATGTCGGCGGCGAGCGTCCAGGTGAAATCGCGGCCGGGCGCCACGTTGCGCAGGTGGTAGTCGAGCTTGTTGGCGCCGCAGACCATGTTTTTGCGGCCTTCGAGGGCGTGGTCGACGACGACGGTCAGGCCACCTGTCATGGCTCTCGGCGGCTGCAGCCATCGGGCTTCAGAGATCCTGCCGGGCTCGAGAAAACCGGCCGCAGGACATCCGCGTCCATCGGAAGAATTTCTGCAATCTCCTCGAGCCTGCATGGTGCCGCAGTTCGGCAGCGCCGATCAGCGCCGAGCAACTTGGTCTCGTTCACCTGGTGATCGCCGCGCAGAAAACTGCAGCCGACGCCGTTGCCAGCGTGCTTCCGGCGCAATCTTTTGCCCGTGCGTCCGCGCTCGGCGCCATGTAGGCCACGCACTTGATGTCGGAGGCCGGCGAGATTTTGAAGAACGCGGCCACATCGGCGATCGCCGCGCAGCCGGGCGTATGACACCAGCTCCGGCTTGCCGTCGCCCGTCGGCTCCATCTCCATGACAGGATCGAGCCGCGAAGTGGCCTTCTCCAGATTCGCCGCGTAGCCGCAGACCGGGCAGCTTGCGATCAGGTCTTCGCCGGCATCGGTGTACACCATGAACTCCTGCGACTGCGAGCCGCCCATCGCGCCCGAGTCGGCCTCGACGGCGACGAACTTGAGCCCGCAGCGCGTGAAGATGTCGCGATAGACCTCGTCGTGCAGGTCGAAGCTCTCGTCGAGGCCGGCCATGTCGATGTCGAAGGAGTAGGAGTCCTTCATGATGAACTGGCGCACGCGCAGCAGGCCGCCTTTGGGCCGCGGCTCGTCGCGGAACTTGGTCTGGATCTGGTACCAGATCTGCGGCAATTGCTTGTAGCTGCGCAATTCGCCGCGCGCGATCGTGGTCATGATCTCTTCGTGCGTCATGCCCAGGCACAGGTCCGCGCCCTTGCGGTCCTTGAGGCGGAACATGTTGTCGCCCATGGTCGTCCAGCGGCCGCTCTCCTCCCACGGCTCGTTCGGCAGGATGCCGGGCAGATAAAACTCCTGGCCGATCTTGTCCATCTCCTCGCGCACGATGGCGATGATCTTGTTCAGCGAGCGCTGGCCGAGGAAAAGGTAGTTGTAGATGCCGGCGCCGAGCTGGCGAATGTAGCCGGCGCGAAGCAGAAACTTGTGGCTGGCCACTTCGGCGTCTGCCGGGGCCTCGCGCAGAGTAGGAATAAAGAGCTTCGACCAACGATGCATAAAAAAGGTGAACGTACTTTCCCGTCCGCCAGCGGCGAACGAAGGGCAAATGACAGCAGTGATTATTCTAAATGTTCCAAGAGTGCAGGTGACGGCCGAGAGCGCCAGCGTCGATACTTTTCAGATCAGCTCCACGCCCCACAGATCGTGCAGATGCACGACGCCTTCGACCTTCTCGTCCGCGTCGACGACGACCAGCGAAGTGATCTTGCGCTCTTCGAGGATCGCCAGCGCCTTGGCCGCCAGCTCGTCGCCGGCAATCGTGCGCGGATGCGCGTTCATGGCCTCGCCGGCGGTTTTGCTGAGCGCCGCGCCGCCTTCGCGTTCGAGCAGGCGGCGCAGGTCGCCGTCGCAGATGACCCCGCGCAGCCGGCCGTCTTCCTGCACCGTCGTAATGCCGAGCTTCTTCGACGACATCTCGAAGATCACATCGGCCATCGGCGTCGACGGCGCGACAACGGGAATGTCTTCGCCGGTGTGCATCAGGTCGCGGACCTTGGCCAGTTGCTTGCCCAGCTTGCCGCCGGGATGCAGCTCGGCGAAATCCTCGGCGCGGAAGCCCTTGCGCAGGCTGACGGCGACGGCCAGCGCATCGCCCAGCGCCAGCATGGCGGTGGTCGAGGCCGTGGGCGCGAGATTCAGCCCGCAGGCTTCGCGCTCCACGCAGCAATCGAGGGCCACATCGCTGGCCTGGGCGAGGGTCGACTGCAGATTGCAGCAGAAGCTGACGAGCGCGTCGCCTTTGCGCTTGAGCGTGGCCAGCAGGCGCAGAATCTCCTCGGTTTCGCCGCTGGCCGAGAGCGCAATGACCACGTCGCCGGGCATGAGCACGCCCAGGTCGCCATGCACGGCCTCGGCCGGATGCAGAAACAGCGCCGGCGAGCCGGTGGAGCTGAGCGTGGCGGCGATCTTCTGCGCGATGATGCCGCTCTTGCCCATGCCGGTGACCACGACGCGGCCATTCGACTCGCCGCAGTGCAGGATCATTTCAACGGCGCGCTCGAATGGCTCGGCCATGGCCCTTCGAGGCGCGTGGCGAGCGCTTCAAGCGCGGCAGCCTCGGTGCGGACCAGCGCCGCCTGCGCTGGAACGCGGTCATCTGGCTTGAGAGGGACTCATTGGCTTTTCATGCTAACAAAGGAGAGCAGGGAACGATGGGAGCGATGACGGGAACAGGGAGCAGGATCTTCCGCCCTGCTACAATGAATGGCGCCTGAGAGTCGTACAATGAAGTCTTTCCTTGCGGCGAAACACCATCGTTCTTATTGCAGTCGTATTCATTCTGGCCGTCTTTGCCTGGGCGGGCTGGGCCAACTGGGAGTATCCGCAAGCAGGCGGCCGAGCGGCAATGGCGCAGAGGCGCAAGGCGAGCTGGTGCCCGATGCCGCGACCGGGACGCTTGGAATTCATGTCGCCGCTGAAGGCAAGCCGGCGCCGGCATTTGCGCTCGACGACCTGAGCGGCAAGAAGGTCTCGCTGGCGAGCTACCGGGAAAAGCCGTGCTGATCAACTTCTGGGCCACCTGGTGCGGTCCGTGCAGGGTCGAGACGCCGTGGCTGGTCGAGCTGCAGCAACAAGTACGCCGCGCAGGGATTCGAGGTGCTGGGCGTCGACACCGAGGGCGACGACCTGCAGGAGAGCGACAAGGCCGGATGGGCAAAAGATGAGGCCGCCGTCAACAAATTTGTCGCGGAGATGAAGGTGCCGTACCCGGTGTTGCTCGACGGCGACACCATCAGCCGCGACTACGGCGGGCTCGACGATCTGCCGACATCGTTTTTCGTCGATCGCAGCGGGAAGGTGGTCGCGGCGCAGGTGGGCCTGACATCGGAGAGCGACATCGAGGGAAATATCAAGAAGGCGCTGAACAACGTGAGCAGAGCCGGCGAGTCAGCAATGCGGCGAGCTGGCCGACCGAGGTGGCTTGGAGCCATCAGATGAGGGATGGGTTCGAAATGATGCGGAGCAAGTATCGGTGCTGCGATTGCGGCCCTGGCGGTTGCCGCATTGGCGGCGCAGGCGCAGCTCATTTCGCCGAACGCGCAGAGCCGGCCGCCGGTGAAGACTGACGCGGTGCAGTATCTGTTCCCCGAGCAGGTGAGCGTCTCCGCCGGCAAGCCGAGCCCGGTCACGCTGCACTTTCGCGTCGCGCAGGGGCTGCACATCAACTCGCACACGCCCAGCGACCAATACCTGATCCCCACCGCATTCTCGATTCCCGCCGGCGCAAATGTGCGCCTCGCAGCGGCCGCTTACCCAGCCGGCACGATCATTTCGCTGGCCTTCGATCCCAAAACCAAGCTCAGCGTGTACACCGGCGAGTTTACGATCCAGGCGCGCATCGTGGCCGCAGCCGGGCAACCACCTGATGCAAGGCAAGCTGCGCTACCAGGCCTGCGACAACAACCAGTGCATGCCCCCCAAGACGATCGACGTGCCGATTGACGTGATCGGGAAGTAACTGGACAATCGTCGGCAACTGGCGAGCGCGAACGAAGTCGTTCTGACGACGCTGGATCAAGGGGTTCGCGGAGCGTTTCTAATCCCGCAGGCGAGTGTTGCGCGGAAATCCGTCTAATCATCGAGACCCCGGGCAACCAGATTCAGCGGTGGAACGGGCCATCCTAAGAAATGGGCGACCCGCCGTCACGCCGATTCTTCGGGCAACGGTCCGAGAATATCGATGCCCGCACGTGTGGCCGCAGCAATCAGTTTTTGCATGTCAGGCGGCGCCGGCGGATCGTCCAGCGGCTGTCCGAGTTCAACGACGAAATTCTCGAATCCTCCCGGCGCGCACAGGATCAGCATCCGAGCCGGGGTGTCGCCCACGACCTTGAATCCGTGCGGAATTTCGCGGGGACCGTAGACGAAAGCGCCGGGACCGCCGCGCTTCCAGTTGCCGTCGAGAATGAATGCCACTTCGCCATCGATTACGTAAAACGCTTCATCTTCACGATGGTGGACGTGATAGGGCGTGGCGAATCCGGGATGCATTGACGGATGTTCGACGAGTCCGAAGCCGCCGTTTGTGCTTTTTGCTGAAGCGTGGAAAAGGGTAGTAAGGCCAAGGAACCGGAAAGCTCCGAGTTCCGGAGTGGCCGGCGAAGGCGTCTCCGCGGGGAGTTGCGTGCCCATTGATTCTCCTGTTCAGCTGCGGACCGAGAGATTGGATTTGTGTGTCGATGCCCGGATGTAGAACGAGATTACCACTCGTCCCAGAGATGTCAATTCATTGGACCGCCGCGAAGATGCTTGCTCAGGTCGTTCATGCCGGCTCACGCTAGCGAAGAGGAAGCGCCGGGACCGCGAGCGAATCTGATGCGCCGGTTCTTACGCTCCCGCCTTCTTTTCGATCTTGGCCCAGGTGTCTTTCAACGGCAGCGTGCGATTGAAGACCAGCTTGCCCGGCGCGGAATCGAGATCGACGCAGAAGTAGCCGACGCGCTCGAATTGGAAGCGGTCACCAACCTTAGCGTTCGCCAGAGAGGGTTCAAGCTTTGCGCCATTCAGGGTCTCGAGCGAGTTGGGATTCAAGTTGTCGAAGAGGTCGCCGCCCTCCGGGAAGTCGTAGGGATCGGGCTTCAAGAAAAGCTTGTCGTAGAGATGGATTTCGGCCGTGATGGCGTGCGCCGCCGAGACCCAGTGCATTGTGGATTTTACTTTGCGGCCGTCGGGCGAGTTGCCGCCGCGGCTGGCCGGATCGTAAATACAGTGAACCTCGACCACGTTGCCGGCCGCGTCTTTGACCACATTCTTCGCGGTAACGAAGTAGGCGTTGCGCAGGCGGACTTCCTTGCCGGGCGAGAGGCGATAGTACTTGGGCGGAGGAACTTCGCGGAAGTCATCCTGCTCGATATAGATTTCGCGCGAGAAAGGTACCTGCCGCATGCCGGCCGCAGGATCTTCGGGATTGTTGGCCACGTCGACAAGCTCTTCCTTACCCTCCGGGTAGTTATCGATGACCACTTTGAGCGGGTGCAGCACGGCCATGGCGCGCGAGGCGCTCCGGTTCAAGTCGTCGCGCTGGAAGTGCTCGAGCATCTCGATATCGACGATGCCGTTGGTGCGCGAGACACCGGCAGTGGCAACGAAAGCGCGGATCGCTTCGGGCGTGAATCCGCGGCGGCGCAAGCCAGAGAGCGTCGGCATGCGGGGATCGTCCCAGCCGCTCACCTTCTTTTCCTCAACAAGCTGCAGGAGCTTGCGCTTGCTCATCAATGTGTAGGTGAGGCTGAGCCGGTCGAATTCAATCTGCTGCGATGGGAAGATGCCGAGTTGGGAGATATACCACTTGTAGAGCGGCTGGTGGTCGGCGAATTCGAGCGAGCACATGGAGTGAGTGACGTGCTCGATCGAGTCTGACTGGCCGTGCGCAAAGTCGTACATGGGGTAGATGCACCACTCGTCGCCGGTGCGGTGATGGGTGGCGTGCAGGATGCGGTAAATCACCGGATCGCGCATGTTCAGGTTGGGCGAGGCCATGTCGATCTTGGCTCTCAGGACGCGTGAACCGTCGGGGAACTCGCCTTTCTTCATGCGCACAAACAGGTCTAGATTCTCTTCGATCGTCCGGTTGCGATATGGGCTGTCTTTGCCGGGCTCGGTGAGGGTGCCGCGGTACTGGCGGATTTGGTCGGCCGAGAGGTCGTCGACGTAGGCTTTGCCGGCCTTGATCAACTGCAAAGCCCACTCATAAAGCTGGCCGAAGTAATCGGAGGCGAAGCAGAGCTTTTCCCAACTGAAGCCAAGCCAGCGAATGTCCTGCTGGATGGCATCAACGTACTCCTGCTCTTCTTTTTCGGGATTAGTGTCGTCGAAGCGCAGGTTGGTTTTGCCGCCGAAGTCGTCTGCAAGACCGAAGTCGATGCAGATGGCCTTGGCGTGGCCGATGTGCAGATAGCCGTTGGGCTCGGGAGGAAAGCGCGTCTGAATGATGGCGTCGCCATATTTTTTGGTGCGAACGTCTTCGGCGATCTGATCGCGAAGGAAGTTGGAGGGGGTACGAAGGTCCTGATTGCTTTCCGGATTTGCGGAGGTCATTGCTGCAATTCATTATTCCACGGGAGGCCTGCGCTCAATAAGGAAGCCGCGGAAGATGATCAATTCCTTTTGCGACGACCTCGCTCAGTGATAGGATGGCTGCGAACGGAGAAGGCGGCATGACGAAAGCGGAAAGAACTCAACTCCTCTTCTTCATTCAAGGGGGCGTTAAGAGCTCATGCGGCATAAATGGGATGGCTGAACAATGGGCGACGCTTGAAAATAGATTACCCGCGCCCGAGGATCACGCCTGCATTATGTCCCTTCTGCAGGAGCTGAAAAACGAGGGGCTCATCTATGCACAGGAAGCGGTCGCAAAAGCCAATACCCCCGTCCTAATAGACCTAGGAACTCGTTGAAATTCGCCTAATAGTAGCGTCTTTACTGGCGGCTTTCGTTTCGTGTCGTCCAAAATCTGCTTGAAATGCGGTTTTGGCTGGTGTTTATAGAGGTTTGCGAGCCTCAGGGGATCATTCCCTCGGCCTGCAACCGTTGTTCAGGCACACTGCGCCCTGAGTGTTGTCGGTGGTTGAGCCATCAGTCGCGGCAGCCGGATCAGATTGTGCGCCGCGCAACTGAAGACGAACAGCCAGTCCACTTTCTCCAGGCCTCGCAACTTGACCTGGCGCAGCGGGCCGGTTTGTTTCAGCCAGCCAAAGCCCTTCTCCACCAGCCAACGCCGGCTCAGGCTGACGGCATAGCCGGGCTGGCGAGTGGTTCTGCGATCCAGGTTGCTTGCGCGGCCTTTGTCGTTCCTGGTGACGTGCGGCGTCACATTCAACTCCCGCACCGTGCTGACGAAATCTTTCGTGTCGTAAGCCTTGTCAGCGCCCACCGTAATGCGGCGTGAGCGGCCCGCCTGCTTTTCGGCAAGCATCAACAGCGCCGCATCGCGCTCGGCATAACCGTCGGCATGCGTCACCATCGCCGCGGCGATCAGACCGTTGCGGTTCTCCACCAGCGCATGGCCCAGATAACTCAGCTTCGACTCTTTGCCGTAGCTCTTCTTGTACAGTCGCGCATCGGTGTCGGTGGTCGATTCATGCGTCTTGTTCGATCGCTTCTGGCCGTGGAAATTCGTACCATCACCGTCATCGGAGCCGTCCTTGGAGCGAAAGCTCTTCTGCGAGGCCCATGCCTGGATCAGCGTTCCATCGACGGTGAAGTGTTCGTCGCTCATAAAGCGCTTGGCATGCTTGTTCACTTCGGAAAAGAACTGCTGCGCCACTTCGGAAGTCAGCAACCGGTCGCGGTTCTTCGAAAACACCGCATGATTCCATACCGCGTCGTCCATGCCAAGACCCACAAACCAGCGAAACAGAAGGTTGTAGTCGATCTGCTCAACCAGCAGCCGCTCCGAACGCACAGAATAAAACACCTGCAACAACAGAGCCCGAAGAATGTACTCCGGCGCAATCGACGGGCGGCCCGAATCGGCATACAACGCATCGAACTCCGCGCTCAAGGTCTGCAACACCCTATCCGTCAGCTTGCGGACTGCACGCAATGGGTGATCCTGAGGCACTCGCTGCTCCAACGATACATAGCTGAACATACCGTCCTGAATCCGCTCATCTCCACGCATGCCTGTTAGACGAATGGCAGCGAACCTCCGACCCACAACGGGTACCTATTTCAACAAGTTCCTAGAGCTAACAGGAAAGGGCGAAGGCTGCCTTTATAGGAGACTCCATCGCTTTTGGTTTCTTACTTGCATTTGGAAGGAGTTCAAGGACTTTGCGGCTACCGTCGCAGCAAAACGCCTCGAACCATAGCCCTGTGCCTCTTCCGACCGCAGCAAACGTAGGGCGCGCTTGAAGCTCCGCCGGTCAGATGCACTTCCGCACGATTCGGTATGCTTCCTTCTCCGATAGTCCGTGAATTGCGTTCATCTCAGCCGCCTTCGCTTCTGCGGCAGCGATAGTGGGAAAGCAGCCCAAATCGTGGCGATAAATATATCCTTTTCTGTCCAGCGCGACCATACCCACCATATATCCTGGCCTCATCTTGCCATCCTCGGTTCGGCCGATTACGTAGTGAAATGCAACGGGCGAGGTGATAAGCTCCTTCTCCGCCTCGATCGTGCTTTCGGTGATCAGTGGAGACAATTGCGGGGTGTGGGCCCGTCGCTGGGACCTGCCAACACGTGAAAACGCTGACGCAGCCACACCACCAAGAATTACGAGGATTATCGTCAGCTTTAGCCCGCCGCTCGTGCCCCGCGTCCCGAACATCAGGTCGGAAAGCATAAGTAGCCCGAGAAACCCGAGGAAGATAGCCACAAAAACCTTCTTGGACATTTCAATTCCTCTTGCAGAATCTTTTCGGCTCTTCCTGGAAGCATCCTCAAGCCCGCCGCGTTAAGCGTATCATCGGCGAGGTGCCGTGTACGTTTTTTGAGACTTGGGATGATGCCATCCGCCTCTCGATTCCAAAGCCGCCGGCTACCGCAGTGCTGGCGCGTCCTGTGCTTACCCAAGTCGCAGCAGGCGTTCTTCGGCTTGGCGAATACGAGCGAGGCAAACCTCGCGGCCGAGGACAACCAGAGTTTCAAAGAGCGGTGGCGCGTTCTTGCGCCCGCAGACAGCAACCCGAGTGGGTTGAAACATCGGCCCGGCCTTGATGCCGAGCGACGCGGCGGCCTCGCGCAGGGCGTGGTCAAGCGAATCGTGGTCGAAGGGGATTTCGGCGAGGACGTGCTCTGCGGTTTGGAGGACGCGGAGAGCCATCGCGGCGTCGCCCTTTTGCGGGATCAGCTCGGCGGGGTCGTAGGGTGCGAGCTGATCGAGAAAGAAGAAGTCGGCGGCGCCGACGGCATCGCGCAGCAGCTTGATGCGCTCGCGAATGAGCGGGGTTACGGCGAGAAGCTTTTCCCGCGTGGGATGGAAACCGGCTTGATCAAGAAATGGCTCGATCTGCGAGCTGAGATCCTCGACGGACAAAGCGCGAATATGTTCGGCGTTCAGCCACACTGCTTTCGCGTCGAAGGGATCTTCTTCAGTGAAGTTGATGACGGCATTGGCGCGATTCACGCCCTCGAGTGTGAACGCATCCATAAGTTCACCTAGAGTCATGAACTCACGATCGTTTTTGGGCGACCATCCCAGCAGGCAGAGGAAATTGACGAAGGCCTGCGGCAAAAAGCCGGCATCGCGATAGGTGGTGACGCTGACCACCGGGCCATGCTTGCGCTTGGAGAGCTTGCTGCCGTCGGGCGCGACGAGCAGCGGGAGATGGGCGAACTGAGGCGCGCGAACACCGAGCGCCTCGAATATGAGCACGTGCTTGAAGGTGTTGGTCAGGTGATCCTGGCCGCGAATGATGTGGCTGATGCGCAAGTCGGCGTCGTCGACCGTGGAAGCGAGATGATAGGTCGGCATTCCGTCCGAGCGAAGAAGAGCGAAGTCTTCGACTTCGTCGGCAAGCTTTGTCTGCACGCCGTAAACGATGTCGTCGAAGCGCAGGGTGCGGGCGACTCCCGACTCTGGGCCGCGCGGTACGCGATAGCGCAGCGCGAATGGCTCGCCGGCCGCGGCGCGGCGGTCGGACTCTTCTTGGGACATTTCGCGCATGCCGGGATTGCAAAGCCAGGCGCCCTGCGCTGACGAGGACTGATTGTCATCGCCCGCGTGCGCAGGCGTGAAGTCGCGATAGGCCAGGCCTTTGGCGAAGATGGCTTTGGCGGCCTGACGGTGAAGTTCGAGGCGTTCGGATTGCTTATATTCTTCGTCCCAGTCGAGGCCCAGCCAGCGCAGCCCTTCGAAGATCGACTGAACACTGGCCTCGGTGTTGCGCTCGACGTCGGTGTCGTCAAGGCGCAGCACCATGGTCCCGTGGTTGTGGCGCGCATAGAGCCAATTGAAGATGAAGGTGCGCGCGCTGCCCACATGCAGGAAGCCGGTGGGCGAGGGAGCAAAACGAACGCGAGGAGTTGTGCCGCCGGAGGGATTTGAATCAGGCATCGCTGAAATTGCTTTCTCGTTACGATGCTACCGTATGGTTCCTCTCCGGCCGGGCGTTGCGTCTCACGACTGCGGCGGAAGTGGCGGCGCAGGTTGAGGCGGCGGAACGGGAGGCTGCCAGGCAATTTGAGGCACTGGCATAACCTTCCACTGGGCAAATGCCAGCACATAGAGCAGAGCCAGAGTGCCCAGCGACGGCACGATGCAGAGCAGCGCGAGCCAAGGAGAAAAACCGGCCTTCTTCAGGATGATCCAGCAAGGGATCATGAGGATGGCAATCACGATCAAGTAGAAAACGAGCATGATCGGCACGATCATCATGAAGATTCGCCGAAGCATTTCCGGATTGGGCTGGTTTTGCAAAAGAAGAAATGCCAATTCGTGCATAGAAGACACTCCTGGAATGCGATAAACAGTTGCAGCCAAGGTAATGCTAAACGCCTGAATCCGCAATGAGAATCGGAGGTCTTAGGAGGTGCGGTTCGCGCCGGGCTCCCATTCAGAGAACGCAACCATGTAGAGCAGTACGAGATTCACCAGAGGGACCAGCGTCAGAACCGAGAGGATCGGCTGGAAGCCGGCTTTCTTGAAGATGATCCAGAAGGGAGGCAGTACGATCAGGGAGATGGGAGCAAATAGCAGGGTGAAAAGGATGAGATGCCATGGCTGAAGCAGGTCGCCCATGACTCGACTCGTTTGAAGCGAATTTTTCGACGGTCCATCGTAGCACGGGTGGAAGAGTGCGAATCACAGCCTCGGCGCACCGATCCCTGCTCACTTCGTTTACGTGATGTCTTCTGTGTCGTAGACGGGCTGGATGATGCGCTTCTTGGGTACGCCGTGGACGGAGCTGAGCAGATCCTCAACGACGTCCTCAAGCTGGCGCTGGGTCTCAATCACTTCGCTCATGCTTTTCAGCTCTTCAGGTTCCTGCGCACGCTCGACGAGCGCAACGGCATGGCACTGAGCCACGCGGTCCAGGTTGAGGCCTTCTGGAGTCTTGGCTTTGATGCTCACCTGGTCGATTTCAACGCCGAGGAGGTCGGCTACACGCGCGCGCATCTCCGGAGCAATGGGCGCGATTTTGGGCGCGGCAAGAATCAGCGTAGCGTCGATGTTGACGATGCCGTAGCCGGCGTTTTGCAACTCTTCCAGCGCCAGGTTCAGAAAGATGGCAGAGTCGGCGTCTTTCCAACGGGGATCGCCGGGCGGGAAAAAACTGCCGATGTCGCCCGCGGCCACAGAGCCCAGAAGCGCGTCGGTAATGGCATGGAGCAGCACGTCGCCGTCGGAGTGGCCTGCGAGACCCTCCGGATGGTCAAGGGTCATGCCCCCAAGACGCAGCCTCACACCTGACTTGAATTCGTGCGAGTCATAGCCAAATCCGATGCGTGTGTCCATGATTGGCTTTGGTCTCCGTGCCTAACTTTCGGGTCCGCCGGAAGCGATCCGCGCGTTTTCTATTCGAATTCACTGAGAGCGTTGCCTGAGATAGAACTCGGCCAGCTCCAGGTCGCCCGGCTGTGTAATCTTCAGATTAACCTGAGAACCGTGGACTACGGCGACGGGAATGCCCGCGCGCTCCAGCAGCGACGCCTCATCCGTACCCACAAAGCCGTCTGCAATCGCCTCGGTAAACGCGCGCTGCAGGAGCGAAAAGCGGAAGCCCTGGGGGGTCTGGGCCTGCACCACAAACTCGCGCGGAATGGTGGCCGTAATCAGCGCGCCGTGCGCCGTCCGCTCCACCTGCTTGATGGTGTCCACAGCAGGCATCCCGACAATGGCTGCGCCGGTCTCTGCCACTGCGTCGATGGTGCGCTCAATGGTGGCTGCATCGATAAGCGGCCGCACGGCGTCGTGCACCAGCACGATGTCGTCCGGTTCCGCAGGCAGGGCATCCAGGGCGTTGGCGACTGATTCCTGCCGTTTTTCGCCGCCTTCGACCACATGCACTCGCCCGTCAAAACCGAATTCGCCGATCTGCGCCTCGACGCGTTCCATCTCCGGTTTGCGCACGGCAACGTAGATCGACGTGACTCGCGGCACCGCGGCAAAGACGCGCAGCGAATGAATCAGAATGGGCACGCCGCCGAGCGCAAGAAACTGCTTGGGCTGCGGGCCGGCCATCCGGGTTCCCAATCCTGCCGCGGGAATAATGACAAAGACTTGCATGACTCGGCGAGTATAGCACCGGGCAAGCCGTCGGCCTTCAGCCGCCTATCGCTTCTCGACGTGCATCATTTCGCTGGTCGGACGAAAGCCAAACTTTTCGTAAACGGGCCTGCCCGCATCCGAGCTGTGTAGCGTAACAACGCCAATCCCGCGGCGGCGCGCTTCGGCGAGGCAGAGTTCGATCATCTGGTGGGCCAGCCTTTGCTTCCGAAATTCTGATTCCACGTAGACATTCAACAGATAACCGCGCTGGTTGCTCTCAGGATGGAATGGATGCGGTGGCCAATCGACGATGAGTAATCCGGCCGAGCCCGCGACACGGCCGTCGTCTTCCATGATCCAGCCCATGTACCTGCCATCGCCGAGCCGTTCCCTGACCCAGTGCTCAAAGGCGCGGCTCATAGCGTCAAGGACCGAAGAATTCGGGTTTGGCATGGAAGCAAACATGGCGCGGCGATGTGCTGTGATGAGCGCCGCATCGGCAAGGGTGGCTGGTCGCGTTGTAAACATTGCTTTGAGTATAGGAGACGTACGGGGCACGCCCTTGCCTGGAGCTTCAAAACCCAGGAAGCTGATAGCTGAGGGTTGAAGCCTCGCTCACGCGCTATCATCCTTTCGTGTCCCATCGGCCAAAGACAAAATCGGAGTTCGGCCTGCCGCTTGACGCGTCCCTGTTAAAGCCCGGCATGCGGCTTGCGGTGGGCCTTTCGGGCGGTGCAGACTCGGTAGCGCTGGTGCGCGCGCTTGCAGCCGACGCGGCGAACTCGGGTTAGTCATTCATGCTGCGCACCTTCACCACGGGTTGCGCGGGGCCGAAGCTGATGCGGATTTGGCCTTTTGCCGTGCGCTGGCGGCAAGGCTGGACCTGCCGTTTCACGAGGCGCGCGTGGACGCCGCCGTTTCGGCTCAGGCGGATCCCGCGTCAGACAAGGCGCGCGAAACCATCGAAGAGGCAGCGCGCCGCCTGCGCTACGCGTGGTTCCGGGAACTGCTTGCTTCCGGCGAGGTTGACGCCGTAGCCACCGCGCACACGCTCGACGACCAGGCGGAAACGGTTCTGGCCAAGTTTCTGCGCGGGGCGTGGACGGAAGGACTCGGGGGAATCTCGCCGGTCCTCAAGTTTGCTGAGGGCCCGATTCTTCGCCCGCTGCTGGCTACGACGCGTGCTGAAATCGAAGCGTATCTCGGTGAACTTGGCCAGGACTGGCGAGAGGATACCTCAAATCGCAATCTGACCTTCACACGCAACCGCATCCGTCACGAGCTGTTGCCGCTTCTGGAGGATTGGAATCCACGGCTTCGCGGGCACCTGGCTCAAATAGCGGACCTGGCCCGAGAGGAAGAGTTGTGGTGGCAGGCGGAACTGGCTCGACTGGCCCCGCAGCTTCTGCTGCCGGGGCGGCCTGTGCGAGGCGGCGGCCGCTCGGCGGGCAGCGGACCTGCCGCAGGCCTGGCTCTCGAAGTCACCCGCCTGGCCACGCTTGCTCCCGCGCTGCAAAGGCGGTTGCTGCGCCATGCCGCGGAGCAGTTTGGCGTCCAGCTCGAATTTGCCGCGACTGAGGCTCTTCGGTCGTTGGCTCTTTCCGGCCGGGCCGGGCAGCAACTTGAATTTCCTGGGGGGCTGCGCGCGGAGCGGACCGCCCGCGAACTGCGTCTGGATGTTGGGCCGAGTACTCTGACGACCGCCGGAACGGCCCCGGAGTACATGGCGGTGATTCCCTGCAGAATCGATGCGTCTGCCTTTGGTCTCCACCTCGAAATTGAGATTTCCGGTTCGAAGGACGATGGAGGTCCGATAGACCGGGCCGATGGGGCCGGGAACGGGGCTACCCTGCGCAATTGGCGCCCAGGCGACCGGGTAAGGCTGCGGCACTCGAGCGCTCCTTCCAAGGTAAAGGAAGTGCTGGAACGTCTGCGGGTTACAGGAACCGAGCGGGCATTATGGCCGGTTTTGGAGGTCGAGCGGGCGCATCGTTTGGATGCGTGGCGTCGAATTGGAAGGTGCGCCGGATCTCGTCGTCAAGGCTACTTTTGATCGGTAGCCAGCCGCAGATCTCGGAAGAGGCGCCCAAAAACAGGGTGATCTTGAAGGTTCTACAACCTAGGCGTTAGGCTGATCTCTCGAACTTCCTCTGGGTTGGGAGTAAAATCGGGTCTACTGCCCCTTCAGGCGGCGCGCTTGGTGTGTACGCTCTGGAGGGCTAGTTTAGTTTTTGCCACTTTGCAGTACGCCGACACGTCTAAGTAGTGGTGACGATGGGCATGCGAAAGGTAGTGCGCCCGATTTTGGATCGAGTCGTCAGGCATGTTTCCGTTGGATGTGCCACTCCAAATGCGGCTGTACAGTGGGCGAATTGAAAAGAAGCTTTGGCCAGGGATGGGTAGGTTGAAGGGGGTCGAGAAAGTATTTTCTCCTTCACCGCGAAAAGGAGACGTTGGTGAACTCAAGCGTTAAGACAATCATGTTCTGGGTCTTTATCCTCATCTGCCTCATGCTCCTTTGGGGTGTGGTGCAGAGGGGCGCAAACATGGGCAAGGAGCAGGAGTACGCCTACTCCGATCTCTACGACAAGGTCGTGAACAACCAGGTTCTGGACGCCACCATCCAGGGTGACGAACTTCGCGGCCACCTGAAGAGCTCGCCCAAAGATGAGTTCCACACCACGTTGCCGGCGAACGACGAAGACCTGATAAAGGCGATGCTGGACCCAGACCACAAGGTCAACTTCAACGTCAAGGAACCGCAGAGCAATTTCCTGATTCCCCTGTTGATCAACGTCGGTCCGTTTGTTCTGCTGATCGCTGTCTGGTTCTTCATGTTGCGCCAGATGCAGTCGGGCGGCAACAAGGCGCTTTCCTTCGGCAAGAGCCGGGCGCGCCTGCTCTCGATGCAGCAGAAGAAGGTGACGTTCAAGGACGTGGCCGGCGTGGACGAGGCCAAGGAAGAGCTGAAGGAGATCATCGAATATCTGCGCGAGCCGCAGAAGTTCCAGAAGCTGGGCGGCCGCATTCCCAAGGGCGTACTGCTGGTGGGGCCTCCGGGAACCGGCAAGACATTGCTGGCGCGCGCGGTAGCCGGCGAGGCCAACGTTCCCTTCTTCTCCATCTCCGGCTCGGATTTCGTTGAGATGTTTGTCGGCGTTGGCGCAAGCCGCGTGCGCGATCTGTTTGAGCAGGGCAAGAAGAATGCGCCATGCATCATCTTCATCGACGAGATCGACGCGGTAGGCCGCCATCGCGGCGCCGGCCTGGGCGGCGGACACGACGAGCGCGAGCAGACGCTGAATCAGTTGCTGGTGGAGATGGACGGGTTCGAGTCGAACGACGGCGTGATCCTGGTCGCGGCCACCAACCGGCCCGACGTGCTCGATCCTGCGCTGCTGCGGCCGGGCCGCTTCGACCGGCGCGTGGTGGTGGGACTGCCCGATATGCGCGGGCGCGAGGAAGTGCTCAAGCGTCCACGTGAAGAAGGTTCCGGTCAGCGACGATACCAACCTGAACGTGCTGGCGCGCGGGACACCGGGATTCAGCGGCGCCGATCTGGCCAACATGGTGAACGAGGCGGCGCTGAACGCGGCGCGCATGAACCGCAAGCAAGTGACGATGTACGACTTCGAGCTTGCGAAGGACAAGGTTCTGATGGGCGCTGAGCGCAAGTCGATGCTGCTCACCGACGAGGAGAAGAAGGTCACCGCGTATCACGAGGCCGGTCACGCGCTGGTTTCGTATCTTGCGCGACCACTCCGACCCCATCCACAAGGTCACCATCATTCCGCGCGGCATGGCGCTGGGCGTCACGGTGTATCTGCCTGACGACCGGCATAACTATACACGCGAGTATCTGGAAACGCGTCTGGCGACGGCATACGGCGGCCGCGTGGCCGAGGAGATCTTCCTCAACCAGATGTCCACCGGCGCGGGCAGCGACATTGAGAGCGCAACCGATCTGGCGCGGCGCATGGTCTGCGAGTATGGCATGAGCCGGCTGGGCCCGCTCACCTTCGGCAAGAAGGAGGAGCAGATCTTCCTGGGCCGCGAGATCGCGCAGCATCGCGACTTCAGCGAGGAGACGGCGCGGCAGATCGACCTGGAAGTCCGCCGCCTGATCGACGAAGCCTATCAATCGGCGCATACCATCCTCGAAGCGAACCAGCCCGCCATGCACCGCATTGCGGCAGCGCTGCTGGAGCGTGAGACCATCGACGCCGAGGAGGTGAGGTTGCTCATCGAAGGCAAGGAACTGCCTCCGATCCGTTCGATACTGGCCACGCCCAGCGACACGGGCAGCGGCACTCCGCAGCAGGTGCTCAAGCCGGAGAGCCGCGGGCCCAGCAGCGGCCTCCCGGAGGGTTCGCCTTCGCCGGCGTAAGAAGCAGGGAGCAGACAGGTTCAGGGAATCAGAAGGGGCTGCTCGAAGAGGCAGCCCTTTTTTGCGTGCGCTGACGAAATTCCTCCCCTTCAACTGAACCCGCTACGCTTCGGCGGCGAAATATATAACGGATGCACATGGAAAGCGAGAGTCGAGCGCAGTACGAATGGCTTGCGCTTCGTTGCCAAGTCGGCGGGCCGGGCGCATTCGAGGACCTGATCGCGGTGATGGAGTGACCCTTGCACTATTACGCGATGGCTCTAACCGGCGACTAGGACAGCGCGCTCGACTTTCTTCAGGACGTTTGGATCAAAGTGTTTCGCGGCATCCGAAAGCTGAAAGCCCGGGAGCGTTGCGACAGTGGCTCTACTCGACCACGCGTGGAACCGCTGATCGTGTCTTTTCAATCTGCGGTCTCTCGTCCAGGTTCTTCTCTGTTCTTCAGAAGATGTGGTAGGCGATGCCGACACTTCCGCCGTAAGGATGAATCGTCGGGGTCACTTGCCATTGCTGGAATTCGAAATCGAAGGCGCGCAGCGTGAACTTTCGGCCAAGGCGGTAATCCACCCCGCCGCCATACGCGAGAACAAATGTGTTTCCCGACAAGAAGCTGCCGTTTCCCATTCCAACCAGGAACTTGCCGTAGGGCGTGAAGCGGTGATACGTGACGATGGGAACCCGCGGGCCGATCAGGTAGGTGTTCTCGTTAATGCCCAGGTATTCGTTGTAGCGCAGCCAGCGAGCTTCGCCTTCAATGTCCACCCAGCGGCTCAGACGCGCGTCAACGAAGGCGCCCGCGCCATACAGGCGATTGGGGCTGGTTTGTGCGATTCCTTCTCCCGCGTAATCAGGCTGAAAGGCGGACCCAAGTGCGCCCGCGGTGAGCGTGAAGCTGCTTGACGTTGCCGAAGGAACCACCTGGGCATGCGCTGCAACTGCAGCGGAGAAAAGTACCATGCACAGAATTGCAAAAGTCGAATGTTTCATGGGCACAATGCACATCCACTTCCTGTGAATCTTGACCCGGCAAGGAACCGCAACTGGACTCACTCCGCGAGCGGCTGGCAGGCGCTGGGTGACCGATGTGCGCCGTGCCCCCAACCCAGTGAGTTATTTTATTACGGCTGAGGGTTTTGCGCCGCGGTCGGCTGCTGATCCGATGGGGCAGCGGCGCTGTTTGCAGGTTGCGCGGCCGGCGGAGCCGGCTGCGCGTTATCGGGCGTAGAGGCTGCCGGTTGATCGCTCGCGGGCTGGGCTGCGGGTGCAGCGGCGGCTGCCGGAGCAGCGTTGGCCGCATCGTAGCGTTGCAGCTTGTAGAAGACCGGTGTTACCTCAAACGGCATCTTGTCGCGCGCATTCATGGGCGCATACCTTTTGGCGTTAAGCATGTGCACCCTGTCGTCCCAGGGATCCGTTTTGAGCCAGCTTCCCAGGGGCAGCGCAGCAGTCTGGTTCAGGTCGTCCCAGTTCAGTTTGGGGGCCATATGCGCCAGATCCGCCATCCACGGCGTGCCGTCGGGCTTGAGAAGCGAGTCGCCCAGCTTCGGGGTATTGAGCGCCTTCAGAACGCTGGCCCGCTCCACCAACTGTTCGTAGTACAAGCCAGCGTTCGCCAGCCTGTCCTTGTACATCGAATTCCCGAGATATTCCATTCCTCTCTTCGCGGCCGATGCGTTGTCGATGTCGGAGTGGTTCATGTCGATGCGCTGGAAGGTCGACTCGTCGGGAAAGAGCAAACGGTCGTTGAAGGCATAGCGGGTGTCGATGTGGTGGCCCATGGCGATATGCGCCAGTTCCATGGAGATGACTGAGGCAATTGCTTCTTCGCTGGGCAGGCTGTCGAGCAATCCTTTGCTCAACAAAATGGTGTTGCCCACGGTCGTGGCTTCAATCGTGTCGGTGAGCAATACCCGGCAATGGACCTGGTCAGTGAAGGCCAGATTGTTGGGTACAACCAGATTGATGACAATCTGATCTAGAATTTTGCTCTCGTAGCCGCCAGGATCGAGCGGCGCTACCAGACCAGCTTCAACCAGGCGGTCGATCACGTTGTTCTCGGCCTGCGTGATCCACATCCGCGTCGCCTGCAGCGGACCCACATCCTGCGAGTCGTCGCTCTTGTCCACTGCGTCATCCACCTTCACGCTCACGTTCTCGCTGTCGCGAGTGGGCAGCTTGAGAGAGTAGCCCCAGAAATGCGTCTGCGCCTTCAGGCCAACCGATTTGCTGGCGTCCGTGCGCTGCGTCTCCTCGACGTACACCGCAACCGGCAGCCAGATTCCGGGCTGCACGTTCATCCGCCAGCTGTCGAAGTGGAAGTAATACTTTGAGGCGTCTTCCGAGCTGGGCCCGGTATACGTGCCGTTGAAGCGCACCACGTTGCCGCCCTCATCCTCGATCCAGATGCGGCCGTAGAAGCGGCCCATGCCCTTCACGTCCACCTTGGGATGAACGTCGAAGACCCAGGTGCGCACCGACCCGAGAAACTCGCGCCGCACATAGCTGAAGATGTAATGCTGCTGATCGAATCCGGAAGGATCGATGAACATCATCTCCATGAACCCGTTCGGATTGTAGGTAAACTTCTCCAGGCCCAGCGCCTTGGTCAGTCCGGAAATCGAAGCCAGCGAGCCCTTGAAGAAGCCATGCTTGGCCTCTTGCTTGGGCGCGTAGGTTCTGTCAAAGAAACCCTTGCCGAAATCGACACGGCTGAGCATGTAGTGGTCGTCGACCGGGACTTCGTAGAGCTTCACGTCAGGCCGCGTGTCCTGAATGTAGGTTTCTACGAGAGGGGTGCGCAGCTGAATGCTCCTGATGAGCACTTTTTCCTGACGCAGTGGCCCTCTGCACGAGGGCGGCCTGTTCGGGAGTAAGCTGCCTGGCCAGTTCGTATTTGGGCTGCCGTTTAGCGTACGCGCTACCCACACTGATGGTCAGAATCAGGAAGGTTAGGGGGATCTTCCGAAACGTCATTTGTAACTCCTAAAGCAATACTTTCTGGCTATCACAGCACTCACATTGCCTTGCAAAATGCCATGACTTAGAACTTGCCACATTCATCGACACAAACTCGATGCTACCCTGCTTGATGCTGTTGTCATGCCAATTGAAACGTAATGGTGATCTTCGTCGTAACGTCCACCGCATGGCCGTCGCTGGTCGCAGGGCGGAAACGAATCTGCTCCGCCACCCGGCGCGCTTCTTCATCCAGCCCGTGTCCCAGCCCGCGAATCACTCCATGCACGACCACTCGACCACTGGCAAGAAATGTCACGCTAAGTACCACATCGCCCTCGACGTGCAGCTGCCTGGCTTCGGCTGTGTACTGCACCGGCGGTTTCGAAAGCACTTCGACCTCGGTGGCCTGAACAGCAGCGGCAGTCATTTTTGGAGCGGCTGCAACCGTCATCGCGGGAATCCCCGCCGAAGCCACCTTGCCATAGTTCTCTTTGCCCGTCTGAGCATCGCCCGGAATGCCTGCCGAAGCCACTTTCCCAACAACCCCGTCGCTCGAACCGGACCGTGTGCCGTTTCCGAAGCCGGTGGACCCCACGATTCCGTGAGGCGCGACCGCAGGCCCCTGCATCCCGCCATAGGGGTTGCCAATTGCGGCTACCGTGGCTGGCCGTGTTGCGTTGGGATTCGGCGTTACACCAAACGTCTCACCAAGATGCACCGGGGCGGTTGAAACCTTAACATCGGAGTTTTGCGCGGGCATTGCAGCGGCCAGTGCAGCCTTCGGTTGCGGCGCGAGAATAATCTGAGGCTTGGCCTGATCCATCTTCGGTACATTGAGCTTGGCTTCCATTACGATTGGCTTTGGTACAGGCTTTGGCTTCGGTATCTCAATCTGGCGCGGCTGCAGCTCCACCTGCGGGCGCTGCTCAATGGGAGGCGGCGGTTGAGGTGGTGGTGGTGGCTGCTTCACTTTCACTTCAGGCGGTGGATTACTCGGAACGATCAACTCCGTCATCTCGTAGTGCCGCTGGATGACTTGTCGCGCCGTCATGCCAATGTAAAGAATCACGCCCAGAATCGTCAGATTGACCAACGAGGCGGTGATGAAAGAAACAGACCGGCCCTCAGGCTCGGGTAACAGGCCGAAATTCGTTCGTCCAGGGGAATATTGCGTCGGCATGCCTTCAGTCCTCACTTTGGGCCGCCGCGCCGGAGCGGGGCAACCTCATCGGAAAGGTCCAATGTCGGAGGCGGCAGCTCGTTCTGCATATCGTGGGCATGCAAATTGAGTGCCACGCTCTTTCCTGGCCGGTGAATCTTGCGGTATTTGCCTCTGTCTTCTGGTTACACTGCGAGAAACCGGCTCCGCGGAAGTTTGCTACTACGATCCGCCGGCTTGGCGACGCGCTACCATCGATACGGGGCCCCCGGTAGCCGCGACAAGCCTTCCATGTGCTTCCCGGTTCAGATTCCGCGCAGTTGACAAGGGAAAAAACCATTACCATTATACGTGTGCCCTAATTACTTGCAGATAACCCAAATAGGGGATGGACGACCAGAAAGATGTATACCCTTGGCGCGCAGGAGAAAGGCCAGAATCGACGACGCCGGAACCACCGTCGCCCACCCTCGTGTCCATGGGCACTCTTACCCTCTAGCTTCATTTCCAAGGCAATGGCAAATCAATCGTGATTGCGCATCACGGCAGGATGAACCCTGCCAGGACGCGAAATTGGAGCTCTCGAAGCATCCGTGGAGGAAAGTCAAGCAGCACGACGCGCTGTATCGCACATTGCCGGCCGCTCACACAAATCGGATCACCTCGCGGTCCTCATGAGGATCCAGTGTAGCACTAGTCTAATAGACTCAGCCCAGACAAAACTGTTGCGGAAAGGACACTTTTTGTGAAGATCTTCGTGACCGGGGGCGCGGGGTACATTGGCGGCACCGTGGCGGCATTATTGATGGAAAAGGGCCATCACGCAGCCATCTTCGATAACTTAAGTCACAGTCGGCATAGCCTGGTGCCTTCGGGCGCCGAGTTCATCGAAGGAGAACTCGCCGACCGGGCCGCGATCGAACGGATCTTCAAGGCCGCTGAAGGCGCGGGTGAACCCTTCGATGCCGTGCTCCATTTTGCCGCTCTGATCGAGGCCGGTGAGTCGATGCAGCGCCCCGAAATCTACTTTCGTAATAACAGCGCCTCGACGCTTTCGTTGCTTGAAGCTGTGCTGGCATGCGGCCCGAAACGGCTGGTTTTTTCCTCCACCGCGGCCGTATACGGAGAGCCTGAAGTCATTCCGATTCAAGAAGATGCGCGACTTTCGCCGACAAACCCTTATGGCCAATCGAAGCTTCTCGTCGAGCAGATGCTGGCTTGGTTCCATCGTATCCATGGCCTGCGTTATGCATCATTGCGCTATTTCAATGTGGCTGGAGCGCACGAGGGTCCCGCAGGAATTACGCGCGGAGAATCGCACGAACCGGAGTCGCATTTGATTCCGCTGGTTCTGGATGTAGCTCTCGGCCGGCGTCCATCCATTCGCATTTACGGCGATGACTACCCAACACCCGACGGAACGTGCATCCGCGACTACATCCATGTCTCCGACCTGGCCGAAGCGCATCTGCTGGCGCTCTCGGCTCTCGGCGAGGCTACGGCAAAACAAAACCCGCTGATTTATAACTTTGGCAACGGCAAGGGTTTCAGTGTGCGAGACGTGGTTGAGTCGGCGCGCCGCGTCACAGGGCATCCGATCCCGGCTGAGGTCAATCCCCGGCGTCCCGGCGATCCTGCTGTACTCATCGCCAGTTCGCAAAAAGCGATGCGCGAGTTGGGGTGGAAACCGCGTTACACGGATCTGGATGAGATCGTCCGCACGGCCTGGGTGTGGCATCAACGGCGGTATGCGAGGTAGATGGGATCTGATGCAGCGCATCTATTTGCTTTCGACAGGCGGGACAATCGAAAAGGTCTACTCCGAGCAGCGGGGCGTAGTGGAAAATCGCGCCGCCAAGCTGGATCGTTATCTGCGCATGCTGCGTCTGCCGGATGCGGAGATCCGCACCATCCAGCTCATGAACAAAGACAGCCTGGAGATGACTGACGCCGATCGCGCCGACGTCCGGGATCGCATCACTGAGCTTCTTCCCGAAGGCGCTCCCATCGTCATCTCCCACGGAACCGACACCATGGTTGAGACCGGATTGTTTCTCGAGCGCGCCTTTCCGGATCTCAAGATTCCGTTGATCCTCACCGGCGCCATGACTCCATTGGGATTTGAAGGCAGCGACGCCTTGCAAAATCTTACCGAGAGCCTGTTTGCAGCGCGCTTGCTCCCGCCGGGCGTGTTCGTGGTCATGCACGGGCAGGTCTTTCCGATCGGCAAAGTACGCAAAGACAAGGACAAAGCGACGTTCGTGCGGGCTTAGGCATCGGGGCGGCAGCAATCCTGCAACTTCCGGCCTGCTTCTTCGATCCAATTGGATAGCGGCACAGGGTTTGGAGCCCAGGGGCTGTTCCTAATGTTCATCAAGAGAATGGAAAGCAACATCAAAGCCTTTTTGGACTTCTTCACGCTGTTCAGCGGCGTCTCCACCGCATCCGGGCTGGCGCGAACGCAAGGCCGGCCGATTCTCACCAGAGGGTTGTTCTTATTCCGGAGCGGCAAGAAGGCCTCGGCGGCCGGTTCGCGCGCGAGCAAGTGAATTGCTAAAATCTAATTCATGCCGATCACGCGTCAACAGGCTCTCGAATACTTCCACTCATCCGACCTGATCGGGCTGGGGTTCGAGGCCGATGCGGTCCGTCAACGACTGCATCCCGAGGGCGTGGTCACTTACATCATCGATCGCAACATCAACTACACCAACTTCTGCACGGAGTATTGCACCTTCTGCGCGTTTTTCCGCCCGCTGCCCCGTGCCGGCAAACACGATCCGCGCTCCGATGAGGGCTACATCCTCGACTTCGAAAAGATCTGCGAAAAGATCGCCGAGACCCTGGAGATGGGCGGCACCGGCGTGCTGATGCAGGGCGGAATCCATCCGGATCTCAAGATCGACTGGTTCGAGCACCTCTTCCGCGGCATCAAGCAGCGCTTTCCGCAGATCTGGCTGCACTGTTTGTCGGCTTCCGAAGTGCTGGCGATCGCCGAGTACTCCAGCCTCGATTTGCGCACCACCATTGCGCGCCTGCGCGACGCCGGTCTCGACTCAATTCCCGGCGGCGGCGCCGAGATTCTCGACGATGAAGTGCGGCATCGCATCGCGCGGCTCAAGTGCGACACCGAGGACTGGGTTAGCGTGCATCGGACGGCGCATGAATTAGGCATGCGCACCACAGCGACCATGATGTTCGGCGTGGGCGAGAGTTTCGACCAGCGCATCAACCACTTTGAGACCGTGCGTCGCCTGCAGGAAGAGACTGGCGGTTTCACCGCCTTTATACCCTGGAGCTTCCAACCCGGGAACACCGCGCTCGGCGGCCGCGGCTGGGACGAGGCAACCAGCGTGGAGTATTTGAAGGTTCTGGGCATTTCGCGCCTTTATCTCGACAACATCGAGAACGTGCAAGCCAGTTGGGTCACGCAGGGATTGAAGGTGCTCGAGCTCGGCCTACACTTCGGCGGCAACGACGTAGGCTCAGTGATGCTCGAAGAAAATGTCGTGAAAGCCGCAGGCACCTCGAACTGTACGACGGAAGAGGAACTGCGCCGCATCATCCGCGACGCCGGCTTCAAGCCCGTGCAGCGCGACACGCTATACCGCACGATGTTTTTGAATTAGCTCTGAGCTTTTCGTGTCGCTCTGCCCGCCCCGAGCATCTATCTTGGTGTCATGACACAAACCGCATCGATCACCCTCCGCACCCTCGGCAACTCCGACCTCCACCTCACCCCCATCGGCCTGGGAGCATGGGCCATCGGCGGTGGCGACTGGCAATTTGCCTGGGGCGCGCAGGACGATAACGACTCCATCGCCGCCATCCATCGGGCGCTCGACATTGGCATCAACTGGATCGACACCGCTGCCGTCTATGGACTCGGTCACTCGGAAGAGGTGGTGGCGCGCGCGGTCAAATCGTCGGCGCATAAACCGTACATCTTTACCAAGTGTTCCCGCCGATGGAATTCTGACGGCTCCATCTACGGCAATCTGGGACGCGATTCGCTGACCGAAGAACTGCACGCGTCGCTGCGCAGGCTCGGCGTCGAGACCATCGATCTTTACCAGATCCACTGGCCCGATCCCGAAGACCAGATTGAAGCGGCGTGGGAGTTGCTGGAGCGCTTTCGCCAGCAGGGCAAGGTGCGCTGGATCGGTGTTTCAAACTTCAACGTCGACCAGATGAAGCGCATTCAGAAGATTGCGCCGATTACCAGCCTGCAGCCTCCGTACTCCATGCTGCGCCGGGCCGTCGAGGAGGCGCTTTTTCCCTTCGCGCGTGGCAGCGGCATCGGCGTCATTAATTACTCGCCCATGCTTTCGGGCATGCTGACCGGCAAAATGACCGCCGAGCGCGTGGCTGCCCTGCCCGCTGACGATTGGCGCCGCAACAAGGTGGAATTCAGCGAACCGCGCCTGAGCCGCAATCTGCGCCTGGTGGAACTGCTGCGCGAGATCGGCAGCGGCCATGGTGTGTTGCCCGGCGTCGTTGCCGTCGCCTGGACCCTGCACAACCCGGCAATCACCGGCGCCATCGTGGGTGGACGCAGTGCCAATCAGGTGGAAGAGACTGCGCCCGCGCTCACCTTCCGGCTCACTGAGAACGAATTCACACGGATCAACGAATTCATCGCCGCCAATCCGGATTGAAACGTCGGTAGTACAGATCCTGTCTCTCATTCCAAGAGATCGGCGAAGCGCAGGCGACAAATCTCATTCCAGTGGGCACAAACAAGAACCCCGGCCGCAGCCGGGGTTCTTGTGGATTCAGGAGAATATATTTTTACATCGCGGCAACGAAGTCGGGCACCATGGTGGCCGCGTACTCCTGCAGCAACTGCGTCATGCGGGCTGCCATGCCGGTGTACATTGAGGCGGCGCGAAACGCATTCACGCGAACTCCCTCGCTGGCGTGCGTGAACGCATACTGGGCCAGTGCCGTCAGCACGCATACGCGGATTTGCATCGCATCGCTGTGCAGAGTCTCGACCAACAGGCGGTCAACACCCTCGCAATGCTTCGCTGCGAAATCCGCCATCTCCAGCATGACTTTGCAATTTTGGTACATGACCCAGAGGCCTTTGGGGCCTTCCATCCGCTGCCATGCATCTTCGGGAGTCGCGCTCAAGCCCTCTTGCCACAGGAAGTGATCGCTGAGATCGCGAGCGCTCCACTCGGGCCGGAGCTTCGCCATCAACGATTCCCATGATTGGGAATTGCGCGCCCGCACGGCCTTGCGCCATCGCATCAGATACAGCGCAATCGCAACTACAGCGGCAATTTGAAGGACTAACAGCATCAATCGTGGTCCCCAAAACGGGCTTCGGAAACCGGAAATTCAAGTAGCCGAGACCCAGAACACTTTTGAATACCCTTTAACTAATAGCAGAAAATAAGGCGTTTACTCTCACATAAAGGGTCCTGACATATACCACTTTTGGGGGATAAGTTGTTGCTCTACCGGTCAATGAACGAAGGTAACCCGGCGAGCTAAACGCCTTAAAATGCTACGCACAGCGGCATTACGGCTCGCCGGCGAACTAAAATAAATCCAGGGAGAAATCCACAGGAGGCGCAAGATCCGAGTGTCGCAGCGTACTTTCAGCATCATCAAGCCGGACTCCGTTCGCAACGATTTTACCGGGGCCATTCTGTCTGAGATTCAAAAGGGTGGTTTCCGCATCGTTGCCATCAAGAAAGCCTTTATTTCCAAGCCGGAAGCCGAGGGCTTCTATGCCGTTCACCGCGGCAAGCCGTTCTTCGACGACCTCACGACATTCATGTCCTCGGGTCCGCTCTTCCTCATGGTCCTGGAGAAGGACAATGCCATTGCCGACTTGCGCAAGTTGATGGGCGCAACCAATCCTGCCAATGCCGAACAGGGAACAATTCGCAAAAGCTTCGCCAGCTCGATCCAGGAGAATGCCATTCACGGTTCCGATGCCGAAGATACTGCGGCCTTTGAGATCGGCTATTGGTTCGCGGGTTACGAGCTGATTTAGGATTTCGGCCCCAGGCACCGGCACGAAACGGGGCACCCACATCTCGTCCATCGCGGCGGAAGATGTGGGAAAACACGAAACTCAATGAGGCATCTACTTCCATGAGCACCACTGACTCCGAACTCACCGCACTCTTCCTTGATTCCTCGCGAAAGCTTCTCTTCGGCCAGCACTGGCCGCGCATGAAAACGTGCGTCGAATCGCTCACCACGGAGCAGCTCTGGTGGCGGCCTAACGAGGCCTCGAACTCGATCGGCAATCTGCTCTTGCACTTGAACGGCAACGTGCGCCAGTGGCTGGTGGTCTCGTTCAACCGCGACGAAGACAAGCGCAACCGCCCGGCCGAATTCGCGGCTAAGGAAGGCGGCACGGCCACGGAGCTTTTGGACCGTCTGGGCGACACGCTCGACGAAGCCGCCCACGTGCTCGACCGCCTGACACCCGCCGAGCTTCTGGCAAACTACGAAGTGCAGGGCTATCACACGAACGGCCTCTACGTGGTCTACCACGTGGTCGAACACTTCGGCATGCACTACGGTCAGATCGTTTACATCGCCAAAAGTCTGACGGGCAAAGATCTCGGCTTCTATAAGGAGCTGAGCAAGACCGGCCGGGCAAGAGAGTAGGCGGGCGGTGCGCTGTCTTTTCAGGCTCCAGGTAAGAGGCCACAAATGTAGTCGCTCGTCCGGCCCGAAGACATGCTGACTTGCTAATCGTTCTCACGGCCGCCGCGCGGAGACGACCCGAGGAATACCCTGTAAATCTTCGATGAATTCTACATCTGCAAACCCAGCGACGTTCAGCAGTGCGCGAACGGCTTCTTTCTGCGAGTAGCCGATCTCCAGCACCACAAATCCGCCGGTGACGAGCGCACTAAATGCCGCCGGAATGAGACTCCGGTAAACGTCCAGCCCGTCTTGCCCGGCAAAAAGCGCCTGCTCCGGTTCGAAATCGCGCACCTCGACGGACAGCGTCTCGCGATCTCGCTCGGCCACGTAAGGCGGATTGGATACGACTATTTCAAACTGTTCGCCTGCCGCCGGCTCGAGCAAATCACCCTGGAGAAAACGGATGCGATTCGCGAATCCGAGGCGCTCGGCATTTTGGTGCGCCAGCTTCAGTGCACGTGCTGAGATGTCCGTCGCCGTCACCGCGGCCTTGGGCCACTCGTGCGCCAGCGCAATGGAAATGGCGCCGGAACCCGTGCCCACGTCCAACACTCGCGGGCTACGAAAGAGAGGCGCGAGTTCTACAACCTTTTCCACGAGCAGTTCCGTCTCAGGCCGCGGAATCAACACGTCGCGGTTCACGGCGATGGGCAGCCGGTAAAATTCTGTTTCGCCCACGATGTACTGAATCGGCTCTCCCGCGGCGCGTCGCTTCACCAGGTTACGCATCCCTTCGAGAACGTCAGCCGGCGAGATCTCGTCTTCATGAGCGATGAGCCAGGCCAGATTGGCTGCAGAAGCATGATTTCGTAGCAAATGCAGAAGAAGCGCCTGCGCATCACGCCGCGCCTTCTCAGGATGCGGGCCTTCAGCGAGCGTGCGTTCAGCCTGCGCCAAAAGCACGCGAATTGTTGGAGCGTTGATCGGCGCAGCTGGCATTGAACCCTGGTCCAGTTTCCCACATCGTGCGAGATTCTCTTTTTCTTTGCACAATGCAACCGGCTTCTTTCCGCAGCGTCCAAGTTGCAGCGGCGCCGAGGTTTTATAATCGACCCCGGAAGGTCGCGATCCCCGTTGGCCCGCCGAATCGACCCGACGGCGCTGACCACCGAACTGATTCACGCAGAACTAAACCTTGTTCGCAAGAGCGAACACGTTGGCCCCGACTTTCATCCGCAGTCCTCTCCTTGCCGCGCTACTGAACGATCCCGACCGGAACGTGGAGGAATTCGCAGCGAATGCGCACCTTTTCCTCAATTCGATTGCGGCTTTCTTGTCTCTTCCTGGTTTGCGCCGTTGCCCTGCCTGCCCTGGCGCAGGGCCCGCAAAACACGCCCAGCACCTTGGCGCCTGTCTCGACACCTGCCCATGAGATCTATGGCCTCTCGCTCTTCGTGCTGCTCGTCACTGGCACCATTTTCGTCGTGGTGGGCGGGCTGCTGGTCTTTGTCATCGTCAGGTTCCGCGAGCGGAAGTCGGATGCCCAGCACGAGCCTGCGCAGGTCTATGGCAGCGTCCAGGTGGAACTGGCATGGACCGTCATTCCGGTGCTCGTTGTCGTAGTTCTCTTTCTCACTACTGCGCGCATCATCTTCGCCATTCAGGACGAACCTAAGCCTCAATCGGCGCTCGACGTGACCGTCGTCGGCCATCAGTTCTGGTGGGAGTTCCGCTATCCCAAGCTGAACATCGTCACCGCCAACGAGTTGCACATTCCCGTGAGCACGAGCCGCGATCCTGAGCCGACTTATCTGCGCCTTCTCTCGGCGGATGTGGATCACAGCTTCTGGGTTCCGCAGCTCGCCGGCAAAACCGACTTGATTCCCAATCATCCGAACGAGATGTGGATCGATCCGCAAAAAACAGGCTTGTACTTTGGCCAGTGCGCGCAGTTCTGCGGCATCGAGCACGCCAAGATGCTTATTCGCGTTTATGTGGATCCGCCCGAGCAGTTCGACGCATGGGTGAAAAGCCAGCAGCAGCCGGCAATCGAGGATGCGGCGGTCGCCGCCGGCCGGCACATTTTTGAAACCGAGGCATGCGTCAACTGCCACACCGTTGTGGGCACGTCGGCGCATGGAACTTTCGGACCTGATCTTACGCACCTGATGAGCCGCGCGACGATTGCGGCCGGCGCGGCAGCCAACACGCCGCAAAATCTGCACGCGTGGATCAAGGATCCGAACACGTTCAAGCCCGGCGCGCTGATGCCGGCCATGCAGCTGAGCGATCAGCAAATGGACGAAGTGGTGGCGTACCTGACCACATTGCATTAGAGGCAGAGGAAATGGCGGACCAGACTCTCCCGATTCCCGGCTCATTCGATGCGGCGCCCTCGCGCAGCGCAGCCCTGCTGGAGTGGCTGCACAGCTGGGTGGTCACCGTCGATCACAAGAAGCTGGGCATTCTGTACGTCGTCTATGCTCTCTTCTTCCTTCTCGTGGGCGGAGCTGAAGCCATCGCCATCCGCATTCAGCTGGCAGTGCCGAACAGCGCACTTCCTCTCGCCGGAAATCTACAACGAGTTCTTCACCATGCACGGCACCACGATGGTCTTTCTCGTGGGCATGCCGATTCTGTTCGGCTTCGCGAATTACCTGGTGCCGCTGATGATCGGCGCGCGCGACATGGCGTTCCCGCGCCTGAATGCATTCAGCTTCTGGATGACGGCGTTCGGCGGCCTGCTTCTCTATTTCAGCTTCATCGGCGGCTTTGGTCTTTACGGCATGGGCAGCGCGCCCGACGTCGGCTGGTGGGCTTATGCGCCGCTCACCGCAAAGGCATTCTTCGCCCGGGCACAATACCGACTACTGGGCGCTGGCGCTCATCGTCAGTGGATTCGGCACGCTGGGCACGGCCATCAATATCATCGCAACGATCGTCTCCATGCGCTGCCGCGGCATGACGTTCTTCCGCATGCCGCTCTTCGTGTGGCTCATGCTTGTGGTCAGCGGGCTCACCCTCATCACCATCACTCCGCTCACCGCCGCGCAGGTGATGCTGCTGATCGACCGCTATCTCGGCGGCCATTTCTTCGACACGCAGGCCGGCGGCTCGCGCGGTGGTGTGGATGCACTTCTTCTGGATCTTCGGCCATCCTGAGGTTTACGTGCTGGTGCTTGCCCGCCTTCGGCATCGCAAGCGAGGTGATTCCCGTCTTCTCGCGCAAGGCCATCTTCGGTTATCCGGCCATGGTCGCGGCTTCGGTGGCATCGCATTCGTCAGCATGACCGTGTGGGCGCACCACATGTTCACCGTCGGCATGACCTCGGTGAGCAACGCCTTCTTCGTTCTTTCCACCATGATGGTCGGCATTCCCACAGGCATCAAGATCTTCAACTGGCTGGCGACGATGTGGGGCGGCAAAATCCGCTTCGCCACGCCCATGCTCTTCTGCACCGCGTTCGTTCTGTCAATTCCTCGCTGCCGGACTTACCGGCATCATGCTTTCGGTGGCGCCGTGGGACTGGCAACTGCATAACTCCTACTTCGTCATCGCGCACTTCCACTACGTGCTCGTGGGCGCGATCGTCTTCTGCATCTTTGCGGCGATTTATTACTGGTATCCCGAAGGTGACCGGCCGCATGTTGTGCGAGAAGCTTGGCAAATGGCACTTCTGGCTCTTTCTCATCGGGTTTCATGTCACGTTCGACACCATGCATTTCGTCGGGCATTCTCGGCATGCCGCGCTCCATTTACACCTACGAGGCCGACCGCGGATGGGGCACGCTCAACATGGTGATCTCCATCGGCGGATTCATTCAGGCAATCGCTGTGCTGATCTTCGCCTGGAATCTGGTCGACTGCTATCTTCACGGCGAGAAGGCCGGCAACGACCCATGGGACGCGTGGACGCTTGAATGGTCCACGCCTTCGCCGCCGCCTGCGTATAACTTTGCCACCGACCCGGCGGTGCGCAGCCGCCGGCCGCTCTGGGACCTGAAGCACCCCAACGATCCCGACTGGAAGTACGAACGATGAGCACTCTTCCCATCTTCGCGGATGAAAACTGGCGCTTGCCGTCGCGCGGCCGCGTGGCCATGTTCTCGCTCATCATCGGCGAGTCGGCTATCTTCACCATCTTTGTGGTCGCCTACGTGTATTACATCGGCCGCAGCACCTATGGGCCCACGCCGCAGATTCTCGAGGTTCCCATCTTCAACACCGTCTGCCTGCTCTCGAGCAGCCTGACCATCTGGCTCGCCGAGCGCGCCATCGAGCGCGGGCGCATGCGCGTCTTTGGCGCGTGGTGGGCGTTGACCATGACGCTCGGCATCATTTTTCTCGCCGGCACGGCGATGGAGTGGAACAAGCTGATCTTCACGACGGGCTGACCATCCGCACCAATCTGTTCGGCACGACCTTCTACTCGCTCGTGGGCCTGCACGCCACGCACGTGGTCGATCGGCCTGATCATGCTTTCGCTCGTCATGATCTTCACGCTGCTGGGCCGCGTGGAGCAGCGGCACGCCGAGCGCATCCAGGTGCTCTCGCTCTACTGGCATTTTGTCGACGCGGTATGGGTGGTGGTCTTCACCGTCGTCTACATCGTGGGAAGGTAAAAGCGATGCCGGAATTCGCGCAACACGGGAAGGAACACGCGGCGGACACGAACCATTCATCTGCCCGCGCCCACGGCGTGGCCCATCGTGCTGGCCTTCGGCTGCACGCTGGCCGCCGCGGGCCTGGTGACCAACTCGGGCATCAGCATTCTGGGCGGCGTGCTCATGCTCGCCGGGTGCGTCGGATGGTTTCGCCAGGTGCTGCCGCACGAGCAGCACGAAGAGGTCCCGGTTCTCGATCAGCCGGTCACCATCGCTTCGCCCCGCTCGCTGGTCGAGCGCATTCGGCTGAGTCCCGAGCACCGCGCGCGCCTGCCCATCGAAACCTATCCGGTCATCAGCGGCATCAAGGGTGGCATCGCGGGCGGCATCGCCATGATTCGTGCCCGCCTTGCTCTACGGCCTCATCGCCCAGCACAGCATCTGGTATCCGGTGAACCTGCTGGGCGGCGCGGGCGTGGCGCACTGGCGCAACCCCACCACCGCGGAGATCGCCGCCTTTCATTGGCAAGGGCTGCTGGTCGCCATCGTCATCCACTCAGTCACCTGCCTGCTGGTGGGCCTGCTTTACGGCGCCATGCTGCCCATGTTGCCGCGCCATCCCGTGCTGCTCGGCGGCATTCTCGCGCCGGTGTTGTGGACGGGCATTCTGCATTCCTTCATGGGCATCATCAATCCCGCGCTCGCTGACCGCATCGCCTGGGGATGGTTCCTGGTTTCGCAGGTGACCTATGGAGTGGTTGCGGGAATTGTCGTCGCGCGCCAGGAGCGCGTTCCCACCGGCCAATCCTTGCCGTTTGCCGCGCGGCTGGGCATTGAAGCGCCGGGCATGATGGATTCGCGTCCCGATGCCGGGCCATCGCGACGAGGAGAAGCATTGATGCGCTCTGTCGCAACGGCGCTTCTGGCCTGCAGTGCCGCGCTGTTCGGCGGATGCGCCCGCGCGCCGGGCTATCCGCCGAATCCGATGCTGCGCCCAACGGCCATCACCGATTTCGCGACGCTCTACGGCCAGAATTGCGCCGCCTGCCACGGAGCGAAAGGGCAGAATGGCCCCGCGATCGATCTGGCCAATCCCGAATACCAGGCGCTGGTCGATGACGCGACGTTGCGCAAATGGATCTCCGGCGGAATGCCCGGAACTGAGATGCCGGCCTTTGCGCAATCTGCCGGCGGCATGCTGACCGATGCGCAGGTGAACGCGCTGATTGCGGGCATGCGCAAGCAGTGGTCTACGTCCGAATGCTTTGAGTGGAGCGACGCCTCCGCCATACGCGCAGACAACACCTGGCGATCCGCATCGCGGAGAGCAAGCCTACACGGCGCATTGCGCCATGTGCCACGGACGGGGCCTGAACAATCGCCCCAGCAGATCACGAGTCCCGCTTTATCTGGCGCTGGTGGGCGACCAGGCGCTGCGCACCATCGTCATCGCGGGCCGCCCGGATATCGGGCAGCCCGACTGGCGCCACGACGGTCCGGGCGGCAATGCAGCCGCGCCGCTCTCCGCACAGGATGTGGACGACATCGTAGCGTATCTTGCGAGCCTGCGGAGCATGGGCCATCAAGTCACAACGAGCACGGCGTCGGCGCAATCGGCAACCGCTGCGCCGGCAGGGAGGTGAGAGACATGAGCCAGGAAGAGCACCCCTTGGGAGGCGACCCGAACCGAAGCCCGAGCGGCATCGGCGATGCGGCGAGGCACGACGATCCGCGCATCGTCTCGCGCCGCTGGCTGCTGTTCAAAGCGGCCATTGCGCTCAACGGCCTGGTCGGACTCGTGCTCGCTGTTCCCGTGCTCCGCTATCTGCTGGCGCCATGGAGAAAAGATTCGAGCTACGACTCGTGGGTTTCGCTCGGCCCCGTCGATGCCTTTCCCGCCGGAGAGACGCGTCTCGCGTTCTATAAAAATCCCTCCGCAGATCCGTGGGACGGCCAGACCGATAACGTCGCCTGCTACGTGCGGCACGAGGGCGCAATCAATTCCAGGTCTTCGCCATCAACTGCGCGCACCTCGGCTGCCCGGTGCGCTGGTTTCCGCAGTCGCAGCTTTTCATGTGTCCCTGCCACGGCGGCGTCTACTATGCCGACGGCTCGCGCGCTTCGGGACCGCCCGAGCGCGGACTCTTCACTTACAACTGGAAGGTGGTTTCCGGCCAGTTGCGCATCGACGCCGGCCAGATGCCGACGCTTTCGAACACAGCTCGGCTCGTCAACATCACTACTGCGCCACGGAGACTGCCCATGCCAGGGATGAAAGACACCGCGAAGCGCATCTACGCACTGGTTCGAGCGCCGCCTGCAGCTCGAAGGGCCGGTAAAGGACGCGGCTCTGCACCAGGTTCCGCGCAACACCGCAAGCTGGTGGTACGTCTTCGGCAGCGCCGCTTTCACGCTTTTCTTCCTGCAGATCTTTACCGGCATTCTGCTGGCGCTGGTCTACGTGCCTTCGGCGGGCGAGGCATGGAACAGCCTGAACGTTCTCAATCACCAGATTCCGCTGGGCTGGTTTCTGCGCGCGCCTGCACGGATGGGGATCGAACTTCATGGTCGCCATCGTCCTCATTCACATGGCGCAGGTGTTTCTGTTCGGCGCCTACAAGTTTCCCCGCGAGCTCACCTGGACCCTCGGCGTTTTTCTGCTGCTGATGACGCTGGGCATGGCCTTCACCGGCCAGGTTCTGCGCTTCGATCAGGACGCCTACTGGGGCCTCGGCATCGGCGCATCGATCGTGAGCCGCGTGCCATGGATCGGCGGAGGCTTGGTGCATCTGCTGCTTGGCGGTCCCATCATCGCCGGAGCCACGCTGTCGCGCTTCTTTGCGCTGCACGTCTTCATCATTCCCGGCGCGCTGCTGCTCTTCGCGCTGCTGCATGTGTGGATGGTGCTCAAGCTCGGCATCAACGAGTGGCCCATGCCCGGCCGCCTGGTCCGCCGCGCAACCTACATTGAGGAGTACAACAAGCTTGCGCACGAAGACGGCATCCCGTTCATACCCGGTGCATTCTGGAAGGACCTTGCTTTCTCCGGCGCCATTATCGCAGCCGTGGCCGTCTGCGCCTTTGTCTTCGGGCCGTTCGGGCCGAGCGGCCAGCCCGACCCATCGATCATTCAGACCGTTCCCAAGCCCGATTTCTTTTTCCTTTGGATTTATTCGATACTGGCCTATCTGCCTCCGGCGATGGAGACGCCATTCATTCTCATTGCGCCGATTGTCGGCATCGCCGTTCTGCTGGCGCTCCCCTTCTGGGCAGGCGAAGGCGAAAAGAGCTGGCATCGGAGGCCCGTCGCGGTGCTGGCTGTCTCGACTATTGCGGTATGCTGGGGCACGCTCACGCAGCTGGGCACCACGACACCGTGGAGCCCGCACATGAATGCATGGAGCAGCGATCCCATTCCGGTTCGCTATCTGAAAACCGCAATCGCCGCTGGTCCGGCAGGGCGCGGTGGTCTTCCAGGTAAAGCAATGCCGCAACTGCCATTCCATCGGCGGAGCCGGCGGCGAGCGCGGTCCCGCGCTTGACGATGTGGCCACACGCATGACTATCGATCAGCTGCGCTTCAAGGTCGTGACCGGCGGCGGCAACATGCCCGCCTATGGCAAGAATCTCTCCCCGGCGGAGATTGAAGCGCTCGTCAGCTTTCTCGAAACGCTGCACCCGGCGGGCGAGCCGCCTGCGGTCGATGCTTCGCAAAAAGCGATCAAGAACTCTGAGGCGCAACCCACCCCTGCAATACCGCCCTCATCTCCAGCGTCAAATCACGGCGAGAATCCATGATCGACACCACCACGGTCGCGGATCTCTTCACTCGCTGGGACATTCCGTGGGTCGTGACCTCTGAACTGGCTGTCGTCGCGTTCGTCTACGTGCGCGGCTGGCGGCGCATTCGCCGCACCCGGCCCGCGCAGTTTCCACCGTGGCGGCTGGCTGCGTTTCTCGGCGGCATCGTGGCGCTGTTCGTCGCCGTCGCTTCGCCTCTCGACACCTTCAGCGAATCGCTGCTGTTCATGCATATGGCGCAGCATTTGGTCTTGATGTCCGTCGCGCCGCCGCTCATCGTCTCTCGGCGCGCCGGTGGTTCCCATGCTGCGCGGCCTGCCGCGATGGTTCATCCGCATGTTGCGCCCGCTTTTCGTGACCGGCGCGCTTCCCGCGGCGGGACGCTTCCTCACGCGTCCTCGCGTCGCCTGGCTCGCCATGAACGCCGCCTATGTCGGCTGGCACATTCCACGCAGCCTACGAGTTTGCGCTCGCCTCGGAAAATTGGCACAACTTCGAGCACGCCTGCTTCTTTTTTACCAATCTCATGTTCTGGTGGCCGATCATCCGGCCATGGCCGAGCCGCTCTGCACAATCGCGCTGGCTTCTGATTCCTTATCTTCTGCTCGCCGATGTGGTCAACACGGGAGTATCGGCGTTTCTCTGTTTCTCAGGGCGGCTGCTGTATCCGAGCTACGCCGCAATTCCACGGCCCTTCGGCCTCAGCGCGCTCAACGACCAAGTGGCCGCCGGAGCGTTCATGTGGGTCTGCGGATCGATGGCATACCTCATCCCCGCAGTCGCCATCGTTGCGTGTCTGCTATCGCCGGGTGCGGTCGCACCGCGCCCAATTGAACCCCTCCGCGAAAACTGAATTCAGTCTGCGGTTAAACCCTGGTCGAACTGCGACAGTGAGGGTTATTGTCGGCCGTGGGCGCCGCTTGCTATATCTTGTCGGCGATCTCATCAACGGGAGTGTGCCAGCGTTTCTGCTTCCTGACTGCCACATCCCCGGGGTTGTTACAAGTCTTAGTGGTTCACAGTCATCGTTGCGTAGAACATGTTGTAGGCTGGCCCCTCAAAATTATCAGCCAAGAAAAGCCGCATCGTCGTGGGGCTCGACGTTGCTGACAGCGCATCGCTCTGCAGGATGAAGGCGCCATAATAGCCGACTGTGTTGATAAAGCTAACCGTGATTGGCGTCCACGTTCCCCATGGCGTAGGAGACTCATAAGCGAGCCACACCGAGTTCAGCGCCTTTCCATTCCCCAAAGGATAGAAATAGGTGATCAGCAGGTAGCGATGGAGCGCGGGGATGTACTGCACTGTCGCATCCGATAACTCACCGGGATTCGAGGGAAGGTTTGCACGATTACCTTCATTGGTGATGATCGCCACCGCGCTCGATTGCGTTGAAGACCACGCGCTATCTTGCGTTCCATCTCCACCTGTGTAGAACTGATATCCCGAGGGGTTCAGGTTGATCATCTGGGAGCGGGGAACGCGCCATAGATAGTAGGCGTCGCCGTTGTTCCAGGCTGCGACGCCGCCTCCAGAGGCAAGTGCGTTGCTGATGCCGTAGATGTAGACGTTCGCATTCAGCACGCGGTTCGCGGCGGTCGTGTATCCCAACGTCCCATCGTCGGCCCCCTGCATCACGAACGTCGAAGCGTCAAAATATGGTGGTCCATTCGGCCAAAGTCGAGTCGTGTATGGCAAGTTGATCATCCCATTCGAAGTGGAAACGCACGGCGCACTCTGGTTATTCCACGTGGCTCCATGATTCGGCGAAAACATCATGCTGCCGTATTTAAAGAGTCCGATACCCGATCCGCCCGCCTGCGTACCGTTGGTGAGAGTCATGAAGAGAATGCCGCCCAGGGAAAGCAATCCAACCGGCTTTGGACTCAGGTTCCCGTCATTCGAAAGCCCAGTACATCCCGCTCCCAATCCGCTCAATGTATTGACGTTTGCCGCGGTGGGCGGAGAAAGGCTCGTGAACTTCGCCAGGATCGTCGTATAACTGCAAGGTGCCGCGCCGCTATAGCCTGTGGTGTCGCCGCCGCCCAGATAGTTTATGCCGTCGTTCGATATTGTGTTTACAAAGCTGTCGCCATACATTTTGTAAGGAGGCAGAGGCGACGTCGTATTGTAGTTGGTCGGAGTCGAGATTGTGATTCCGGTGATTGGCGTGCTTGTTGCATAAGCCATCGTCGTTGCGTTGATACTCTGACATGTACCATTGCTGCACGCCTGACAGGCGTAACCAGTGGACGGAAGGAGGCCGGGCACTGGAATCAAGTGCGAAGTCACAGAATCTTGCGAGGCATCGTAAAGCGAGTTATGGCTCCCACAGGAGGCCGACGTGTTGGCCGCGATGTCTGTATTCCAGGAAAGCACGATCGTATTCGCATCGGAGCCGGCGGAGAGGCTGCTGATTGTTGCTGTTGGTCCGGATGAAGATGATGCCGTTGAACTGCTAACCGGGCACGGGTCGCCAACGTATTTAAGCGAGCCGCAGCCGCCGACAAGAAGGCAGACCGATACAAGTAGATATCTCATGAGTCAGTGGCTCCTCCAAAGACAGGAACCGCTTGGCGTCTGGCGGGCGATATGCACGCGCGGTCTACAACCACTATCGCACGACTTCTGCGCTTTCAGACGCGCGCCGCTGGTCTTCGGTCATAAGCTCCCCGCCCCCAGCGCCGAGGAGCAAAAATCATTCTCTCGCAGGAACCATACAGCTAAAGGGGATACCGCTCAACCTCGATGCAATAGCGCGCGGCAGCGCGACTCATCGCCACCACATCGGCTGGCTCAACCCGCGCCAGTCGCCGCAGAATCGCCAACTGCGTGCGCAACTCGTCGCCTACCGCGCATGCTCCAAGCACGCGCCGTGCAAGTTGCTCGACCAGAGCGATCGCTTCATCGGCGACCAGGCCCGTCATCGCCGCGGCAGCTTGGGCCGCACCATGTCTACTCGCCATCTTGCGCGCGCGCAGCAACGCCGACTCCAGCGCAAACGCGTGAATGATCATATCGGCCAGGTCGGCCATGATCTCCTGCTGTTCCTCGAGCGTCGTCATGAATCGCTGGCTGGCAACGCCTGCAGCGAACAGCGTCATCTTCTTTACAGCGTCCAGCGCCGCGGCTTCGCGCGCCAAATATCCGCTCTCCCCTGAGCCGCTGTCGAAGTTGGGCGGCGCCGTCAAGTCGTCCATTACGCGCTTGATTGCCGCCAGCAGCGGCAGTTTGCCATTCATCGCCCGCTTCATCAGCCACCCTGTGATGATCAGCCGGTTGATCTCATTTGTGCCTTCAAAGATGCGGTTGATCCGCGCATCGCGGTAGTAGCGCTCCGCGGGATACTCCTCGACGTAGCCGTATCCTCCCATCGTGGCGATCAGTTCGTCCGCCACCAGCGAGAGCATTTCAGAACCATAAACCTTCAAAATGGAGCACTCCACTGCATACTCTTCAATATCGCGCGGAGCGTCGCTGCTCTGCGCTCCGCCGGGTTGCGCCATTTTCGCGTCAATGAGGCCGGCGGTCCGGTAGGCCATGCTTTCGGCAGCGTAGAGTCGAGCTGCGGTAGACGAAATCTTGCGCTGGATCAAGCCGAACTCCGCAATCGCCTTACCGAACGCTCGCCGCTCCTTGGCGTAGCGAATCATGGCGGCAAGCGCTTGGCGTGCTCCGCCAATGCAAGCCACTCCCAGCTTGAAGCGACCCACGTTCAGCACATTGAAGGCGATGCGATGCCCTTTTCCTGCTTCGCCCAGCAGATTCTCTTTCGGAATTCTGCAATCTGCAAGTACCAGGGGGCAGGTTGAAGAGCCATGAATCCCCAGCTTGTGTTCTTCGGCTCCAATGGTCAGGCCCGGCGTGCCGCGCTCGATAAGGAACGCTGAAAACTTCTCTCCATCGATCTTGGCGAAGACTGTATAGAGGTCTGCGATACCTCCGTTGGTGAGCCACTGCTTTTCGCCGTTCAGAACGTATTGAGATCCGTCGGGCGAAAGGGTCGCCCGGGTGCGGATATTCATGGCGTCGGAGCCGGAACTGGCTTCAGACAATCCGTAAGCCCCGATCCACTCGCACGTGGCCAGCCTAGGGAGATAGCGCCGCTTCTGTTCTTCGGTCCCGTACCACACCAGTGGCAGCGTGGCTATGCCGATGTGCGCACCAAAGGCCGTCGAAAAGCTGGCTAACACCGAAATGCGATCGGTGACCAACGTCGAGCTGATCCTGTCCATCCCCAGGCCGCCATACTCCTCGGGAACGTCTACAGCCGTGAATCCAAGTCCGGCGGCCTTGCGCAGCACCGCCCGCATTTCGCCTGCTTCTTTTCGTTCGATCATCGCCGCGCGCGGCAGGATTTCCTCGCGCGCAAACCGCTCTGCCGTGGCCGCAATCTGCCGCTGTTCCTCGCTCAGGTCTTCCGGTGTAAAAATCTCGTCGGGCGTGCGCGACTCGAGCAGAAAGCTACCGCCCGTAGCGGCGACGATGGGGGATGCGGCGACGGCGTGCATCGGCTGGGATTGCCTCCTGCAGGATTGGACGCTGTCGCCAACCTTACGACATGGCGCTGGATTCCCGCAATCTGCAGGCGGTCTGTGTGCTCCACAAGGAGCCACCGCATACGCCGCAACAAGACGAAACCGAGGCGCCCGTGGAAGACACAAAGATTGGACCGGCATGCCCCTGCATCACAATTCAGCGGAAGCGCTATCGCGTGGCTTCAAACAGGAACCAGGCGCGACGCTCGGCTTCGTCGATCCACACTTCGATCAGGCTGGTCGTAGCATAGTCGTTGGCGTTTGAGGCCACCTCGTGCGCTGCGCGCAGGCTTTCAACCAGCGCGCGGTTGTCGCCGTGCAGTTCCAGCAGCATATCGCGAGCCGGCACAAACTCCTGGTCGTTGTCATTGATTCGCTGCAGGCGCGCGATGTGGCCGATGGAGCGGATCGTCGTCCCGCCTATTTTGCGGACACGCTCGGCAATGTCGTCGGTAATCTTGAAAATCTGATCGGCATGCTCGTCGAGCAGAAGATGATAGTCGCGGAAGTGCGGCCCGCTCATATGCCAGTGAAAATTCTTCGTTTTGAGGTATAGAGCGAACACGTCGGCGACAAGCGCGTTCAGAACACTGGAAAGATTCCTGATCTGCTCCGGGGCAAATCCATCCGGATTGCTGACTTTCGCCGCTTTTGATTCCTGACTGGTATGGGTCGACATCGATTCTCCTTTGCCGTGGGCACGGCGCGCCGTCTGTTGCGCCATGTGCACGGTGCATGAAGTTGGATGCCTGTGCGAGCTGAGTGGTTCGTCGGACTCGACATTGTGGAAATCGCAAGTTGATCGGAATCTTACATCGTGACTGAACAGAACGGGCGCCCCTAGGAACTCGTTGAAATTCGCCTAATAGTAGCGTCTTTACTGGCGGCTTTCGTTTCGTGTCGTCCAAAATCTGCTTGAAATGCGGTTTTGGCTGGTGTTTATAGAGGTTTGCGAGCCTCAGGGGATCATTCCCTCGGCCTGCAACCGTTGTTCAGGCACACTGCGCCCTGAGTGTTGTCGGTGGTTGAGCCATCAGTCGCGGCAGCCGGATCAGATTGTGCGCCGCGCAACTGAAGACGAACAGCCAGTCCACTTTCTCCAGGCCTCGCAACTTGACCTGGCGCAGCGGGCCGGTTTGTTTCAGCCAGCCAAAGCCCTTCTCCACCAGCCAACGCCGGCTCAGGCTGACGGCATAGCCGGGCTGGCGAGTGGTTCTGCGATCCAGGTTGCTTGCGCGGCCTTTGTCGTTCCTGGTGACGTGCGGCGTCACATTCAACTCCCGCACCGTGCTGACGAAATCTTTCGTGTCGTAAGCCTTGTCAGCGCCCACCGTAATGCGGCGTGAGCGGCCCGCCTGCTTTTCGGCAAGCATCAACAGCGCCGCATCGCGCTCGGCATAACCGTCGGCATGCGTCACCATCGCCGCGGCGATCAGACCGTTGCGGTTCTCCACCAGCGCATGGCCCAGATAACTCAGCTTCGACTCTTTGCCGTAGCTCTTCTTGTACAGTCGCGCATCGGTGTCGGTGGTCGATTCATGCGTCTTGTTCGATCGCTTCTGGCCGTGGAAATTCGTACCATCACCGTCATCGGAGCCGTCCTTGGAGCGAAAGCTCTTCTGCGAGGCCCATGCCTGGATCAGCGTTCCATCGACGGTGAAGTGTTCGTCGCTCATAAAGCGCTTGGCATGCTTGTTCACTTCGGAAAAGAACTGCTGCGCCACTTCGGAAGTCAGCAACCGGTCGCGGTTCTTCGAAAACACCGCATGATTCCATACCGCGTCGTCCATGCCAAGACCCACAAACCAGCGAAACAGAAGGTTGTAGTCGATCTGCTCAACCAGCAGCCGCTCCGAACGCACAGAATAAAACACCTGCAACAACAGAGCCCGAAGAATGTACTCCGGCGCAATCGACGGGCGGCCCGAATCGGCATACAACGCATCGAACTCCGCGCTCAAGGTCTGCAACACCCTATCCGTCAGCTTGCGGACTGCACGCAATGGGTGATCCTGAGGCACTCGCTGCTCCAACGATACATAGCTGAACATACCGTCCTGAATCCGCTCATCTCCACGCATGCCTGTTAGACGAATGGCAGCGAACCTCCGACCCACAACGGGTACCTATTTCAACAAGTTCCTAGGAAGGCGCCCATTCTGTTTCTGGCTCTGTTTATGGTGTTCTTATGCGTACTATATTTGCAGCATCAATCTCTATACTTTAACGGCCGGATGCGCCGCGTAGTGCAGCAGAACGGCGACAGCGCAGCTGGTAAGGCGCGTCTCCGCGGAATCGGCGCGGCTGGTCAGGATGGTCGGCACGCGAGCGCCGAGCACAATGCCCGCTAATTGCGCGCCACCAAGATACTCAAGCTGCTTGGCGAGCATATTGCCGCTTTCCAGGTCAGGAACCACCAGAATGTCGGCCTGACCTGTCACCGGCGAGACCAGCTTCTTGATCTGCGCGGCCTTCTGGCTGACGGCCGTGTCAAAAGCCAGCGGTCCATCGAGAATGCCACCGGTAATCTGTCCGCGGTCCGCCATTTTGCAAAGCGCGGCGGCATCGAGTGTGGACTTGATCTTGGGATTGACCGTCTCAACCGCAGAAAGCAGCGCCACCTTCGGCTCGGGGATGCCAAGCGCGTGTGCCAGGTCGATGGCATTCTGCACGATGTGGACTTTGTCTTCGAGCTCAGGAGTGATGTTGATGGCCGCGTCGGTGATGAGCAGAGTACGAGCATAAGCCGGCGTATCCATGATGAAGACGTGCGAGATGCGCCGCGCGGTCCGCAGGCCGGTATCGCGCTGCATGGCGGGCTTTAAGAGATCGTCGGTGTGCAGACTGCCCTTCATCAGGGCTTGCGCGCCGCCGGAGCGGCAGATTTGCACCGCGATTTCGGCCGCCTTGGATTCTGTATCGGCGTCGATGATTGGGAAGCTGCGGATGTCCGCGCCGATCTTTGCGGCTAGCGCCTTCATGGCTGCTTCAGGTCCGATCAATGTCGGCTCGATGAGTTGGGCGGCAGCGGCTTCCACGGCGCCGTTCATTGCCACGTCGGTCATCGGCCACACCACGGCGGTGGTGATTGCCGGTAGGTTCTTGCAGCGCGCGATGAACTTGTGAAACACGTGGTAGTCCGGCGGATGGCCAACAAGTGGATCAACTGCAACCGCTTCAGCCAAAGTGGCAAGATCGCTCATGAATCCGTTCTCCTTGCCCGGGTGGCAGGGGCTCGTCGGGCTTATGTGTCTATTGTCGCGTGGCGGGAAGCAAGCGCGTGTGCCTGTGATCACACTTCGGGCGAGTATCTCGCATGGTGAAGTCGCAACCGGATTTCAGGCCGGCCACTTCACCACCCGCCTCGTCATCCCATCCATCCGGCTGTCCGATTGGGCGGCTGAGTGATCCACGATTCTCCGACGAGCCTTTTTCGGGGTGTCTGCCGACTGCCCCTCCCCGGCATCCTTCCACACCCCAGAATCCCCTCTCGAGTCGTTGACGTGCAGGGAAAGTCCAGCCTATACTCACACAAACCGGGCCTTCCCCTCCCCAGCCACTACGGTCGGCGGTGTTCCCCAGACACCGCATAGAAGAGATAGGAGGTCTCCGTGTATAAACCCCTCACAATCACATTGTGCGCGTTGCTTCTCTGCGGAGTTTCAGCGCCAAAATCTATAGCCCAGTTGAGCCCGCTCGGTGGAGTTATGTCAGGAAAGCAAAAGAAAGGCCAGGAAGGAACGGCGGATCTGAGCACTGTCGACCGAGAAAAGCTTGCCAAAATTGAGCAGATGCCGGAGGTCCAGGACGCAATTGACCAGGAATGGGATGCTCTTAGAAAAAATGATATGCTGCTCGCCTACGGAATCAATCTGACCGCGAATTGGGGGCTCTCGCAGGACAATATTTCTGGCGATGCCTTTGATCGGCAGCGCCTGTATAGCAATCCGCAGGTTCAAAGCTACATTAATCAATTCGGGCAGAGCCTGGTTCCCAAGAGTTCACCCAACGTGTACACCTTCCGTGTACTCTACGATCCGATTCCCAAGGCGCTCACTTTATCTACCGGAACGATCTATATCTCCACAGGCCTGCTTTCAATGCTCTCGAGTGAATCGGAGCTGAGTTATGTGCTGGGGCACGAGATCGCCCACGTCGAGCTTCGCCAGGCGTATATGCGCATTCACGACGAGCAAGTGGAAATCGAGCTGGCAAAGGAGAAGGCAGAGAAGGAAAAGGTGCTCACCGACGTGGCCAGCACGGTGATGGGCGCAGGGTTGGGCGGCGCTTTGATTCCGCTGCGGCTTGGCTCATTAATGGGTGGCAGCGCCGGCCTCGCCGCGGGCATGGAAGTGGGCCACTACTTCATTCATCCTCAAATTGAACCGGTTAAGTGGAGCACAAAAGAAGACGACGACGCCGACGAACTGGCGACGAAATACATGATGGAGGCGGGCTACGACCCGCGCGACGCTCAGCGTTTGTTCAACTCGCTGAATCAGATGGTGACCGCCGACTCTCGCATGGGCCTGGGATTCATGGGAAGCGCACCGCGGCTGAAGCAGCGGCAAGCCCGCCTGGACCAACTTCTGAATGGGGAGCTTCATGCGGAGATCGAAATGCGCACCAAGGGTTCGGGATTCAAATCCAGTGGACCCGATTTCGCGCCGATGACTGCCTCGATCGAGCGCGATAACGGAATCCTGGCCATGGATTACGATCTCTTTGCGGTGGCGAAGCGGAACCTGCAAAGCGCCGTCGAGCAGCGGCCCGACGATGGTTACGCTCACTTCTACCTGGCCAAGCTCGAACGCCTGACTGCGCGCACGCCTGAGGAGAGACAGGACGCAGTGAATCATTTAACCGTCGCGCTGCGACTGGATGCGGATCGGGGTGCGATCCCGGCAGCCCATCTGGAGTACGCCGTCGCGCTGATGGAAGAGGAGAATCCGGCGAACCGCGATCAGATTGCAGGCGAATTGAAGGCCTACGTTGCTCTCTCGGAGCGCGACCACGCCGCGGAGCCGGCAAACATGCCCATGATCTACGACTACTTGAGCGGGGCCGGCGATACAAGGTGGTATCTGCCGCCACAGTGGTATGGAGCGCAGTTGACCAACAACCCTGGCTTTACCACTACAGCTCCAGCGGCGGTGATTCAGAAAGCTACGATGCTTTCGCCGCTGCCGCAGCCTTCTGCGCCGGCCATGGCATCGGTTTCTGCACCCTCCGCGCATGCCAAGGTGAAACCCACAGCAGCTCACGTGAAAAAGGACGATAAGTAGTTCTTCCAGGGTCCTCCCCGCTGCGAACCGGGTCTGGTCCATCAAATTGCGTTACCCTGAGTCTCGATGGGCCAGATCCGTATCCTTTCCGATCAGGTAGCTAACCAGATCGCCGCAGGCGAGGTTGTTGACCGGCCTGCCTCCGTCGTCAAGGAGCTTCTTGAGAATGCCCTCGACGCTGGAGCCATGCGCATTCGCGTCGAAGTTGAGGGCGGTGGACGCAAGCTGATTCGCATGGCCGACGATGGCCAAGGCATGAACCGCGACGACGCTCTGCTGGCATTCGAACGCCACGCCACTTCGAAATTGCGTACTGCCGACGATTTGCTCTCCATCGCTACGCTCGGGTTTCGCGGCGAGGCTCTGCCTTCGATCGCGTCCGTCGCACGAGTCATCCTCGACACCTCAACCGGCGCTGAGACCTCGGGCACGCACATTGAGGTTGCCGGCGGCAGGATTCTGCGCGTCGAAGATGCGGCCGTGCCGCGCGGTACAACGATTGCGGTAGCCGATCTGTTCTTCAACACTCCGGCGCGACGGAAATTCCTGCGCGCCGAATCCACTGAGCTCGCCCACGTTACCGCGCTGGTCACGCATTACGCGCTGGCCCATCCTGAAAAGCAATTTGAGCTTATGTCGGCCACGCACACGATCCTCTCTGCCCCGCCAGTTGCGCGCACCGCCGAGCGAATCTACCAGATTTTTGGCAAGGAGACACTCGCCCAATTACTGCCTGTGGCCGCCGAATCACCTTTTGCGCATGTGGGCCTGCCCGAGGCACCGCCCTGGAAGAAGGACCCGGACGAGCCGCGGCGCATCCCAGGGGCGATACGCCTGTCTGGCTTCTATTCCAAGCCGGAACTGCAGAAGCTCAATCGCAACTCGATCTATATTTTCGTAAACAAACGCCTGATTCGCGACCGATTACTTCTTCACGCCATCACAGAGGCCTATCGCAACGTCATTCCTCCCACCAGCTACCCAGTTGTGCTTCTGTTTCTCGAAATGCCGCCCGAGGAAGTCGACGTGAACGTGCACCCTGCGAAGACCGAAGTCCGTTTCCGGCAGCAGAGCCTGGTTCACGACTTTGTCCGCGACAGTCTGCGCACTGCGCTGGTCAAGGCCCGGCCCGCTGCGGGCTTTTTGGCTGCTCTCGATTCGCAGCCCTCGGCTAGCCCGTCGCTGATGCCGCCCGCTGCTTCGCCTTTGCCCGGTGCGCCCGGCGCTGAACCGACTTCGACGCAGATTCCGGGCGTTTCAGCTTTAGACTCCGATCCAAATGCGCTTGCTGATTCACAGACCGGCGCTGAGCCATTCCGGCTCTCTCCCCAACGTCCATCGCCGGCTCCGGGATCTCTGCCCTTCGGTAGGGGGACGGTCATCGACGGGCAAGCCCTCAATGCGCAAAGTTTCGATCGGGAGGCATGGGGTGAGGCTGCCAGAGCCCTCTTTACGCCTCCGATGGTTCCCGAGAGTTGCGGATCAAGCCCCAACGGTGCAACAGGTTACGAGGTAGCTCCATCCGTGCAAGCCGCCCAGGTTGAAGCCGAGCAGGCGGGCATAAACCTCAATCGGCTGGGATCGCTTAAACCGCTCGGGCAATTGCGTGAGTCATTCATCCTGGCAGCCGGCGAAGATGGCCTGTGGATCGTCGATCAGCATGTTGCGCACGAGCGAGTGCTTTTTGAGAAGATCCTCCGCGATCGACAAGTGGAGAAAGTTCAGCGCCAGCGCTTGCTGATGCCTTTGCTTGTGGAATTGAAGCCCGAGCAAATGGTCGTGTTTGCTCGCATCGCCAGTGAGTTGGAGAGAAGTGGTTTCGAGGTGGAACCCTTTGGCCCTCAAACACTTGCTGTAAAAGCCGCACCTGTCGGACTGGAAGGAGCCGAACTCGAGCGCACGTTGGACGAAGTCATCGATCAAAGCTCGGCAGATTCTGATGAACCCATTCAAAATGAACAACTTACGCGACTGCAAACCTGCATTGCCGCCTCGATCGCATGCCATTCTGCCATCAAGATCAATACCGCTCTTGATTCAAAACGTATAGAATGGTTACTGTTAGAACTGGCGAAGACCAGCCACCCGACCAGCTGCCCGCATGGACGTCCAATTGCTTTGCTGTATTCTTGGAAGGAGATCCAGCGGGCCTTCCAAAGGACTTAAGATCACTTGGAAGGTGGCCGTCCCGCTCTCAGGAGCGGGGGTTGCAGGGTGGGATTCCCAACCTGGAAACGAGGTTTTCTTTGACAGCGGAACAGTTGGAAGCATCGCGCTCTGAAAGGATGCGCCAGAACGGACTTGGGGCGGTCACCATTGAAGACGCCCGCACATGGCTCGAGGAAACAGGCTTGTCCCTCTTCCTCCCGCGACGCCAATTCTCCACCTTTATCGCACCATCGTTTGTAGAAGCCGTAGGGGGTGAGCGAAATTCGGCTCCAGCAGCCAAGACAGTCCAGTTGGCGGAAGAATTGTTGATTCGCCTTGAAGCGGAGGGCGTCGCAGTTCGCCTGAACCTTCTCGGCCAGCCGGGCGAACAGCCTGATTTCATCGTGGCGGGATGGGTTCTGCCCTATGTCTACGCCCTTCGTGGCGATCGCGACTGGCGCCGCAGCCCGCAATTGACTGGCTCGCGCCAAGTCTCTCCCTTGGCGATCCAGGCCTACAAGCAGCTTGAGACAGGGGACGCGACCATCGCTCAGTTGCGGCATGCGCTGGGGCGTGAGGTTTCGGAATCCGCTGTATTGCGCGCGATCACCGAGCTCTGGCAGCAGCTTCGCATCATTCCTGTGGTCTCTGGGCCTGGGAAACCGGCGCAGTGGCAACTTCTGCGGTTGCGCTTCCAGAAAGCTATTGCCGAGGGCGCCTCCACTTCGCAGGTCACTGCGATCTCGGTGCTCGCGTCCATCTACCTGCAGGCCGTCATTGCAGCCAGCATGGAAGAGGTGGAGCTGTTCCTGGCTCCGCTCACCGCGCGCAGCAAGGTTCGCGAGGTGCTTCGTGGACTGGTGGCCACCCGGCAGGTGCACACTATTTCTCTCGGTCATGCCCCGCATTACTACGTGGCCGGAACGCTTCCAGAGTTCGCTGCCGCTCCCACCGTCTATGCAAGCTCGGCCATGCCCGCGTCGGCTTATTTCCTCCGTTCCTATGAGCGTGAGGACGTGCCGCGCGAGCCAGTCTTGCAGGCTCCGGTGGCCGCGACGTCGTCGTTTCAGCCCGGTTCCGGCAAACCCATCGATTCGGCGCAAGCAGGCAACGCTGATCTGACCGCGGAAACCAAGCGCAAGCCGCCCGTGCCCCGGCCGCATTTGAGCCGTCAGCCTGCACACTCCCGCAGCCATACGCCGACCCAGAACTCGTCGAGTAGCCGTGTACGGCATTCCGGGCGCAACGCTCGCGGCCCGGCAGCCCGTTCCAGCGGAGCCCGCACCAATGGCAACTCCCGCCACGCACACGCAGCGCGCTGGGCGCAAGGCGCAGCGAAGAACGGCACAGCGCACTCAGGAAATGGCTCTTCCGGTTCGAGCCGTTTCCGCGCCAACGGCAACGGCCACATGGCCTCCCCGGGTCCGCGAAAGGCAAAGCCCGTCGCGGCGAGAACGTTGCGCAATAGCCGCGGGAGCCAGGCGAAAGCCGCTGGAAAGCCGGTCTCGCGGCGTGCCGGTGCGGCCCGCACTGAAGCACGCTCCGACGCGCGCGGAACCCGCAAGCCTGCCTTGACAGCATCTGCTAAAGCAGGCAACAGGGGGCGCTACGGCTTTACCGCTCGCCCCCGGCAGAGAACCAAGAAACGCGGATGAGCGCGGAAGTTGACCGCATGGCATCGTTCGAAGCCGGCCGGAGGATTATTGTTGCGATCGACGGTCCTGCCGGCGCAGGAAAGAGCACCATCGCCCGCCATTTGGCCCGGCACTTCGGTCTGCTCAATCTTGAAACCGGCGCCATGTACCGTGCTTTCGCGCTGAAAGCGCTTCGCGAAGAAATCCCTCTGGACGACAGCCCGGCCCTTGAGCGCCTGACCCACGAAACTTCCATTCTGCTCGAATCCGGCGAGGATGAGAATCGCGTCCTGCTCGATGGCGAAGATGTCAGCGGCCTCATCCGCAACCCCACCGTTACTGAGGCAGCGTCGCGCGTCAGCGTTTTTCCTCCGGTGCGCGCATGGATGGTCCATCAGCAACAGGAGCTTGCTGCTCAAGGCGGCGTCGTGATGGAGGGTCGCGACATCGGCACGGTTGTTTTCCCGCATGCCGAGGTCAAGATATTTCTCGACGCTGCTCCTGAAGTCCGCGGGCAACGCCGCTACGATCAGCTCGGCCTGAAAGGACATGCTCCTCCGGCTCCGCCCGAAGATGTCATCCGCGATCTTCGCGCTCGTGACGAGCGGGATCGCAATCGTACCGATTCGCCGCTCAAACCGGCCCCCGACGCGGTGCTCCTCGATTCAACGAATATGTCGCTCGAAGAAGCCGTGGCCGCAGCTGAAGAGATCGTGGCCACGAAGCTTCACCTGTCCACGACACAAATCTAGACTCACGAAACCGCCGGAGTTGGTCCTGCGTCTTCATGCTCCCACTGCAGCGGTTACGTCAACGTTCGACTCCTGGATCGAATACCGCGAATCCCTCGTGGTTGTTGACATATATTGTTTGGAATAACACGGTCGGGAGGATTCCGTCCCCGATTTGCTCACGAGGTTCAACGGCGGGCAGGACTGCAAGAAGATTGCGTAGCCTCATCGAACCGACCGTGAGGTCGTAAATCAGCCCCGACTTCAATCCCACACGCCCACTGCTGGTGGACTCGAGCACGGTTTCTTGTTCTGGAATACGGAGCGCCTGGGACGCCACAGGCAGCAGGATTACGGAATCAGCTCCCGAGTCAAGTAGTAGGTTCAGCTTTGCTCTGCCAAATGCGTGCCCATCGGCCACAACAAACATTCGATTTTCCGCGGCTTCAATTGATACGTGATCTCCATCGATGGCATCTCGAATTTCGTGGTCCTGCTCGATACAGAGGAGACGGTGGCGATAATCGATCAAATAATTGAAATGGGCGATGAAGTTCTGGCCGGCAATTCCTTCGATTTGAGGGTCCAATTTGTGCAACTCCGTGAGATCCTGAACCAGCACTGGGACGTCATCAACTCGCATTGACCCCACCGAAAGACTTCTAACTAGGCCGCGCGGCACGAATTGGACGCCGGAGAGCGTTGTCTGCTGAATCCGGCCCGACGGAACGAACAACAACCGGGGAAGAATCGACGGATCAACCACCGTCGTGTCTGCCCCAGTGTCAAAGACAAAGTCGATCGATTCCTTCTGATCTGAAAGGAGCGAGACTACAATCAGCGTGTTGTGGACGAGCCGGAAGTGAATCCCCGATTCCGCCAGAATCCGTTGGCCGGTCCCGACAAAGGTCAAATACACGAGACAAATCCTCAGGGCCAATTGTGCGCATCGACGCTTCCTCATTGGTTCCTCCGCTGATCTGAAGGGACCTTAGGAGCAGGATGCTTTGGATGTACTCACGGGGTTGTGATGTTTTAGGAAGGTTTTTCGAACGGAATGCTGAGGCTCTTCGATGGCGCGCCTTTACCGCTTCAATGACATCCAGATTGACCTTCAGGGTTTCCGCCTGCTCAGGGGCGGGCGGATCATTCCCGTTGAACCTAAGACGCTGAATGCACTGGTGTTTCTAGTGGAGAATCGCGGGCGGCTGGTGCAGAGGCAAGAGTTGCTGTCCGCAGTATGGAGCGGCGCATTCGTAAGCGACCACGTGCTTAATCGCGCCATCGGCCAACTCCGGAAGGCACTTGAGGACGACGCAAAGGAACCGCGCTACATCGAGACTGTACCGACATTGGGCTACCGGTTTATCGCAGAAGTGGAAGAACTGGGGGCTCCCGGTGCAGCGCCCGATCCGGAAATCTCCGCCCCGCGGGCTCCCAAGCCAAATACGCCACGCGCAGATCCCGACCGCGCAGCCTCCTCGGCCGGCATCCGGGCGAGCCGAATCTCTCGACTGGCGTCCCACGGACGACTCCGGCCTATCATCATCATCCCTTCACTGCTGCTGATCCTGGTTCTTGCCGCCACAGCTTGGCACGTGCGGACAGCAAATCACAGCAGGCTCGAAGTGCGGTCTTTGATGGTTTTGCCGCTGAAGAACTTATCCGGTGACCCGTCGCAGGAATACGTTTCCGACGGAATCACGGAGGAAATCATCACGGAGCTGGGTCAGATCGGTTCGCTGCGGGTGATCTCGCCTCTCACGTCCATGCAGTTCAAGGACGCGCACAAATCCATGCCGCAGGTTGCGAGCGAGCTCAATGTAGAGGTTGTTGTAACGGGCGCCGTGATTCGTTTCGGAGACCGGATACGCATCGATACCCAGCTCATCGACGCGCAAGCCGACCACCAACTTTGGTCGCACAGTTTCGAAGGCGACTTTCGCGACACATTCAGCCTGCAAAGCCAGGTGGCGGATTCTATCGCCGAACAGCTGAAGCGGACGCTGAACAATCGGGCGCAAAGGGCCGGAGCGCCGCAGGTGGACAGCCCCGCGTACGAGACGTTGCTGAAAGGGATTGTGGCCGAAGACAACACGCCTGAGTCAGAAGCGCGGGCCCTCGAGTTCTTCAAAAAGGCGGTCGCGATTGACCCGAACCTTGGGCAAGCCTACGTCGGCATTGCGCGTGCCAACGACTTCCTGGCGGGATACGGGACCCCTGCCGCCAACGTCGTGGCGGAGGCTGACGCGGCGGTCGGCAAAGCGATCGAACTCGATCCGAATCTGGCCGAGGCTTATGACGAACGCGGCTGGATTGCCATGGACGACCACTGGGACTTTACGAGCGCACTGAGGGATTTTCAGCATGCGCTCGAACTCGATCCGAATTCTTCCGACGCGCGCAACGGCTATGCCGATATTCTCGTGATCAATGGATCGACCGACCAGGGGCTGCGCGAAATGGCGCGCACCCGGGATATCGATCCGAAATCTCCCCTCGTTGAAACCAACGACTGCTATCTCTTGAAGCTCACCGGGCACCTGAATGAAGCACTGCCCCACTGCAACGCCGCGCTCAGCCTCGATCCTACCTATCGCTGGGCGCATCTTGTTGCAGGAGAACTCTATGGAGAGCTGGGGGATTTTGAGAAGGCACACGAAAACATGAAGAGTGTTCACTGGTGCGACACGGAACTCTGCCAAGATGCGTTCGACGAGGTTCACGGCGCGCCAGGCAAGCGCGGAGCATTCGACAAGTGGGTGCGACAGAATCCAAAGCTGCCGGAGCCCTTCTTCCGCACCTTCGATTACACGAGGCTCGGCCGGTTCAACGAGGCCTTCGCCAGCATGGAAAGAGCGTATGAAACGCGAGACGATATGGATCTGATGATTTTCCTGGGGGTGGACTCGTCTCTGGAGCCGTTGCATTCCGATCCAAGATTCGATGCTTTCCTGCGCAAGGTGGGGTTGCCGCTACGCCCGAGCCGCTGAACTTTCCAAATGGACAGTCCGAGAAATCATTTTCACTTTGGAACATTGTTAACGACGAATCCGACAGGAGCTCGCCGATCGGAATTGCAGCCTGTTTCCCGGTTTCCGGTTGGTTCGTCGCCAGTTGAGACGTAGCCACATTTTGCAGCTGCTTCCGGGTGGCCAGCCATCCAGCTCGGGGGACCTGCCGAAGGCTCTCAAGGTTTGGCTTTGGCAGCCATGTGCAAGCAATCCTGTCCCAGAGCATGTGATCACAGCTTTATTCAAGACTCGTCGGCTTCACCGGTACGAACATGAATTCAAGGAGTGATCCGGCGATCATGCGTCAACTCTGACGACCTCGATTGCCGTGAGGCGGCTGGCCATCGGAATCACAAGATTTTTGCAGATGCATGCCGCGATGCGTCCGAATTTGAACACTCATTCTCAGTTGTGAACACAATTCCGCGATCTTGAGTTCTCTAACCCATTGATTTCAAGCTGCTGGCGCCGATAACCCTATGGTATGTTACATGCTGTAGCATTCGTGCAGGTCAACGTGCGTGGAGGTCGGTCGATGAGAGTTCTGCTACAAGATCTCGCGTTTGCATTCCGCCAATTGCGCAAGACGCCGGGGTTCACCGTTACGGTGCTGCTCACGCTGGCGCTTGGCATCGGTGCGAACTCGGCGATCTTCACGCTGGTCAATGCCATCCTGCTCCATAATCTGCCGGTAACAGATCCCAAATCTCTCATCCGCATCGGTGACAGAGACGACTGCTGCGTGAACGGCGGCTGGATCGACAGCGGGGACTACTCGCTTTTTGCCACGGACGCCTATTACATGTTCAAGAAGAACCTCCCGGAATTCGAAGAGCTGGCCGCGATGGAGTCAGGCTATGCCTGGCGGCCCATCACTGTCCGCCGCGCCGGGCCGCAGACAATCGCGAAGTCCGTGATGGGCACCTTCGTCTCGGGCAACTATTTCCGCGTCTTTGGTCTTTCGCCGGTGGCGGGCCGGCTCTTTATCGATGCCGACGACCAGAAAGGCGCACCCATTACCGCGGTGATGAGCTACGAAGCATGGCAGCAGGATTATGCAGGAGACCTTGGCGTGGTGGGAAGCGTGTTTTACATCAATACCAAGCCAGCGACGATTATTGGTGTTGCGCCTAAAGGCTTCTACGGCGACCGCATCGACACCAATCCGCCCAAGTTCTTTCTGCCCATGAACTCGATGGATACTGTGATCGGCGCGCCGTACTTCACCGATCCCAACACCACATGGGCGTACATCATCGGCCGCGTTAAGCCGGGAACTTCCCTGCCGGCCCTCCAGGCCAAGGCCAGCGCGCTGCTGAAGCAGCAGTTTGCGCCGCTCAAGTTATTCGCCAATCAGCGCGCCCAGAAGGCCCTCCCCCGCACCCATGTGGTGCTCACTCCCGGCGGCGGCGGCATCCAGAACATGCAGGACGGCTACAAGGACCACCTCAAGCTGCTGCAATGGATCGCCGCGCTGGTCCTTCTCGTCGCCTGCGCCAACATCGCCAACCTGCTGCTGGTGCGCGGCATGAGCCGCCGCACGGAGCTTTCCGTCCGCTCAGCACTGGGCGCGCAGCGCAGCCGCATTGTGCGCCAGCTTCTAACGGAAAGTATTCTTCTCTCGGGTATGGGCGGCCTGCTCGGCCTCGCGGTCTCCTACCTCGGTGCTCATGCTCTGCTCGCCCTGGCCTTTCCAAGTCAGCAAAATATGCCGGTTACTGCTGCGCCTTCGTCGCTGGTCATCGGCTTCGCCTTTGCGCTTTCCCTCCTCACCGGAATCCTCTTCGGTCTTGCGCCAGCGGTCATGGCAGCGCGCACGCAGCCCGCTGAAGCACTGCGCTCCAATGCGCGCAGCGCCGCCCATGGAGCATCCTTCCTGCAGCGGGCACTCGTCGTCCTGCAGGCCGCGCTCTCACTCGTGCTTCTCGTTGCCGCGGGCTTGTTTGCGCAAAGCCTCAACAAGGCCGAGAACGTGGACATGAAACTGGATGCGACGAATCGCTACATTGCCCACATCAATCCGCAAGCGGCCGGCTACAAGAACACTGAAGTCGAGCCCCTTTACCAGACCATCGTTGACCGCTTCCACGCGCTTCCCGGCGTTCTCAAAGTCGGTCTCGCCACGTATACGCCCATGGAAAATAACAACTGGAGTTCTGGCGTAAAGGTTCAGGGCGAGCCAGACTTGAACAGAGGCGCATCCTGGGTGAAAGCCACTCCGGAGTACTTCGATTCCGTTGGCACCCATGTTGTGATGGGCCGTGGCTTCACCTCACAGGACACGATGAATGCGCCATCCGTCGCCGTCGTCAATCAGGAGTTCGTGAAGCAGTTCTTCGGCAACCGCAATCCCATCGGCCATCGATTTGGCTTTGACGACCCCGTGCACCCGGGGACCGATGGCGCGCACGAGATCGTCGGCGTAGTGGAAGACACCACCTATACAAGCGTCTACTGGAAGAACCACGCCATGTACTTTCTGTCGCTCACACAGCCCGCCGGCAACGCCAGCGATCCCAGCTATCACGTCGACAAAGACCAATCCATGTACGCCGGAGCCCTCGTCATCCAGACCGCCCATCCCATTCCCGGTTTTGAAAAGATCGTCGGCGGTACGCTGGCCAGCATCAACCCCAACCTCACCATCGTCAAGTTCCAGACATTCCAGCAACAGATTGACGATCGCTTCATCCAGGAGCGGCTGATCGCGCGCCTCACTTCGCTCTTCGGAATGCTGGCGCTTCTGCTCGCCGCCATTGGTCTTTATGGCGTGACGTCCTATACCGTGGTCCGCCGCACGCCGGAGATTGGCATTCGCATGGCGCTGGGAGCGGCGCGGAGCCGCGTCGTCGGGACGGTGATCCGCGGAGCCCTGCTGCAGGCAGCCGTTGGCCTCGCCATCGGGGTCCCGGTCGCCGCCTTCTGCGTGCGCTACATCAAATCGCAGCTTTTTGAGGTCACCAGCGTAAATGTACCGGTGATGAGCATCGCCATTGGAGTGCTGATGTTTGCGGCTGCCATTGCCAGCATGATTCCGGCGCGGCGCGCGGCTTCCATCGACCCCGCACGCGCCTTGCGCATTGAATGAGATGCGACTTCGCAGCAGTCTTTGCTGATTGCACTTTACCGCCGATAAACTCCTGGTCGTTCGGCAGTTCCAAAGGGGCAATCGTCGAATGCGACTCGTCGGTCCGACATGACTCACGATTCGAGTGCCGGTAAACGCCGTTCGCGCCGGAATCTGAATTTCCGGGCGGGTCGACGGGGGAGATTAAGCTTTTCGCACTCCATTCCCGGGCGGTGGAACCATGAGCGGCTTCACACCCGCAAGCGGAAATTCGGCGAGCTGCGGCCGAAGCGATTTTGGCGCGTCGCCGCCGCCATTCTCGCCTGAGCCAGTGATTGGCCACCGGCAGAACCTGTCGGAAGCGTTCCCCCTGCCACGCCGGATACTATAGGCTTTCAATATGGAGCTCACCTGCAGCCGTTGCCATCAAGCCGTCCAGCCAGGGGATTGCTTTTGCCCTGTCTGCGGTTTGCCGCAGCTCGTCTATACGGATGATGGTACTGCTGCGCCAGGCCAAGCTGAACTCCCCGCCGGGGCGGCGCGGGACGCGAGCACGATTGAGTGGAAAGCGGCCTTGCGATCAGCCCTGGCATTGGCAATTCCGGCCGGAATTCTCTGCGCTGCTTTTATGCGTCTCGGCCTTATCGGCTTGCTTTTGATGCCTGCCGCCGCGACCTGGGTGATTGCGCTCTATATGCGCAGCCAGCGGCCGGCTTGGATCACCATCGGGGCGGGCGCACGCATCGGCCTGGTGACCGGCATTCTGGGCGGATGGACCACCGCGTTGACTACGGGGATCACGCTCTATGCGATGCGTTTCTGGCTGCACCAGGGCAAGGTCTTCGACGATATGTGGCAGAACCAGATCAGCGTGGGGAGCCAGCAATTGGCGGCCTTGGGCTTTGACGCTCAGACCGTTGCATCCACAAAGATCATGATGCTCTCCCCGGAAGGGCGCGCAGGTTCGGTTCTCTTCAATACCGGCCTGCTGTCGCTGGTCATTCTGGCTCTGGCGGTTGCCGGCGGGGCGCTTGGCGCACGTCTTCTTGGCCGCCCGCACCGTTCGCAAAGCTAATCGTCAGCGAGCCAATCTCGCTCACTCTTCTGCAAACGCGGATTCTCGTTTCAACGCCTTTCGCCGGCCGCATCGATTGCAGATTGGGCGATGTTTGTGTCTCGGGATCGGTTGGTATCCGAAGGCTGATTCCCCGCTTCCACGAGCGGCGTCGGGTTGCTTTCCACCGGCTCGCGCTCACGCTCATGCGGGTGTACTTCGCAATACGCCGGCACGTTCGCCATCTGTTTCTTGAAGACCACGAAGCTCGGATTGTCCGGCCGCAATGTCGACCAATAGCTGTTGTCGCTTAGCAACGGCTCGTGGCGCTTGATCAACTGATTTTCGACAATCCTCAAGCCGCAAACCAAGTTATTTTCGGGCAGCAAAATGCTCTTCGAAGGGTCATGTTCTGGCAGAAGTCTGTCCTCGGGCCAGTTGAAATCGCATCCGTAACGCAAGTCGTCCATGTAGGTGAGTTGCAGCAGGCCTTCCTGTCGCACGCGACGATGGGTCACAAGATCGATTACGTCCACTTGCGGATCCGTATGATGAACGTCGGTGGCCGGATTGAGCCCGGCCTCAGCTCCGGCGAGTGCCTGAAAGAAATACGCCCAGAAGGCGCGCCGCTCTCCTTTGCTCAAATGCCGGAATCGCGGGCAAAGCGATCTGACTTCTTTTGCGCGCCACTGGGACAATAGATTCGACGGCAGCGCTTGCTCGATCAGCATGTTCCATGCGGGATTCCAGGTCGGCTTGTCGAGGGCCTCGTCTTGAATTGCAATGGGCGTTGCCGGCACAGCTTTCAAATCCGCCGTTGGCACCTGCGCTTCAGACTCGGGCTTCAGTTCGGGTCCTGCCGAACTTCCTCCGCATCCCGCAATGGCGGCAATGCAAATGAGGACGGAGACGAACTTCGGAATTGGCAGGTCGGCGCGCACTACATACTTAGATGCAAGCTGCCCGCAAGCATTAAGTACCAGACAACATTATGTTTATAAGCATAGATTTAGCTTGACTGCGAGGCAACCCGGCGGCAACTCTTGTCTTGAATGAGACCATGGAGGTAACTGGAATGGAGGCTTTTCTTCCCGGTTTCTTGCACGGGGTGCAAGGCGCTTTCCTTCGAGCCGCGCCGTTTCATTCCGGCCGGTCTCGCCAGTCGTGCCGGGAAGAACGCACGCAATTGCATCGCTCTCGGAGGAATCACTCAGATGAGACAATTCGTCGCCCTACTCTTCGGACTTGGCCTGATCGGCAACGCGCTTCTCTTTGTTCCGCAAGCCATCGCAGTCTGGCGGAAAAAGAGCGACGAGGGCATCTCGCTGATCACGTTCGGCGGATTCTGCATTCTGCAGGTTCTCGGCGTCATTCATGGTATCTACGAACACGACAATTCCCTGATCGTCGGCTTGGGGGCAAGCTTTTTGACTTGCGGAATGGCGACTTTTCTGACCATCCTCTACCGCACTCGGCGTCTCCGGGCTCTGCGTCAATAACTGCCGCTCCACTCAACGGCCGATTCCAAAGTTAGCGACTGCTTCTGAACCAACCCCTCCTAATCCCCGTCACATCACATTTCATGCGCTGGCGAGTACGACAGTTGTGTGCGAGCCGGGTTATACTGCTTTTCCACGGCGGCAACAGCTATGCCAGCCCCAAGCAATCCCCCGGTCCATGACGGCAACGACTGCGAAGGAGGTCCTGATGAGAATCACTGACACGGTTGACCAGGTGCTGAAGAACAAGTCGTTCAACAAGATCCTGCCCGTTTCCCCGGAGCAGACTGTCCACGAGGCCCTTTCGCTGATGGCCGAATACGATGTCGGCGCTTTAATGGTGATGTCGGGATCGAAACTGCTGGGCATCCTTTCGGAGCGCGACTACGCTCGCAAAGGCATCCTGGTGGGTCACCACTCCAAAGACACACTGGTCCGCGAGATCATGACCAGCCCAGTGGTCTCCGTCACCCCATGCCACACTGTGGACGACTGCATGAACCTGATGACCGAGGGACATTTTCGCCATCTTCCAGTACTTGAAAACGATCGCGTGGTCGGCGTCATCTCCATCGGCGATATGGTCAAGTGGGTCATCTCCGGCCAGGAACACGCCATCCAGGCCCTCGAAGGCTACATCACGGGCGCGTATCCGGGATAGCTGGCTCAACGCTCGCCACTTTGTGCTCACCGCTCACCGCTCGCCGCTCACATATCACCGCGTATCCTGCCCGCGCCGTCGTAAGCCATTCAAGATCGTGAGCACCGAGGAGCGCGGCGAACAGATCTCACTCAGCGCGCAGCGCTACAATCGGATCCACCCGTGCCGCGCGCCGTGCCGGAATATAGGCAGCGACGAGGCCGCTGGCGCAGAGCAGCACAGTCGCTGCCGCGAGCGTCCAGCCGTCATGCGCGTTCACGCCGTATAGATAACTGCGGATGAACCGGGCAGAAAGCCACGCAAGAGCCGAGCCCACCACCACGCCGGCTAGCAGCATCCCTCCAGCCTGCCGCATTACGAGCCACAACAAGTCCCCGCGCCGAGCGCCGAGCGCGATGCGAACTCCCATCTCGCGTGTGCGTTGAGCGACCACCCAGGCAAGCAGTCCGTAAAGTCCAGCGATCGAGAGCAACAACGCCGACGCGCCGAAAATCTCGAGCAAATGCGCAGCCAGCCTTTGACTGCCGTAGGAATCTTCAACTACTTGGTCCATGGTGTCGAAGGTGGCATGCGCGAACTCCGGGTTTACCTGGCGAAGAAGCGTCCGCATGTCGGGAATCATCGCATCGGGCGCGCGCTCGGTGCGCAGTGCAAGGTCCATCGCGACCGTGGCCGGCTGATACATGCCACTCTCCGGCGTGAGTTGCGGAAGACAAATCTCGACCTCTGGCCGCGATGGTTCGCCGATTCGGGCCTGCCGCTCGTCATCCACGATTCCGACGATCACAGCGGGAGTATTTTTTCTCAGATTCATGAGTGTCTTGCCAATGAGCGACGCCGGATTGTGTTGATCGGGCGCGTAGATTTGCGCAAATGCTCGATTGATGACCACGACCGGCTGTGAGATTGCCGTGTCCTGCTTGTTGAAGAAGCGGCCGGCAAGCATCCTGAACCCGAAGATATGCTGAATCTCGGGACTGACGGGTTTCAGCATGGCGCTGATGTTCTTGCCATTCATCACCAATCCAAGCTCGATGTTGAAGCTCTGCCCAAGAGGGACCTCCGACATCAGGCCGGCAGCCTCGACGCCATGCATATTTTGCACGCGATCGAGCAGCGGCTGATACAGACCGGTGACGACATTGCGATCGGAATAACGGTAAGACGGAACCGCGAGATGCGCCACCAGGATGTGGTCGGTGCGATAGCCAAGCGGAACATGGCGTAGTGTGTAGATGGTTCGAAGCAGGAGGCCGCATGCGACCAGAAGCGTGAGTGAGAGCGCTACTTCAGTGGCCACCAACAGACTGCGTACTCGGTTGTGCCGCCGGCCACTTCCCGTTTGCGCTCCTCCTTGTTTCAACGCCGGCTCAATGGGGGCTCGAACAGCCAGGAAGGCAGGCCACGCTGAAGAGACGATCGCGGTAAGGAGCGTGAGCCCACAGAGCGTTGCGAGAATAGTCAAATTCACATGCGCGGAAAGATCGATATCAAGGTGCACGGGCTTGACGCTGCGAACCAGCCGGACCGCGCCCAGCGCTAGGCCTGTTCCCAACAAAGCGGCAGCACCGCTTAAGATCAGGCCTTCTACCATGAACTGATGCAGGATGCGCGAACGGCTCGCGCCGAGCGCCCCGCGCATCGCAATCTCCCGTTGTCGTGCCGCTCCGCGGGCCAGCAGCAGATTGGTAGCGTTCACGCTTGCGATCAGCCACAAAACGCCGGAGGCGGCGAACAGCGCCAGCAGCGCTTTTTTCATGTCCGCCGCTACGAGCGAGCCCACATAAGATTCCGCGATTGCATTGGAATGGTTTTGACGCAGGGCTGCGTCTAAGTACTGCGGAGCCAGCCTTTTCTGAATCATGCTCATCTCCGCGCCAGCCCTCTCGATGCTCACCCCCGGGCGAAGCCGCGCTAACACTTTGTAATCCGGAGAATTGTAATTTCGAGTCTGGTCGCGATCGCCAAGTGTGATGGTTGTCCACAGCTTCGGAGAAGACGCTCCAAGACGAGAGAAAGTACCAAACGGAAAGTCGAAGCCCGGCGGCATCACGCCCACCACAACATACGACTTGTCGTTGATCCGTATGCTTTTGCCCACAACCGACCGATCTGCGCCGTAAGCCTTCTTCCACGCGGCGTCGCTCAAAATGACGGTTCCGGTATTCTTACCGGCCCCGGTTCCAACCCGCTCCTCGATAAAATCATGGCCCAGCGCAGGTTCGACGCCGAGCATAGCAAACAGATTGGGGCTGACTGCCATGCCATCCACCTGCATGGCCCCGCTCGCCCCTTCGAGAAAATTCCGGCCTGGCATCCCTATGTAAAAAGCCATCTCGCTGAAGCCGTGGTTCTGAGCAATCCATTGCTCAAGGTCGAGCCATTGCGCACCCCGACGTTCCTGGTTCTTATCTCCGAGCTCCTGAATCGCAACCAATTGCGCCGCGTCTCGATACGGCAGTGGCCGCAGCAACTCATGGTCGACCACGGTAAACATCGCCGCTGCTGCGCCAATGCCCAGGGCCAGCGCACCGATCACCGTAGCGGCAAAGCCCGGCGAGCGGCGCATCTGGCGAAAAGCGTAGCCAAGATCCTGGAGCAGCTTTTCAGGCCATAGCCATCCCCATTTTTCACGCGTCACATCTTCGATCAAGGGCACATTGCCGAACTCACGTTTAACCGCCGCGCGCGCCTCTTCCAGCGTCTCTCCGTGTGCGACCCGATCGGCCACTGCCATCCGTAGATGCGACTCGAGCTCAGCCGCGAGCTCGTGTTTGCGCGATTCGAAACCGAAAATGCGTTTTAGAAAAGACATGACGGGCTCCATCTTTCGGCTCAGCTTTCGGATGCGGGGGAGAGGATACCGGCGATCGCGCCAACCAGGGTTTCCCACTTTCGCCGGTCCTGTGCAAGCTGACGCCGCCCGGCTGCCGTCATGCGATAGAACTTGGCGCGTTGGTTCTGATCGGTCTGGCGCCAATCGGAAGCGAGCCAGCCCTTCCGCTCGAGGCGATGCAGCGCCGGATATAGCGACCCGGTCTCAACCTGGAGGACTTCGTCAGATCGGGCGCGCAGCGTCTGAGCGATGGCGTACCCATGCTGCGGCCCACGCTCGAGGACCTGCAGGATCAGCATGTCGAGCGTGCCCTGTAGTAGTTCGATGCGGTTTTGGTAGCGGTGCGGTGCGCGCGCCATGATGCAGACACTCTACACCCTGGGGGAGTAGAATGTCTACAGGGCGGACCCTGTTGAGGAGAATTGCAAGGCCCGGCGTTGCGGGTGCTTTGGTCGGATTACTATCCCAGAAAAATTCCCGCAATCGACGCCGAAATCAGATTTGCCATGGTACCGGCCATCATGGCACGCACGCCCAGTCTGGCCAGTTCGTTGCGACGCTCGGGGACCAGCGCGCCGATACCGCCAATCTGCATCCCGATCGAGCCCAGGTTGGCGAAGCCACAGAGCGCAAAGGTGGCAATCGTGAACGAGCGCGGTAACAGTGCCGCTCTCTGCGCACCCAGGCCGATGTACGCAATCACTTCGTTCAACGCCATGCGCGTGCCCAGCAAGTTGCCAATCGCCGGAGCGTCGCGCCACGGCACACCGATGAGCCACGCCACGGGCGCGCCGACGAATCCCAGAATCTGTCCGAGGCTCGCCGGAACCCAGTGCGTGTAGGGCATCCCATGAAACCAGCCCAGCAACATGTCGAGCAGCGCCACCAAAGCCAGAAAGCTGATGAGCATGATGGCGACGTTCATGGCCAGCTTGCCGCCATCGATGGTGCCGCGTGCGATGGCGCCGATAAAGTTCTCGTCCTTGTGCAACTCGTCTTTGGGGATGACGACTTTGCCTTCGGTGGCCGGCACTTCAGTCTCGGGAACCAGCATCTTGGCCATCAGAATCGTTCCCGGCGAGGTCATAATCACCGCCGAGAGCAGGTGCCGCGCCTCAACACCCTGCGCGATGTACATGGCCATGATGCCGCCCGAAACGTGCGCCATGCCGCTGGTCATAATCGTCATCAACTCGCTGCGTGTTGCCTTCGAAAGAAACGGACGAATGGTGAGCGGCGCTTCGGTCTGTCCCATGAAAATCGAGGCTGCCACATTCATGCTCTCTGCGCCCGAGATGCGCATCGTCTTAAGCATGATCCACGCCATACCGCGAATGAGAATCTGCATCACTCCAATGTGATAGAGCACCGCGAAGAAGGCGGAGATGAAGATGATGGTCGGCAGCACCTGAAACGCAAAGACGGCTCCCTGGTTCGCCGTATGATTCGGGAGCTGATTGAGCAGAGTGCCAAACGCGCCGGAGTTGGGAAGACCGAACTCGCCGAAGAGCACTTGTGTCCCGGCAAACGTGGCCGAGAGCATTCTGGTCACAACCGCCCCGGCCCAGGTCATCACGTCCTGCCCGATGCTGAAGCGCAGCACCAGAAATGCGAAGCACAGCTGCAGCCCCAGCCCCCAGAAGATGGTGCGCCAGCGAATATGTCTGCGATCGGTGGAAAAAAGATATGCGGCCGCGAGCACCGCCAGAATCCCCAACACCCCGGTAAATCGTCCCAAGTCGATCTCCCCAATGAGCGCGTTGATTGCTTTCGATTACTTTACCTTATCCCGCATGAGTGCAATCGGCCCCGGCATCAGTCGTCTTCTCCGATCTCCGCTTACCGGCCCCCGAGATATTCTTCCGCGCTATCCCTAATAAACACCTTGCCGATCATCTTCACCTGCTCCGGTGGCTTCTTCGCAATCACCACAGCCTTCCGGATCAGCTCCGCCGGCTCAGCCAGCATCTCTCGCCGCGTTGCATAAATTGTCGCGAAAGGCTCTCCGCGCTTCACCTTTGCTCCACGCCGCGCATGGAAGACAATGCCCGCATGCGGATCGACAGGTTCTCCGGCCTTCTCGCGTCCCGCGCCAGTGCGCTGCACCGCCCAGCCCAGCGCGGTGGTATCCATCTCCGCCACAAATCCGCTTTCCCACGCTTTCACCACCTGCGTCGCGCCGGGCTTATGAAGCGCATCCAGATCGTCGAAGACCGAGACATCTCCTCCCTGCGCATCCACCATCTTCATAAACACCGCCAGCCCGGAGCCATCTTCGAGCGCCGCCTCCGCGAGCTGGTAGCCGGCCTCAGGTGTTTTTGCTTTGCCTCCGAGATGAATCATCCATCCGGCAAGAATGAGCGACAGCTCGCGCAGGTCAAAATTTGTTTCGGGACTCCTCGCCGGACTCTTTCCGCGCAGCAGCTCGACGCATTCGGCGATCTCGATCCAATTGCCGGCCGCGTACCCCAGAGGCTGGCTCATGTCGGTGAGCAGGGCCACGGTGCGCGTTCCCGCGGCCTCGGCCGTTGCCACCATCAGCGCCGCCAGAAATTCGCAGTCCCCCATCTTGCGCAGGAACGCTCCGGAGCCGGTCTTCACGTCCAGCACCAGCGCGTTGAGCCCTGCCGCCAGCTTCTTGCTCAGGATCGAGGCGCAGATCAATCCCGGATTCTCCACTGTTCCCGTGCGATCGCGCAGCGCGTAAAGTTTGCGGTCGGCGGGAGCGAGCTGGTCGGTCTGCCCGATGATCGAAGCGCCGCATTTCTTGATCACCGCTTCAAATTCAGCCAGTGTCAGCGCGGTGCGGTACCCGGGAATCGCCTCCAGCTTGTCGAGAGTTCCGCCGGTGTGCCCAAGCGCCCGGCCGCTGATCATGGGCACGGCCACACCGCAAGCTGCGGCCAGCGGCGCAACGAGGAAGCTCGTCTTGTCACCCACTCCGCCCGAGGAGTGTTTGTCCACAGTCTGTTTGCCCAGCCGCGCAGGCGAGAATTTCTCGCCCGAGTCGCGCATGGCCAGCGTCAGCGCACGCGTTTCGTCCAGGGACAGCCCCCTGGTCCACGCGGCCATCAACCAAGCTGCAAGCTGGTCTGCGGGAATCGATTCATCCGCCGCACCGGCCGCCACAAAACCAATCTCGCGTGCGTTCAGGATCCCACCATCGCGCTTCTTGCGGATGATGTCGATCATGTGCAGCGGGGACTTGGAATCTGCGGCCTGCTTGTGGTCGGTCTTGGTCATCGGATCGGCGCCCTATTTCAGTTTGAATTCGAATCCTGCAGGCAGCACTTCACTGAAGGTCATCGTCTTCATCCCCTCCAGCGACGGAAAAACGACATGCGTATCGGGCGCAGCAAACTCCGCCAGCATCTGCCGGCAGGCGCCGCACGGAGGGCTCGGCCGCCCATTCAGGTTGGCAACCGCGACCGCCTCAACGCGAATCTTCGGCCCGAACTGGCTCACTGCGCGCACCAATGCCGCGCGTTCGGCGCAGATGGTCAGTCCCAGGCTCGCGTTTTCGACGTTGGTTCCCGTCACAATTTTGCCGTTGTTCAGATGCAGCGCGGCTCCCACGCGGAATTTCGAGTAGGGCGAATACGAGTTCTGCGCCGCCTGCTTTGCCTGTTCTACCAGTTTCTTGAGCGCCCGCTGAGTTGGTTTCGTCGTCATGAACGCGCCCCTGCGCTTGCGGAAGAGGTAAAGATTAGAGGCTAATGCATTTGAACGTCTTGTGTACACTCATCGGGCCCCTGCCCTTCGCCGCCCGATGATCGGCGAAAAACAGCCGCTTCCCATGCCGATCCAAATCCGCGAGCCATCGGTCCCTCGTTCCCTGCCTTTCTCAAGTTGCGCCCCATTCTTCCGATAAACCTCATGAGTGCCCGCTGCCCAGTTGCACGATGTCGCCAGCCGGCTGAGTGGATGCGATGGACGAATTGACGAGAGAATTCCTGATCGAAAGCCAGGAAGGTCTGGACCGCATGGAGCGGTGCCTGACGGAGTTGGAGAAGCAGCCGCAGGATGCCGGCCTCCTGGCCGAAATCTTTCGGTCCGTGCACACCATTAAGGGCACCACGGGCTTTCTCGGCTTCAAGCGCCTCGAAAAACTGGCTCATGCCGGCGAGAACCTGCTCGGTTTGTTGCGCGATGGAAAACTGGCTGCCGACGCTCCTATCGTTACCGGGCTGCTTGCAACTGCTCGACGGCCTACGCGCGATCCTCAAGGTGATCGAGGCCGAAGGCGACGAAGGCGCTGGCGACGATTCCGTCCTCATCGAGCGACTCGTTGAGTTGGCTGCCCCAGCGCGCGCCACGCAATCCGCGACCGCCAAATCCCGCGTCCCAGCGGTTCGCGTAGCTGTCCAAACTGCCAGCGCACCGCCTGCTGCCGTCACGTCTGCCGTCGCCGTCGTGTTGCCCGCGCCTGAGCCCGCTGCACCTGCGCCACAAGCGCCCGCTTCCGCCGCTCCCGTGCCCGCCGCCGATTCACAGAAACCGCGCGCCGCGGCCATGGGCAGCGCCGCGGAAAGCACGTTGCGCGTGGACATAGCCCTGCTGAACCGCATGATGAACCTGGTGGGTGAGCTGGTGCTCACGCGCAACCAGGTTCTGCAGGCCACGGCCGCAGATCCCAACATGACGCTGCTCTCGCGCCGCCTCGACATGGTGACGGCCGACCTGCGCGAGGCGGTGATGAAAGCACGCATGCAGCCGGTCTCGAACGTCTTCTCGAAGATGCCGCGCATGGTCCGCGATCTATCGCAGGCTCTAGGGCGCCGCGTTCGTCTGCAGATGGAAGGCCAGGAGACCGAGCTCGACAAGAGCCTTCTCGAGGCCATCAAGGATCCGCTGACGCATGCGGTGCGCAACTCGCTCGACCATGGCATCGAGTCGCCTGACGTGCGCGAAGCAGCCGGCAAGGATCCCGAGGGCCTGCTCACGCTGCGCGCCGTCCAGGAAGGCAGCCACGTCATCATCGAAATCTCCGACGATGGCGCCGGCATCGCCGTCGAAAAGGTCCGCTCGAAAGCCATCGAGCGCGGGCTCGTGACTGCCGAGCGCGCCGCGCAGCTCGGCGAGCGCGAGATTCTGCAGCTCGTCTTTCTTGCCCGGGTTCTCCACGGCCGCCCAGGTCACCAATGTGAGCGGCCGCGGCGTGGGCATGGACGTTGTGCGCACCAATGTCGAGAAGATCGGCGGCAAGGTCGAGATCGACTCGCGCCCCGGGAAGGGAACCACTCTCCGCCTGCGCATTCCCCTCACGCTGGCCATCATTCCCGCGCTGATCGTGCGCAGTGTCAACCAGAGCTTCGCGCTCCCGCAGGCCGCGCTCTCCGAGCTGGTGCACCTTCCCCCCGAGCAGGCTGCGAGAGCCATCGAGTGGATTGAGGATGCGCCGCTCTACCGCCTGCGCGGCAGGCTGCTGCCGCTGGTCTTCCTCGACCGTCTGCTGATGCCGGAGCGCGAATGCAAACTGGCCACGGACCGCGACAGCTTTATCGCCGTGCTCGATGCGGACGGCCGCCGCTTCGGCCTGGTCGTGGACTGCGCTCGCCGACCCGGAAGAGATCGTCGTCAAGCCGCTCTCCGCGGTCCTCAAGGACATCGGCGTCTACTCCGGCGCAACGGTGCTCGGCAACGCCGATCTGGCCCTCATCCTCGATCCCGGGCTGATCGCGTCCGCGCCGGCGTCACCATCACGAACGAAGAGGAAGCGGCTCAAAACGTCGAAGGGGAAGAAGAGGCTGAAGTGCCCGCCTCGACTATCTGCTGGTCGAAGTGGCGGGACGTCGCGCCGCCATGCCGCTGGCGACGTGCTGCGCATCGAGCAGCTTCCGCTCTCGCGCATCGAGTACATCGGCTCTCGGCCGGTCCTCAACTTCGACGGACAGTTGCTTCCGGTCGAAGACTCGGGCGGCATCCTCTCTGCCGCACAAGACAATCCTGAAGCCCAGATCGTCGTGGTGGTATGCCGGGAAGGTAATCGTCATGTAGGCATCGCTGTGTCGCATGTGCTCGATGTGGCCGCTGGAAGCGATCTGTTTGAGGTCGGGACCGAGCCAGCAGACCGAAGGGGTCACGCTGCTCAAGGATCATGTGACAGATGTGGTCAACCTCGGCAGCGCCCAGCCGCTGCCTGCAGTCGAACATGCGGCAGAGGGATGGCCGCGGGTTCCGGAGGCAGTGGCATGAGTCGAACTGCGGCGCCACTTCGCAGAAAGCAGAAGACGGAAATCGTGGTCGAGGTTTGCTCGGTGCGCGTGGGCAAGACGCTTTACGGGGTGCCCATCACGACACATTCTCGAGATTGTGGGTTCGGCGCGTCCGCAGCCGGTTCCGCTGGCGCCTGTCTTATGTGGGCGGGCTGGTTCACTATCGCGGCGACGTACTCACCACCGTGAGTCTGCGCCAGCTGCTTGCGCTTCCGCCAAGAGACGGCTCGCAGGACATTCTCGTGCTCGAAAGCACAGGCGGATGCTTCGGGTTGCTGGTCGATTCGGTGGGCGAGGTGCTCACAGTGTCCGCGGCGGAGTACGAACCCAATCCTTCGATCCTCGACGAGACATCGCCGGGATCTGTTGGCCGGGGCTTACAAACTCAAAGACCATCTGCTGATCATGCTCGACCCCGAGCGCCTCGATCCGGTCAGGCTGAACTGGCGGCGTCGAGCGCGGGCCGCGCGGCCTGAAGGATGCGCGGCGCCTGAAGCGCTTCAGTGAGGAGGAAATCATGCGGGCACTTATCGTCGACGACTCCCGCTTCGTGAGGGACTATTTGCGCGGCCTGCTCGAGGAAAAGGGAATCGAGTGCGAAGTGGCTGCCGACGGGCAGGCGGGGTTGGAGCTGCTCCAGAATGGGCCGGCATTCGATCTCGCGCTGGTCGATTGGAACATGCCGGTCATGAACGGCCTGGAGATGGTCTGCCGTTTGCGATCCGCCGGATTCAACGAGCTGAAAGTCATGATGGTGACCACCGAAGCCGAAAACGAATTCATCGTTCGCGCACTCGATTGCGGCGCCGACGAGTACCTGATGAAACCCTTTGACGATGAGGCGCTAGCTGAAAAGCTGGCCATGCTCGGTTTGGCGGAGGTCTGAACCATGGCGGACGTGCGCCGAACCAGAATCCTGATCGTCGACGACTCCGCCGTCATGCGCAGCCTGCTGCGCTCTGTCATTGCCGCCGACTCCAGCCTTGAAGTGGCCGGAACGGCCGCGGATGGCGCATCGGCGCTGACTGCACTCGAACTCAACCATCCCGACCTCATTCTTCTCGATGTCGAAATGCCGGTCATGGATGGCCTGTCCACATTGCGCCGTCTGCGAGAACTCGGACACAAGATGCCGATCATCATGTGCAGTTCGCTCACCCAGCGCGGCGCCAAGGTCACAATTGAAGCACTCGCAAGCGGGCGCCAGCGATTACGTCGCCAAGCCGTCAAACCAGCCCGGCCGCGATGTTGCTGTGCGCATTCTGGCTCAGGAATTGCTTCCAAAGATTCATGCGCTCAGGGAACCCGTGCGACAACGCGCCGCGACTCAGGTTGTACCGCGTTCTGGCCAGGCGGCGTTGCCGCCCCCCGTCTCCACTCCACTCCCGGCGGTTTCGCCCAGCGTGGTGGTCATCGGCGTCTCCACCGGTGGTCCCGCGGCTCTCGATGTGCTTCTTCCCGCGCTCTCTCGAGATTTTCCCCTGCCGGTTCTCGTGGTGCAGCACATGCCCGAAGTCTTCACCCGGCTTTTTGCCGAGCGGTTGAATCGGCGCTGCCAGCTTCGCGTGTGCGAAGCATCTGAAGGCGAGCAGGCCACTCCCGGAGCGATCTTCATCGCGCGCGGCAACTGGCATATGGAAGTCGTAGCCGCTGCCCGTGCGGGTGCACCGGCCACCCTCCACCTCAACCAGGATCCGCCAGAGAATCATTGCCGGCCGGCAGTCGACGTGCTCTTTCGCAGCGCGGCCGGGGTCTACGGCTCCGGCGTGCTGGCCGTCGTGCTCACCGGCATGGGCTCCGATGGCTTGCCGGCTGCTCGCCTGATTCGCAATCAGGGCGGCAGCGTGCTGGCCCAGGATCGAAGCCACCAGCACCGTTTGGGGAATGCCCGGCGCCGTGGCTCAGGCCGGCCTGGCCCAGAGGATTCTCCCACTCGACGCCATCGCTCCTGAAATCCTGCGAATCGCTGGCCGCGTCCGCCCTGCCGAGACGCCAACTCTCGCGAGAATGGTGGTGTAGCCATGGAGACAGCCGCGACCGCCGACTACGGCTATCTGCGCAAACTGGTCTATTCGCACTCGCAGAACGTGCTTGATCCCTCGCGCGACTATCTCTTTGAAACGCGCCTCTCCAGGGTTCTGCGCAACCAGGGCATGACGCCGCGTGGACGAGCTGGTGCGAGCCTCCGCTCTGCAAGAAATCCCGGCCTCGAACGCGCCATCGCCGAGGCCATGACCATCAACGAGACCAGCTTTTTCCGCGATGGCCGGCCCTTCGAGCTGCTGCGCACCGAGCTGCTTCCCGAGCTGATTGAAGCGCGCCGCATGACGCGCAGTCTGCGCTTCTGGAGCGCGGCTTGCTCCACCGGCCAGGAAGGCCTATAGCGTGGCCATGCTCCTCCTCGAGCACTTCCCTTTGCTCGCCGGCTGGAATATGCGGATCGAAGGCACCGACCTGCGCGGCGAAGTGGTGGAGCGGGCCCGGCCGGCGTCTATCACCGCATTGAGATCAATCGCGGCCTGCCGGCCCGCTTCGTCGTGCGCTACTTCGATCACGGCGGCGAAGAGCTGGACCGTGAAGCCCGAGGTGCGCAAGCTCTGCAACTTCCGCCAGGCCAATCTGTGCACCCCTCCGCTGCCGTTCCGCCGCGCCAGCGACCGCTTCGACATGATTTTCCTGCGCAACGTGATGCTCTACTTCGGCCACGACTCACGGCTCAGCCTGCTCGCGAACATGCATGAGCTTCTCGCGCCGGATGGCATTCTCTTTCTCGGCTCGAGCGAACAGCCGGCGGACCTTTCGCTCTGGACTCCGGTCCTCGCCGGCGGCACCTCTTACTACAGGAAGAAATAAATACCGCCTCATTGGCTGCCGAGCAGTTTCGTAACTTCGGCATGCAGCCGCGCGGTAATGGCGGCCTCCGTCTCTTCGGGAGCGAAATGGATCGCTTCACCGACTCGCACCTCGATCGCACCCGACCGGAACCACTGGCGCTGCCCGGTCTTGAGTTCGCCCAGCCCACGAATCGCCACCGGCAGCACGGGCACAAAGCTCTGCTTGACCAGGAGCCCGATCCCCGGCTGAAAGCGTGCAAGCTCGCCTGCAGCCGAGCGGGCTCCCTCGGGAAATACCATCACACTGTAGCCATGGTCGAGAGCCTTCCCCGCATGGGCGAAGCTGGCCTGAAAGTCGCGGCGCCGCGGCAGCGGAAACACATTGAAGAGCGCGGTGACCAGCCAATATGCCGCCGGCCCCAAAACGTAAAAGCCTTTGCGTCCAGCAGGCCACTCCGGATTTCGGAAATGGCGAAAATCTTCTAGCATCTCTGCCCATCATGGCAACCGCGATGTTGCGGCGATACGGGCCGGGCAGCGCGTACTGAATGAGAGGTGCGTCATAAGCCGTAACGTGGTTGCCCACGATGAGGAGCGGCCCGGACGGCAGCGGAGTGGCGGGAGCGATGACACGCGGCACGGCGAGGAGCCGTGTGAGCGGCCGCGCGATCGTTTCAAGAAAAGCGATACGAATCCAGCGGAACGGCTTCCACCACGGCCATGTGGGATAGAGGAACCGTGGGCGCGGCGAGTTTGCGCCGGGACGCCGGCACCGGGAGCGGAATCAGAGGCTTGCGCCGATGCCGTTCGAGAGCGATTCAACTTGGGGTGGCTCCACCGATTGCGGAGCAATGGCCGCCTCCGCGTCAAGGGCAGCGCCGCCGGCAACGATCCTGCGCAGCTCGCCGAGTGTCTGCACGTCTTCGAGCATGCCATTACTCTCGACGATTCCGAGGCGCTCCTCGATGGCAGCGGCAAGCTGGACTCGCCCGAGACTGTCGAGATGCAAGTCTTCAGTGAGGCGGAGTTCGTCGCCCACGCCCGGGTGAGCCTCACCGGTAATTTGCGCGATGAGTGCGAGGAGCCAGTCGGAGGAGGGACCGAAGGCGCCGTTATTGGCGGAATGCAACGAACCGTTGCCGTGCCCGGCTGCCGCAGACTGAATGCGGGCGAGCCATGCTGCGACAGGTTTGCGTCTCACTTTTCCCGTGGAGGTGCGGGGCAGATCGGGTTCAGGCCACAGCACCCAGCGACTTATGCGCTGGAACTCCGGCAGCCTGGCGTTGGCTCGCTCAATCGCTTCCAGGGCGCAGTTGCCTGAGCCGCGACAGGCCAGAACAGCGCAAGGTTCCGCGCCGCTGGGAGTGTCCATGGCGACGACAGCGCAGCCCGCAACATCGGGCTGCTCCTCGATGGCGGCTTCAATATCCTCGGGATGAATATTGACCCCGGCGGCGGTGACGATAACCTCGCTTTTGCGGCCGAGAAAGCGTAACTCCCCGGACTGCTGGCGCTCCGCAATGTCACCGGTGGCGAGCCATTCGTTGCTTCTCGGACGAAGCTCGCCACCCTTCCATGTGGCGCCCGAGATGACTGCGCCGCGGACGAGGACTTCGCCGTCGGACGCGAGTTTAACTTCGCGGCCCGCGAGGGGCTTCCCGATCGTCCCCTTGGCGACGTGAAAGGGATGATTCAGAGTGATAAGGGCGGTGGTTTCGGTCATGCCATAGCCCTGCACCAGAACAAAGCTGAGCGCATTCCAAAACTGCTCGATTGGACCGGGCAGAGCGCCGCCGCCAGAGACGAAGGCCCAGAACTTGATGCCAAACTCGCGATGCACGGCGCGGAAGCGCCACCAGCGAAGCCACGGGTTGATCTTCCGCTGGAGGGCAACGCGTTCGGTGAGCCCAAGGTGAGTGGCTTCAAGGTGGGCTTTAAGCAGGCCCAGAACGCGGGGCACCGCGGCGAGGACGGAGATGCGTTCGCTGTGAATGATGTTGATGAGGCGCGGTGCGGCAAGGCGGTCTTCGAAATGAAGCTCCGCGGTGAAGATGGGTGGAACCCAGAGACCCATGGTCTGGCCGAAGACATGACTGAGTGGAAGCGTATGCAGAATGCGCAGCGGATGGACGAAGCGTTCGTAGCGAAGATAGGGCTTCGCGCCTTCCTCAATGGGACCGATGCTGGCCAGCACGTTGCCATGTGTGAGGACGATGCCTTTTGGATCGCCGGTTGTGCCGGAAGTGAAAAGAATCTGCAAGGGGGTCTGATTCGATAGACCTGGGACAGCGCCCATTTCGGCATCGGGAAGATCGGGAAGCCATTCTTCAAAGGCAAGTGTGGGAACGGAAGGGCCGGACCGCGCCGCGGCAAGTTTTGCAAGCAGCAGTGCATCGCCGACGGCGAGTTTGGGGTTGACGTCGGCGGCGACGCGCCCGGCAAAATCGATGGAGCTGTTGGCATCGAGCGGGACAGCGAGAACGCCGCGAAGAAGGCAACCGTGAAAGGCGGCGATCCACTCCGCGCTGTTCTCAGCCCAGATGAGAACGCGATCGCCCTCGATAATGCGGCGCGCGGCGAGCAGCGCCGCAAAACGTCCGGCGAGGCGCGCGAGTTGGCCGTAGGTCGTGACGCGGCGACGGTTGCCCTGGTAGCGCACCAGCGCGATCTCGCGGTCGAAGCGGCGAAAATCGTCGATCAGCGTAGCGAGGTGAACGCGCATTCTGACCCCGGCAAGGCTTTTTCGCTTCCGCTCTCACTGGAAGGTGACGCTGCCGAGCGGCTGTTTCCCCTAGAAAAAGCCCTGTTGCTCTACCAGAGCGATCTCAGCGGGCGCAGCGAAAACGCTCAAAACTCATGCTACCAGTTAGGGATGCTCGCCAGTTGTGCCGCGATCTAACAGAAATGGCGTGACCATCACTCAGCGAAGTCGACCCGTCGCGACCGCATATCGCGACGGCCCGAATGCGGCTCGGCCGAACATCGTATTTCCGAAGCCGCCGGCCCTGAGCCGCGTGATTTGAATCACATCCGATTGCCCTTCGAGACGTAAACTGGTTGTGTCAGGATTCCCCATGAAAAAACTTGCCATCGTTCTCTATGTTCTGGCCACCATCCCTCTGATGATCTGGGGTTATTACCAGGCCATCTATGTGGCGCCCAACGACGCCATGCAGGGCGAGATCTTCCGCATCATCTACTACCATGTCCCCTCTGCTTCGGTCGCATTCGTTTTCTTTGCAATAAATCTCGTCGGTTCGATCGGATATCTTGCTACCCGGCGTACTCGGGCCGAACGCGCGCTCAAGTTCGATGCCTGGGCGTTGGCCGGAGCTGAGGTGGGAGTGGTTTTTTGCACGGTGGTACTGACCACCGGCCCCATCTGGGGTCGCCGAGCATGGGGCATTTGGTGGACATGGGATGCGCGATTGACGACGACGCTGGTTCTTTGGCTGATTTACATGAGTTACCTGCTGCTGCGACGCTTTGCGGCGGGTTCGCAGGTGCAGGCGCTGGCCGCTGTTCTGGGCATCTTTGGCGCACTCGACGTGCCGATCGTGTATATGTCGAATCGCTGGTGGCGAACCCAGCACCCGGCGCCGGTGTTTGGCGGCGCTCCCGGCTCCGGCATGGCTCCGTCAATGCTGGGACCGTTCCTGTGGAATATGCTCGCATGGTTCTGCTGGGGCGTTATGATTCTGGCCGTTCGCTACCATGTTGAGCGAATGCAACAGAAGCAAACCGAAGCTAAAGCGCAGGCTGCCCTGAACGCATAACGGAACCGGAATGAGCCGAGAAGAAGAGGAGAAAAGAAGCAGATGGACAGAGCGGCGATGCTCGATCACGAATTTAGAGTGGCAGCTTATGTGATTACGTGGGTCATTCAACTTGGTTACCTGTCGTGGCTGGGATTGAAGTGGCGATCCCTGAAGCGGAAGTCGGAGCTGTAGTCATCGCGCGGAGCGCATCCTGCCCGCGACCGTCGCATCCCGAACCTGCGCGCTGATTCTCCACAAGCGCCCTAAACCAATCAGCGTCAACGCCCGACATCCCCACCCCACCGGCATGCCGCCGGTATGCTCAATCGCCAATCAAATGAATCGATCCCAGGTGTTCCTAACCCAGGGTGAACGTGCCCTTGGTAAGTGCCCGAAGTCGCATAGCACATAACACCGTTGCACCTGCAAGGTGCTTTCGTGGGATTTTAAGATTCTCTCATCCAGCCAATGATGCATAGGTAGATCGATTGCAGAGAAGTTCCCGAGATTCAAAGCATTGAATGCATTGAGACAGGGTTGGTCACCTCACGGGGGATGCAACTCGCGGCGAACCTGCCGGCCTCAAATAACCGGAGAACGACTCAAACCTGGACGAGGATAGAATATGCATGATCTTCTCATTGCCCTTGCGTTTATTGGTATGGTTATAGCCCCAGCAATTGTCGCAGCGAGTTCCAATCCAGAAGCCTCAGACGATCGAAAATAAACAGCGCATTTGCAAGACGTAGAGTGCGCCAACCCCAGATCTGCATCACTTATGTGCTGCCGGCCCTTACGGCTCATCCCAGCGATCGAGCCGTGAACCCGCTTTCCCGCTCCGCAGAAATTGCCCTCCGCTCGCTCACCCGGTAGACTAATGGTTCGGGGTGAACGATGTTAGTCGTGATGAAAGCGCAGGCCACAGCAGAGGAGATCCAGGCGGTCTGCGATCATATTGTACAGTTGGGCTTTCGTCCCCATCCCCTGCCCGGCGCCCAACGCACAGCGATTGGCATCACCGGCAATCAAGGCGAAGTCGACCGCGGTAATCTCGAATCGCTCAGCGGTGTCGCTGAAGTCATTCGCGTGTCGAAAGCCTACAAACTCGCCAGCCGCGATGTGAAAGAAGAAGATACAGTTGTTCGCTTCGCCAATGGCGCTGTCATCGGTGGCCGCGACTTCGCGGTCATCGCCGGTCCCTGCTCCGTAGAGAGCCGCGAACAGGCACTCGCCATCGCTGAACAGGTGGCAGCGGCTGGGGCTCAGTTCTTCCGCGGAGGAGCCTACAAGCCGCGTTCATCTCCTTACGCTTTCCAGGGGATGGGACTTGAGGCATTGCGCATCCTAGCCGAGGTGCGGGAGAAATTCGGTCTGCGCATTGTGACTGAGGCGCTCGACAACGAATCGCTTGACCTAGTCGCGGAATGGGCCGATGTTGTCCAGATCGGTGCGCGCAACATGCAGAACTTCGCGCTGCTCAAGAAAGCGGGAAAGCTGCGCAAGCCCGTTCTGATCAAGCGCGGCTTAAGCGCGACGCTCGAAGAGTTCCTGATGGCCGCTGAGTACGTGATGAGCGAAGGCAACTACGAAGTGATTTTGTGTGAGCGCGGCGTGCGTACGTTTGCCGATCACGCGCGTAACACGCTCGACCTGAGCATCGTTCCAGCACTGCGCCATGTGAGCCACTTGCCCATTCTGGTGGATCCCAGCCACGGCACCGGGCGGCGCGACAGCGTGCTTCCCATGGCCAGGGCCGCCATTGCCGCGGGAGCGGACGGCGTGATGGTCGAGGTCCACAACCACCCCGAAAGTGCCCTCTCCGACGGTCCGCAGTCTATCTATCCCGCGCAGTTTGCCACCATGCTGGACGAGATCGGACGGATTGCCCCGGTGGTTGGCAGGCGTCTCGCGCGGCAAGTGCCTGTGGCCGCTGCAGCAGCAAAATAGACGCGCCGTACTGGTGCCGTGGACAGTGAACAGTGGAGAGTGAACAGTGGAAAGCGGGCAGTGCGTACGGATCGAGAATCCGGGCGCTGGCTCGGCTCACCGCCTTCCTTTTTCTCCTCCACACGGTTGGCTGCCGCCAGCAAGATTTTCCGCAATATCCTCCCAACTATCGTGAATACGTTTACGTGACGAACGGAGGCAGTGGCACCGTTTCGGTGCTCGACGTGGTCGACGTGCGTGTGGACCGCGAGCTGGCTGTAGGGCAAAATCCGGTTGCCTTGGCAGCCAGCCCTACGCGAGACGAGATTTACGTTGTCAATGCTGGAACCGCGGCCACTAACGGCTCGCTTTCTGTGATCGACGCCGAGCATAACACCGTTGTCGCCACCATTCCATTGCACCGGCAACCGGCATCAATCGATCTGGACGCAAAAGGCGATCGTGCCTACGTGGCAAATTCCGGTTCGAACTCCATTTCAGTGGTCGATTTGAATCAACGCCGCGAGATTGCGCAGATTCAGGTTGGTGAAGCACCGGCAGCAGCGCGCCTGGCTCCGGATGGCAAGACCCTGGTTGTGGCCAATCGGCGCGGTGGTTCGGTTAGCTTGATCGATCCAGCGAGCGAACACACGCGCGCCGTCTTCGGTGGTTGTCCTGGTGCGGCCGGTGCGGTGATTCTTCCCGATTCTTCGAAGGCGTTCATACCGTGTGCGGGTGGCCACCAGGTGATCGTGATCGCGTTGGCGCAAGCGGATTCTCACTCCACTGAGCCAGACCGCCTTGAGACGCAGATGGACGTGGGTCGGGCGCCGGTCGAGCTGGCTCTGAAGCCCGATGGAGGCGAGATCTTCGCATCCAATTCGCTTTCTGATTCGGTATCGGAGATCTATAACACGAACGATGAGGTTGGAGATACCTACATGATTGGCAACGAACCCGTCTTCGGGCTCGTGTCGCGCGATAATTCACTGCTCTATGTGGCCAATGAGCGCTCGCAAGAAGTGACAGTGTATTCGATCGACGACGGCAAACTCATCGGCTCGATCCACGTAGGAGATGGGCCTGTCGCAATGGCATTCTCGGCAGCCGGTCATTTGCTTTTTGTGGTCGATAGCCGATCCGGCGACGTGGCCGTGGTGCGCACCTCAACCGCCTTTCGGCTCTTTCCAACGCCGGCATTCACTATGTTGCCTGCAGGCCGCGATCCGAACGCAATTGTAGATAAAGCATTCAAGTTGCAGTGACGGACAGGCGACCGTTCAAAGTTCGTCGTTCATAGTTCACAATTGATTGCTCTTGGTCCAGGGTCCTGTTGCTGAAACTTGGGAAGGAGAACGAGGGCGGGAATTGCCCTGCCTTAGCGCATCTAAAGTGGGCACGCGGTTTTTCTCGATTGCGCTCGGGCCCGAAAAGAAGGATTGCCTCAGTCCGTTGCAACACTGCTTTGCTTTACATATTGCTCGATCCATGCGGGAGGTTCGGGCTCGTCTTTCCCATCGACCTTTACATTCCGCTCCTTCGCCCAGCGGTACCCCCACATCGGGCCGAACTTTGTAATATAGGTCTCCGGAGTTGCGTACGCTGGGTCCTGTAGCGCTTTAGGCAATGAGACAAAACGATAACCGCGCTTGTCGAAGAGCGCGATGATCTCTTGAATCGTGTCCGCATTGAGCCGGCTGTCATGCAGGAGCATCACGTGGGGCACATTGTCGCCAAAGACCTGCCGATCCAGTTTGCTGTACCAGTCGATTTCCGCAGCGGTGTAGACCACATACGCGGCACGCACTCTTGCGGCCGTCTCGCTGTCGTGGCGTTCTAACGCGACAACATACGTTGTGTTGAATTCGTAATCGGAATTGTCGATGGTACAAGGAGCCAGACGATATCCCCGAGCGGCTATAAAGGCTGCGATCGCGTCGTGCTTCTCGCTGGTGTCGCCCGTGTGATTGTAGGGAAAACGGAAATAATCGGGCTTCCGGGAAACACTCTGCAGGAGCGGAGCTATTGTGGCTTCACCGCGAATGATCTCACTTTCGAATTGATCAACCGTGAGAGCATCGGCATCGGCGTGAGAGTACGTGTGATTGCCAAGATCAAACCCAGATCTGAGCCACTGTTTCAAGATCTTCCTGCCATTGTCTGTTCCGAGTCGCTCTGCATCCTGCTCGATCACAAACCCAGTTACAGGAATATGGCGGCGTAAAAAAGAACGGATGATCTTTCTATTGATGAGAATGGCAGAAGGCGCATCAGCGGAAGTCAGGGGCTTTGAAGTGCCCGACGCATATGGGAGGTCGTCAACCGTCATGGCAACCTTCCCGGGTTGCGTTCTCGCCAATGCGGGGAGAAGCACGATCAGGGCGAGTGCCCAAGGGAATCTCAACAGACCTCCGGAACGGTGCGAGTTGGAGATTGGAGCATGGCCCGCGACCCCCGCGACTACTCTTTGGCCCTGAGGACTGCGGAATTCGATTCTCCCGGAGCGACTCGCGGCCCCACCACCACCCCGTCATCCAGCGATGCAGCGATCAAGCGATCGCCCGCGGCGCGAATCAACACGATATCGTAGCCTGTCTGCCACCAATCCCACTTCATGGTCTTGGGATCAATGGCAAATACCTGGTCACTCGAACGGGAACTGACGAGGACCTTCTTGAGAGCCGGGTCATAGCTCAGGTCGTCAACGTCACGGAAAGGCAGACGATGAATCCACATCCAGGTCTTGCCCAAATCGGGGGAGTAATAAACTCCCTCGCGCGCGCCAAGCCAGAGCGTTCCATCGGGCGAGAAGGCAACGCGATGGATGCGCGTGAGCATCGTCGGAATGCCCATCGGCAACCAGGTCTGCCCGGCATCGGTTGACACGACTACGCCATCGGCGCGCGCCGCAGCGATATCTCCTCCGTGAACGGAGACGGAAAGATAGTTGCCCTCTCCCATGACCGGGCCGCCCTGCCAGGTCGCTCCCTGGTCACGGCTGGTGAGTAGCCCGTAATTCGTAGCCGCCACCCATACATCGGTTGAAACATCCAGGGAATTCACTGAACTCTGCAAAGAGATGACGGGAGCCTGCACTTGCTTCTCGACGTTGACGCGGGTATGAAGCCGCGTCTCGGTCATTGCCTTCATCACCGTGTTCGCGATGGTGCTCCGCGGTTGCCACGAGAGCGTAGATTCACCGGCTGGATCGGCACCACCCTCGGGCCGCGAAACTACCTCTTCGTTGGCTGACTTCGGAGGGTCGTCAGCGGAGGAGGAATTCAAGACAAAGATCCCGCTACTGGTCCCGGCGACAACCGCACCATCTTTCGTTTGCGCAAGAGCAAAGACGTCAGCGCCTTCCAGCCCCGAGCCCAACTGCTCCCAGTGCACGCCGCCATCGGTCGAGCGAAAGACTCCTCCAAAGTTCTTATCGTTGACCACGCCTGCGTAAAGATCGTCGGGATTGGTCCGATCCACAAGAAGAGCCGCGACTTTTCGCTCCGAAATTCCCTGATTAGACGCGGTAAACGTGACCCCGGCATCCTGGCTGACCAGCACGCCGCCGCGATCGGTCGCCAGCAGCACGCGGCTTTCATTCCCGGGATCGACATACACGTCGTTCACGATCACGTCGGCCCCGGTCACGCGGCTAAAGGTTTTGCCGCCATTTTCGGTCTTGTAAAGGCCCTCGGTGGTTCCCGCATACACAATCTCGCGGTTCTCAGGATCCTGCATCAAGGAGCGCGTTCGCCGCGCTTCAGAAGGGATGCCCTGGATTTTACGGAAAAGGTCTCCGGCGTCTTCGCTCTTGTAAATGCCGCTGCACGCGCTCAGGTAAACGATGTGCGGGTGAACCGGATCGACAATGATAGAAAAGACATCGGAATCGACAATCAGTCCGCGCTTGATATTGTGCCAGGTCTTGCCGGCGTCCGTGGTCTTCCATGGAAGGTGCCAGGTTCCGGCGTAAACGACGTCGGGATTCGCGGGATCGACCGCCAGCGACTCGATCTCGTGAATCTCACGGCTATCGGGCGGGCTGATCTGTGCCCATGTGGCTCCGCCGTCGGAGGAACGGAAGACCCCGGCGAGCGTTCCGGCATAGAGAATGCTGGGACTGGAAGGCGCCTGCACGAGAGCATGGACCGGCTGGCTGTGGAATTGCCGTGACTCGGTCCACATCTTTCCGCCGTCATGGCTGATCCACAACCCGCCGTCATTGCTGTTCTTCCAGGCACCGACGTAGATGGTTGAGGGATCGGCCGAGTCGACCATGACGCTATCAAGAACCAGCCCGTCTTCGGCGCCGAGTTTCGCCAGCCGCCGCCACGAGCCGCCTTCGTCCGTGGATTCGTAGAGCCAGCTATTGGTAGTGCCTAAAAGAAGGTGGTCCGGTTGTCCGGGAAACGAAGCAAGAGCGCGCGCGTCACCGCCGTCGGGGCCGACAATGTTCCAGGGCGACTCCGCTTGCGCCGCTGCAGCGAATGCAAAAAAAAGAGCGACCAGGACCGAAATCGCGTTCCGACGTAACGACTGTGGAAAGAACTGCGGACGGCTCATGCAGCGAAAGAGATCCCCACCTCTCCCCTTAGGATAGACAAAATGGCCGCCAGAATGCGAAACAGCCTGCAGTTTGCGAACCCGAAAGTCTCAAGTTCTGCACGGGGGCCGAGAATGGCTGAGCTGCACGAGCCCGCCCACTGAAGGACAGGCCCGCGCGGTTGGATCGATGAGCCCCGTTTGACTTATTGTGCCGAGCCGCGGCGGTTCCTTTCGGGTAGCGGCTTGCGCGCCTGCGGCTTGATTGCCGTCTCATCCACGGGCGTCGGTTCCTGTGACGTCGGCGTTGAAGTCCGCACCTGCGGGCACCAGGTAGTCCTGGACGCTCTGACCGCCCATCGGACTTGTAGCCACCGTGATGCGCGATGCGTCGATTCCCTGCTCGGTCACCAGGTAGTCTTTGGCGTTCACGGCGCGCTGCGCAGCGAATTCCTCAACCGTGCCGCGCTTGTGGCGCTTGGCATAGTCTTCCTGCTTGGCGGTCGCGGCCTTCTCTGTGTCAGTGGATTCACCCACCAGGACAGCCTTCGCGTCAGCCTGCTGCTTCAGGTCGAGAGCCACCTGATCCAGGCATGCCTTCGCTTCGTTATCCACGCGAGTCGGCCGCCGTTTGTCGCTGGCAAAGCTGATGGAGCACAGCGCTTGCGCGTGCGGTTGCGGCGGTGGTGGAGGGGCCACAATCGTCAGGTTCGTGCTCGCATTTGCGGAGTGCCCCTTATCGTCTGAGACGTTGCCAGTGATCTCGACCGCTCCGGTGGGCGCACCTGCCGAGGAGTATTGAGCGGAGGGTCCGCTGCCGCTGATCGTGCCGGCCGTGGCCGTGTAGCTGTAAGTCAGAGGCCGGTTCTGCGGGCTCACTGCGCTGCAATTGACGGTCGCTGTGTCGCCCGGCTTAATGGTGGTGGGGCTGACTGAGCAACTGATGGTGGGGGGCTCGAAGGCCTTCACGGTCACTCCAGCGGTGCAGGACGCTGCCTCCCACGGCTTGGCGCCTTCCTTGCCCTTCTTTCCCTCCTTCACTGTGCCCTGGATTGAGTATTCGCCGGGTGCAAGAGACGATGTATCGACTTTAGCGGTCGTATCGTTTCCTCCGGTGACTCCGGTGCCCGACCAGCTATAGAACACGTTGTCCTTAGGTTTCAGCCCGCCCGCTTCTGCTGTCACCGTTACCGGATCGCCAGGATAAATCGACTCGGGATTCGCAGAGCAGGCAAGCGTGACGGGCGTTGGCGGAGCTACGGATCCGGCGTGGATTACGACACCAGCGCTGAGACGGGCCGCATTGATGCTGGCCGTTCCCCCAAAGATCATGTTTCCGAAGCTGGCGTGCATATACTCGTAGTCCGCCTGGAAGAGGCGGATCGCCAGATGATGATTGAACCAGGGTGTTTCAAGGTCCATACCCCCGCCTGCCGTTACGTCAGGACCCCAGGTGTTGGGCTCGTGGTACGGTCCGCCTACCATTGCGCCGCCCCCCAAAGCGTGCACGAATGGAGTAATCGCTCCATGCGGAAAGCGGAAGATCACGCCACCGGCCACGGTCACGAAACCGTCATCGTTGCCTTCTGTGCCGATGTTGGTGCCAGTTACCGGAGCGCCGAACTCGTGTTCCGCAGCCTCAATTTGAAAGCCGACAAAACGATTGAAGTAATATGCCCCGCTGAGGATCGCACCGGCATTGACTGCGTCGTAGGAGACTGGCGTGGTTGTGCCGTTCGGCATCGGAACCTGGACCGTCCCATGGGGTGAAAGATAGCTGTAGCCAGCGAAGATATCAAATCTCGATGGCGACTCATTCGTCGGTCCGTGTCCGGCAGGGGCAGCCTGAGCCGCCAGGCCGGCCGGCGCCAGCAGCATCACTGCCAACGCAAGATATCGCTCAAAGAAGGGGAGAATTTGCTTGCTACGGGGAAGAACCTTCAACTGTACCTCCATAGGATGGCTCTAATTCAATCGGCAAGCGAATTTGGTGCAGAGCACGTTCGCCGCTCGCTTGATTTTCATTCTTCGAGAGCCTGATTCACAGTGCTAATCGTGATGCGTATTCCTCTGGATGCCTTGGGGAAACTGCCAGACATCGTCCGTCCCTTTTCTCGCATCCAACGGCTTTCGATTCGGAGCTTCTACAGCGGTTTCGGAAATAGCGAGTCCAATCAAAGCGGAATTCAGGGTGATCGCTTCTTTGAGGCGCGCCAACTTCGCTGATCAGAGTGCGGGTAGACCATTTCCGAAACCGCTGTAAGGATTCCAATTGCGTTGAGTGAGGCCCTTTTCTGGCGCGCCTCTTACTTGAGAGGACATTTGGGACAAGTTGGATGCTTCAGGCAAAGATCAGGCAGCCTCGGCACACTTTGCCGAGAGTATTTATTTGGCGTTGAATTCTATTCACTGGGAGGCGTGCTCGTTCCCGGTCGAGTCAGGCTCAACGGCTGACACCGAGGATTCCTGCTCAGGAATGCAGTGGAATCAGGCTCTTAACCGAGATTTAGGGTCTTACGGAGGCTGCGTGGCTCACGCAGAATCTTCTCTTGTAAAAGCGAAATGGCATAAATAAGCTGCTCGGGGCGAGGTGGACAACCCGGTACATAAACATCGACCGGCACGATCTGATTTACGCCCTGGACGAGTGCATAGTTATTGAATACGCCGCCGGAAGTGGCGCATGCGCCCATGGAGATCACCCACTTTGGTTCGGGCATCTGGTCGTAGAGCCGGCGCAGGACAGGAGCCATCTTCTGCGAAACTCTGCCCGCCACAACCATCAGATCCGACTGGCGGGGGGAAGGCCGGAACACTTCTGCGCCGAAGCGCGCAATATCGAAACGGGCCACGCCCATCGACATCATTTCAATGGCACAACAGGCCAACCCGAAGGTCATGGGCCAAATTGAGCTTTTGCGCACCCAGTTGACGGCAAAATCCAGCGTAGTGAGAAAGACTCCCTCCGGCTCTTCGTAGCCGTAGTTCACTTCCTTCACTTTCATCCGGTTTTTTGCGCTGCTCTCTAAATTGCCGAAGAGATAATGGTCACGCTCAACGGAAGCCGCCATGCTTCCACTATACTCTCGCGGGGTTGGAGATCAGCCGGGTAGGCACGCGGCGCGAGCCGGGGTGCATCGTTTTATGTTGGAAGGCGATGACGCGCCGTAACTTTCAAAGCAGATCCACCGGGAACTTGCTTAATTTCCCCAACTTTATGAAAATGATACGAAAGTAAAAGCCATCTTTTTTATCATCTGGTCTGCGGGAAGATTCTTGCTTCCCTCATGGTCTGTTCACTGATCTGTGCGGCGGGCGTGTTGGAGCCAGCCGATGCGGTTCAAAACTGCAATCCGCTGCGCGACGCGCGGAGTTGTTTTCGGAGCGAAATTTGCATGGGAAGCCGATCTTGTAGGTTCTTGCTGTTGCCCACGCTGCTGGGATTTCCCGCGATGGCTATGGCTGTCGCACCCGCGATCTCTCCTGCCGCACAGGCGCCGGTGACTCAAGCCCAGATCGCGGCACTTCAGCAGGCCGTTCAGAATGCGCAATCGGCCGGTGACAACGCATGGATGCTGACGTCTGCCGCATTGGTTCTACTGATGACCGGCCCCGGCCTGGCACTGTTTTATGGCGGGCTGGTGCGCAGGAAGAACATCCTGGGAACCATGATGCAGAGTTTTGCGATGATGGCCCTGGTGACGATTTTGTGGGCCATTGCCGGATATTCGCTGGCTTTTGGTCACGGGAATCTTTTCATCGGCGGCTTCGAGCACTTTTTCCTGCGTGGAGTTTCGCTGAGTCCGAACCCGGACTACGCGCCCACAATTCCCGAGCAGACGTACATGATCTACCAGCTCATGTTCGCCATCATTACTCCGGCGCTGATCACGGGCGCATTTGCCGAACGGATGAAGTTCAGTGCGATGGCGCTGTTTCTGTCATTGTGGTCGCTCTTTGTGTACTGTCCAATGGCGCACATGGTTTGGGGAGTCGGCGGCCTGTTCAACAGCGGGGGCACGCACATCCCGAGCCTGGACTTTGCCGGCGGGACGGTAGTCCACATTACCAGCGGCGTTTCCGCCCTCGTCTGCGCACTTTACATGGGCAAGCGGCTGGGCTATCCGGAGAAAGCGATGCCGCCACACTCGCTGGTATTAAGCTTCATCGGGGCCTGTTTGTTATGGGTTGGCTGGTTCGGGTTTAATGCGGGCAGTGCCCTGGCCGCCAATTCTCTTGCCACCAGTGCTTTTGTCAACACGCACTTTGCCACGGCTGCTGCGGCGCTCGGCTGGACTATCTTCGAGTGGTTTCACAACGGTAAACCCACCGCTCTCGGCGCCTTATCGGGCGCGGTTGCAGGCTTGGTGGCCATCACGCCCGCTTCAGGATTTGTGCAGCCGTTTTCTGCGCTATTCATCGGCCTGGCCGCGGGATTTTTCTGCTCTTTCATGGTTTTTCAGGTTAAGAGCCTCTTCGGCTACGACGACTCGCTCGACGCCTTCGGCGTTCACGGAGCGGGGGGGACGTTGGGAGCGATACTGACTGGAGTCTTTGCCACCTGCGCGATCAACCCGGTCTATGGCAAGGGCGTGCCGACAGGCGGGATCGATGGGCACTGGAGCCAGGTCCTAAACCAGTTGGCTGCCGTGGGAGTGTCGTGGGGAATCTCCATTGTTGGGACGCTGGTCTTGCTCTTTGTTGTAGATAAGGTCGTGGGACTGCGGCTTAAACCCGAGCATGAACATGCCGGACTCGATCTTTCGCAGCACGGCGAGGAAGGCTACGACTTCGAGACCACATAAACGCGCTTCGAGGTGCTCGCCGCGCGTATGGACCGGAAGAAGGTTCCCGGCGCGCTTGGAACGGCAAAAGCGTGGAGCGGAAACACATTTCTGTTGCCTCGGGAATTTCCGGGGCATAAAAACTTTCGGCGGTATTCAACCAACCTGCCGCCCCGCCTGATAGGCTATCGAACGAGGAACTTCTGTATATGCTGAAGATTGAAGCTGTCCTGCAACCCTCAAAGCTGGATGCCGTAAAAGACGCCCTGCTGGAAGCGGGCATCGAAGGTATGACAATTCTTGAGGCGCGTGGCCACGGTCGCCAAAAGGGCCACACCGAGTTCTACCGCGGACGCGAATACACCGTAGATCTTCTGCCCAAGGTGAAGATCGAGCTCGTGATCCTTGACGATCTGAAGGAAAAGGCGATCCAGGCCATCGTGGGCGCGGCGCGCACCGGCCGCATCGGTGACGGAAAGATCTTTGTCAGCCGGATAGACGAGGCCATACGCATCCGGAACGACGAGAGGGGCGAAAACGCGCTATAGCGGTAGATCCATGGCGCCCTTGGCGCGCTACCAAAAACTCCGAGAAGCGCGGTTCGCAAAGGTGAGGCGACTGCGCACATACGCGCTCGTTGCGCATGAGCCAACCGATTTAGAGTGACAATGCGGTTCGGCGACCAGTCAAAGGAAACGCACAAATGATTCCCCGGTTCGTCTCCCTCTTTGCCATCGCACTTTGCGCATCATCGTTCCTGGCGGCGCAGGACACGCGCATGGTGGTTGAGCCATTCTTTCCCCAGCTTTGCACAACGCTCGATGCGCATCTTGAAACGAGCGGCCAATCTCTGGCGCCGGCTGACGAGCAAAAGCTCGACACCGCGCGCATTCAGAGGGCTATCGACCGGTGCGGCAAGGGGCGCGCTGTGCTCCTCCATGTGGATGAGGAGAACAACGCGTTTCTGAGCGGACCGCTGGAGCTGCGCCCGGACGTGACGCTCATCATCGGTCTGGGCGTGACTATTTACGCTTCCCGGGATCCAGCTCTCTATGCCGTTTCACCGGGCAGTTGCGGAATCGTCAGTCACGAGCCCGGTCCCCGCGGTTGCAAGCCGCTCATCTCAGTGGATCATGCACCGAACTCGGCAATCATGGGTGATGGCACGATCGATGGGAGGGGTGGGGAGAAGATGCTCGGGAGCGATTACTCGTGGTGGAATCTTGCCGAGCAAGCGCGGGCCGGCGGCGGACAGCAGGTTCCAAGGCTGATTGTGGCCAATGACTCTGACAACTTTACCCTGTATCGCATCCTGCTGAAGAATTCTGCGAACTTTCACGTGGTTTACGATCACGGCGATGGCTTCACGGCCTGGGGAGTAAGGATCGACACACCGCAGCGGTTGGCGCGGAACACGGACGGAATCGATCCCGGCGACGGCGCCAAGAACGTGACCATCACACACAGTTATATTCGCACCGGCGATGACAATGTAGCCATCAAGGGCGGCCTGGGCGGCGCAACGAATATGACGATCAGCCACGACCACTTTTACTGGGGTCATGGCATGTCGATCGGCAGTGAAACGAACGGCGGAGTGAGCAAGATCAGGATCTTCGACCTTTCACTGGATGGGCCCGACAATGGCATCCGCATCAAGTCGAACGGGTCACGCGGTGGGCTGACCCAGGACGTGATCTACGAAGACGTATGCATTCGCGACTCGCCGAATCCCATCACGCTCGACACCGCGTACACCGCGGCAGGCACTTTGCAGGGCTCCTCGCCGCCCACCATGCGCGAAATCACGCTGCGCAACGTGCGCATCTCCGCAGGTGGCAAGTTCACCTTCAACGGTTACGACCAGACGCACCGCATCGGCGTGACGCTGGACGGCGTGCAGATTACGGACAACGCGAAGTACACCTACGAAGTGAATCACACCGATATCGCGCTCGGACCCGATCCGACGAACCTGCAACTGCCCGCGGGCACGGACTCAACCGGCACAGGCAAACCGGCGGAGGGAAGCCCCGCATCGTGCGCTGCAATGTTCGTGCCGTTCCTGAAATAAGCTCAGCTCGAACCGTTCCTATGGAATCGGGTTGGTGAAGTTTTTCGGTGGCGTCAGAGACGCGCCCGGAATGATCACCGGGGTCACACCAGTGTCCTTGCAAGTCATCGGAGGAGGGAAAGTATTGACGACCGTATCGGGAATTTCCGCCTGCGATGCTGCGATTGGCGGCTTGTGGCCGGCCAGCCGAGCGGGATCAAAGCCGCCGAGCAGATCGGTGAGCCGCGGATTCTCGTCGCGCGGGCCCTCTGGCAAATAGGGCTTTTCATCGGGCAGAGAAGCCAGTGGCGGCAAATCGAAGAGCACATCGAGAAACTTGGGGAACGAAACATGATCGCCGGGGTCCGAATCCACGCCGCTCGACTTGGCGTAGGGCGAGATAAGGATCAGGGGCACCCGGGGCCCGTCGCCGCAGGGCTCCTTGTCGGGACAGCTTTCAAATCTCGGCGGCGGCACGTGGTCGTAGAAACCCTCGGAATCGTCCCAGGTGATGATGATTGCCGAATCGTTCCAATAGGGGCTGCGCGCTACGGCATCCACTACCTTGGCCACCAGCGACTCCGAAAGCTGTGAGTCGGAGTAACCCGGATGGTCGTCGTCGCCGAGTATATTCAGCGCGTTGGGGTTGGTGGGTTTCCACCCAAAGGGGTTGAGCTGGCCGCCCTTGACGAAAACGACGCTTTGAGACGGCAGTTGCTGTTTCTCCATCATCGAGAAAAAGTCCAGTAGGTCGTGCTCCCCGCTCCACATCGACGGATTCTGGCGGATATAGCCGAAGTACTGCGGCGCGTTGTGGTGCGCAATGTAAGCCGGGTGATCGTTGCCTTCGCCATTGCCGAAGCCCTCCTGGTACCACGCCCAGGAAATCGCTCGATGCTCAAGCCGCCCCAGTTCCCCGATGTCGTCCTTCACGTCATCGGTGTCGGCAGTCACCTTGGTGGCATCGCGACCTTTCAAGGTGAGCATCAGAGTGGCGTAAGTCTGGTCGAGCTGGTGCGTGCCCTTGGCATCATAGGTGAAGGCGTATGGCCCGAAGTCGGGATCCGCGTCGTTCATCACCGGATCGCCCGTGCTAAAGCTCGATTTGGCGGTCTCGTTCGGATGGCGCGCTGCCTGCGTTTGCCCGGTTTGCCCGGCAATCAAGTCGATATTCCCCGGAGTCGAAGGACCGTACATCGCCTGAAAGATGTGATCGTAGATGCTGAACCGGTGCGCATACATCCACAGGAATGGAACGGTGGTGCAGTCCTCGTGCGCCATGGTCAGGATACCCACCTGCTGGGCAAGTTGGCGGCTGGCCTGCCCGTCCAGCATGCTCTTCTCTTCGTATGAGACGAACTTATCCATTCGCCCGCCATCGGACATGGTCAATAACGCCACGCGGGAGTGGTCGGCATCAGACGTGTCGGCGGCCTTCAGCAGAAATGGCGTGACCCAGGTGCGTCCGATGTCGTCGTACTGCCTGAAGCCGTGTGCGCGGGCCTCCGGGGTGGCCAGGTTGTCGACGCCCGGAAACGAGCCAAAGTAAGAGTCGAACGAGCGGTTCTCCTGATAGATGACGAAAACATGATGGATATGCGCGCGCAGGTTGGCGATGAGATCGCGTCGCGCGGCTGATGGCGATTGAGAGGGACCGGGCTGAGCCGCAATGGCCGAGACCGAAAACAGCGCGAAGCCGAAGAGCGAAAATGCGGCGCGTTGGAGACCGCGAAGATACGACAAAGAAAGATTTGAAGTTGCCAAGTGACCCACCAGAGGCTGGAATTAGATACTCCAGAATAGATTTTCCGGAATTCCCGATGCAAGCCGGGTAACTCCTGTTATACCGCCGGCGCGGGGCCACTAAGTTAAAACCCTGCGAGAGGGCATTTTTACCAAGTCGAGTTGCGAGGAGCCTCTCGTCCAATTCTTGCGCACTGCGGAAGGGCGCGCTCCGGGGCCAGCGGTTCGATACCATTCCATCATTACGACACAAAAAGTCGCTCAGCCCGTGTTTATCGCTTATTCTTGTAACAATTCCTTCTTGCTTCGGCAGGCCACGCAAAAAATCATATGAATCCAATCGTTTTGGCGGTTGACGATCTTCGGGAGCAGTATCTCAAGGAGATGGCGCTTGTCCGCCAGACTTGTGAGCGCACCGGAGATGGAACGGCGGCCATCCGGCGGCGTTCTGCGGTAGTGGATCGCACCCTGATTGAAATGTGGAAAAGGGCATTCGCGGGCCTTCCGGCGCAGAATGTTGCGCTGCTGGCGCTGGGCGGTTATGGCCGTAAAGACCTCTTCCCCTACTCCGACATCGACGTGCTTTTTGCCTTCGCAGACGACAAAACCGAGGAACAGTCGCGCGAGGCCGTGAGGGCTATCATCCAGGGAATGTGGGACATCGGCTTGCGGGCGAGTCCCAGTTCGCGCACCGTAAAGGAAGCCAGCCGTTTCGACCCCGACAATCTCGAATTCACATTAGCGACATTGGACCGGCGCTTTTTGGCCGGACAGTTTCCGCTCTATCAGCAGCTTCACCAGGTCACCTTTCCCGGCCTTGTTCTGAGCGAGTGGACGGGCATCACGCAGAAACTGGGTGAGATTGCCCGCGCGCGGCACGCCAAGTATGGCAACACCATCTTTCATCTTGAACCCAACCTGAAAGATTGTCCGGGCGGCCTGCGCGATTACCATCTGGCGGTTTGGTTTGCTCTGTTGTTCCACTTGAAAGAAACGAAAGAATGGCCGCGCCAGCGGGGAGGGGTCTTCCAGAGTGCGCGAGGCGACGCCGAAGCCGCCTTCGATTTTCTGGCTGCAGCGCGTTGCTTTCTGCATTTCCGGCATGGCCGCGACGACAACATTCTGGACTGGCAGTCGCAGGACGAAGCCGCAGCACGATCGATCGGCCTGGAAACCCGCGGTACCGCCGATCCTAGCTATTGGATGCGGACCTATTACCGGCACGCACGCGTGGTGTATCGCCGGGCAGCGCTCCTGATGGAGCATCTGCCTGCGCCGGTGAGCTTTTATCGGCAGTTTCGCCGTCGGCGCGCGCCGATTGCCGGGACCGACTTTCTGCTCGACCAGGGGCGAATTGACATTCTGCCCGGCGCACAGTTTAACGACACGGCCGCGATCCTGCGCATTTTTTCGTTGATGGCAACGCACGGCTACACACTGTCGCAAGCCGCGGAAGACCGCATCACGGACGCGTTGCCGGTTCTTGCGATCTCGATTCCCGAAGGTCCGTACCTGTGGAACGCGCTGCGCGAAGTTTTGCTCGGTCCCCACGCCGCACACGCACTCAGGACCATGCATGCGCTCGGAGTGCTGGAGATGCTGCTCCCCGAATTTCACGGGATCGATGCGCTCGTAATTCGCGACAGCTATCACCGCTATACCGTGGACGAGCATACCTTTCTTGTCATCGACAACGTCCATGGGCTCCGCCAGCCTTCAAGCGAACAGGAGCAGCGCCTCGCGCAGCTTCTCCCGGAGATTGACCGCCTCGATCTCTTCTTCCTGGCGCTGCTTTTGCACGACACCGGCAAAGGGCGCCGCAGCGGCGAGCACGCGCAACAAAGCGTCGAACTGGCAGACAGTTTTCTGGCGCGGCTGGACTTCGACGCCGAGGAGCGTGAATCCATTCTCAAGCTGATTCGGCTGCATCTGGAGATGTCAGTCGCGATGCGGCGCGACATCTTCGATCTCGACAATGTGCGGGCATTCTCTGAAAAAATCGGGAATCCGCAATTGCTGAAGATGCTCACCCTGATGACCTTCGCAGACATCAAGGCCGTTAATCCCGACGCGCTGACTCCGTGGAAGGCTGAGAATCTGTGGCAGTTTTACATGTCCACCTCGAACTTCATGGACCGTTCGGTGGACGAGTCGCGATATCACGCCGCGATCGATCCCACATTGCTCAATCGCATTCGATCGATGGTTCCCGCCGCGCAGCATGATGCACTGAAGCAATTCCTTGAAGGGTTGCCGCAGCGATATCTGCAGACCCGCCTGCCGGAACAGATTCGCAATCATTTTCAAATGGCACTCAATCTCGACGCCGACGCTGTGCAACTCGACCTGCGCCCCAACCGCCAGCTTTTCGACCTGACCGTGATTACGCGCGACCGGTCACGGCTGTTTGCCGACGTGGCGGGAGTGCTGGCAGCGTGGGGGATGAACATCGTTCGCGCCGGCGCCTACTCGAACGACGCTGGCGTCATCGTCGACAGCTTTCACTTTTCTGACGTATTCAGGACGATTGAGCTGAATCCGAGCGAGAAGGAGCGCTTCCTGGTGAATGTGCACGATGTGGTGGCTCAGAAAACCTCAGTGCAACAACTGCTCGACGCACGGCGCCATTTGAATCATCCCAGCAATCTGAAGCTCGAAGTGGCCACCAAACTTGAGTTTGACTCGGAGTCGTCGACGCACTCGACTTTGTTGCAGGTTGTGGCCCAGGATCTACCCGGCCTGCTCAGGCAAATCGCCCTCACCCTTAGCTCGCATCAGTGCAACATCAAGGTTGCCTTGATCGACACCGAAGGCGAGACTGCGATCGACGTTTTCTACTTGACGAGCCAGGGAGAAAAACTCACCGCCAACGCCCAAGAATCGCTCGCGAAAGACCTGACGGGCGCGCTGGACGCGATGCGCCTGCCGGCGGCCTGAGGCCGGATAGGAACTGGTCGGCGACGGGCAACTCTATAACAGGTTGCGAAACTGGCTTGTGCCGATCTCAAAACTTCCCACAGGGGCTAGAGCCAGCCATTTATGCACGTTTCAGGGCACGGCTGAAGCAGCTCCCTTTCAAAACAGCGTTTATACAGCCGCTCTAGCCGAGCCATTGCGGATTGCGCGCCGTTCCGTCAAAGACCGATGTGGTTTTGAACTTCTCAAAATCGCCGGTGGCGGCGGCCTTTTCAGTCTTCGAGAGAAGAGCCGCCACTTCCTGCTCATCCATCGGCTTGAATTCCTTGACTGCGGTGAAAGCCTGATCGAGCACCATCTGGGAGTTGATGCCGGTGATCTGCACCGAAACCGGGACGTTGAGAGAATACTTCAGGCAATCGAGAGGATCGATCAAGCCGCTCTGTGCAATTGCGCCCGAAGCGAAGCATTTCATTCCTAATACTGCGGTCTGATGACGAAGCGCTACTGGAACTACGAGCTGCGCGAAGCTGCGGTAGTGCGCATCCATTACGTTATTTGGAAATTGAACAGTATCGAAATGGAAGCCATGCTGGTCGGCGATTTCGAACATATAAAGATGGACATGCGGATCTTTGTGGCCAGTGAAGCCGATGAATCGGATCTTTCCGGCCTGCTTCGCCGCTAGAACCGCCTCCATTGCGCCTCCGGAGTGGAAGATGCGATCCGGATCCTCGTAACGAAGGATCTCGTGATGTTGCAGCAGGTCCAGATGGTCGGTCTGCAACCGCTGCAGTGACATGTCGATCTGACGAGCGGCCTCCTCTTTCGTGCGCCCGTCGATTTTGGTCATCAGGAAGACTTTTTGCCTGTATCCTCCCTGAGCGAGGGCCACGCCCATGCGTTCTTCGCTGTGGCCGTCATTATAGTCCCAGCAGTTGTCGAGGAAGTTGATTCCACGGTCTACGCCTTCATGAATGAGCCGAGTGGCTTCGTCCTGCGACAAACTGGCGTTGCCGAGATGCGCGCCGCCCATGCCGATTGCGGAAACCTCGACGCCAGTAATGCCAAGCGGGCGATAAAGCATCTCGCCGCGGCGCGTACCGGCGCTCGTGACGCGCGGAATTCGAGCGGCGGCATCGGCGGATGAGGGCCCTGTAAGCTCGATGTATCCGGGTGCAGCCTTTTGGGCTGCGGCTGAACTTATGCTGGCTGTGGCGGCAATGGCAGCCGCGGACGCCGAAAGAAAATCACGTCGTTTCATCTGATGCCTCCCAGGGAAGAGTGGCGAACAGCTTTTGGGGTGCGCATTTTGTAAATGGCCCGGGGTGGTTGCAAACCCGTACATTTCGGAGGTTAGCCGGAAAGGGACGGGCAAGACAAGAGGGGCCTAAACCTCGCCCTTGTGCACGAGATACTCCTCGAGCAGCACTGAGACCAGAACCGCGGTGGGAATAGCCACCATGGCGCCCGGAATGCCTTCGAGAGCCGAACCCAGGAGCAAGCGCGACAAAGATGCCGAGCGCCGGTAGATTCACGCGATTCTTCATGATGCGCGGAACCAGCCAGGAGTTCTCGACCTGCAGGTAGACCAGAAAGAAGATGGCCACGCCGAGCACGCGGCCCCAACTATCGATCGCGGCCACCAGCAGCGCCAGCGCAAGCGAAACTGCCGCGCCCAGAACCGGAACGATGTTGAGCAGGCCGCAAAGCACGCCAAGGGCATAGGCGTAGCGCAGATCCAATAAGAGAAAAACAATCGTGCTGGATAGGCCGAGGATGAGCATCAGGCTGGCTTGACCGAGAAGCCACTTCTCCATGCGGACAGCGGCACGCTGCAACGTGTGGTCCAGCCGCTGACGCGGCGCTGGCGGAAGGAAAGACAGAAACCATTGATAAGCGCCATCGTCCCTCAAGAATGAAATAAAGGGTGAGGACGAACCCGGCGATGACTTGGACAATGGCGCCGGCCCATCCCTTGAGCGAAACCAGGAGATACGAGGCCGCCTGGCTCAGGACCTCCTGCAACCAGCCGATGATCTGGCCCGTATTCAGGCGGTCGGCGAACGGGATTTGCCTGAGCTTGACCAGCAATGCAGCCAGGCGGGTTGGAAGATCGACATTAAGGGACTGCAAATCGCGAATCACCGGCGGGAGGGCGAGAAAGCCAAACCCGGAGAGTGCGCCCGCCACTGCCAGCAGGAGAATGAGGATGGCCAGTGAGCCCTTGAACGGATGCCAGCGGCCGACGCGGACCGGGAGGTGGCGCGCACTACCGGAGTAAGTACCACGGCAAGGAGCGCGGAGATATAAAGCAGGACAAGGACTCGCCCGAACCAGCCACGCCAGGTATACCGCAGCGGCCAGGGCGAAGCAGAAGACAATGTGGCCGCGAACATTGCGTGCGGCCTGGGAGGATTGCGTCACGCGAGATCGTCCTTGCACGGTGATCTTCAAGTGGATACAAGCCCGCCGGTCATACCCGTCAATAGCCGGCTGCACCGATCATGGTAACGCCACGCGCCGGGGGTAACGTGTTGCGCCGGTGGTGATTCCGCTTCGCGAAGTGCCTGGTCGACTACGCCCGGGCTCAAGCCCGCAGGTCAGCCTGATTATTTACTGATCGCCACTCAGGATGGAGCCGACAATGCCGCCCAGCAGGCCCCCTCCAACGGCGGCAGGTGTTGCAGCGCGCGCGTCAGGATGCGGCAGATACTCGTAGATCTGATGCGCCAGCCGCGAAATGGGCAGCGTTTGCAGCCATACGGTGCCGGGGCCAACCATTTGCGCCAGAAAAATCCCGTCGCCGCCGAAGATCATGTTCTTGATGCCGGGAACCGTGGTGATCTGGAAGCCGACGGAAGTTTGGAATGCGCCGACGTGGCCCGGATGAACGCGCAGCACTTCGCCGGGCTGGAGGTTCTTCTGGATCAGCTCGCCGGAGAGTTCGATCCATGCCATACCCACGCCTCCGACGCGCTGCAGCAGGAATCCGTCGCCGCCAAAGATGCCAGCACCGAGCGACTGCTGGAATCCCACGCTGATGGTCACCTGAGGCGTGGCGCAGAGAAAGCCGTGCCGGTGCACCATGTATTCGTATCCCTGCCCCAACTGAACAGGCACAATGTGGCCGGGAACCCTGGTGGCGAATGAGACCACGCCGGGATACTGAACGGCGCGATATTCGGTCATGAAGATGCTTCCACCGCCGGCCACTCGCTTGAGGACGCCGAAGAGGCCGCCGCCTCCGCCCATTTGCGTGTGCGTCATCATCTGGATCGAGGCGGTCATCCAGGAGAGCTCTCCGCTCTCAGAAAAAACGGACTCGTTGGGCTCGAGTTGCACGTCGAGCACCGGCATGGTGGTGCCTACGATTTGGGTCTGCATGGGGAACCCTCCTTATCAAAGGACAGTGTATCTTCAACGAGGCCAGCGCCAGGCAGAAAGCTGTGGAATCTGCGGCGATGGCGGTCAGGCGGGCCAGCGCCCGAGCCAGGCAATCACTGCTTTTCTCGATGCGCAATCACTTAATCTTTGATGCGATCGTAAACGTCGCTGGGGAGCACGCCGCGATCAAGGAGGTCCTGCTTGGTGCGGTAGGGGCGAAAGCGCACAATGCGGCCGGCCCAACTGGGCGTCATTCCGGGAACCTTGAGAAGCTCCGCGATGCTCGCATGGTTGATGTCGATGCGCGCCTCGGGCGGCTGGGACTTGCCCGGATTTGGCAGTCGGCTTGCGAGCGAGCCCGACTGGGATGAAACCGCAAAGGCGCTCATTTCGCCGCCGGGACAAAACGAGACCATTGCAATCAGCGCGGCCAAAAATCGGACCCGAGTTCGCACCGTTTCATTGTGGGCCTCGCGACCATCCGCCGCAAGGCGGAGGCCGGAACAGAATGCCGGGCCGGTAGAGGTGCGTTACCGGCAGGTCAGCTGCCAAAATAGATCTATGGCAACTTCCCCGGTTGTTCCCCCCAACGAGCCCACCTCGGCTGCTCGCGGGCCTGGCAAAACCAGGCTTACGGTCTTCATCTCGCTGCTGGTATTACTGGGTGTGTGCATTGCAGTTTTGTGGACCACACGCGGCGCAATGGCTTACTTCCGCGGGAAAAGGCACCCTGCGAGGAGAACAAACGCTCGTCGATGTGCAGCCCTGGCAGACTGCGCAGACGCTGGCTTCGCTCGCAGTCACTGCGGAGGAGACCCAGTACGCGCGCGAGGCCGAGCGGCTGGCCGATCACGAGGTGGACCAGGCATTTGCCGCGGCGCTGCGGCAAGCGCGCCTGAATGCACAACACCGCACGCTCACTGGGAATGCGCTGGCACTTTCGCAGAAGATTACCCAGCTTGAGCAGTTGAAGCAGCAGGACCAGGTACTGGTTGATAGCCTCAACAGCCAAGTCCGAGTCGCTGAAGAACTCGAGCAATAATGGCGCTCAGGCCAGTTCGGTGAGCGACGACCTTGAGGTGGCCAAAGCTCAGCTGGGGCTCGACAGCGACGAGCTTACCGATGCGCAGCATGATCTGGAGCGCGTTACAGGGGGGCAGAGCACAGAAATCCAGGATGAACTGTCCGCGCACGAAGCCTCGATGCGCAAATACGACAGCGAGGCGGCGAGCGGCGGTGAAATCGCGGTTCTCTCGGTGCGAGAGAATCACACACTGGCGGCACGAATCGGCGCATGGTTCAAGCAGAGCAATCGAGAAGGAGTTGATCAAGCAGGCGCTCCAGGAGGCGCAGAACAACGCGCGCAACCTGACTGCCGAGCACAATGCGCTGGAGGCGAAGGCAAATGCGGATGCAGCCGCCGGTGCCGCACCCGATCGCGCGACACAACTCGCCAACCTAAGGGATCGCAGCGTTGAGCGGCAGATCCTGAGCATTGACGACGACCGCATCCAAACCGAGCAGCAACTGGCGGCAACCTACACGAAATGGGAATCCCAGGTAAAACTGCAGCATCAGATCATTCTGCATCTCATCCTGCAATCGCTTATCGTAATCCTCTTCATCTTGATGGGAATGCTGGTGTGCGACACCCTGGTGCGGCGATTGATGGCGCGACCCGCAATCGATCGCAGGCAGATGCGCACGCTGCGCAGCGTTCTGGAACTGAGCATTCAGGCGGTGGGCGTGGTACTCATTTTGCTTGTGATCTTCGGTTCGCCGCAGGAAACACCGACCATCCTCGGTTTAGCTACGGCCGCGCTCACCATCGCATTGCAGGACTACATCATCGCGTTCTTAGGCTGGTTTGTTTTGATGGGCAAGAACGGGATTCATGTGGGCGATTGGGTAGAAATCAATGGCGTAAATGGCGAAGTGACCGAGATCGGACTGATCACCACGACCTTGATTGAAACCGGTGGCCTCGCGGATCAGGGACTTCCGACCGGGCGGCGTATCTCGTTCATGAACGGGTTCGCCATTCGCGGGCAGTTCTTTAATTTCTCCACGGCCGGACAGTGGATGTGGGACGAGATCACGATCAGCGTGCCTGCCACCGCGGACATGCATCGCGTAATGGAGGAAGTTCATAAGGCGGTGATTGAGGAGACGCGGGAGAATTCCCGCCTCGCCGAGCAGGAATGGAAGCGTGTGACGCGCGACGAAGGCCTGGCCCGCTTTGGAGCAGGGCCGGTTGTGAATCTGCGGCCGTCGAGTTCCGGCGTCGATTTGCAGATACGCTACGTAACGCCGGCGTTCGGGCGGTTCGAAATGCGCAACCGCATGTATCAACGGGTGGTGGAGCTGCTGCACGAGCAAAGTGCGGCGGTAAAATGAACGCGCCTCGTTTCTGACTCAATATGCGCGTTTTTTGCTTGCCCGTAGCCAGGCGGTTTGAGAGCATCGAGAATGCGGCGAAACCGGCCAGCCCGCAGAGCCCTCCGCAATCCTCCTGGGGGAGCGACTTTATGATTCCAAGGCATGCCGCAATTGCGACAATGGCTCTGGCCCTCGTGCTGACGCCTTCCATTCATGCGCAGATGACCGCCGCGGCCCACGTTGCGCTGATGCAAGACGATGCCGGGGTGGTGGTGGGTGAGCCTTGCATTGTGGTCGAGACGATTAAGATCGAGCAGCCACTGGCAGACGGAACCACGCTCACGCGGCGAACCGAAGAGCACAAGTGGCGTGACGCCCAGGGACGGTTTCGCAGAGAGACCTATGAAGTGAATGAGGGGCGCAATCCGGAGTTTCGCTCCGGTTTTATCATTGATCCCACCAACAACACGCTGACCACATTCAACCTGGAACGCAAGACTGCCACGATCTTCCACTTGCCCGACCAGGGACCAGACAGTTTGCATCCGTACATGGAACTGGATGACAAACAGTTGCTGGCACGGCCGGGAGTTCAGGTGAAAGTGGAGAAGCTGGACGGCAAGACAATAGCCGGTGTTTATGCAGTGGGCAGGCGCGTGACGCGCATACGGCCTCCGGGCACCATTGGCAATGACAAGCCCGTGATCAGCGTCGCCGAACGGTGGGTCTCACCCGACTTGAAGATCCTTTTAGCCCAATTCTCGGATGATCCGCGTGAGAAACAGACTCGCCAGGTGACGAAGCTGGATCAAAGCGAGCCTGATCCGAGCCTTTTTACGATTCCCGCGGATTTTTCTATCAAAGAAGTGACGGTGCAAGCCTCCCAGCGGGCGGAACAATAACGCGCGCCACTGCAGAGATTCCGAATCAGGACTGCTCCGCCATGCGCTGGGGCGCTCGCAAACGAGTGACCACGGCCGTTTGGAGAGACCCGTTGTACTGATCAACGCGGGTTATCCTTTCGAGGAATCTGTCGCCAAGCGAACAAAACCATTTGACACTATGCGGGGTTTACCCTTAACTTGAAAAAAGATGTACAGGCTCCGCCATCACGGCCATCACCATCATCATGGAACAACCATGCCGGCGGACTGCCATGGCCTGAGGTAAACGGCCAGAGAGATCGGAAAAGGAAACACCCAAGCCCGCCGGCGACAAACGCTGGCGGGCTTTTTCGTGTTTGGAAACGAAAGCTAAGCCAGGACAGGAATCAAGATGACCGAAAAAACGACGATCGATTTTGAAAAGATGGATGGTTTGGTGCCGGGGATCGTACAGGACGCCAGGACCGGAGAAGTGCTGATGCTGGGATTTCTGAATCCGGCCAGCTACACGAAGACGCAGGAGACCGGTTTTGTGACCTTCTGGAGCCGCACCCGCCAGAAGCTATGGATGAAGGGCGAGACCAGCGGGAACCGTCTGCGGGTGATCTCGGCCGCGACCGACTGCGACAATGACACTCTGCTCTTTCGCGTGGAAGTGGAAGGCGATGGGCTGGTTTGCCACGAAGGGACGGTGAGCTGCTTCACGCGGCCAATTGAGGCAAGCCCATGGACGGAGGTGAATCGTGGCTGACAAGTTGAGGCTGGGCATTCCCAAAGGCAGTCTGCAGGACGCGACCATCGCGCTGTTCAAGCGGGCGGGATGGAACATTTACGCGGACGGACGATCGTATTTTCCGTCGATCGACGACAGCGGGATTGAGTGCATGCTGATTCGCGCGCAGGAGATGGCGCGCTACGTGGATCACGGCGTGCTGGATGCTGGGCTGACCGGCATTGACTGGGTGGTGGAAAGCGGCCTGGACGTAGAGAGCGTGACCACGCTGACCTATGCCAAGCAGAGCCGGCGTAAAGTGCGCTGGGTTCTGGCGGTGCCCGAGTCGAGCGGATACGAGAAAGCTGAAGATCTGGAAGGCAAGATCGTTGCCACCGAGCTGGTGGAAACCAGCAAACGCTATTTTGCCGCCAAGGGTGTGAATGTGAAAGTGGAGTTCAGTTGGGGCGCGACGGAAGTGAAGCCGCCCATGCTGGCCGACGCAATCGTCGAGGTAACGGAGACCGGCAGCTCGCTGAAGGCCAACCATCTGAAGATTATCGACACCGTGATGGAAAGCGAGACGCACCTGATTGCCGGCAAAGCGGCGCTTGCAGATGCGTGGAAACGGCAGAAGATCGATCAGATTGCGACCATGCTGCGCGGCGCAATCGATGCGCAGGCACAGGTGGGGCTGATGCTCAACGTGAAGCGCTCAAACCTTGAATCCGTGCTCGCCGTTCTGCCGGCCCTCAATTCGCCGACCATTTCCCAATTGAGCGATTCGGAGTGGGTTGCCGTGAATACGATCCTCGAGGAGCGCGTTGCGCGCGATGTGATTCCGCGGCTGAAGGCGGCGGGCGGAGCGGGGATTGTGGAGTATCCGCTGAACAAGGTTGTGTTGTAAACCGAAAGTCGCCGGATTCCAGTCCGGCCACGATAAGGAAAGGGACAAGAAATGCCAGCCTGCGAATCACGGAAAGAAATCATACGGCGATTCAAGGAACAGAAGCCCGGCGTGGGAATCTACGCTGTGCGCTGTATGGCGACGGGACATGTTTGGGTGGGCGCGACGAAAAACCTCGAGGCTACCCGGAATCGCTGCTGGTTCTCATTGCGCAATGGCCTAAACCTCGACCAGTCATTGCAGGAAGAATGGAATGTGCACGGAGAGCTGGCATTTCAGTACGAGATTCTGGACAACTTCGAGAAAGACCTGCATCCCCTTGAAGTCGATGAATTGCTCAAGAAGAGGGTGATCGATTGGGCTGCCAGGTTCGGCGGGCAGAAACTCAGATGACGCGCGGTCGTCAGCCTGCAAGAAGACTTCGGCATCCCCAGGAAGAAATGGGAGCAAGGATAAGGGAAAGATGAAGCTGATCCGGACGACGGGACGCGGAGCGCGAGCCGCGGCGGAGACACTGGCGGCGCTGGAGCGGCGTGGTGGCGCCGCGCTCGACCAGGTGCTGCCGGTGGTCAGGCGCATTGTGGGCGACGTGCGCAAGGGCGGGGACCGCGCGGTGCTGCGTTATGCGGCGAAGTTCGATGAGCTATCTGGGCCCGACGGAACGAATATCGCCGCGCTGCGCGTGGCGCCGGAAGAGATGGCAGCGGCGTGGGATGCGATCGATCCTGCGCTGCGCGATGCACTTTCGACAGCAGTGGCTCAAATTCGCAACTTTGCCAAGAGGCAATTACCCAAATCGTGGAACGCTTCGCCAATGGCTGGTTTAACTACGGGCCAGGTCGTGCGGCCATTGGGTTCTGTGGGCTGTTATATTCCCAGTGGGAGGCACCCGCTGCCTTCGACGCTACTGATGACGGTGATTCCGGCACAGATTGCAGGCGTCAAGCGCATCGTTGCGGTTTCTCCGAAGCCGGCACGGGAGACGCTTGCCGCTGCGCATTTGCTTGGGCTCACTGAGTTCTATCGGCTGGGTGGCGCGCATGCGATTGCCGCGCTGGCTTACGGAACGGCGAGCGTGCCGCGCGTGGACAAGATTGTGGGGCCCGGTAATCTTTATGTAACTGCGGCCAAGCGGCTGGTCGCGTTTGATTGCGCCATCGATATGCTGGCCGGACCAACCGAGATTGTCGTCACCAGCGAGCGCGGCAGGGTGGCTGACATTGCGAGTGATCTTGTGGCGCAGGCAGAACACGATCCCGAGGCTCTGGCGATTTTCGTGACTACGCGAGAAGACCTGGCGCGCGCGGTAATGGCCGAGGCAAAATTGCGCAGCCGCGATAATCCTGTCGCGCGCGAAGCGCTCGAGCGCAATGGGGTGGTCATTGTAGTGGGTTCGGTGGAAGAAGCGTGGAGAATCACGAATTGGCTGGCGCCTGAGCACCTGACCGTGGACGCAGCAAGCGATATCGATTGGGTCGAGAACGCCGGCTCTGTTTTTGTTGGAAGCTGGTCGATGCAGCCCATGGGCGATTACATCTCGGGCCCCAATCACACGTTGCCGACCGGCGGAATGGCGCGGGTGCGTGGCGGACTGAGCGTGAACGATTTCGTAAAGCTGATCACGGTGCAAGAGTACACGGCGAAGGCGGTGCGGTCACTCGGCCGCGCGGCGATTGTGCTTGCCGAAGCTGAGGGCCTCGTGGGCCATGCCGAAGCGATTCGAGTCCGGCTGCCCGCTGCTATGGGGCAGAAGCGGGTTGCGCCGCAAGGAAACAGAAAGCGCATCCATAGGAGGAGACGTGGGTAACGCCGCAACTACAGCGACTCCCGCACCGCGTGCGCGTGTGCAGGCGATGATGGAGTATCACCCGCCGCTGGGCAGCCGCGATGCACTGCGGCTGGACTTTAACGAGAACACGCTGGAGTGCTCGCCGCGAGTGCGCGAAGTGCTGGCCTCGATTTCAGCCGGAGCGCTTACACGCTATCCCGAGCGCGAGCCGGTGGAAGCGATTGTGGCCGCGCACCTGGGCCTGCGCGCTGAACAGGTGGCACTGACGAATGGCGTGGACGAGGCGATCCACGTGCTCTTCGAGACTTTTCTTGACTCGGGGGACGAACTACTGCTGCCCGTGCCCACTTACACCATGTACCAGGTGTACGCATCGGCGACCGATGCGCGCGTGGTGTCGGTACAAGCCGCAGACGATCTGCAATTTCCGTATGAGCAGTTGATGGCGGCGATCACGCCGCAGACGAAAGTGATTGCGATTGCGAATCCCAACAGCCCGTCAGGGTCCGCGGCTACGCGCGAGCAGCTCCTGCAACTGGCGCGGCGCGCGCCGCAGGCGGTGCTGCTGGTGGACGAAGCGTATTTCCACTTCCACGGCGAAACGTTGATGGACCTGATGGGCACGCTGCCCAACCTAATTGTCGCGCGGACGTTTTCGAAGGCCTACGGCCTGGCGGGATTGAGGCTGGGATTGCTGGCTGGGCCGGTGGAGTTGATGCGTTGGGTACGGCGGGTGCTTTCGCCCTATAGCGTGAATTCCCTGGCGCTGGCATGCTTGCCGGCAGCGATGGAAGATACAAAGTATCTCGATTGGTACGTTGGCGAGGTGCTGGCGGCGCGGACCGAGTTTGAAGCGGCGCTGGATACGGCGGAGATACGGCGCTGGTCGAGCCAGACGAACTTCGTATTGGTGGAGATTGGCGCAAAGCATGCGGAATTTGTGCGGCTGATGCGCGCTGCGGGTGTGCTGGTGCGCGACCGGTCGAGCGATCCCGGTTGCGACGGCCGTGTGCGCATCACGGTTGGAACAAGAGAGCAAATGCGGCAGGCGGCTGCGGCGCTGAGTGATGCTCTGGCTGCGCTGCGGGCAGAGAGCGGGAAGCGATGACGACAAAGAAAAGCGGATAGGGGGCCGGAAAAGCGCGAGTGCGCACCGCGACCATTGCGCGAGTCACGACTGAGACGCGGATCGAAATCGACCTCACGATTGAAGGCGAGGGGCAATACAAGGTTTCGACCGGAATCCGGTTTTTCGATCATATGCTCGAGCTTTTTACGCGGCATGGTGCATTCGATCTCGCGCTCAAGTGCGACGGAGATCTCGACGTAGATCAGCACCACACGGTCGAGGATGTGGGCATTGCACTCGGCGAGGCCTTCGACCGAGCGCTGGGCGATAAGCGCGGCATTCTGCGCGCGGGATATTTCGTAATGCCGATGGATGAGACGCTGGCGATTGCAGCCGTAGATTTGAGCGGGCGCGCGGCTTTTGCAGTTGATACAAAGGTGCGCACGCGCCTGGTGGGGGATTTGCAAACAGAATTGGTGTCAGACTTCTTCGAAGGGTTTGCGCGAGGGGCGCGGGCAAATGTGCATGTGAAGACGATGTACGGCCGCTCGAACCATCACAAGATTGAGGCGATCTTCAAGGCGTTTGCACGAGCGCTGCGCGTGGCGTGTTCGAGAGATAAGCAGTTGGGCGATATGCTGCCGAGCACGAAAGGACTGCTCTAACTTCGCTCCCTCTTTCACCGATTCACAGGCCATACCCGAGGCTTCGATGCAGGTGACAGTGATCGATTACAAGGCCGGCAACCTTACCTCTGTGCTCAAGACGCTGCGGCATTTGGGCGCGGAGACCGTGGTAACCGACGGCGACTTGTCGCTGGTCGAAGCCGCAGAGCGAATTGTGCTGCCTGGGGTTGGCCATTTTCAGGCGACGGAACGGCTCGATGCGACGGGGCTGACGGGTGCGATTCACGCGGCGATTGCGAAGGGGGTGCCGTTCCTGGGAATCTGCGTGGGGATGCAGTGGCTGTATGCGGGATCGACGGAGGCGCCCGAGCAGCCAGGTCTCGGGGTCTTTGCAGAATCGTGCACGCGGTTTGCCGAGAGCCCGCAAAAGGTGCCGCACGTGGGGTGGAATTCGCTGGAGGTGCGCGATGGATCGAAGCTGCTAGCGGGAGTCGAGCCGGGTGAGTACGTCTACTTTACACATTCGTTCAAAGGGCCTGTTACTGCCGATACTGCGGCGGTGACGCAGTATATTGAGCCATTCGCGGCGGCGGTGGAGCGCGGCAACGTGATGGGCGTGCAGTTTCACCCGGAGAAATCGGGCGAGACGGGATTGAAGATTCTGCGGAATTTTCTCGCCTGGGATGCGGCGGGGGCGCCATGCTGACCAAGCGCATCATTGCCTGCCTCGACGTGCACGCGGGCCGCGTCGTCAAGGGCGTGCAATTTGTGGACCTGGTGGATGCGGGCGATCCGGCAACGCAGGCGGCGCGGCACGCGCGCGAGGGCGCCGACGAAATTGTGCTGCTGGATATTACGGCGACACATGAGGGCCGGCAGACGCTGCTCGATACGGTTCGCCGCACGGCGCGCGAGCTGTTTGTGCCGTTCTGTGTGGGAGGCGGCATCCGGTCGGCGCGCGATGCAGAGCAGGTATTTGAAGCCGGCGCAGACAAGGTGAGCATCAACTCGGCAGCTCTTGCCGATCCAGCGCTGATCAGCGCGATCGGCGCGAGCTTTGGTGCGCAGGCGGTGGTAGTGGCGATTGATGCGCGGCGTGATCCCGAAGCAGCCGACCCGGTGCGCGAGGCGCAGGTGTTCGTACAAGGGGGTCGGCGCCCCGTGGGCCGAACAGTCGTGGAGTGGGCGCGCGAGGCGGAGCAGCGCGGCGCGGGCGAGATTCTGCTGACCTCAATGGATGCTGATGGGACGCGTGCGGGATTCGATTGCGAATTAACGGCGGCCGTGAGCGAAGCCGTGGGCATCCCGGTGATTGCGTCAGGCGGCGCGGGAACGGTGGCGCATTTCGCCGATGTGTTTGCTCGCGGCAAGGCCGATGCAGCGCTGGCGGCGAGCATCTTTCACTTTGGTGTCTCAACTTCCCGCTCGCTCAAAGAGGAAATGGCGAACGCGGGCGTTCCAGTGAGGCTGCCATGTTGATTCCATCGATCGATCTAATGGGAGGCCGCATCGTGCAGCTTGTGCAGGGCGAAAAGCTGCGGCTGGCTTTCGACGATTTTGAGTATTGGATCGAGAAGTTTTCGAAGTATTCGCTGGTGCAGTTGATCGACCTGGATGCCGCGATGCGGCAGGGCGACAACTCGGCGCTGGTGGCGCAGATTGCAAAGCGGCTGCCGTGCCAGGCCGGTGGCGGCATCCACTCAACCGAGCGCGCACGACAAGTGCTGGATGCGGGAGCAAAGCGCGTCATTATCGGCTCAGCACTCTTCTCGGCAGAGGGCACGGTGAACACAAAGTTCGCGGCAGAGATGGCCGCGAGTGTGGGCGCAGAGCACGTGGTGGCCGGCGTCGACACCAAGAACGGACGCATCGCCTTGAAGGGATGGAAGGCGCAGGTGGAGCTGACGCCGGACGCCGCGATTCCGCAGCTCGAGCCGTACACTGCGGCGTTTCTCTATACCCATGTGGATACCGAGGGGACGATGCAGGGATTTCCAATCGAGACGGCGGCGCGGCTGCGCAAGTTGACGGGGCGGCAGCTCATCGTGGCCGGCGGCATCCGTAGCCAGCAGGAGATTGACGCGCTCGACGCGCTGGGTGCGGATGCAGTCGTGGGCATGGCGGTGTATACGGAATTGCTGGCGGTATGACTGAGGCAGCGAGTCGGCGAATCCGCGTAGCCCACCCTAGCGACAAAAACAACGTCGTCGCGAGGGTGGGGCACCCGCCTGTATAAACGGAACGCTGGAAGTGTGATCCCGGCAAATCCGAATTCCGGCTGGATCAGATCTTTTCCGAGGACGACAAACCCGTTACGATAACATTTTCAGATGGAGCCTGCGATCGGTCAGAGCTCAAAAGAACCTCATGCTGCGAGTTGGATATCCTACAACAATTCCTGTGGATCTGTTTCGCGATTTCCCCGAGGGAATCGATCTGGTCCCGGTGTCGGACACGATGGAGCAGGATGCGGAGATCGACGTATGGATTCCCGATCCCTATTCGACGAAGGCACTGCGCGCGTGGCCACATCTGCATGGGGTGAAGCTGGTGCTATCGATGATGGCGGGAACAGACTGGATTCCCGGAACGGTGGGACCGCATGTGACGGTCTGCAACGCGCACGGAGCGCACAACGTGCCGACCGCGGAGTGGACGGTGGCGGCGATTCTGGCGATGCTGAAATATTTTCCGCTGTACCTGGAGATTCAACGATCTGGCGTTTGGAAGCGCAGGTTTGAGGCGAGTGCGATGTACTCGGCACTCAACGGGGATGTGCGCGAGATGTATCCGCGGGTACTGGGCGAAGAATTGCGCGGGAAGACGGTTCTGCTGGTTGGCTATGGGGCCATCGGCAAAGAGATCGAGCGGATGCTGGGACCGTTCGAGGTGGAATTGCTGCGCGTGGCGCGGACGGCACGCATCGAGTCCGAAGTGCATGCGGTGTCTGAGCTGGACAGCCTACTGCCGAAGGCAGATGTGGTGGTGCTGATTCTGCCGTCGACCGCGGAGTCGCAGGGGTTGATTGGGAAGCCGCAGCTTGCGCTGATGCGGCAAGGAGCGCTGCTGGTGAATGCGGCGCGGGGGCCGGTGGTGGATACTGACGCGCTGGTGGAATCCCTGCGCGCGGGTAGGATTCGCGCGGCGTTGGATGTGACGGAGCCGGAGCCGCTGCCTGAGGGGCATCCCCTGTGGAGTTGCCCGAATCTGCTGATCACACCGCACGTGGGCGCGGCGACGCCGCAGTTTACGCCACGTGCGCTGCGCACTGCGGCGGATGAGCTGCGGCGGTATATGAAAGGTGAGCCGCTGAAGAACGTGGTGCAGACGGCGGTGTAAAAGCAGGGACTAGGGACTAGGGACAAGGGAATCCTCTGCGGCGCGGCGCCAGTCGCGCAGACCGAGGATGGCGAGACCGACAAGACCCGCGTAGAGCAACGCTGTGGGCCTAAGATTCTTGTAGATGTACTCGCCGATGTACACCGTGTCTACGATGATCCAGAGCCACCAATTGGCAATGTGCCTGCGCGCACCCCACCAGGTGGCGACGAGAGAGTAGCTCATCAACACCGCGTCGAGGTATGGAAGCGCGGCATGGAGATGCTTGGCGAGCACGCCCAATGCAACACTGCCCGGAATGCCTAAAACAATGGCAACGACCAGGCTCGACGGCTGGAGCGGTACGACGCTGACCCTGCCCTCCTGTTGCACGCCGCGCCACCAGTGCCACCAGCCATAGAACGTGAAGACGACGAAAAAGACTTGCAGCAGCGCGTCGGAGAAGAGTCCGGCGCGGTAGAAGACCACCATATAAATGAAGATCGAAACCAGAGTCACAGGCCAGCAGATGAGCAGACGGCGGGTAGTGAGCCAGATGCCGAGAGCGGCCGTGATGGCGCCTGCGAGTTCGAGGCCGTGAGCGACCAGCCAAGCGGCGATTGCTGTTTGGTTCATGGGCGGACGGCTCCGTGTGGGTGGTGCGATGCGGCGCGGCGGCGCAGGAAGTCGAGGAGTTTGCGGCCGGACGCGCTCAAAAACCAGCGCGCGTGACCGAGAAGCCAGCCATCGTAGGCCATGGCGGCTTTTTCTTCAGAGTGCAGCACGCCGAGAAAATAATCTGCTTCAGACAACGCGAACTCGGCATGGCAGACAGCTGCCATAGGCGCGAGGGCCGCGGACTCTTCGGGCGAGAGGGGACGGATCGATTCGTAACCGTCGAGGAGGGCCTGGAGATGATCGAAGTGAACCGGAACGTCGTCGGGTTTCTCGGGATGATTGACGAGTGTCAACCACTCCACGATGTTGCGCTCGATAGCCTGCGCGATGTCGTGAACCGCGTTGGTGCGGTCGGCAAGCCCGAAGTCGATGATTGCGGTTCCGCCCGCGCTGGGCGTGGCATCGCTCCAGAAGAGGTTGGAGGCATGAAGATCGTTGTGGGTCCAAAGCGGGGTAAGCGCAGGCAGGAGCGGCGCGAGTTCGGAATGATACGGAGCTAGGAGTTCGAGGGCACGGTCGGCGCAGACGCGAACGAGGTTGTGATTGGCAAGAGACGGGCGCGCGGCGAGGTAACGGCTGAGCGCCGGTGCCGGATCGCGCGCGGCGAAGATAGTGAAGCTTGCCACGAGCGGGCGGACTGCGCGAGGCGGCGCGGTGAAGCTGCATGCTGCGAGATGGAGGTGGGCGAGCGCCTGGCCGGCGGAGTGCGCGTGAGCTGCGCATTGAAAGGGCGTCCAGGAGATTGCATCCCGGTAGAGATCGATGCCGATTGGGATCGCGTGCAGTTCATAGGTGCAATCGCCGATCTGGAAAGCGGTTTCGCCGATCGATGAGGCGAGCACATCTGGAACGGACGCACCGTGACCAAGCAGATGGGCGAGGAAACGGTGTTCTTCAAGCAGGCCTTCGCGATCGCGCACGGAGCAGTGATGGCACTTGACAAAGACGCGCTGCTCAACCCCATGAGGGTTGCCTGTGGCGACGACACCGGCTGCGGAGAAGGGGCGCGGGCTCACCGTGAGGATTTCGACTGGCTCGCCGAGCGCCGGGAAGTGGCGGAGAAGCTCGCGCAGTTCGGCGAAGTTGAGCGGTGGCCAGTCGGGGGCGACCAGCGAGCCGTCCATACCGTGCGAGATCGCGTCAGTCGTCATCGACTAAAACCTGTAATGCGCATCGAGGCGCACGGTTGGAGGCGCGCCGAGCCAGATGAAGGTGTCGCCATAGCTGGCCCCGGTGTCGGACCAGTAGCGCTTGTTGGTGATGTTGTTGGCGTAAATGTGGAAGGTGACGCGGCCCTGCTCGCCACCGGGAGTGTAGCTTGCGCCAAGGTTGAAGAGATTGTAGCTGGGCACGCTTACGGCGTCGTCGCGCGTGGCGTCTTTGCGGGTGGTATAACTCCAGCCGGGCAGAATGTGCAGGCCGGCGATGCGAGGCGCCTTGAGATCGGCGAACAAGTTTGTGCGAAGGTGAGGGACATTGATGACCTGTTTGTTGTCGAAGGACGGAGTGCCCGTATCGGTTGAAATGGCGTTCAGCACTTCAGCCGAGGCGTTCAGCCGCAGCCAGTTGGCGGCCTTGCCCTCGGCGTTGAAATCGGCGCCGTTATGCGTCTCGCGGCCTTCAGATTCGAAGCAGAGATTCGCCGGAGCCGTGGGATCAAATGGACATGCGGGGTAATTGCTGTCGGCGGCGGCCAGCATTTTGGGATAGAAGAACGGCGCGCGCATGTGAAAGAAGTCGCCGGTAACGAGAATGCGCGAGCCCGGCTCATATTTGGCGCCGACTTCAAACTGGCGCGTGAAGAAGGGATCAAGAAACTGGCTGCCATTCAGAGTCCAGAAGGGCGCTTGCGGACCGAGCGACAACATGACGCCGTAGTTCGAGTAGAGCGTGAAGGTGCTGATCGGATTGAAAGTGACGGCAAACTGTGGCAGCCAGAGGGGCTTATTGGTAAGGTCAGGTGCGCAGGAAGTCGGATCGGAGAAGTCGGTACACGATGCGTAGGCGGAGTAGTTGTGGTCGTGGAGCGAGTCGTATCGCGCGCCGGCGATGAGTTGCACATGGCCGGGCAGATGGATGCGGTCCTGCATGATCGCGGAAGCCTGGTGGCTGTCTTCCCAAAGGCGGCGCGGACCGGCGGATTGAAACGTAGGCTCGAGCGAATTCGGCGTGCCGGGCGGCGGAAGTGCGGCAATTGGCTGGTAGATATTTGCCGAGCCGACGTAGGTGTAGACGGCGCCGTCCTGCACAATGCCGCTGGGATCGTAAGGATTCTGCACATTGTAAAAACCGGGCTGCTGCACGCTGCGCAGAAAAAGCTCGCCTCCCGCGGCGATTTCGTGCGTGATCGCGCCGGTTTTGATGTGGCCTGTGACCATCGCTTCGGCTTCCGCATCAATGCGGAGCTCGTTCGGGTCGCGGTAATCGTAGATGTCGTAGGTACCGTCGGGCGCGAAGAAGAACGGATAGGGAGCGGAGCCGGTGTTGCACTCGTCTTCGTAATAGCAGCCGTAGACGTAAAGCACGTTGTCCTGGATGAGCGAGTGGCTGAGGCCGGCGGCTGCGAAGGCGACCCACGACGGCGAGATCGTGCGATCGATGCGCGCGTTGGTGTTGAACGTGTCGTAGGTGTCGGGCAGACCCCACGGCTGATCGCCCAGCATGGTGGAACGATAAATGTGGTTGATGTCGGGCAGCGTTGTGCCGCCCAAGAGCTGATAACCGCTGCCGTCGCGCTCCGTCTTGTGCTGGTACTCGAAGTCGCCTTTCAGGGTGGTCGCCGAGTCGATCTTCCAGTCGGCCGCACCGGAGCCCATGGCGCGCCAGCCATTGGTGTCGTTCATATAGGTCACGATGCGCTCGCCGGCGAAATTCAGGCGCGCTCCCACCTGCTTGCGGCTGCCGAAGAGATGGCCGAGATCCACTGCGCCGTAGGCGGTTCCGCGTTGATCGGTGGCAAGATCGAGGTCCTGGATGTTGGCCGGGCGCTTGGTGACGTAGTCGATGAGGCCGCCGGCCGAGGCCACGCCGCTTTCCACGGCGGCCAGTCCATGCAGAATTTCGACGCTCTGCTTGTTTTCAAGCGGTACATCCTGTTCGCCGGCGATTGTCATGCCGTTGATATCGAGTCCGGTGGCAAGATCGAGGGGGAAACCGCGAATCTCGTAGACGCCGTAATAGCCGACGGGCACGTAATCGTCGCCGACCGAGGCGTCGTTTTTCACCACGTCTGAGAGCAGGCGCGAGACTTGGTCGTTGAGCAGGTCGCGTGTGATGACAGAGGCTGAAACGGGCGCCTCCTGGAGCTTCTCGCCGGTTAGCGTTCCTACCGTGACGGATTCAGGAAGATAGTTGTCCTGCACTTCTCCGTGGACGATGACTGTGGTGGTGACGGGAGCTGGCTTTTGCGGGGCCGCAGCGGCAGTTTGCGAGCTTCCCTGGGCGGCTGGGCCAGGGCTCGGTGCGGACTGGTCCTGAGTCTGCGCGGGGGCGAGGGCCGGCACGGCGAGGACGCAGGTAAGGAGCACGAAGGCGGCGAGAGTACGCCAGTCGAGAATTGGCGCAGAAGTCGAATAGCGGGAGTTAGCGGCGGCGTGCATAGGGAACCTTCATTTCGGTGCTGCTGAAACAAAGGAGCTCGCGCCGCGAAGTGAGGATTGGAAGAAAGCCGCTCGCTCGGAGAAAACTTCCCACGCCGGTATTATCCGGATCGGGTTCGAGGGTATTTCTCAGCCCCACAACGCGTGGAGCACCCCTGTTTCAATAACACGATTGAAACACCGCGGGCGGGGAATTGCAAATGGATTGAACTGCAAGCCAATCGCTATCGCGCGGCGGATTTTGGGTGAGGATGAATCGTTGATATGGCAATGGGTCGATGGGCGCTGGTGGATGCTTGGGTCTGATTTGCCATTTGCTCGACGGTCATACCTGAGAGCACGGCGAACAGGGCCTGCTGGGCACGGACCCAGACTGGATGCGCGGGGCAGTGCGTTTTTCTTGCGCAGGAGCGGCCATGCACAAGACAGACGTTGAGGCAAATGGGACCGTCGACGGCCTCAATGACTTCGCGCATTGTGGTTTCTCGGCCGCCCGGCGTGATGCGAAAGCCACCCGCTTGCCCGCGACGCGAGGAGATGAGCCCGGCGCGCACCAGCGACTGCAGCACTTTGGAAAGAAAACTCTCAGGTGCTTCGGTGGCTCGGGCGAGCTCGGGCAGCGAGAGCCGGCCATCGCTTTCCGGGAGCGCCAACTGAATCATGACGCGCACAGCGTAGTCGGCGCCGCGTGTAAGTTGCATCGACGAATTAGGGTTTTTCATGGCGACCTCCTGGAAAGCGCGCTTCTTCCGCACCCCTGGCGGGCGGCACGAGAGCGATGCGAAGCGTGGATCGAGGTGAAGACTAAGGGGCAGCGTACTTGAATGCGTCACACGCGTATGTATCAAACATCACAGACCACTGGTCATCACGACTTATAGATTTATCTCTTCCGATTCAATTTGGAGAAAAACAGTCCAATATGTTCCGCGAAGCATCTTCGGCGCCCTCCTGTTTCCAACGAGTAACGGAAACGACATGAAACTTGGGCCGTCGTTCACCGCCGCATTCGGGACCTGTTTCTTCTGAGCCGATGAGTGAAAGGAAGTATTTGAGAACGTCATGAATCTTTATCCTGCAGTGGACCCCATTCCTTTGCCTGCGCCGGTGTGGCTGCTGAAGTTGCTGCACATTGTGACGCTGGCGCTGCATTTCGTGGCCGTGGAGATGCTGCTGGGCGGGCTGTTGCTGGCAGTTTTGCTCAGCCTGTTCGGAAAGTCGGCGAACTCGCATGTCACCGCGCGCGCTCTGGCACGGCGCTTGAGCGTGGTGATGACCTTCGTGATCAACCTGGGAGTCCCTCCGCTTTTGTTCGCACAGGTGCTCTATGGACGCGCGCTTTACACGAGCAGCGTGTTGATCGGGCTCTACTGGATCGCGATCGTTCCCACGTTGATGCTGACTTACTGGCTGCTCTACAAATTCTCGGCGCGGCTCGATGCGGGGAAATCGGCGTGGTGGGTAGGGCTGATCGCGTGGCTGCTGGCGGGCGGCGTGGCGCGAATGCTCTCTACCAACATGACGCTGATGCTGCGGCCCGAGGCGTGGCGCGGGATGTACTCGGCTTCGGCGATGGGCGCATATCTGCCGACGGGCGATCCCACGCTGACGCCGCGCTGGCTGCTGATGCTCGCAGGGGGGCTGTTGATCGGCGGATTGTGGCTGGTGTATCTGGCCGGGCGCAGCACCTTTACCGCGGATGAGAAAAAGTATGTTGCAGGATTGGGCGGCAAGGTGGCCGCGACGTTTGGAGTTGTGTACCTGGCCGCGGGGCTGTGGGCAGCAAGTGTGCAGCCGGTTGCGGTGAAGATGGGGCTCGCAAAGGGCGTCCCCAGCCACGCGCTTTATCGCTACGAAGGATTGGCCGGATATGGATGGATCGCGCTGGTGGTTGTAGCCGTGTTCTCGCTGCGGTTGCAGGCTTCGGCAGGATTGCCGCCGGGTGGCTGAGCTGGGCGGGTGCTCTGCTCGCTGTGCTGGTCGAGATTCTGTTCACGGTGTATCGCGACGGGGTGCGCGATGTGACGCTGCTGAGCAAAGGCTATGACGTGTGGGACCGGGTTGTGGTGACCAACTGGAGCGTCGTGGGGTTGTTCCTCGTGCTCTTTGTGGGCGGCCTGGGAGTGATTGGGTGGCTCGTGTCTGTCGTGGCGCGCGCACAAAAAACCATGGAGGGCGCGGCCTGACCGCGGAGGGAATGTTATGAGCGAAGCGGCGATTTCAGAACACATTGTTCCGGAGCAAGCGGCAAACGGCGAGGCGAAAACGCGGCGAGCTTTCCTGGCCGCTGCAGGCGCGGCGGGGGTTTGTTATGCCGCGGCGCTGGCGTATCCGGTTTACCGCTACCTGGCTAGCCCAAGCGAGATGGCGCTGAGCGCTGCGGCGGTCACCGAAGTGACTCTGAAAGACGCGCAGAAGCTGCCTGCGGGTTCGGCTCTGATGTTCAAGTTTGGCCCTTCGCCGGCCATGCTGATTCACCACGAGGACGGCAGGTGGATTGCACTGACTGCCGTCTGCACTCATCTGGGCTGCACAGTCCAGTACGAACCGCAGGCCGACCGCATCCATTGCGCGTGCCACGGTGGCGTTTACAACCCCTACACGGGCGCTAACGTGAGCGGGCCGCCACCCAAACCGCTCAGGCTTTTTAAGGTGGCTGTCAACGATACAGGGGTTCAAGTGTCGCGGGCATAGATAATTCGCGATGCGTGATTCGTGAAAAGCAGAATGCAGAGGAAGGCTCATGCACCCTCCGCGACGCACGAAAAACGGGCCACGAACATCGACCAAGGACAGGAAGCATGACGACAAAAACGATTACGAGCAATGTTTACGACTGGGTGGATGAGCGGCTGGGAGTTTCAGAGTTGGCCGCCTTCGCCCGTAAGAAGAGCGTCCCTGCGCACGGGCAATCCTTCTGGTACTACTGGGGCGGGATCACGCTTTTTCTGTTCATCCTGCAGTGCCTCACGGGGGTTTTACTGCTGGTCTACTACCGGCCGGGCGCCGAAGCGTACGAGTCCGTCAGGCAGATCACTTTCGTGATGCACTTCGGGTGGCTGATCCGGTCAGCGCATTCGTGGGCCGCCAACTTGATGCTGTTCGCGATCCTCGTGCACATGTTTTCGGTCTTTTTCATGAAGGCCTATCGCAAGCCGCGCGAATTTGGCTGGCTCAGCGGCATGGTGCTGCTGGCATTGGCTGCGTGCTTCGGTTTCTCCGGCTACCTGCTGCCGATGGATGAACTCAGTTACTTTGCCACCAAGGTTGGGTTGCAGATTCCGGCAGTGATTCCATGGATTGGCCCGGCGATTGCAAACATGCTGCGCGGCGGACCGGACGTGAGTGAATTTACTGTGCAGCGCTTCTTCGCGCTGCACGTTGTGGTACTCCCTGCACTGTTCATTCCCCTGCTTGCATTTCATCTTTGGCTGGTGCAGCGCCACGGCAACGCGGTGCCGGAGAGCGAAGAGGTGAAACCGGCAGCGGAGCGCAAATCCATGCCGTTCCTGCCGAACTTTCTACGGAAAGACATTGCGATGTGGATCATTTCGCTCAACGTGCTCGCGCTTCTGGCTTCGGTGTTCCCGTGGGCGCTGGGCAAACCCTACGACTCACTCGCGCCGGCGCCGATGGGCATCCATCCCGAGTGGTACTTTATGAGCCCCTTCGAGATGCTCAAAATGCTGGGCGCGGTACTGCCCGGCGAAGCGGGCGAGGTTGCAGGATTGCTGTTGTTCACGCTGGGCATTGTGTTGTGGATCCTGATTCCCTTCTATGACACGAGCGAGGAATCGGGACGGCGCGGGCGCATGGCGCACTATTTCGGGTTGATGGCGGTATTCGCTTTGCTGGCCACGACGGTGATTGGGTATTGGGCTGTGAAGTAAACACGTGGACCGTGAACGCGTTGACCGTGAACACGCCCAACGTAGATGAGAACCTCGGGGAAAAATGCAGATGGATACAAGGCGGAACCATAAGGAGATCCAATCATTCCGTGATCTCGATGTCTGGCAGCGGTCGATGGAGTTGACGGCCACGGTATACCGCCTGACTCAAGGATTCCCGCGCGAGGAGGTCTTTGGGCTCACGGCCCAACTCCGGCGTGCCGCAGTTTCCATCCCAAGCAACGTCGCGGAAGGCCAGGGACGCCTGAACACGCGCGAATTCAGACAATTTCTCAGCATTGCGCGCGCATCGAATTGCGAATTGCAGACGCAATTAGGGATTGCCCGTATGTTGGGCTTCGGCGATCAGAAACTTCTCGATGATGCTGAAGCTCTTTCGCACCGCATCGGCCAAATGCTTTTTAAGCTGCTCGCGGTTTTGAAGTCCAAACTGACTGACCACTGACCACGGATTGCGGTCCACGGTCCACGGTTCACGGTCCACGGCGCGAGGCGCACGGTTCAGAGGAGTAGCAAATGAACTATCCGTTTTGGGACATTCCATATCTCGGCTCGGGCTGGGTGATCGGCATCATCGCCATCTTCCACGTCATGATCTCGCAGTTTGCAGTGGGCGGCGGCCTTTACCTGCCGCTGGCCGAGCGCAAGGCTCTGCGCGAGGGCCGCGCCGACTGGCTCAAGGAGCTGGTGGGTTATTCGAAGTTCTTCCTCATCCTCACCGGCGTCTTCGGCACCATCTCCGGAGTGGGCATCTGGTTTGCCATCGGGCTGACGAATCCTGAAGCGACCAGCACTTTGATTCATAATTTTGTCTTTGGTTGGGCCATTGAGTGGGTGTTCTTCCTGATCGAACTGGCCACGGCAGCGGTGTACTACTACACCTGGAACAAGATCGATGCCGAACTGCATCTCGTGGTGGGCTGGGTCTATGCCGGAGCATCGGCCTGTACGCTGATCATCATCAATGGCATTCTGACGTTCATGCTCACTCCGGGCGATACCTGGCTTGCGGTGGCCGGCACGGGGCATGAAGCAAGCAAGTTCTGGAATGCATTCTTCAATCCCACCTATTGGCCGAGCCTGCTGCTGCGCACCTGCGTATGTGCGTCGCTCGCCGGCATCTGGGCGCTGATCAGCGCCAGCCGCATCGACGGCGGCAAACAGCCCGCGCTGAAATCGTCGCTCGTCAAGTGGAGTGTGAAGTGGCTGGTGCCGTCGTTTGTGGCCATGCCGGTGCTGTTCGTGTGGTATCTCTTCATGGTTCCCGAATCGCAGCGTGCGCTGCTGATGCTGGGTATCGACACCATCGGCTCCGGCACATTTTCGACCATCACGCGCATCGCGCTGCTGATTGTGATCACTTCGCGACGATCATCGGCGTTGCCTACTACCTGGCATATCGCAGTCCAGTTGACTTCAATCCGGCGCACGCCGTCGCGATTCTGCTGCTGGCGCTGATCGCGACAGGGGCGGGTGAATACTCGCGCGAGATGCTACGCAAGCCCTACGTGATCGGCCGTTGGATGTATTCGAATGGAGTGCGCGTGCCCAACGCGATCAAGATCGATCAGCAGGGCTACCTGGTTCACTCGAATTGGGTGTGGAACGGCGCAGACACGAGCTACTCGCGCGGCGAGGCAATCTTCCGCGGCGAGTGCGGAGCATGCCACACGCTCAACGGCTACCGGCCGCTGGCGAAACTGCTGAGCGGACGCGACCGCGCAAACATCGAGAGCTTCATCACCATGCTGCACGACTACAAGCCCGACTCGCCGTACCACCACTTTATGCCGCCCATGGTGGGCACGAAGCAGGATGTGGAAGACCTGGCCGGCTTCCTGAATGCACAAGTGAATCCGCCTGCCGCCAACGGACCGAATGCATTCCAGACGGCGAAGAAGTAGCGGCTCTACTTGATTCCTCCTCCAGAACAACAAGGATCCGCGCGATGCGGGTCCTTGCTATTTATGCCCGTGCGATCCGAGCCGGAACGCCGGAATGGGGTCCCGTGCACCCAAACTTTGTGCTAATGGCTTACGTTTTTAACCTTTTTTGACCGCGATTTTCCGATCGATTTATTGATTCCACAACAGTTAGCTCCAAAAAATACCCTCCCGAGGGATAAGAAAATTCCTAACCCGGCGGTGCGTGCGACTGGATCGGGTCCGATTCGGGTTCGACAGACTGTGTTTTTTCGTTTTCGGTCATCGCTGGAATTCCGCTTGGTTTTAAGCTTAGCGATTTCGGGGAAATAATCTGCAAGGTTGGCTCGGGACGAAATGAGCGTGGAATCAGGTGGTTGGGATGGACCCGACGCAACGGAGGGGCTTGACAAGATTTGCGGCTTCGCTCGCCACGCCGCCCTCTGACCTACACTTGACTGGCGCTCGTGAGCCATGAGTACAGCAATCCCGGAATCGCTCTAATTTCCGCTGCGCCTATGGCGCGGGGGCTTTGATGTCTCGCGCTACTTTTTGCGGAAGCGTGCGGCGATGCTCTCCGCGTTCCGCGCGAGGATGCCGACGTCGCTGCCGACGGCAGTGAAGTTGAAACCCATCTCGAAGTATTCTTCCGCGTCGTCGATGTTGCCGGTAAGATAGCCCGCTGATTTACCGGCGGCCCGGATGCGCCGCGCGGCTTCTTTAATGGCGGCCTGCACGGTGGGCTCTTGAGGATTGGCCAGGTGGCCCATGTCGGCGGAGAGATCGCTGGGCCCGATGAAGATTCCGTCGATGCCATCAACTGCAGCGATCGCCTCGATTTCTTTCATTGCGGCGCGTGTCTCCACCTGGACGAGAATGCACGTATCGAGATGGGCGTTGCGATGATAGTTCTGCAGGCGGCCGTAATCGTTGGCGCGGGGCACTCCGGCGAAACCGCGGATGCCGAGCGGGGGATAGCGCGCCGCAGCAACAGCCTTGCGCGCCTCTTCAGCGTTCTGGACGAAGGGAATGAGCAGGGAGCGCGCGCCGACGTCGAGAGCGCGCTTGATGATGACCATATCGTTCCACGGCACGCGGTAAACCGGCTCCGCTGTGCCTCCGCGCATGGCCTGAAGCTGCGGCAGCAGCGTGGCGATGTCGTTGGGCGCGTGCTCGCCGTCAATCACGATCCAGTCGAATCCCGCACCGGCCAGAATCTCAGCCGCAACCGGAATGGCGAGGCCGCACCAGAGCCCGACCTGGCGCTCGAATTGCGAAAGGGCTTGCTTGAATGCATTGCGCGGGAAATTGCCAGGCCAATCAGGCATGATCGTGATCTCCTTTGGCGATTTTAATTCCGCGGCCCGCCCTTTACCCCATGGTTCGTCGCGGCGATAAGCGGATGGGGCTGCAAAGACAGGCGCTCAGGCAGGCGGAGGCGAGTTGAAGTCCAGGCGCTTGATCTCACCGACAACGAGCCCGTAGCTCAAGATGACGCAAAAAGCGATGCAGGCGATGAAGACGAGCGCGCCGTTATAGGAGTGCGTTTTAACGACAATGGGGCCAATGACAAGCGGCGTCGTGATTCCGGCCAGATTGCCGCAGAGATTGAAGAGCGCACCGTTCATGCCAACCATTCCCTTCGGCGAGGTGTCGGAAACGACCGTCCAACCCAGTGCGCCGATTCCCTTGCCGAAGAATGAGAGCGACATGAAGAACAGCATAAGGCTCTGCGACGAAGCGTAATTGCAGGCGATGATGATGATGGCAAGCGCCATGCCCCCCATGATGGGAAGCTTGCGGGAAAAGCTGAGCGAGTGGCCGCGCTGGAGCAGCTTGTCGGAGATGACGCCACCCAGGATACCCCCGATTCCGCCGCAGAGCCCCGGCACTGCGGCAGCGAAGCCAACCTTGATGACGGACATGTGGCGAGCCTGCGACAGGTAAAGCGGAAACCAGGTGAGAAAGAACCAGGTGAGCGTGGTGATGCAAAACTGGCCAATGTAAACGCCGACCAGCATGCGATAGCTGAGGAGCTTTTTGACCGTGGCCCAGGTGAGCGTGTTCTTGCCGGTGCTTGCCGCGGCGTCAGTGTTGACAAGGCCGCCGCCGTGCTCGATGAATTCGATCTCAGTCGGGGAGATGCGCGGATGCTCCTTGACGCTGTAGATGTTGGTGTACCAGACGACGGTGAGGAGGCAGCCGACTGCGCCCATGAACCAGAAACAACTGCGCCACCCGGCAATGTGGATCAGCCATCCAAAGATGGGCGCGAAGATAGGCAGCGCAAAGTATTGGGCTGAGTTGAAGATTGCCGAGGTGCGGCCACGCTCAGAGGTGGGAAACCACGCAGCGACGATGCGGCCATTGCCAGGGAAGACCGGCGACTGGAAGAGGCCGGAAAGCACGCGCAGGAGAAAGATCGCGGTGAACGCGATGCTGGCTGTGAAGTAGCCCGCGAAAGCGGTAAGGAAGGCGCAGATGGACCATCCGATGATGGCAATTCCGTAAACCCGCTTCGATCCAAAGCGGTCAAGAAGGCCGCCGGAGGGAAGTTGGCCGAGCGCGTAGGCCCAGCCGAAGGCGAAGAGGAGATAGCCGATGCGCGTGGCATTCAGATTCATTTCCTTGGGCATCGACGAGACGGCTTGGGAGAGAGCCGAGCGATCGGCAAAGCTGAAGCAACTAACGACGAAGAGGATGGTGATGATGAGGTAGCGAACTCGCGTTTGCCGCTCTTCAACCAAGGCTGTCCTCTTCATGCAGGGAATAAGTGCAGCGATTTCGGCGTGATTTCACGCTAGCACAAGGAACAACCGCAGATCCTTCGCCCACGTTTGGCGCAAAAAGCGCGCCCAACGTCGCTCAGGATGACAGGGCGTTTTTGCTGTGGACCTTTCGGACATCGCACTACGCCTCCTGGCTCACGGCCTGAATGAGCGCGCGAATGTAGCCGTAGCAGTAGGCGAAGGACTGCAGCGAATCGGGATCGGCATTGTCGGCGGCGATCGGTACGTGATCGGGCATGAGCATATAGGGATAGCCGATCTCCTTGTACACGCGGATGGCTTTCACGAAGTCGATGTCGCCCTCGTCGGGATAGACCTCAATGAAGTCGTTGCGATGTCCGCGGATGTTGCGGAAATGCACGTTGAAGATTTTTTGGCGCGTGCCAAAGTAGCGAATCACATCGAAGATCTGCGTGCCCGGATCTTCAAGATCTTCAGAGATAGTGCCCTGGCAAAAGTTCAGCCCGTGATACGGGCTTTCCTGAATCGTGATGAATCGCTTGAGGCCGTCAACAGTGCCCAGCACGCGGTTGACACCCTGGTAACCCTCGGGTGGAACACCGGGATCCTGCGGATGGCAGGCCATGCGGATCTTATACTCGGTGGCGACGGGAATGACGCGGTCGAGAAAATAGGTGATCCGCTCCCAGAAGGCGTCGGCGCTGACTACACCCGCGCGGGTGAGCGGCGTTGCAGGATGCGCTTCGGAAAGTTTCCATTGGTGATAGAGTGCGTCGCCGCGGCCGGGCACGCGGCCAGTGCGCAGCACCCCGAGGATGCTCATGTTGTATTTGATTGACGGAATGCCGGCCTGAGCACAGTTGCGGATGAGCGTTTGCAGTTGTTCGATGTCGCGGTCCCGCTCCGGGCTTTCGGCCAGCATGATGGCGGGATGTTTTTCCTTATCGATGTAGGACGAGGCGAGAAACGGCGGCGCGACGCAGTCGATGCTGACGCCGTATTTGCCCGCCATGTCGACAATGGCCTTAAGTTCGTCGACGGTGGCGTAGAGGCGGTCGCCCTCCACCTGCGGATAGCCGCAGATATTGCGCACGCCATAGCGCGCTTGGTATTTGAGATGCGTTTCGGTGGTGGGCTCGGTCTGGTCACCGAGTTTCATCAGGACAGGCTGAGAAGCGGCGGGCGCCTGAGCGGGTGCAGGTGAGGCTGCAGTCGCCGCAGCAAGTCCTGCTGCGCTTGTGGAGACAAGGAATTCTCGTCGATTCATTTTTTCCTTCCCGAAACGTCGATCTCCAACTTGTATGCGAGAGAGGTCATGTCTGTAAAGAGAGGTCATGCGGAGGAGCTGTAGGCGAGGCTTCCAGGACGCGATGATGTGTGCCGATAAATCGGCTTTAGAAAATACAGTACAACGAAAAGCGGCGGTACCATACTTTCATGACCTCTGCTGAACCCCGCTCGATTCGCGTGCATGCCGACGATAACGTTGCGATTGTTGCAAACCGGGGCGGATTACCGGCGGGCGCGCGCTTTGCAGACGGACTTGTACTGGCGGAGGCGGTGCCTGAGGCGCATAAGGTTGCCCTCGTGAATCTGGCGGAGGGCGACGCGATCGTGCGCTACGGCGTAACGATCGGGAGAGCAAACCGGCCGATTGCGCAGGGGAGTTGGATGCACGAAGGGTTGATGACGCTGCCGGATGCACCGCCGCTTGCGTCGTGTCCGTTGGCCACTGCGACCCCAAAAGCGCTGCCGGCGCTTGACGGATATTCCTTCGAAGGCTATCGGAATCGAGATGGCTCAGTGGGAACAATGAACATTCTGGGCATCAGCACCACCGTACAGTGCGTTGCGGCGACAGTGGACTACGCGGTAAAGCGGATCAAGGCAGAAGTACTGCCCCGGTATCCATATGTGGATGACGTAGTGGCGATCACTCATCCATACGGATGTGGTGTGGCCATTGATGCGCCTGGAGCTGCGATTCCGATTCGCACCCTGCGCAATCTGGCGCTGCATCCGAATTTTGGCGGCGAATTGATGATCGTGAGCCTAGGTTGCGAGAAGATGCAGCCGGTCCGGCTGATGCCTGCGGGCGCGCTGCCGGTGCTCGAGGATGAGCCCAGTGTCGCCGTGATGCAGGAGGTTCACGAGGGATTCGAGGAGATTGTTTCGAATATTGTCGCTTTGGCTGAGAAGAAGCTCGCCAGGCTCAATGAGCGGCGTCGCGTGACGTGTTCTGCTTCCGATCTGATTGTCGGATTGCAGTGCGGCGGGTCGGATGCAATGTCGGGAGTCACCGCGAATCCGGCTGTGGGATTCGCCGCCGACCTGTTGGTTCGAGCGGGAGCAACAGTGATGTTTTCAGAGGTGACCGAGGTGCGCGACGCGGCGCATCTGTTGACTGCGAGAGCGGCAACGCCGGAGATTGCGCGCGAATTCGTTCGCGAGATGGCGTGGTACGACGAGTATCTGCGCGTGGGCGGGGCGGATCGTGCAGCCAATCCCACACCTGGAAACAAGCAAGGCGGGCTGGCCAACATCGTGGAGAAGGCGATGGGGTCGATTGCCAAGGCCGGCAGCACCGCGCTGATGGGCGTGGCTGGACCAGGGGAGCTCGTGACACAGAAAGGGCTGGTGTTTGCAGCGACTCCGGCGAGCGATTTCATCTGCGGAACTCTGCAACTGGCCGCGGGAATGAACGTGCACATCTTTACTACGGGCCGTGGCACGCCGTACGGTTTGGCGATGGCGCCCGTGATCAAAGTGGCATCGAACACCGGACTCGCTTCTCGCTGGCACGACTTAATTGACGTAGACGCAGGAACGATTGCGACAGGCGAGGCAACGGTGGAGAAGGTCGGCTGGGAAATTTTCTTAATGGTCCTGGAGGTCGCCAGTGGCCGGAAGAAAAGCTGGGCCGATCATTGGGGATTGCACAATGACCTCGTGCTGTTCAATCCGGGCCCAGTGACGTGATGCAACCGAGCTGGCGGAGTTAGCTTCCTAATCTTGTCGCCGCTAGCACGAACGCACCGGCGCCAATTCCGTCGATTCCGCTATTTCCCTTGCACGATGGGCTCGCCCGGAATCTTGAGCTGGACGCGATAGATGCTTGTGCTGGCCGTGATGTAGAGCGTCTTGCGATCGGGGCCGGCCCACGCCACGTTGGAGACGCGCTCCGGCATCAAGATCGTTGCCAGGTGCTTTCCTTCCGGCGAAATGATCCAAACCCCGGCCGGGCCCGCGCCGTAAATGTTTCCCTGCTCATCGACCTTGATTCCGTCGGGCGAGCCGACGCGATGATCCGATGTCGCGTCGTAGAGCAGTTTGGGATCGGCCAACGTGCCGTCGGGGCGCACGGTATAGCGCATCCAGATTTTCTTTGGCTCAGTGCTATCAACATAGAGATACTCTTCGCCGGGCGAGAAGGCGATGCCGTTGGGGCGCGGCAGATCGCCGATGAGAAGCTGGAGTTGGCCGCGCGCCGGCGGGGCGCCGGGTTTCTGCTCGAGCGCGTGCGGAATGCGGTAAACACCGTTGGCCTTGAGCTCCTTTTCGGGGTCGGAGTCACTCTGCGTGCGCAGCCCATAGGGCGGATCGGTGAAATAGAGCGAACCGTCGGAACGGTACACCAGGTCGTTGGGGCTGTTGAGGCGCTTTCCCTGGTAGCGATCAGCGAGGATCGTGATCGAGCCTTTGGGATTGAGCGAGTCGAAACGGAAGACGTCGCGCTGGGCATGGCCTGCGACCGTCAAACGGCCGCGAGTGTCCAGCGTCATGCCATTGGAGCCGGGTTCGGGGCCGCCATAAGGAGCGGAACCCTGATAACCGCTGGGCTGAAGAAATATGCTGACGCCTTTGCCGGGCGTCCAGCGGCGAATGCTATTCGACGTGATTTCGGCGAAGAAAAGGCTGCCCTGGTCCCAGATTGGACCCTCAACCCAGGTGAATCCTGTTGCGACGCGCTCGAGTTTGGCTCCCTCGGGGATGATCTTGCCAATTGAGGGATCGAAGCTTTCGACCTTTAGCGGTGTGGATTCGAGAACGCCGGCAGGAGTCTGTGCTGCTGCGGTTCGGGTGGAGATGCTCTTTCCAGCCGCCAGAAAAATAGCCGCGGATAGCAGCAAAAGAATTCCAAGCAAGTAAAGAGATCTTCTCATTTGCGTTTTGCCCTTCCTGAAGGGATTGACGAGGCCAGAGATATGCATTCGCGATGGGAGCGCAAAGCGGAGTGCAAAGCTGCGGCGCATTCATCTTTCGCTGTGCGGCGCACCGGTGTCAAGAAGGGGCGGGGGGGAATGACGAAGGACCGCCCGAGTGCGATTTCCTGGCAGGAGTGCCGAATCCGGGGTGGTGCGGATACAATTCTAGGTGAAATGGCGAAGAACGGAGACAAGACGTTTGAGGTAGCCTGCCCGGACTGCGGGGCAATGCTCAAGGTCGATGCCACAACCGGCTTACTCGTCAGTCACACATCCGCGCCGCGCAAGCGGATGTTTGAGGATCTGGAGACAGCGGCCAAAGCGATGCGTGAGCACGGTGAGCGCACGGAATCGATCTTCCGCCAAAGCGTAGACGCTGAAAAGAACAAGACCGACCTGCTGGAGAAGAAGTTTGCGGAGGCGATGCGAAAGGCCAAAGACGCTCCGGAGGGCAAGCCGCTGCGCGACATCGACCTTGATTGAGGGACTGTCGGGCGGACACAAAACCGGTTTGGTGAGCATCGAACCAAAAGAGCGGCCATGGGGCCGGATTTCGAGCGATACTTTGTAGGAAGTTTGTTTTCTACTGCGCCGGACAGCGGCGTCAAATCGAAGGAGGATTTATGGTTGTGGTGCCGCTAGCCAAAGAAACGAAAGATTTGAGGGTCGCACCGTCGGCCAGTTGCGCAGAGTCAGCCAAGTGGATCAGGATTGCTGCGGCAAGTACCCTTGCGGCGAGTGGAGCACTGTTGATCACCGGGAACCGGCGCGCCGGCCTGCTGGCAGCCGTCACCGGCACTGCATTGGCATTGATCGATCAGCAGGACAAGGTGTGTGAATGGTGGGATGCGCTGCCCGGCTACCTCGAGGAAATCGATGGGGTGCTGGGGCGCGCACAGAACGCCGTGGAAGATCTTTCGGAGCAAGGTCAGAAACTCCGCAGCGCGTTCTCCAGGTAACGTCGGACCGCAGCCCGGGAGTCGAGGCGCTGACCGCGGCGGGCATCGAGCGGGAAGCAGCGGAAGGTCTCAGTTCTTACGATCGACAAGATAGCGGGCAACGGCTTTGAGACCTTCGGCTCGACTGCCATAGGGTTCGAGCGCAGCGAAGGCCTCCTCGACAAGTTGCGCGGCGTCGCGCAGGCTCTGGTCGATGCCGTAAACGGATGGCCAGGTAGCTTTTTCGGTGGCCTGATCTTTTCCGGCGGTCTTGCCCAAGTGGGCTGAATCCACAGTCATGTCGAGAACGTCGTCGACGATCTGAAAGGCGAGGCCGGCTTTGCGGCCAAAGCGGTCAAGGCGCGTCACGTCATCGGCAGTTGCGCCGCCATAGACGCCGCCCGTTACCACGCTCACACGAATCAGTGCGCCGGTCTTGGCGCGATGGATGGCCTCAACGAGTTCAGGCGTTGGCTTGAGGTGCTCGCTTTCGAGATCGAGTACCTGGCCGCCGATCATGCCGTCCACGGTGCCCACGGCGTGGGCGATGAGGCCGATGATCTGCACTGTCGAAGCGGGCGGACAGTCAAGACCGGCCAGCACCTCAAACGCGCGGGTTTGCAACGCGTCGCCAGCCAGAATGGCGATGGCCTCGCCGAATACAACATGACATGTCGGCTTGCCGCGGCGCAGATCGTCGTTGTCGAGAGCCGGCAGATCGTCATGGATAAGCGAATAGGTGTGAAGCATTTCAAGGGCGGCGCCAAGACGCTCGATACCTTTAGGCAGAGCGCCGGCAATCGTCACGCCTGCCTGCATGGCCAGGATAGGCCTTAGTCGCTTGCCGCCGGCAAAGACAGAGTGCCGCATTGCGCCGTGAATCGATACGGGAATCGTGTCCACCGAGGGAATGAGTGACTCCAGAGCCTGATCGGTCAGCTCCGCGCCCTCTTGCAGCAGCGAATTCACATCCGTAGACATTTCCTTCATGTTAGACGAGCGTGTCGATAACGGAGTTCCAGAAACCATACACATGTGAGCAGCAACACACTGAGTACGCTCACCCATCGGCCCGCAAGAACAAAGGGACCGGTGCTCCAGTCTGCGGTCACGTCGTCGGGGCCCTCCGGGACAGGCACGGCGATGAGACCATCATCGCGCTCCGGTGAGGCTGTAACAAGTTTGCCGTTGACGCGAATGCGCCAGGCTTTGAATCGGAGGAGGCGCAAGACGAGATAACCAGGCCGGTCGACCGCGGCGTGAATCGTCCTGTGCTCGGGATTGGCCGCATTGCCGTTGAGCCACGTAAATGTGGCTTGGCAGGTTTTTTGATCGGGACTCCAGGCCGGATTGGCTTCAGGATCGTCCGAATCCGGCTTGCCAAGAATTACCGTTGGATCGCTCACGAGGCAGGCGTCCGGAAGCCCGGTGGCGATCATCGAGTCATCGCCACCCGGAGGTTCATATTCCGACATCCCTTCAAAACCGTTTCCGGCAGAGTACTCAGACCACCATGGAGACAACAGCATCCTCCGTATCGCACACCTGAAAGAAATAAGCTCCGGCGAATATCGTCATTGCTGCGAATGCCGCGGAGCAACCGGCGACGACCCATGTGCGGCCGCGTCGGCTTTGGGGCCAGATGGCCGCGATCAGGAAGATCGCCATGGGCGCCTCAACGGCTTCAAGCCAGCGCCAGGGAAACTGCAGAAAGCTCATCTCGGGGAGCAGGCGCCAAATCGGCGCCGAGAATGGGAACTGCAGGAGCAACGCTATGACGGGAATAAACGCCAGCGGGATCCACCAGCGGCGGGAGCCGTTGGTTGTGGGCAGCGTGCCGCGACGCCAGCAGATGAACAGGGCGGCAAACGCCACGGCGATCATGGAAATGACAATCCAGGAGGCCTGGCGCAGGACTGCGTCGTGCAAAGCCAATTCGGGGTTGAAGTGGCGCGCGAAAAGCCAGTTGTTCTCAAAGTTATAGCCGAGCTCATGAGTCGCTTGCCGGATGTCGACCCAGTTGCGTTCGAACGCAGCCGTAAGCCAGTAAAAAGCGGATAGCCCCAGACCCAGCGCAATCGCGAACGCTCCTCGAAGGACAGGTGCCCAGGTTCTATTCAGCAGAGCCGCCAGGAGAGCGGCGCCAGCCAAAAGGTAGCCCGCCATGACGCCAAGAGGGAGGTTTGAGAGCCAGCAACCCGCAAGCACGATGGCGAGCGGGACGGTTGAGCCATCGAAGGCACGGCGAATGAGCCAGGCGGAATGATCGCGATCGCGCAGGACAAACAGCAGGACCAGTGGAAGCCAGAATCCGCCGGTGAACTCGGGGAAAGCGGTGCGTTCATACGCTGTAAAGAGGGTAAAACCGGAAAAGAGCGATGCGCAGCCGGCAAGAGTGGCCGGCAGATCTTCGAGAGCTTCGAGCGCCAGGGCGCGAGTGGCCAGCCCAGTACCGGCCAGCGTGAGAAACGTGAGCAGAATCGGTACGAAGTGCCAGGGAAGAACCAGACCCAGAGCGGCGCCAGCTACCCAGGTGAACGGCGGATAGTAGACGAAGCGCGGTTCGCCCGCGCCGTAGTTGGGGCTCGCCGTCCATTGCGGAAAGAGAATGCCATGACGCCAACTGTTCGCGCAATCGAGCCAGGAGACGAGGTGTACGTCGAAGTCGTGGCCGCAGGAGTTGCCGCGGACGAACTGCGGGACGATGGCGACCAAGGCGGCGAGGAGAATCACGACCAGACCGAGATGCCTGCCCAGGGTTGGAGGCGAAGCGTGGGCCGACCCCACCCCAGCCGTAAAAACAGAAACGCGGCGAGGGTGGGGCACCCTTGCACCCTTGTTCCCTTGATCCCCTGTTATCTGTTCTTTCATGGCAGCAGGCGCAGCGTGTGGCGCGTGGCAGCCGCAACGGCTGCCGGCGTAAAAGGCAATGCAAAAGTGGTACCCGAGTACCAATCATCCCACTGATCGCGGAAATAGGGACTAAGTGGGTTGCCGCTTTCACCCATCACGATGTTTTCTGTCGATTCGTCGATATTGCTCCAATCCACGGTGAAGCGTTGCGAGGGTCCGAATGTGCGGCCCACCTGTTTAACTGTCGTTCCGTCGCCGCTCTGGGTCTGCTGGCCGGTGCCGGCCACGCGTCCGATGAGCGGAAGAAATTGCGCCAGCGGGTGCTCGATGTTGACCACATGCCAGCTTCCGTAGGTCCACTTCGACAAATCGGAGGGTGCACGGCCGTCTTTCATACTTTTTTGCACTGCCGCGGTGAGCAGCGCGTCCCAGTTCTGGTAATTCCTTGGCAGCCACTCGGGCTCGGCGTTCATCACGATCTCTTCCTCGGCATAGTTCTTTTCGCCCCAGTGATAATCGTTTTCCAGCTTGCCCAGTTTCGGTTCCAGAATTAGAGGCCACAGCGCGGCGCGCGTTTGAGTGGCCAGCGAGGCAGCGACTGAATCGGAGGTGAGGCGGCCGTCCCAATTGCGCATCAGGTCCGCGGCCTGGCGCATCCGGGCGTCGCCATTTCCTTCGGGACCGGGAGTGTGGTCGATGGCGTTGGCGAAGCGCCGGCCCAACTCCTGATCGACCTCGCTGTAGATGTCGGTTTGCGCGGCGAGCATGTCGTTGGGTGTGAGCTGATCGCGGCCCTCGAGCAGTTTGTAGATGCGCTCGACCCGGTAGGGATCGGTCCAGTCGTCGGCGATTGGAAATGGCGATTTGGCGGTGGTGACGCGGGAGTTGGCGGTTGCAAGGAAGCCTGAAGGAGGGTCGAACGCATTGGGCATCTCATCGAAGGGGATGTAGCCCTGCCATTCATGTGCGGCGTCCGTGATCGGGACGTCGACCAGCCCCGCAGACCTGAGAGGCACTTTGCCAACGGCACGGTAGGCGATGTGTCCCTGGTCGTCGGCGTAGACCAGATTCTGGGTGGGCCAGCGCCACTGGGCAAGCGCGGCGGAAAACTTCTGCCAGTTCGATGCCACGTTCATCGCATAGAGAGGGAGGGAATTGAGCGCAGGATCATAGAGGGTCCACTTAAGTGCAGTCGGCGCGTCGCCTTTAGGAAGAAGCGGATCGAGCAGGGGTCCGTGGTCAGTGGACTCAACGTTCAGATCAACATCCTTGCCGCTGCGGACGCGAATCACTTCGCGATCGACAGTGAGCGGATGCCACGCAGCATCGGTGCCCTCGTAGTTGCCCTTGCCGTCCAGCTTTTCAATGTAGAGATCCTGCACGTCCGCACCCAGGGCCGTGAATCCCCAGGCCACGTGCTCGTTGTGCCCGGCAACGATGAGTGGAAACCCCGGCAGGGTAACGCCGGCCGCGTGATAACCCGGCGCGCGCAAATCGGCCATATACCAGGTGTCGGGAACGCGCAGCGTCAAGTGCATATCGTTCGAGAGCAGTGGCTTGCCACTAGCGGTGTGACTGCCGGCGACGACCCAGTTATTTGATCCTGGGACGCAGCCGTCACATGCGCGAAGCCCCAGCAAGGCCATGACAGAGGGTGGGGGAAGTGCGAAGGGATCGGTGGCTCCGGCCGGCGTAAGGCGGGTCTCAGCGTTTTCACCATTGTCGTTTGCGGAAGAGACAAGCCGCGGCTGCGATTCAGTTTGGCCCGCTTCAATGCCGGTGGGTGGGTGATCGCGCGATGATCCCACGGGATAAAGATCGGCGATCAGCCTGGGATCGCTTAGCCGGGCTTCAACGCGGGCGCGGGAGAGCTTGGTAATCACATGCGTATCGAGAGTCTGCACCATGTTGAGGCCCACGCTGATGGAATCCACACCGCGCCAGGGTTGGGGACGATACATGAGCAGGTGGAACTCGACGGGAAGCGTATGGGCGCTTTCGCACTGCGCAATGAAAAGATTGACGCCGCGTGCGTAATCGTCGAGGCGCTGACGGTCGTCACTTGGCAGGTGATCGTAGATACGCTGGGCGGTGAGGCGAATCTGAAGCACGCGCTGAGTTTCATCATTCTGGAGGAGAGAGGGACCAAGGACCTCGGCGAGTTCGCCGTTGGCCGCGCGGCGAAGGCTGTCCATCTGCCAAAGGCGATCCTGGGCGGTGACGTAGCCCTGGGCCACAAACAGATCGTCCTGGGAAGCCGCATTGATATGCGGCACGCCGTGAGCATCGCGCTGCACGGCGACCGGCGCGGAGAGGCTAGCGAGATGCACGTCGCCGTCGAGTTGCGGCAGCGAGGCCAAAGTGACGGAGCGAAGCCACAGCACACCAAACCCCGCAGAGAGGAGGAGAAAGATAAACAGTCCGGAACCCCACCATAGGAGGATTAGCGGCCAACCGCGCTTGCGATTGCGATTCGGCGAGGGAGTTGCCGATGGATTTGCTGGGGGCGATTCAGGCATCGGTCAGCTTCAGAATACGCCCGGCCCTGGCGGATGGCGCGCGCACTCCATCTCAGGCGACGGTTTTGCCGATTGGCTGCGGGTTCGCAACTCGGCGGTTACTGCGGCCATATGCAGTAAGCAAGTAGAGAAGCAACAGGAGGATGACGCCCAGGACGAGCACGCTGCCTTCAGGGCCATCGGCGCCGCCAGACCAGATTGGATTGCCTGCCGGGCTGGCAGCAAGCAGATGGCCTTGTCCCCGCAGTCCGCTGTCGGCTGTGCCGTAGAGGAAGGTCTCCGCCCAATCCCATGCCGCATGGCATGCCGATGGCCCACCAGGCCGAGCCTGTAACGCGCACGCTTACGCAAAAGACAAAGCCGATGAACGCGGCGGCAAAGATGCCAATCCAGTTTTCGCCGCCGTTGGCCGTGTGATAGAGACCGAAGAACGTCGAGGTGACCCACGCCGCCTGCCAGAACGCGCTGCGTGCGCCGCATCTCCGGTGAAGCATCAGGCAAGGGACAAGGCCGAGACCGGCGGCCGCATAGACTCCCTACACGCCGTGACCGTCATGCTTCAACAAGGCGTAAAGGCAAATTGAGATTTGCGCGGCAAGCGCCCACCAGAAATTGATTCCGCGCGTGACCGTGAAGAGAGCATAGCAACGGAACAGGCCCTCCTCGACCATACCGACGAGAAGAAAGGCGCAGCCCCACAGCACGGCAAAACGCAAGGCGCGTGCGCCGGAGAGCGGGGCCGTTGCAAAGCGCAGCCAGCCACCCCATGCCATCGCTCCCACGAGCAGAGAGAGCGCGACAAAGCCGGCAACACAGCCCGAACACAAAATGACGCGAGGCGGTGCGGCCCGCTCAGGTTGTAGTCCAGAATGCGCCGACCTTCGAAAAGCGCCATGAGAGCCATCGCGCCGACCAGCGCAAGAAATGCTGTCATCTCCGCCAGAGACACGAAAATGGGCGATTCGAACTTCGTCTCGCGGATGATTCCGGCAGCGAAAAAGATGTTTTGAATGATCAACCGGAAGAAGTAGAACGACCCCGGCGAAGAGGAGAATCGACCAGCCGGCGCGCAAACCCTGCGGCCCGAGGAGGAGCCGCTCAACGAATGTCGGGCGGATAAGCTCGAAGCGAGCGCTCTCCGGCCTGGGCTCCGGATCGGGAGCTGCTGGAGTCTGCCGACTGCACTTCTCGACTTCGGGTGCGATCTCGCCTCCAACCAGCCTCCTGAGTGCACAAAAATCCTGCGCCCATTTGTAGCGGGCGAAAGGCAATTACAGCATAACCATTTAGCGGCAGTTGCGGTGGCGGAGAGGGTGCATTCCGGGTCAGCGGCAGAATCGCCGGTTCGTCTGGGAATCGGCTTCGTTGAGCCGGACGGTTAAAAGCTCAAGGATGTGGCGGCCCCGGCCTGAATCAGCCAGGGCCGCACGAGGCGCATGCTGTTGGTTGAGGTTTACGACTTCTTTTCGCGCAGGCTGGCCGGCAACCTGCAAATCGTTCTCGACGCTGAAGACGCCGGGAACGCCGTTGGCGCGGATTCCCGGCGGCCTCTTTGTCGGCCTGCGAATCGACCACGCCATAGAGCTCCACGTGGCCATTCTGCACCGAGATGCGGATGGGCTTGGCGGGATCGATGGCGTATTGGTTAAGCGAAGGGAAACTATAGACGGCGCGCGCGACAGCAATACGGATTTCCCAGTCCAACTGCGAGACGGGATCGACTTCGATGTCGTCGATGACATCTTTCACGCCGGGCGTTGTGGCGGCCAAGCGCCACGGCGGAGTCTCGATTGGGATAATCGTGCGCATGACCGCCCAACGTCACGACGCCGTCCTCGACCTGCAGAGTGATGGCGTCGAACATGTTGCCGTATCCCATCGCGGTCGTAGGTCAAAGCTTCTCCAGGAGCTTTTTCTGCAACTCGGCGTCGGAGACCGCAGGGCCGGCAACCTGAATATCGTTGCGCACCGCCGTTATGCCCTTCACTTTGTGCACGGTCTTTTCGGCGTCGGCCTTGTACTCGTAAAGGCTGACCGATGCCGCTCAGCGTGGCAATGCCGTTGGCGTCCACGTTGACTTGTACATCCTTGAATTGCGACTTATTCAGCTTGGCCTGAACCGCGCCGGCCACATCCTGCTGGTCCTGCAGCGGCTCCCGAAGCTGCGAGCGGAGACGGCCAAGGCGAACCGGCTGCCGAGCAGGGCCGCGGCGAAAACCAAAGTTTTGCGATGAACTCAAGATTCTTGTCATGGGGTTTCCTCCTCGTGAGTACTGCAAAGCGCTGCCGGCGATCGCCCGAAGATCGATCACCGCCAGCTGCCAGCCGCGTACGCGCCTGATTAGACACCGAATCGGGGCGGTTGGTTGCGCAAAATTGATACGCCTCGAAGGGCTTCGGGCGGCTGGCGCATCTAGTCGGAATCGGCGCTAGCGGTAGCGGCGAGTGGCCTTGATGACCATGGAGAACACGCCTGATTCGTCGCGGGCCACGACGAGCGGAAACTGGCGGTTGATCGCGACTTCGGCCTGGAGCAACTGCTGGCTGGTGGTGTTCACGTCGGTGGCGTAGGTGAGGGTGACATTGCGGCCGAGCTGTTCCTCGACGGTGATGCGGGAGGTGGAGTTGCCGAAGGCGCCGAGGTAGTTGGGATCGACCTTGACGGAGCCGGCGCCGAAGAGCTTTTGCACGCGGCTGCTGACCGTGGCGTTAAGCGCGCCGCCGAGGAGCGCGTCGGTGGTGGGATTGCTGATGGCCTGCTCCTGCTGCTGGGTGTAGAGGCGCTGCTGATTTGCGGTGTGGCCGAGAGCGAGAAGCGAGACGCACGTCGGCCTCGGGCAGCGGAGGATCGCTGCGATAGGTGACGGCGAGCTTTTGCAGCGAACCGTTGAGGCCGAGGGAGATGTCGTAGTCCTCAACATGCGCCGTGGCGCTGAGATCGATGATGGGCTCGATGCGGACCGGATTCACAATA
>CAWAJH010000006.1:0-305156 GCA_963782285.1 uncultured Acidobacteriaceae bacterium
CCTCAGCAAATCCCAGATCGCCCGGCAACTCAACATCGGCCGCACCTCCGTCCGGCGCATCCTGGATAGTAGAATCCAAAGATAGGAACATGGACAGAACGCGACAAAATCATGACCGGGAATGCCGCATCCACGAGGAAATCATCGTCGATGCCTACGGGCCAGAAGAACAAGCCATAGACTGGTACTACTATCTCGAGGACAAACTCCAGTTCCCCTTCCATGCACAGTGCGTTGCTTCCGTGCCAACATCTCCGCTGCGCAAAGGGGACACTGTCGAGATCCGAAAAATGGCGTCTGAGAATAGCTGCGCTAGCGACATGCTCGTAATGACCCGCTGGAAGAACCGGAATATCGCTGTGCCACTCTCTCAGTTGAAAGCTATCGACGTGGATAAATCAACCACCCAGGCCATCGAAGACTGGCATTCTGGGTCGCACAAGGTTACTGCTTCTGACCTACGCAGCTCTGCCGAAAACACACGGTCAATCGTATGGGGTACGGCGCAATGCGCATCACAGGACCTGGAATCTGGGGTCCGCCTGCCGACAAGAAGGCCGCGTTCGCAACTCTCGGAAAGCAATCGAGCTTGGTGTAAACCTGATTGATACCGCAGACTCATATGGGCCGGGAACCTCGGAGGAACTCATCGCCGAAGCTCTATATCCATATCCTGCGGAACTGGTGATCGCGACCAAAGGCGGATGGGAGCGACCCGGCCCCGATCAATGGACGCACAATGCGAGCCCCCGGCATCTTGCCGAAGCGCTGGAAGGAAGCCTCAAAAGGCTGCGTCTGGAGCGCATCGACGTCTATCAACTCCATGCGCCCGATAATGTCGTCTCTTCGAAGCATCCATTGAGGCACTGGCCAGCTTGCGCGAGCAAGGAAAGATCCGCCACATCGGACTGTCCAATGTGACCCGCGAGCACATCGAGCGCGCCCGCAAGATTGTACCGATCGCATCCGTGCAGAATCGCTACAGCTTTGCCGATCGCGAATCGGATTTCATTGTCGACTACTGTGAAGAGAACGAAATCGCCTTCTTTCCCTGGGCGCCTATCGGTCAAGCGCGTTCGTTGAGTGATGTGGTCAGGTACGTTGCCGGGCAGCTTTACGCTTCTCCGCTCCAGGTGGCACTGGCGTGGCTCCTCAAGCGCTCAAGAGTCATCGTGCCGATCCCCGGAACCACTTCCATCGAGCACCTGGAAGAGAATATCGTCGCTGCCGAGTTGGAGCTTCCGCAGACGGCATTTGAAACATTGTCTGCGGTACGACCCGCCTACGTGAGCCTGCGCGACTGAAGCGATTCCGGAGATGAGGAATCCATATTCAAGACATTCGAATCATCGCGAGGCCAAGGAGCCGGGTCCCCACGGACAGGTCTTCGTTCGTGGGGTGGAAGAGGCGTCGACCCTGAATTTCGCGATGTCCGGATATAGAATTTCCGAAACTGCTCTGAAGGGAGCACTGAAATGAGCGACACGACACTTAGCAAGGAAAACGCAAAACTTGGATTCATTGGACTCGGATTGATGGGGAGCCGCTTTCTTCGAAGATTGCATGCTGAAGGCTGGGGCGTCCGAGGCTGGAATCGCAGCCAAACGACAACTCTTGCCCTCAGGAACTATGGATTTCAGATCGAAGAGACGCTCCCGAGCCTTGTTCATGGCTCTGACGTGCTGCTGTCTTCTCTTGCGAACGACGACGCTGTACGGGCAGTCTACCTGGGTGACGACGGGGTGTTCGCACACGTTCGGCCGGACACAGTGATCCTCGAGATGAGCACGATTTCTCCCGATCTGTCGGCACTTCTCCACCGTGAAGCGGAGAAGCACGGTGCGAGTCTCATCGATCTTCCGGTTTCCGGCTCGACACCGGCAGTGGAGGCAGGTACGGTCACACTGTTCGGCGGAGGTGATCCGGAAGTTTTTAACCGCTGCGTTCCTATCTTCGAGTCAATCGCAAAGCAATGGTATCTGATGGGACCCGCCACAGCCGGAATCCGAATGAAGCTCGTCGTCAATCTCTTGCTTGGCATCAATATGGAGGCGATCGCCGAAGCCGTATCGCTGGGCGAACATCTGCAATTGAACCGCGATGTTCTGCTGGACGTCCTTCCAAAGACGGCCGTGATTGCACCGGCATTCTCAAGGAAGTTTTCGAAGATCAAGGCTGACGACTACTCTCCTCAGTTTCCGCTTCACCTGATGAGCAAAGATCTGAACCTTGTCCAGAGCGTTGCCGATCAATCGGGCGCTGAGTTGCCGGCGGGTTCGGCAACGAGACGAATCTTCGAAGAGGCACTCACTGATAGAGGTGAACTCGACATCTCGGCAGTCGCTCCCTATGTTCGAACGCTCGCGAATCGTAGCAATCCAGTCACCTGATCGTTTTTCGGGATCGATCCGATGCGGGCGCTGCGGGTGTGGCGAGTTCCCGTCAAACCTGCGTATGCGCGTGTGCATCTAATTTCCTGCAACTATCTTCCTGGAGATCAAGAATGACAGACGGCGCTTCTACTGCACTTGTTACTGGGGGAACGAGCGGAATCGGTCTCGCGACGGCCAAAAAACTGGCTCAACTTGGGATTTATGTCTTGGTTGTGGGGCGGAATGCCGACCGCGGGAAGAAGGCAGTCGACGACATTCGTACCGCAGGATTCAAAGCAGATTTCATTTCCTCCGATCTTCGAGATGCAGCCAGCGCACGCGACCTGGCAAAGAAAGCGGTCGAACTCGGAAACGGCCATATCGATATTCTCATTAACAATGCCGGGATCTTTCCATTCGGACCCACGCATGAAATGACGGAAGAGCAGTTTGACCGAGTCTTTTCGACAAACGTGAAGGCACCCTATTTCCTCGTCGCCGAACTTGCTCCGCTAATGGCTAAGCGAGGCAAAGGGGCAATCGTGAATGTTTCCACGATGGCTGCTGATTACGGCGCGCCGGGAATGAGCCTCTACGGTTCGAGCAAGGCCGCCATCAATCTGTTGACGAAAACCTGGGCTGCCGAGTATGGACCAAAGGGTGTTCGCATAAACGCTGTGAGCCCCGGGCCCACGCGCACCGAGGGTACGGACGCGATGGGCGAAGGTCTTGAACAATTAGCTTCCCAGGCGCCAGCGGGTCGTCCGGCAGCAGCCGAGGAAATTGCAGAGGCAATTGTCTTCCTGGCGACAGACCGTGCCAGTTTCATTCACGGCGCAAAGCTCGCTGTGGATGGAGGGCGCACAGCGATTTGAATAGAGCCTGTTTGGCTCTGTTGACATCCTCGGCACTCTGCAGTTCCGGCGCGGCAGAAGCGGGTTAAGCTGAAACTGCTCTGGCTGTTTGCATTCCGTATGGCCGAGGTTGGATTGGTGCGATTTGCCCGGCTGGCGCTCGATGTCAGCGGGAGAGTGTTGCCCGCGCAGCGGACCAAGTTCAGCAAGCGGCAGTTTACGCAGCCGCAACTGCTGGCTGTGCTTTGCCTGATGCGCTACGAGGATTGGACCTTTCGCGAGGCTGAGGTTCGGCTGGGTGAGCACGCGGAATTGCGATCTGCCCTCGCATTGAACTCCGTTCCCGACTACACCACGCTGTATCGCTTTCTGGTCCGGCTTGATCCGGCCGATGTGGCGCGGGTGATGAAGGAGATCGTACGCCGTATGCCCGGGAGGTGGCGAAGTCCGGCCACGGTAGCCGTCGATGCCACCGGGCTGTCGCAGGCCGCGGTGAGCAGTTATTTCATCCGCCGTGTAGAGCACTTCGGCCAGAAGCAGCGCACCTGGAAACATTGGCTGAAGTGGCTCGCCGTGGTCGATGTAGAGCGGCAACTCATCCTGGCTCAGTGGGCTCGTCAAGCACCGTGGAACGACTGTGCCACCCTACCTATCCTGGTGGGCCAGGCGCATGAACATACTCCCATCGGCTGCGTGCTGGCCGACGCCGAGTTCGACTCCGAGCGCAATCACACCTTCTGCCGCGAGCAACTCCAGGCTCAAAGCATCATCCCGGCCAAACGCCGCTCCAGTTGCAGGGCATCCGGTGTGCGCCTCCAGATGCGCGAGAACTTCCCCACAGAACAGTATGGGAAACGTTCCTTGATCGAAAGTGTCTTCTCAGCCGTGAAGCGCAAACTCTCCTGCCGGGCGCCCGGCAGAACCCTGCACACTCAATCCCGCCAAGCACTCCTCCTTGGATTAGCCTTCGATCTTTACCGCCTCTAGCTGCCTGTCGTTTCACTGCTCGCAGAGAGGATGTCAACAGAGCCAGCCTGTTTCATAAATGGCCGCCGTATCCGGATTATCGTCCCTCAGGGGTTAAAACCCCTTGCTTTTCAGGCTCTTTTCGGCACGACTGAAGTCGTGCCCTGATACAAAGCGGATTTATGAAACAGGGTCTAACAATTGACAAATTTCGAAATTCCGCCGCTTTTAATCACGGGGCGAACGAATTGAGTCAGTAAAGAAAGGCGCTGGCCTCTGCAATTGGAAGGAGAGAACAATGCTCGACCACATGATTTTGACCGTCAGCGATGTCGAGCGTTCGTTGGCGTTCTATGAGGCGGCCTTGAAGCCTCTCAATATCAGGTTCTTCCTCCCCTACAAGGGCAAAGGCGATCATCCCGACCTATGGGGATTTGGCGATGGCAAGAGGGCGATCTTCTGGATCAAGCAAGGGAAGCCTGATCCAGGGTCCATCCATTGGGGGTTCATGGCCGAAAACAATGATCGGGTCGATGAATTTTACAGGGCGGCAATATCCGCTGGCGCCGCGGACAATATTTCACCGAGGGTACGGCTTGAATATTATCCGGGATACTACGCCGCCGATGTATTTGACCCGGACGGGTATTCGTTTGAGGTCGTCCATAAAAGCTAGAGGAAACTCACAACTCCACCAGCGCTCTCTGCACGAGGTGGATCGAAATTGAACCTTCACCCACGGCAGAGGCAACGCGCTTCACGTTGCCGGAACGAATATCTCCGACAGCAAAAACCGCGGGCAGACTGGTTTCCAGCATCTGCGGAGGCCGGCTGAGCGGCCATTTGAGTGGTGCGCTGTCCAGAACCGGATCCAAATCCCGTCCTGTGAGGATGAACCCTTGCTTATCGAGCGCAACACATCCACGCAGCCAATCTGTACGCGGCGAAGCACCTGCCATCACGAACACATGGCCGATCTCATGCACAGATTCTTCGCCTTTCGCCCGATTGAGCCAGGTAACCCGATTCAAGCTCGAATCACCTGCCAATGCGACAATCTCGGTTTGGAGATGCAGTTCAATACCTGGATTCTCATCGATTCGCTGAATGAGATAGCGCGACATGGTTTCGGACAATTCCTTGCCGCGAACCACCATGTAGACCTTGCGCACCGTCTCTGCCAGGAAGACTGCTGCCTGACCGGCAGAATTGCCGCCGCCAACTACGACGATTTCCTCGCCTGTGCAAAGTTGTGCTTCCATGAACGTGGCGGCGTAGTAGATGCCCTGCCCCTCGAACCGTTCCAAATTCTCAACTTTCGGCTTGTTGTACTGAGCGCCGGAAGCAATAACAATGCTTCGCGCCTCGATGAGTCCGCCGTCTTCCAAAGTAAGCTGATACGGCCGCTGGTCGCACCTGATCTTCACCACCTTTTGACCGACCATCATCTGAGCGCCGAATTTTTCTGCCTGCACAACAGCACGGCCGGCGAGCTCCTGACCCGAAATGCCCATCGGAAAACCGACATAATTCTCGATTTTTGAACTCGCGCCCGCCTGGCCTCCGGGAAACTCGGATTCGATCACGAGGGCGTCCAGCCCTTCAGAAGCCGCATACACGGCTGCAGCCAAGCCTGCCGGGCCAGCGCCCACGATCGCGACATCATAAATGCGGTGCTCGTCGATATGGCCCGCGAATCCCAGACACTCCGCCAGTTGCTGATTGGTCGGATTTCGCAACACACTCTTTCCACTGCAGATCACAACGGGAATGTCTTCCAGCTTTATGTCGAACCGATCCAGAAGTTCTTGCGACCCTGTGTCGCTATCGAGATCGACATAGCTATGGGGATGACCATTGCGGGTCAGGAATTCGCGCAGGCGCAGCGTATTTGCTGAGTGTTGCGATCCCAGTACGGCCACATTACCCAGGCCGCCCGAAATCATCGCGACGCGGCGCAAGAGGAATGCGCGCATGAAGATATCGCTCAACTCAGAATCCTTTGCGATCAACACGTGCAACGCGTCTGCGCCGATTTCCAGAAATTCCCCCGGCTCGGCCACCCGTCCCCTGGAGAGAGCGCGAGCCCCGGATATCAAGACAACTTCACCAGAGAATTGACCGGGGCCGTAGGTTACAAACACCTGCTCGCCTGAAAGGCCGGCCATTGCGATGTCAAGCTTTCCCGAGAGCACCACGAAACAAGGCATCCCTAGCTTACCTGGTTCGAAAAGAACCTCTCCAGCCGAGACCGATCGGACCTTGCCATAGGGCCGGACGCGCGCGATCTGCGCCGGCGTAAGAACAGGAAAAGTCTCCGCTTGCCGGTCAGGTAGATTGGTCGATGGCGACATGATTCGGTTCCCCCCAAGAACACATTATCCCGGGTTCGAGCCTTTCGTTGCGAGTGGCTGGATAAAATGCGCGCGGGTGTTGCGACGCGTGCCCTCCGGAGCCTGCGGCTACTTTGAGGCCAGTTCATGGGCTCGAGCAAGCGACCAACGATTTGGAACGATTTCGGCAACCGCGCCCCATTCCTACGCGGCGCCGGCCGTCAACGGCTGCGGCTTCAACAAGAACGCCTCGGCTCTTCCTGCCCCGGCTCGAAAACTACAAGCAGGAAAGATTCCGCCACGCGGCACAATACTCCCGCGAAGTGCGGCAGATCATGAGACGCCGCTCCATTTCCGCCACAATCACGATTGCAAAGAGGACATATTCGGAATGAACATGAAGGCGCGGCCTTCGCTGTTGAAGCGCTTCGCGAATGGGGGTGAAGTCGCGCAATGACCTGCCACATTGCCAGCGAACTTTTATCCGCAGCCAACGGCGCAGCCCTGCGGGTTGACGTCGGTGTCGTCAGAGCGATCCTCTGCGTAACCCAGCGGCGGGCGTGGGCAACAACGCCAGCATTCAGTTTTATCCTCAGAGCGACTCGGTGAAGCTGCCGACCGGCGTGCTGGGCGCCACAACGGACGGGGCGCATATTCTCGGTGCATCACTCAATGGCAGCAGCATCACTCTCGATGATATCGGCGTCAGTATTCCACCTTCGGGACCGTACCCAAACGCCCAACGCCCGGAAACGACTACCGGCGCGCCGCCCAATCAGGCGCAAACCATGACCCCGCTCTCCACCAGCCCCACGCTCAATTAGATTTGTTTCAGTAGCCACCGCACCGATCGTTTTTGGATTTCGAGGTACTGCGGCGCCCACATTGCATGGATGGTGTGGCCCACAGCCGTGAACACCATGCGTCCACTGCCAAAGTCGTAGGCCCAGCCGGAGATCGACTTGGCGCCCAGAGTCTGGAACGTCAAGCCGTCGACGTTTTCAGCCTCCAAAAGCACGTATTTGGGATCTTTGTCATACGTCACATAGTGCTGCTCGTCGTTCACCATAAATTCGGCGATGCCTTCCGTGATCGGATGTTTGTTTTCTGTCGGGCGCACGCGAAATGGGCGCAGTGGTGGATGGCTGATGTAAGCTCCCCCCATCAATTCCCGGTAATTTTTTGAAGTAAGCGAGATATGGCTGGCGTTGTGCAATGCATAGAACCCATTGCCGGAGTTCACAAAGTCCTTGATCGCCGCTCCCTGCTCTTCGGTCATCCACATAACGGGTTTCGGGCTGGGAAAGTCCGCATCGTTCTCAAGGTTCTTTGAATACTCCGACCATGCATCCGGACCGAGGTAGCCGCCGGGCCAGATCATACCGTCGCGCAAGCAAAGAAACAATTGGTAATCCTTCAGCAGGCTCGCGGAGATCTTGTCGTATTCGACCGTGTAATCAATGGGGATATTCAGCTCTTTGAAAACACGGTCGAGACTTACCCGGATATAGTCAGCATTATGGTAACGGTCCCCGACGAGCGCCAAAGCGCGTGGCTGGCCGCCACCGGATGCCGGCGCTTGAGAATAAGCATCCGTTGCCCGGCCAAGACCGAACAGACCGGCGCCAGCGGCGGCGAGGCCGGCGTTTTGAACTAGAGCGCGCCGCGAAAGCGTCGTACCGAAGAATTTCATAAAACCTCCATCAGAGTCTTAGTGCGCAACCTTTGCGGTCTTGCTGAGGAAGCGGAGCGCTTTGGGCGAAGAAACACTGGGAGTTCCTTCGGCCTTGGCGCAAATGTTTCTTTCTGATCACGCGAAGTATACGCATGCCTCCGATGACCGTCAACGAATCGATGCTGGCTGCCATGGGAAGCTTCACCCGGGCATCCGTGGACCTGGCTTCGCCTTCCAGCGATAAGCCGTCTGCGAGTTGCCGGCAAAGAACTTCTGTGAGGCATCCTTGCCCTTTGTTGCGAGATATTGATGCACAATTCTGAACACCAGTTCGTATGGCCCGACTTTCTCGCTGACTGGCCAGTTACTACCGTAGACCAAACGATCGACTCCAAAGGTCTCCCATAGCTGATCAAGAGAGGAACGGTAAAACTCAAGATCCTCGACAGGCTGACCGTTCCTTTTGCGCAACACGTTCGACACTTTCGAGAAGATCTGGCGCCTCTGGCCTATTTCATGAAGTAACCTTTCGCCGGCCGGCCTGTCTCCCGCGTTGCGCGGAGGATCAAACGGCATATGTTCGACGACAATACGCAGGTCCGGTACTCGATCGCTGACTTCGACCACATTTGGGAGAATGGGAAATCCGCTGATCATATCCACTTCGAGACCGGCCTGAGCAAGCAATTTGAGATTCGCAATCGCCTCCGGCTTTTTGAGGTCATCATCGAGGTTTCTATTCCAAAGATTTCCTATGCGAATTCCGTAGAATCGTCCGCTCTTCAAGAATCGCTCCAAACTGTCTCCGAATCCGGGTTTGCCGATCTCGATGTCACCGCAGGTGCCCAGGATGATCGGCTCGCGCGCAGCCAAATCCAACACCCACTGGTTGTCTTCAAGCAGAGGACTGGCCTCCACTTCAATCACGCCTTTGATGCCCAGTCGTGCCGTCACTTTTTTGTATGCCTCTGGTAGCACGGGGCGATAGAGCAGAGTATCGCTCGCCGGCGGCCACGGGACTCCGCCCGGACGCGAGGGATCATAGAAATGGACGTGGGTATCGATGATGGGTTCAACCTTGCGAAGCGCCGGCGACTCCGCCGGCAACTCTATCGGGACGAGGGTACCAGCCGCAACTGCAGCAACGGAGCCTAGAAATCGTCGCCGATTCATCGTGCTCATAAGGAATGCTCCCGTTTCGCGCCGAAAGGCCACCTTAGGACGCCGGCATTTCGTGATTTCGCACCCAGCTTCGCAATTTACCGGAGAGAAGGCGTATTAGCAGCCTCGGCGTTTCAAATAAAGGATGTCTCGCAAATCTGCCGGCTTGATGGTGGCTCGTGCTTGTGGCAAGTAGCCCTTTCATGGTGCCCACGGGCGGTTTGACGTACGCGGGCTACGATCTGGCTCACTCCTGTCGTGATGCGGACTCATCGTCGCGGTGATACTGCGTTGTCATCTTTCAATCTGGACATCCCGACAAGCGACTGTGTAAGTGCACCGGTCAGGCTGCGCAATTCCGCCGCAGATGCTCCTGGATTCGATGGCACGCCAGCGCCGCATAACGCGGTCACGGTGCAGACATGATTCGTGCCGCCCTTTAGCTACCGTTTCGATCCGGGTTTTGACTGTCTAAATCAGATGGGACAACAATCCCGAGCCTCTTGAAGCTCGATCGTTCCGCTCGAGGGAACTCTACTGTCGCTGCGGCACCGAATTCTCGACAAGAGCCAGATTCTTACACTTCCTAGGCCCGCATCAGCTTGCGCTGCAGATCCTCCAGCGTTTGGCCCTTGGTCTCCGGGTAGACGAACAACACAACAACGAACTGCACGACGGTCATCGCCGCAAAAAACACAAATGGCGTGGCCGTGCTTATCATACTCACCACTACCGGAAACATCTGCGCGATAAGCGCGTTCATAAACCAGTGGCTGGCGCTGCCCACACCCTGCCCTTTGGCGCGCACACCGGTGGGAAACACCTCGCCGATGTACACCCAGATCACAGCTCCCTGCGACACGCTGAAGAAGGCGATAAACGTAATCAGCAGCCACAACAGTTCACCCGGATGCGTCTGCTTGCTGAACACCCACGCCACACCCGCCAGGCAACTGGCGCATCCCGCGGCGCCGATCAGCAGCAGTGTCTTGCGGCCGAGCTTGTCGATCAACGACATGCCGACAATGGTAAAGAGGAAGTTCGTGGTACCAATGGCGATCGCCTGCTGGTCGCTTGAAATCTGGCTAAAGCTCGCCGCCGCAAAGATATTGTTCAGGTAATACAGGATGGCGTTGATCCCAGCCAGCTGGTTGAATGCGCCGACGGTGATGGCGAGAAAGAGTGGATAGCGATACTTCCACTGAAAGACCCGCTCGTGAGCCGAGACATGCTCCTGCTCCAGAGAGGCCCGGATATCGGCGAGTTCCGCCTCAGGATTTGGATTGCCCATCAACTTCAAGACGGCAAGTGCTTCATCCCAGCGATTGCGGGAGGCAGACCATCGCGGGCTGCGCGGAATTCCGAAAAGCAGTGCCAGAAATACCAATGCCGGCAACGTAGCGATACCCACCTGCGAACGCCACTCGAGCGGGCCAAGGTGCATGGTGCGAATCGCATAATTCGAGATGTAGGCCAGCATGATGCCGAACACCACATTGAACTGGAATGCCGCGACCAGGCGGCCGCGCCATTTTGCCGGCGCAAGCTCCGCAATGTAGACCGGCCCCAGTACTGACGACACTCCGATCCCCAGCCCGCCAACGAATCGAAAGAGCAGGAATGAGTACCAGTTCCACGCCGCTCCACATCCCAGCGCAGAAAGGATGTAAAGCAGAGCCGTAATGCGCAGGGTCTCGCGGCTGCCAAGCTTTTGTCCGATCTGACCCGCGCCCAAGGCTCCGATCACGGTGCCTACCAGCCCGATGGCAACGGTGAACCCCTTTTCCTGCGGGTTCAGATGATACAGGCGAACCAAGGCGTCAATCGCACCGGAGATGACGACGGTGTCAAAACCGAAGAGCAATCCGCCCAGCGCTCCCGACAGTGTCGCTCGAATCAGCTTGGAATTGAGTTGCACCTGCGTCATCCTCCCAGCTCAGTTTAAGTTGCTGCGAGAACGCAGCGAGTCGTGTACTCGCCGGCAGACTCGATCTGAAGCTGTGAACCTTTCCAAGCCGTCTGATCTTCACTTAAGTAAACGCCAGGTAACAAGACGTCCGAATATTATGAACGATGTTCTCGATGCCCTTCTCAAACGATGTGCTTCGATGCTGTTCTCAGTCGGATCCACCCAGATGATCGTCGAAGAAATGTGCAATCAGCCGGTCTGCCTCCTCGCTTTCGGGCAAACCGGCTTCATACCAAAAACCGTGATTGAGCCCTTCAAATACAACTAACTGCGCATCGTCTCCGGCGCGAAGATATGCCCGGTGAAGGATGGTCGTACCGCTCAACATCATGTCGCGCGTGTTGGTGAGAAAAAGCGCAGGCGGCATTCCATGGAGGTCTGCAAACAGCGGCGAGAGTACCGGATCTTTGCGATTCGCGGAGCCCACATAATCCGAAAGCCACTGTACGTTCGCCTGGTCTGGTACGCTCACTGAGCCTGCGAGGCCGCTGACCGAGTAGATTGCCTGGCTGTCGCCCAGCGTGCTGAAGTCGCCCGTTGCCGTGAAAATGCCGAGCGCGCCGGGCATCGGAAGGCCGAGTTGTTTGATCTTGACAGCAACTTCGGCAGTGAGGATCCCACCCGCCGAAGCTCCATAAATGGCGATGTGCTTCGGTTTGTAAGTCCGCAGTAGTTCCTTATAGACAGCTACGGAATCATCTACAGCCGCAGGAAACGGGTGCTCCGGCGCGAGGCGATAGAGAACCGCAACCACCTTCATCTGCGTCAGGTGAGCAATCGGAATGCTCTCCGTCAGAGAGCCGGAGTCTGTGGTGAAGCCGCCACCGTGCAGATTAATGAGGACACGATCAGCCTTGGCCTGGGGAACACCGGAAGCTGGCGTGACAATGCGGACCGGGACGCCCGCAATGGTCGAAGACGATACCTCGGCAGGATACATGGCGAGATTTGCGGCAGAATCGCGAGCCTGCATGGCGTCAGTTTGCGCCCGCTTTTCCGCAATCGTGGTCGCCGCTGCCGGATTTGTCGCCGAGCGTGCCAGATACTCGCGCGCCTGCGGGCTGACGGTCATGGGCAGCGGAACCACGCGCGTGATGTGTGCAGTCCCCTGTGCATCCATGTAAGTTTCATCTGTCTGCGGAATCGACGCTTGCGGCTGATGCACAGTACGTGCGCATGCGTTCAACAGGAGCAGGCCAGCGAAGATGGCGATTTTCATACTTGAGCCTATCTGTGGATTCGCGGCAATTGGCACAATGGGCAAGGCTAAAGAGAGAACCGAGGCATGTCAACGGAAAACCGGATAGAAAACCGAATAAGAACTAGTTAGGACAGCGCCTGGGACGGTTCGCTTGCATTCGGTTTATGATCTTGTTCTCTGGAAGGAGAGCGGAATCATGGTCGCAGAACCGGCGAACAACTCGCATTCACGCGAATCGACGGCGCAAGGCGGCGAAGAAGGAACAACCCGGCGCAATCTTCTAAAAGGCGTGGCAGCACTCGGGGTGGGGTTGACCGGCAACTTGGCTTTCGCGCATGAAGTGAAGGCGATGACGGCTGATCAAACGCCCGGCTCAGGTGGAAGCGCTGCGCCTTGCGCACCCGCTAAGGTGGTTGCCTCCGATGAGGCAACGGTTGTCGAGCTTCCGCCGGGGAAAATCCGCGGCTATCGGCGCAATGGGGTCTACATCTTCAAGGGAGTGCCGTACGGCGCTACGACATCGGGCGCGCGCCGCTTTATGCCCGCCGCTCCGCCCGAACCGTGGACGGGAATCCGCAACGCACTTGCTTATGGCCGCGTGTGCCCTCAGGAAGACTCCGCGCACTTCAATACAGATGGCAAGAATCTCGCCAGCCACGATGAAGACGCTTTCCTTCTGCATCGCGGATCGGCGGTCTCGGTGCCCGGAGAGGACTGTCTCCGCGTGAACGTCTGGACGCCTGAGATCAACGGTTCCCACCAAAGACCGGTGATGGTCTACATGCATGGCGGCGGCTATTCCGGCGGCTCCGGGCACGACCTCCTTTCCTACGAGGGCGAGAGCCTGGCGCGCAATCACGATGTCGTCCTCGTGAACCACAATCATCGGTTGAACGTGTATGGCTATTTGAATCTCGAAGGAATCGGCGGAGAAGAATTCTCGTCTTCAGCCAATGTCGGAATGCTCGACTGCGTTGCAGTTCTCGAATGGGTTCGCGATAACATTGCGAGCTTTGGCGGCGATCCAGGCAACGTGACTATCTTTGGTCAATCGGGTGGCGGAGGAAAAGTGGCCGTGCTGATGGCCATGCCGGCCGCTAAAGGATTGTTTCATCGCGCAATTATCCAAAGCGGCCCATTTCTGAAGGCGCTTACGCCCGATTACTCACAGCAGGTAGCCGAGTTCACCCTCAATGAACTGGGACTCTCAAAGTCGCAAGAGAGAGATCTCCAGACGATTCCCGTCGACAGGCTTTCCGGAGCCGCTGCAGAGGCCATGCGGAAGGTGCCGCAACCCACGCCGTCGCTGTATGACGGGTTCGGCGTAGGCGGATGGGGACCGACTGTCGACGGCCGCACGCTTCCCGTCCATCCATTCCATCCTGGCGCACCAGCGCTCTCCGCCGATGTTCCCCTAATCACCAGCACGAATCTGAATGAGAGCATGAACGGCCTCGACAACCCGGGCGCGAATTCCATGACCGAAGACGAGTTGCAGCGAAAGGTCGCCGCGGAGTTTGGCGGCCAAAGCGAGGAGATCATCGCTGCCTACCGGCACGACTATCCTGATGCGAACCCATTTGGCATCTATGCGGTCATCGCCACTTCGCGCTGGCGCATTCCGGCGTTCCTGCAGGCCGAAAGAAAGGTGGCGCAGGGTGCGGCACCCGCATACTCGTACATATACGCCTGGAGAACGCCGGTGCTGGACAATCGAGTCGGCACATTTCACGCGGCAGAAATCTCGTTTACCTTCGACAACGCAGAAATCTGCGATCACTACAGTGCGGGAGATCCTGAGGCGTTTGCCTTGTCCAAGCAAATTTCCACTGCGTGGGCCAGCTTTGCGCGAACTGGAAATCCCAACCACCCTGGCCTGCCGCATTGGCCGGAATACACTGCGGCCCGCCGAGCTTCGATGTACTTCAACGCGCCCAGCCGCATGCGAAATGACCCCGAAGGGGCTGGATTGAAACTGATTACAAAGTCCTGAATTTGAAATGCTGCTAAGCAATCCGTCGCGTTGTCATGGAGAGTTCATAACGCCGACTGGGCCCCGCTCGCGATTTTAGTCTTTACAATCCGAAACAGGAGTATATAATCTCCTTATCAGGAGGTTGTTTATGGCAACCGTTCTCAGCTACCCAGCAACTCGGTATACTCCTGAGCCACTTGTCGATTTCAATTCGGCCGAGGAGCGTAAGCGCCTCAGCGGATCTGCCCTCACCGGATTCTTCAAGATGATGGAGATTTGGAAAGTCCGTGATGAGGACGCCAGGATGCTCCTCGGTGGTATCTCGAATGGGCCGTTCTACGAGATGAAGAAGAACCCGAAGGGAAAGGTTCTGGACGTGGACCGGATGTTTCGCATCTCGTACCTTCTTGGGATCTTCAAAGCAGTCAACATCTTGCACGGTCAGGAGCTTGCCGAGGAGTGGGTACAGCTTGCAAACAGCAATGCCATGTTCGGTGGGAAAACTCCTTTGCAGTACATGATCGACGGCGGCCTGCCGGCAATGCAGAACGTCCGCCGCCTGTTGGACGCCCGACGTGGAGGAGTGTAGGCCTGTGCCAAGGATCAATTCTGAGAAGCCAAGCGGGAGGGCAAATGCTCTCCCGCTTCTTTCTGCGATCGTATTCAAGGACTCACGCCGACTCATTCAGTCAAAGTACAGTCCGAAGGAAGAGAGCGTGCTTACCCGGCTGGCTCCCGATGGAGATGTTCTCAGGGATCTATTCCAGATGGAAAACAGGACCAACGAACGGCTGGAAGCTGAACTTGGGTTGCTCCCCGGAATAAGCCCACAAGAGCTCGTCGCAAACGTTCCGTACGCGAGCGTCATTAACGCAGCATTCACTCATGCCCACCCAGCCGGAACACGGTTCAGCGGCCCCTTTCGCGGCGCCTGGTACGCTGCAACAAGCATTCAGACAGCCCAAGCGGAAGTCATATACCATGCGACCGTCTCGCTCTCAGAGGTTGGAAAATTCAGGGATGAGATAACCTGCGACGAATACCTCGCCGATTTTACAGGTCAGTTTCACGACTTACGGACCACCCAGAAGTTCGCTGCCGCGCTCGATCCGGCCAGCTATAAGGTCTCTCAAACTCTGGGTCAAACTCTCCTCCTGGTTGGATCCCTCGGGCTGGTTTATCCGAGCGTGCGCCATACTGGAGGCGTTTGTCTTGTCTGCTTCCGGCCGGCGCTCGTGGCCCACGTTCGCAAAGGGCGGACATTTCGGGTCCGTTGGACCGGCACACCAAAACCATCTATCGAGTCGGTGAGCGGTTCTCTGAAGTAACCTCTCACGGGACTTGGAATCATCTCCTCCTCACCTGCCGCTTCACAGGATGATCGCGCTCATGTCCAGCGTTTCCATGCTTTATGCCATCGCGCAGAAGTTCCGCGTTATCACCGTCAACAGCACGAGGAGACGGAGTCAAGATCGCGAACCTCGGAGAGATATGCCAGACCCACTCAATGCCGGTGTGGCCTGGTCAAATCCATTGGGCAGCCAACGTGGTCTTTGCTGTGGTTCTCCCAGCCCGCTTATACTCTTCCCAGAGTTCTGACGGGAAAGGAGAATCTTGTTCCTGATCAGTTTGGCCACAAACTGCGGTGTTGCAGAGATTTAGTAATCCTCTGACACGAGTTTTCGGCATGACACGGAATACTGGCCGAACTTGACACCAGGTTTTGGCACGTGACGCGAAAAATTGGCAGTGAACAGAGAGAGAGCAAGAATATGGCGAAGAGCGTAAACAGAGTCTTTCTGCTGGGTAACGTTGGTAAGGATCCTGAAATTCGTTCGACGGGCGGCGGCACGATGGTGGCAACCTTCGGACTCGCCACCAGTGAGCGCGCCAAGGACGGACAAGGCAACTGGCAGGACCGCACCGAGTGGCACAACATTGTGGTCTACGGGCGGCTGGCAGAGATCGTGCGTGACTACGTAAAGAAGGGTTCGAAGATCTTTATCGAAGGACGGATCCAGACCCGCAATTGGGACGACAAAGAATTTGCCGGCCGCAAGGTGTATCGCACCGAGATCATCGCCAGCGATCTTTCGCTGCTTTCAGGACGCGACGACGGCGGAAGCTACAGCCGCCCGGCAAGCTCGTCGAGCGCCGCAGTCAATGAAGATCAGCGGCAGCCCGCAGGGCAGGACGACTTTGCACAATCGGCTGAGATTTCCGACGACGACATACCGTTTTGACGATCGGACTGAATCGGCGGGGCCGCGGCTTACCGACAGGCGTGAAACTGCGATTGAGAGCAGGCGACCCTTAGCAGCGTGCTCGAGGAGATTGAAATGAACAAGATCATTTTTGTTTTGTTGCTCGCCTCGTCTCTCGCCCTTCCCGCGCAGGAGACCCGCCACGAGACCACCCACTCTCTTGGCGCGGCAATCGACCATAAGCCCAACAGTCCGGCCGTGCCCGACGTTATTGCCCTCAGCGGCCATTTTCAGCGAGTGGTGGTGCTGCGCTTCAAATTCGACACCGACCTGCTCGCCGGCCTGCAACAGATGATTGCGCAGCAGCACATCAAGAACGCGGTGATTCTTTCTGCCTTTGGATCGGTGCGCGGCTACCAGGTACACCAGGTGTCAAATCGCGATCTACCCTCGAAGGACCTGTTCGTCAAGAATCCCACCGCACCGGCTGACATCATCGGCATGAGTGGCATGATCATGAACGGACGCATGCATCCGCACATTACGCTTGCTACGGGGGACCACGCCTTCGGCGGCCATCTTGAGCCGGACACCCATGTGTTCACATTCGCGGTAATCACGCTGGGTGTTCTCGACGATTCCCTCGACATGAGCCGCTTCGACGATTCGTCCTACCGGTGAAACGAAAGTGCAGGCAGTAGCCAATAGGGAGCAGGGCATTTAGAACATTCGCCGAACGAGCGTGCCACTCATCGTTTCATTGCGAGTCGAACCAGGCGGCTTCCTATTTCGTCGCCCCTATCCCTATTGGCTACTCCCTATTCGCTACTCGCTCTTCCCTGCTTCTTCCAACGGATCGTTCTCCCGATCCGTGACTTCCGCCAGAGCAGCCAGCCGGCGCGCCAATTCTTCAGTCCAGCACCCTTCAGGCGCGCGCCAACTCCAGTTGCCTGCGGCGACGGCGGGCGTATTCATGCGCGAGTCAGAACCCAGTTCAAGCAGATCTTGCGCGGGCACCACAGCCATCACAGCCACGCTGGCCTGAGCGGCGCGAATCAACGGCCACGCTGGACGATCGCCCACCGGCCCAACGAGAGCTTCGACGGCGTCCCGTTCCGCTTCGCTCACTGCGGCCCACCAGCCCTGGGTTGTGTCGTTGTCGTGCGTGCCGGTATAAGCCACGGTTCCCACCGTAAAGCGATGGGGCAGGTGCGTGTGCGCGCCCTTGTTGCTGAAGCCGAACTGCAGCACCTTCATCCCCGGCATACCCAGCTCGAGACGCAGCGCATCGACTTCAGGAGTGATCAGGCCCAGGTCTTCAGCCACAAACGGGAGTGACCCAAGTGCCCGTTCAATCGCGTGAAACAGTTCAAGCCCCGGCGCCTTCACCCATTCGCCGTTGACGGCGGTTTCTTCCTCCGCCGGAATCGCCCAATAGGCCTCAAAGCCGCGAAAGTGGTCAAGGCGCACGATGTCATAGAGATTCATCGCCCGCCGCACGCGATCGATCCACCAGTCGAATCCACGCGCGGCAAGCACGTCCCAGCGATATAGCGGGTTGCCCCACCGCTGGCCGGTCGCGGAAAAGTAATCGGGCGGAACGCCCGCGATCCGGATCGGCTTAAGATCGTCATCGAGCTCGAAAATCTCCGGATGAACCCACACGTCGGCTGAATCCATGCTCACGAAGATCGCTACATCGCCGAGAATCCTGATGCCGCTTTCGGCACCGGCCTCGCGAAGCCGATCCCACTGCTGCAGGAAGGCGAACTGCAATACACGTTCCTGGGCAAGCTCGCGCCGGTGCTCAGTTTGCACCTGCAGCAGGGCCTCCGGCTGGCGGCGGCGCAACGGTTCAGGCCACTCGGACCACGCACCGGTTTTGAATTTGTGGCACAGCAGCGCGTATAGCGCGTAGTCGTTGAGCCAGCCCGACTCGTCTTTCACGAACTGCTCGAAGTCTTTCCACTGGTCAGCTAAAGCCTCATCGTCGAGCCCGCGATCCAGAAAATTTCCGGCGGCCTCGTAAAGTAATGGCAGCTTGCGCCGCTCCACTTCTTCGAAATCGACTCGGCCGCTACGCCCAGGCAGGCCCGCAATTCGCTCGCCATCGATCCAACCCCAATCGGAAAGCAACTCCAGGCTGATGAGCGATGGGTTCCCGGCAAATGCGGATGTGCCGGCATAGGGCGAGTTGCCGTATCCCGTGGGACAAAGCGGCAATACCTGCCAAACATGCTGCTTGGCCTGAGCCAGAAAGGCTACAAAATCATGCGCGGCGGGGCCAAGGTCGCCAATTCCTCCATATGAAGGCAGCGAGCTTACGTGCAGAAGGACTCCGGCGGAACGTTGCAATTCCATGTTGTCCTTTTATCAGATGCGCCCGCCCTTCCGTCCGCTGGCTGGTTTCCTTCGAGGTGGCTGACCGTGTATGCTCTTGAGCGCGTTCCAACGCTCCTCAAGTAAAATCTGGAGTCATCTTGAAAGACCATTCCTACCACTTTTCTTTCTCGTTGCTATCTCCTGCCTTGACTTTCGTGTTTACCGTCCTGCCCGTACAATTTGCTATGGCTGCTACGCTTCCGCAATCCCTCACGCTCTCTTCCGGCTGGCAGCTGCAGGATGTGGCCAAGGTTCCCCAACCCGGCGCGCAAGTTGCCGCTGTGGGTTTCGATACCAGCGGCTGGTACTCCGCCACGGTTCCCGGCACGGTTCTCACCACACTCGTCAACAATCGCGTTTATCCCGAGCCCTTGTACGGCGAGAATGACCGCACCAGCATCATTCCTGAGAGCCTGGTTCACACCTCGTACTGGTACAGAACCGTGGTCCGCATTCCGCGTTCCTATAAGGGCCGTCACGTCTGGCTCAACTTCGACGGCATCAATTACTCCGCCGACGTGTGGGTGAACGGTGCGCAAGTGGGCACAATTCGCGGAGCCTTCATTCGCGGCATATTCGACGTCACTGCTCAGGTGAAGCCGGGTCACGATGCGGTGGTTGCAGTGCTCGTGACGCCGCAACCGCATCCCGGCGTTCCGCATGAACACACCCTGCGCGACGGCGTGGGAGAGAATGGCGGCATTAGCGCAATCGATGGGCCCACGTTTCTCTCGACCATTGGCTGGGATTGGCTCAACGCCGTTCACGATCGCGATACCGGCATCTGGCAGAAGGTTTATCTCTCCACGACGGGACCGGTTGTGCTGAAAGATCCGTTCGTGACCACCGATCTGCCGTTGCCGAAGACGGACTCGGCAGATGTCTCAGTGCAAGCTACCGTCGAGAACGTCAGCGAGAAGCCGGTCGAAGGCGTGGTGCGCGGAACCATCGAGAACATTACCTTCGAGCGGCAAGTGGAGCTTCCACCGCACAGCACGCAGCAAATCAGCTTCAATGCTCAAAGCACCCCCGCGCTGCACGTCGACCATCCGCAGCTGTGGTGGCCGAACGGATATGGACCGCAGAATCTCTATCATCTGCATCTCGAGTTCAAAGAAGGCCGCGAAATCTCCGACACGCGCGATCTGGATTTCGGCGTCCGCAAAATTACCTACTCGGTGCCCGGCACTGACACTTTGACAATCTCGGTGAATGGCGTACCCATCTTCATCCGCGGCGGCGATTGGGGACTCGACGAGGCCATGAAGCGCATTCCTCGCGAACGGCTCGACGCGCAGATTCACCTGCACCAGCTCGCCCACCTGAATCTGATTCGCAACTGGGTGGGGCAAAGCACGGGCGAAGATTTCTACGAGCTCTGCGACAAATACGGAATCCTGGTCTGGGATGAATTTTTCCAGCCGAATCCCGCCGACGGCCCCGACCCGACCGACATTCCCACCTACATCGCCAACGTCCGCGACAAAATCCTGCGCTTTCGCAATCACCCTTCCATCGTGCTGTGGTGCGCACGCAACGAGGGCGATCCGCCGCCGGAGATCGACGCCGCGCTGCGCACGCTGCTCGCCGAGCTCGATCCCAAACGACTCTATTGGCCGAATTCGTCCGATGGCCCGGGCGTGCGCTCACATGGCCCCTATTCCTGGCGGGCGCCGCGCGCCTTTTACGACGTCACCGACGACTATTTCAAAACCGAAACCGGAAGCGTTTCAGTGCCCACGCTTGAATCCATCCACGGCATGATGCCCCAAAAGGATTGGGAGACGATCAACGACGATTGGGCTGCGCACGATCTCGCCAAGGGAAATCAGCACGGCGATCTCTACCCGCTGATTCTTGCCGGCCGTTACGGCAACATCGCAAATCTCGCCGACTTTGTGCGCAAAGCGCAGTTAATGAACTACGAAGCCTTCCGCGCCATGTACGAAGGGCGCAATGCGCAGCTTTTCCATCCCACCACCGCCGTCATCACCTGGATGAGCAATCCCGCGCAGCCCAGTTTCGTCTGGCAGATCTACCACTACGACCTCGAGCCCATGTCTTCCTACTTCGCGGTGATGCACGCGTCGGAGATGCTGCATATCCAATACAACCAGGCCAGCGGCGACGTGCAGGTGATTAACAACCAGCCCGTGCCGGTCGCAGACGTGGTGGCGCACATCGCGGTTTACAACCTCGACGGTTCGCTCGCATACCAGCATGAGACCAAGCTCACCGCTGCTCCGGATATCGCCACCAACCTTGGTCCCATTGATTTCCCCGCGAATGTTTCTCCCGTTCACTTCATCAAGCTCGATCTGCGCGATGCGGCGGGGAATCCGCTTTCGAGCAACTTCTACTGGCGCGCTACGCCTGACAATCCCGACGATTTCTCGGCACTGAACCAAATGCCCATGGTCACGCTCACGGCGAAGGTGGATGAACTGGAGGGCAAAAGTGCAGGCCGCAGAATGCTTCAGGTCACACTGCATAATCCAACCAAGGAAGTCGCCCTGATGGCGCACGTGCAACTCCGCCGCAAATCGGCCGAGCGCATACTGCCTGTCTTTTATAGCGACAACTACGTTTCTTTGGCTCCCGATGAGACGAAAACCATCACGATCGATGCGGCGGACAGCGATTTTAAGGGCGAGGACGCTCTCATCGTGGTCGACGGATGGAACGTGACCGTGGCTCCCGCTTCGTTTCCTCGCGCATCCGTCGCGCCCAATCTCGATGCGCAACCCGGCCGCTCGCCCGTCACTGGCCTTCCCTTCGCGACCCAGGGACTACGCTAACAAGCGCGAACCGTAGATTCTGATTGACAAACCATAAGGGCCCTGATGATTGTTGTATGAATTGGGCTGAATAGGTGCGCCCGAGAAAGCGGGACGAAGCAAGAGTCTTCCAGATTTTGCTTCCCCTTATCTCCGTCGCGTATCCAACCGCGCGGGTTTCCCTTTTCGTCACTTGGCGTCCCGCCGAGCAACCCAAACACTGCTGCGGGACTTCATTCAACTTCACCGGTCACATGATGGAGGTCAAAATGACCACGTTTCTGCGCCATGCAGCAGCGCCAACGCTGGCTCTCGTTCTCCTCGGATTCCAGGCGTTTGGCCAGGAATATAACCAAACCAACCTCGTCGCGAATGCTTCGGGAATGGGAGCGGCAGCCATCGATTCATCTCTCGTTAATCCCTGGGGAATGTCCAGAAGTTCAGGCAGTCCCTGGTGGGTAGCTGACAACGCCACTGGAGTCGCTACACTCTACAGCGGAACGGGAACCAAATCGAGCCTTACTGTGACAATCCCGTCCGCAACTTCGGGCCAGCCTGGCTTGCCAACGGGAACAATCTACAACGGAAGCGCAACAGATTTCCTGCTTGGCGCCAAGCCTGCCAATTTCCTTTTCTGCACAATCGACGGCCTGATCGTTGCCTGGAATTCAACCGCCGGCGCGACGGTCGTCGTGAAGACAACTGATGGCTCGTCCTATACCGGCCTTGCGGCCACCTTGATCAATGGACAACGCTACCTTTATGCGGCGAACTTCACCAAGGGTCGCGTCGACGTGTATAACAATGCCTTTCAACCCGTCAAACTTGGCAAAGATAAGGATGATTCCGCGCCTTGGGCCGGACGATTCGATTGGGATGACGACCCGTTCGTGGACCGTTGGCTCCCACGCGACTTTGTTCCCTTTAACGTGCAGACCATCGGGAACGATGTCGTCGTTACCTATGCGCTCCATGAAGACGGCAATCCCTTTGAGACCGACGGACCCGGCCTCGGCTACGTGGACATTTTCACGGCCGAAGGTCATCTGATCACGCGCTTGGAACACGGCGATTGGTTGAATGCCCCTTGGGGTGTCGCGCTGGCTCCGCTTGATTTCGGCGCATACAGCCACGATCTGCTGATAGCATCTTTTGCCGGCGGCGGAACGACCCAATCGAGCGGCTATATCGCCGCGTACGACATGGCTACCGGCAAGTTTGTCGGACTCCTTGAGGATCCGAACGGGAATCCGCTTGCCATCAATGGAGTCTGGGCAATCAGCCCCGGAAGCAACAGCACGAACAACTACGATTCAGCGAGCGCGCCTGCCAACGAGTTGTACTTCACTGCCGGCCCAAACCACGGCGCTGGGGGCCTGTTCGGGTATATTTCGCCCGTAGCCACGCAGCAAATCGAAGGCAACGACCAGTAGACCCGGCAATCGCCGGCAGTCGTGCGGGGCATTGGCCGAATCGCACCTGCGCATGCACAAAGGCCCGCAACGACAATCGCTGCGGACCTTTTGTGCAAAGCGTGATCCGCGATTACATGCCCGGCGTCTCTTGTCCCTGAGGCTTGGCGTTGATGCGGACGAGGTTGCGCTTCTTGTAATCGTTCCATACGCCGCTTAAAAAGACGCTGAATGCCTCGTTCCGGCGCTGATCGAGCAGTTGATCCTTGGTCTGATCGAAGTTCGCAGCGATCTCATCGGCCGTCGGCTCCTGCTTGTCGACGATCTTTGCCACCACGCCGGTGCGCTCCGTGCTGATGGGACCGCTGACCGCCCCGACGTTCATGTCGAAAAGTTGGGGAGCTACCTGGCCCACTTCGCCAAAGTCAGGCGCCTGGCCGGTCTCGCCGATCAAGTCGCTGGTTTTCACCGTCGCGCCAACCTCTTTTGCCGCCTTGGTCAGGTCGCCGGTGGCCTTCGCCTGGTCGGCGAGTTCCTTGGTCTTTTGGGCCAATAGAGCTGGAAGTTGCTCGTCGCGATAGTCGTCCAGCACATGTGTCTTCCAGTCGGCAAACGTCGGCGCATGCGCAGGAGTAATTCCCGTCACCTGGAAGATTGCGTAGCCCTCGCCTGTAGGCGCGGACTGTGGCGGATCGTCCAGCTTAACCTGGAAGGCCTTGGCCAGGAGCTGCGTGCCGTCTGGCACGGCCGCAATCACGCCGCCGCGCGCCACCGGCTGCGTGGTCACCACCTGCAGGTGATGCGCCGCAGCGGTCTTTTCCAGTCCGTTCCTTGCGGCTTCAGAGAGCAGCGCCTGGGCATATTGCGCCTGCGCAGCCCCCGAGTCCTGGCGTGCCAGCGTTGCCTGGATCGTTGTCTGCACTTCGCTCAGCGGCTGCGTATGCGCTTGCTGCCGGTCCTCCACCTGCACAATGTGGAAGCCGAAGTTGCTCCTCACGATCTCGATGTCGCCGATCTTTTGAGTGAAAATCGCATTGTCAAACGCCGGCACCATTTTGCCGCGCTCCGCGAAACCCAATTCGCCGCCGCTATCCTTGCTTCCCGGGTCGTCGGAGTATTTCTTGGCCAGCTCGGCCCAGCTTCCTCCCGCCTTGAGCTGCTTCAGAACCGTCTCTGCCTTGGCCTGGGCCGCGGCCACGGTCTTGGCATCGGCATTCTCGGGCACGCTGATCAATATGTGGCGCGACTTGGCTTCCTCGGGCACCGAATAGTCGCTCAGGTGATCGTTGTAGTACTGCTGGATCGCTTGCTGGGTCGGCTGTGGAGCGCCGCCCGGAACCTGATCCGCGGTGAATGCAAAGTATGCGATCGTTCGCTCTTCCCCAACCGCCTGGGCATACCGCGCGGCATTCTTCTTGAAGAACGCTTCCAGTTCGCTGTCGGAGGGGTTGATCGTCTTGCGCAAGTCATCTGACGAGATCACCGCATAATCGAACTTGATCTTGATGTTTTGCTTGCGGTAGCCATCGCGAACCTCCGCATCGCTTACCGTCACTCCGCCGGTAACAAGAGCCTGCAGCCGCCGGATCGCGATGTCGTCTTTGATCGAATCCTCAAAGTCCGTAATCGACTCGTGCAGCCGGTCGTCGATAAGCTGCCGGTAGGCCGCATCGCCAATGAACTTTCCATCGGGGTAGAGAACTTCGCCCGTCGGTCCCGTACGCAGATATTGCCGCACATCGTTGTCGGTCGCGTAAATGCCGAGTCGGTGCGCCTCCTGCAAAAGCACCACTTGCTGCACCAGCTGTTGGCCCACCTGTTGCTCAAAAAACTGCAGGAGCATGGGATTGTTCGCATACTGAGGACTGCGCTGCTGAAGTTGGCTTTGCGCAATCTGCTCCACCCGGCTTTGGCTAACAGAGTCGCCGGAAGAAAGGATCCGGCTGTACCAGTGCGGATAAACAGTCGCATAGGTATCGGGCGACGAGGAGCCCATGCCGCTGAGGCCGGGAATCAGGTAAAGCACCATGGTGACCGAAGCCGCGCCGATCACCACGACGATCAGCGCCTTCACCATGCGGTTATCTGTCTGCAGGAAACGAATCATGGATGGACTTTTGCCTTCATCTCTCTACGCGCGAGCGGCCGAATCAAGGGGATGCAGCAAACTTTCCGCCGCACCAAAACCAGCGCCCGCGCATGCGCAAATCTCGCACAATGCGACTCTGTCATTATAGTCGAGGTCTTCGATGGCACATCGCTCGAGAACCGCACTTCGCCGCAAAGCAAAACGGGCACCCGCAATCGGCGGATGCCCGTTCGTTATGCTCTCGTTCCCTCGTTCCCTGCCTTTATCGCCAGTAGTATGCGCCGCCGACCACGTAATACGGCCGGTAATAAACCGGCGGATAGGCGTATGGGTATGGATAGGGCGCGTAGCCTGCGTAGTACCGCGGTCCATATGGGCCCCTCCGGTAAAGGCTCGGGCCGCCCGGATACAATCCCTCTGCCAGCCGCGCTGCTTCCTGCGGACCTACAGGATCGACCGTGAGCGGCGCGATCGTGTGAAATTTGACGAGCGCTTCCGCGGGAATCCACACCCTCGGCCCCGAGGAAGCGGCTGAAGCTGCCGTGCCCGCTGCAACACCTGCGCCGGCGCCGACGGCACATCCCACGCCACGGCCTACCGCGCAGCCAATGATCGTGCCGATCAACCCCGCGCCAACGGCACTGCCTACCGTCTCGCCCGCTTTGTTCGGGCCTTTCACATTGAATTGATCCGACTGCAGCGGATAGTTGCGTCCGCCCAGGTCGAGCGACGTAAGAGCCAGGCCCAACTCAGAGCTGCCTGCCAATTTGCCGCGCCCAACGTCCTTGGCTTCTGCCACAACGCCGTGCACTGTTGCGCCGCGCGGAATGGCCACCACGCCGCTAACGGTCACGTCCTGGATCAGGGTGAATTGAATCGGCTCACCGTCCTTGGCTCTCTTGCTGTCGACCGGCTCGCTGGTTCTCACGTACATCAGCGTTCCCGCAGGAATGGTGACCGGTCCTGCGGCCGGCTGATAAGGCGGAGCCGTTGGAGCGGGAGCGTATTGCGGCTTCTGCCCGTACTGCGGGTTTTGATACTGCGGCCGCGGCGGCGGAGGCGGCGGATAACCGCCTTGCTGCGGATATGGCGTTTGCTGCGGGGAAGGAGCGGGCGCTTGGTTCTGCCCTTGAGCCGGATACTGGTCCGGCACAGGAGCCGGCGGAGGCAGCCCCGGAGTTGCCTCGGGCTGCTGATTTTCCGGTACATCCTGCCCGCCGTTATCCGGAGCCGGCTGCGTATTCTGCGCTTCCTGGCCTGGATTCCCGATCTGCAGATTGTTATGCACCTTGGTCACGCCGTCCACGTGCGAAACAATCGATTCCGCCAAATGCTTTGACGCATCGCTCGATACCGTTCCCGAGAGGGTAACCTCTCCCTGGATGGTTGCTGCCGTGATCAGGTCGTTCTTCAGCGCCGCCGAAGCGTCAAGCGCCTGCACCACATCCATCTCAATCTGTCCATCTGTGCGCGGCCCCTGTTGGGCTGCCGGCTGACCTTGAGATGGACTCGCAGCCGCTCCTGAATCCTGCGCCAGCGCAACTGCGGCACACAACACGGCCACCCCGGCCCACGCCATGAGCTGCATGATGGTTCGCTTCATCAAGGTACGATTCATTGTGATCTCTCCCCTATCCACTGATGCTCCCCAGCCGCGCAAAGTAGCGGCTTCGGAAGGGTATTTTCGAACCCTTTTCTACGACTCAAGCCGTTAGACGAGCCTGGCCTGAGCCGGTCACTCGTAAAAACCCGCTTTCCAGGGAAAAGTTGCCTTAGGTTGTAACGACTTGGAGGGACAGGCGCAATCTACATAAGAGCTGCTGTGATGGCTGTGCTGAGCGCCCTGAGCCCCACCGTCAGGCTCCCGCGAAGATGGATCCGCAGAGCTCGACGTCCCCGCGCCTCCAGCACCGCCAGATCGCCCGCGGCCTGCGCGTCGATCACGACACCAAAGCTGTACTTATGCCCCGGAACGTCCACGTCGTCGGGGTGGCTTGCGGTGATCTGCATAAAGACGCCGGAGTTGGGGCCTCCCTTGTAGTCCTGTCCAGTCGAGTGCAGAAAACGTGGGCCAAACCCCAGGCAGGTCGCCACGTGTTTGCGGTCCCGCACCTTGTGCCGGAATGCCTGAAGCGACCATTCGTATTCGCTGAACATGGGTAAGAAAGCAAGAATGGCAAAATAATCGGCTGCCTGAAGCTGATTAAGGTGCGCTCGAAGCAAACCAACCAATGTCTGATTTTTCGCAGTCGAGTTGAGCTGGGCAGCATACGTTTCTGATGCGTAGACCTCAATTCCGGCCTCCGAGACGATCGGCTTGCGCTCTGGCAGCTTCCCCGTGTTTTCGTACTCCGCGGTCAACGTCCGCGTTTCCACCTTCGCCGACTCCACGTCCGGCTGGTTGAAGGGATTGATTCCCATCACCGAGCCCGCCACTGCCGTGGCAATCTCCCATGTGAAGAACTGCCCGAAGATCTCGTAGAGATCCGAAATCTCAAAATGAACCACGGGATGGCCGGTGGCCTCAAGCGCAGCGACCTTCGCGTCCAGACTCGCATCCGAGGTGTCCTTCAGCCGCACATACACAAAGACACGGTCGTTCCCGTAGACCTCCGGCGGTCCGGCGAATTCGCGATCCACCGGCGTGATTCCCTTCCCCTGTTTGCCGGTCGATTCGGCGATCAGCTGCTCCAGCCAAGCTCCCAGGTCGTAGATCTCCGGCGACATGAAGAGAGTCAGCTTGTCGCGGCCCGCATTGGCGGCGACTCCCAGCAACAAACCAAGCTGCACCGCGGGATTATCTTCAACCGGTTCCTTTGCGCCGGCGACGGCTTTGCCGGCCTCGCCAAGCAGCCTGTCAATATCCAAACCCGCCACGGTCGCGGGTATCAGGCCAAAATTCGAAAGCGCGGAGTAGCGGCCGCCGATCTGCGGATCGCCGTGGAAGATGTAACGGAAACGCTCGAGCTTGGCCACTTCCTCCATCTTCGAGCCCGGATCGGTAATCGCAACAAAATGGCTCCCGACCTCGTTTGCGCCCACGGCTCGGGTCATCTCCTCGAAGAAAAATTGTTTCAGAATGTTGGGCTCCAGCGTCGATCCCGATTTGCTGGCCACGATCACAAGAGTTTCGCCCAGGTTCACCTCCTCGCAGGCTGCCATCACCTGATCGGGATCGGTTGAGTCGACGATCCGCAGCTCAGGGAAATTCGGTTGTTTGCCAAAGGTCTTAGCCAGCACCTCAGGGCACAAGCTGGAACCACCCATACCCAGCAGCAAAGCTGTCTGGAACCCTGCGCTCTGTATGTCTCCGCCCAGCTCCGCGAAAGATGAAAGATCTTTCTGTTGCCGTTCGACAATGTCGATCCAACCCATCCACTGCTCCTCGCCGTCGCGAGTCCACAGTCCCGGATCTTTCCGCCAAAAATGATCCACCTTGCCGTTCGCATGCCAGTCGGCACACGCGGAATTGAGAGCGTCTTGAAGCTCAGAGGAGAGTACGGATCGGAAGCTCATGCTACTTACGATTTTCCCCTAAAAGCACCGGCACGGAGCAAAGATTTTCGAAATCTTCACGGTACGAATGCGTTACGTAACCCCCACCTTTGGCTGCGATTACGTGGCTTGGCCAGGCCGGTTCGGTGAAATGCGGATCAGATCGAGAGACGTGTCTGCACCGCAGGTGTTCTCCAACACAAAATCGGGCGAAGTCGCCGGTACGCATACCATCCCGCTCGCGGGCAGCTGGAGAGGATCGAACTTCGATCCGCTCAGCCGGCCCGTACCGGTGGCCGCAAACAGGTAGGAAAGTCCGGGAATGTCGTCATTGCCGCGGAGGCTTTCGCTCGTGCGCCTGCCCTCGACAGGAATCCGCTCCACACGAAAGTAATCCTCATCGATGAGAACGGTCCGGTCTGGGAGCTCCAGCGGTGCAATCTTTCCGGCGCGCGTCGAGAGACGGGTGGCTTCGAGCGACTTTTCGATGTGCAGCTCACGCGGGCGGCCATAATCGTACAGGCGATACGTAGTGTCCGAATTCTGCTGCGTCTCCAGCAGAATCGATCCCGGCCAGATGGCATGCACCGTTCCCGCATCCACAAAAATCATGTCCCCCGCGTGGATCGGCAAAAGATTGAGGCGGCTTTCGAGAGTCCCGCTCTGAATGCCTGCCCTCAGATCGGCGAGCGAGGTGCCCGGCCTGAGGCCGGCGGCAACTTGCGCTCCCGGCTCGGCCGCCAGCGCGTACCAGCACTCGGTTTTGCCTCGCGGCTGGCCGTATTTCTGCGCCATGCTGTCGTCAGGATGTACCTGCACGCTGAGTTTTTCGCTCGCCAAGATCACTTTGACCAGCAGCGGCGAGCCGGCGAATGGAACATCGGCGCCCAGCAGCGCCTCGTGCGCCTCGCTAAAGAGTGCGCCTAGCTTTTTGCCCTGATGCGCTCCGGTTGCAACCACACAATCGTCGCCCGTCAGCCAAACCTCGCCAATTGGATCGCCCTCAGCCACGCGGTCGTACCAGGGACGAAGGTCGCGGAATCCCCACACCCGCGTTACAAATTGTGGCTCAATGCGAAATGGCGCGATTTCTCTCATGAATTTAGCGATTCAGGCCGTACCGGACCCGTTTTCATCCTCACTCTAGCAGACGCTTGCGGCTTGGAGCCTCTTCGGCGCCGCGCCCGCATCGTCCTCCAAGATCCATCCGCAAGAGCCGGCAAACGGATATCCTCTCTCCATGCCGCACTCAGCGATCATCGACAGCATGTTTCATCTGCCGCTTCCCATCCTGGAGAAGCTGGCGCGTCCCGCCATCGTGTACCTGGCGCTGGTGGTGCTGCTGCGCATTTTTGGCAAGCGCGAGCTGGCGCAGCTTAACCCGTTCGACCTCGTGGTTCTGCTCTCGCTTTCTAACACCGTGCAGAACGCCATCATCGGCGACGACAATTCCGTCACCGGCGGCATCATCGGCGCCTTCGGCCTGCTCGCCGTCAACTGGCTCGTCGTCCGCGCACTCTTCAGTTCGCCAAAGCTCACGCGCATGTTCGAGGGCCGCTCCACCGTGCTCATCCGCAACGGTCAAATCGACTCGAAGGCGCTCGCGCACGAATCGCTCACCCGGGAAGAGCTGCTCAGCGTGGTCCACCGGCAGGGCTTCGAGAATTTCCACGCCGTGCGTACCTGCGAGCTCGAGCCGAATGGCACGTTCTACATCGAGGCCTACGAGCCGTCGGTTGCCGACAAGCAGCACGAGGAGCTGCTGGCACGCTTTGACGCGCTGCAACGGGAAGTTGCGGCCCTTCGCCCGCAGACGGCCGGCAATTGATTGCATCGTCGAGGCTCGTTCCCTCGCCCGCGCGCGAACGGCGACCGAAGGCCGCGCCCGCCTGGACGCCCAGTCCCCGCACCGTCCACGGTTTGCTAATCTTGGCGCAGTATGAATAAACCAGCTGCACTGATTGCCGCTTGTTTTCTTCTCTGCCCGCTGTTATCGCCCGCGCAGAAGAAGGCTCCGCCCAGGACGATTCGCTTTAAAGGCGCTCCCCAATACACGCAAGAGGAGCTGCTCGCGGCTGCCGGCCTAAAGCCTAACGCGCGCCTGACCGCCATCGAGATAAAAGCTCGCGCCAAGCAGCTCAACGATACCGGCCTCTTCGCGGTGGTCAAGTTCAGCAATGACAGCAAGGGACTGCTCTTCAATTTGACGCCCGCCAGCCAGCTCTACCCCATACACCTCGACAATCTGCCGCTCAAGACGGGACAGGAACTCGACGACAAGCTCCACGAGCGCTTTCCGCTCTACCACGGCCTCGTAGCTGCCAATGGCTCCATGCTCGAAGGAATCTGCCAAACGTTCGAGGAAATGCTCGCCGGCCAGGGCATCAAGGCGACGGTGAAAGCCGCTCTCACAAGCGGTCTTGGCCCCAAAAAGATCACGGCCATGAACTTTTCCATCGCCTCGCCGCCGGTGCGTATCGGCAGGATCCAGCTCGCAGGCGTTTCCGCCGCCATGCAGGCCAAGGCCAGCGCCCTTGTCGCCAGCCAGACCGGAAATGAGTTCGATACGGAGAACTCCGCAGCCGGTCTTCAGCATGCTTTTCAGGACCTCTACCAGGACCAGGGCTATGCGGCCGTAAAAGTCGACGTGACTGAAATCGATCCTCCCGTGGTCTCCGGGCAGGCTATCGATATACCCTATTCCGTCACGATCAGGGAAGGTGGAGTCTACAAGCTCGGCGCGATCGACTATCCTGCCGGCGCACTCGTTCCCCGCGCAGAGGTGGATAAGGCGGTGAAGAAAACCGGGTCTGGCGCAGGAAGGCCGCTCGATCTATTTCTTCTGGCCGTTCGCGACGCCTATCATGCCCGCGGCTATCTCGATTGCTCCGTCGTCTCGCACCCCTCGTTCAACGAGGCCACACACATCGTGAATTACAGTGTCGAGATCGATCCCGGTACGCCGTATCGCATGGGCGCAGTTCAGTTCGACGGCGCTCCCGACGCCATGGCAGGCAGGCTCACGCGCCTTTGGAAGATGGCTCCCGGCGATGCGTTCGACGAAAGCTACGTCTCAAGCTTCGCCGCGCGTGCACAAAAACAGGACAAGGCACTCGCGAAATGGTTGCAGACCATGATCGTCACCTTCGACGTCAAGCCGGACCCTACGACGCGCCAGGTCAACTGCATCTTCCACTTCGCCAAGGCCGCGCGGGAGCGGGCGCTAGCCTCGTGCCTGCGTCAACAAGTTAGCGCAAAACCTCGACGGGAACACCAACCTTCGCGCGTGCCCAGGCTTTGTCTGTGGTCCAGGCGGTCGCGCCCCGAGCGGAAGCGAGCGCCAAGCAAGCCCGATCGCCGAGCGAAAGATCCCGATGAACGCAGGAGTAGTCAGCGGCCAGTTCGGCCTCTGTTTTAGTGAGCGGAATAAGTTCGACGTCGGCGAGGAGCGCATTCAACTTTTCCGCCGTCATCGACCTGCTATCGCGATGGAGGCGAGTGAGAATTTCGCACCAGCTCACGGCACTAAGGGCGACCTCGATTGCTGCGCCCGAATCAATCGAAGATAGAAGCGCGGCCACTTTGTCTCCGCCAGCTTCCTTAAAGACCAGGGCGAGAACAGCCGACGAATCGAGAACGACGTTATTCGCTTGCTTCACGGGCCGCGTCCGCGTGCCTTTCGGCGATGAATTCGTCTAAGAGCCCCTTCAAGCTGCCCCGTTTCTCAATGATTCCTGCCCGGATGCTTTCCAAGGCCATTTTGCGAGTCAAAATCCTTATACCGGTCGGCTCGGCAATCACAGTGAGCCGCTCACCCGGCGCCAGACCGAATTCTTTGCGAATGGAGGCAGGCAGCACGATTCTGCCACTCTCTCCCAAAACCACCGTTTCAGTCATAATCTGCCACCTGTTGGTCATTATGGCAGAAGTCTCCTCTTTATGCCACTTAGACAGCCTATCTACCAACCCGGTTCATTTGTCGCGATGGGCGAGCCGTGCTTGTCTCTGCATGAATGGCGCGCGAAGCGCGCGTCTGCGTGGACGGCCAACTCTCATTCCCACTCAATCGTGCCGGGCGGCTTCGACGTCACGTCGTACACCACGCGATTGATGCCGCGCACCTCGTTCACGATGCGGTTGGAAATGTGCTTCAGCAGTTCATACGGCAGCGGCGTCCAGTCGGCGGTCATGCCGTCTTCCGAATGCACGGCGCGGATGGCGCAGGTATACGCATAGGTGCGCTGGTCGCCCATCACCCCCACGCTCATCACCGGCAGCAGCACCGCAAAGCTCTGCCAGATCTTCGTGTAGAGGCCAGCGGCCTTGATCTCGCTGACCACGATCTCGTCCGCCTCCTGCAGCAGCGCCACGCGCTCCGGCGTCACCTCGCCCAGAATGCGCACGGCCAGCCCCGGCCCCGGAAACGGCTGCCGGCCGAGGATTTCTTCCGGCATGCCCATGTCGCGCCCGATCCGCCGGACTTCATCTTTGAACAGATCGCGCAGCGGCTCAATCAATTTGAGCTTCATCCGCTCCGGCAGGCCGCCCACGTTGTGGTGGCTCTTGATGGTCTGGCTCGGCCCCTTCACGCTCGACGACTCGATCACGTCGGGATAGAGCGTGCCCTGCACCAGCCAATCCACCCCGCCGGTCTGTTGCGCGATGCGATGCGCCTCGTCCTCGAACACAGCGATGAACTCCGCGCCGATGCGCTTGCGCTTGATCTCGGGATCGGTGACCCCGGCCAGCTTTTCAAGGAAGCGCGCGCTCGCATTCACGGCGACAATGTTCAGCCCCAGCTTGTCGCGCAGATTTGCCTGCACGTTCACAAATTCGTTTTTGCGCAGCACGCCGTTGTTCACAAAGATGCAGGTCAACTGGCTGCCGATGGCCTTGTGCACGAGCATCGCCGCAACCGAAGAATCCACGCCGCCCGAGAGGCCGCAGATGACGTGGCCCGCTGCCGACCTTTTCGCGGACCGAGGCGACCGTCGACTCGATAAAGTGCGCCGGCGTCCAGTCGCCGCGCGCCCCGCAGATCTTAAGAAAATTTGCGATCAGCTGCGGACCCAGCGGCGTGTGATGCACCTCGGGATGGAATTGCACCGCCCAGATGCGGCGCTCCTCGTTGGCAATCCCAGCCAGCGCGTTTGCCGAAACGGCGACGCGGCGAAATCCGGCCGGCAGTTCCTGCGCCTCGTCGCCGTGGCTCATCCAAACCTGGATCGTAGCCGGCAGATCCGCAAAAAGCGGCGTCGAGCCGTCTTCGATCGTCACCTCGGCATGGCCGTACTCGCGCTTGGGCGCCGAGCGCACCTTGCCGCCCGAGTGATGCACGATGAAGTGCAGTCCGTAGCAGACGCCGAGAGTGGGCACATCAAGCTGCAGCACACGCGGGTCGGCGGCCGGCGCGTCGGCATCGTACACCGACGACGGGCCGCCGGAAAGAATCAATCCGATGGGATTGCAGGCTTGAATCTCACTGAGCGGCGCCGTGCACGGCAGCACAACGGAGAAGACATTCTGCTCGCGGATGCGCCGCGCAATCAGTTGCGTGTACTGCGAGCCAAAGTCGAGGATTACGACTGTCTGGGTGTCCACGCTTCAGTGTGGCAGGGGGCGGACGCGATGTAAAGATTGGAAAAGTCCGCCGAATAGCCTGGCTACTCGTAGTGATACCTCGCCTGAAGGAAATCGATCCGCTCAGCGGTCACGCGATAAACCAGCCGGTGCTCCCGCGTGATTCTTCGGCTCCAGCAACCGGCGAATTCATAACGTAGAGGCTCCGGTTTGCCGATCCCGACAAACGGATCAGCGAGCACGGATTCGACGAGTTCGAGCGTCTTCAGCGCTGCTTGCCGGTCATTTTTGACCCACCAGGCGAGGTCTTCCCGAAATTTTGGAAGGAAGTCAGCGCGACGTTCGATTTTGGCGCTCATTGGTATCAATTGCCATTGCGTAACAGGAAGCGATCAAAGACCGACCGAGCGGCGTAATTCCTCAAGAGCGGATGCTGGCCGCTTGCCTGGAGCTTTCTTCTTGTCGTTTGCTTTCGACTCAGCAAGAGCCTGCGACAGCCTCTTGGCGTTGGCCGGCGAACGCAAAAGATACGCCGTCTCCTCCAGACCCGCCAACTCGTCGGCGGCGATGATCGCCACGTCGCGCGCGCCGCGCCGCTTCACCACTACAACTTCGCGGTCATCAATCACGCGGTCTAGATAGGACGCCAGGTTTTCGCGGAGCGCTGTGTAAGTGGTTTCGGTCGGCATAGAAACGTCCTCTGCATGAATGTACAGCTTTCCTGTACAGATGTCAAGACGGTTCGCCACCTCAGGGCAGCTGTGCCGCCGCAATCGGATTCCAGTGGTCCTTGCCTGCCAAAAACACGCGCGGCATGAACTGCCCGGCTTGTTGCGCCGTGAGCTGATGCGACCACGCCACGCGCGCTGCCGGGTTCGCTCCTGGCCCGTTGTCGTGGAATTCGGCGTAATAAGCGAGCGGCACCTTGTCCCGATTGCCCCAGGCATTCCATCCCTGGGGAATCACATCCGCTGGCAGTTCTGTATCGATATAGACCACGCGAGCGTAGGGCCGCCACGGCCGCCCCAGGCTGATCGTGTCTTTCCGCTGGGGCGCACCCTGTTCCCCTTCGGCCTGCGCAACGCTGCTCGTCACTTTGCTGTCGAGGATCACATAGCCCGTGGTTTGATCCGGCGACGTACGCGATTGCGCTGTCAGATAGCCGGGCCCATTCGAGTGGATTTCATCGTGATCGAATACTGCCGTCGCGTTTCCGAAAATAAAGTCCACCCCACCCTCGATGTAAGAGTCGACGTAGTACTGCCGCCCGTAGTCGGCAAACAGCGTGTCCTGGTGGCCCAGGAAGCGGCAATGTTTGAACACCGCTTTGTCCGCCCGCACTGCCGCCGCCACCGCCTGCCCTGCGTTTCCGGCGGTGTTTTCAAACGTGATGTTGTCGGCCTCGAAGCCCTCGCCGTTAATCTCCACCGTCTCCGTGAAGAACGTCCCGGCGGCCTGCTTCGCGTTCAGGCTGTTCGTGATCACTACGTCCTCTGGCGACTTCCCCATGCCCACCAGCGTGATGTTCGCGTGGTTCTGTGTCACGATCACTCGCTCGTGATACACACCCGGCTCGATTTCGATGTACACGCGCCCGGGCTTGCCGTCTTTTCCCATGCCGGCAAAAGCATGGTGATCCATCGCCATCTGGATCGTCGGAAATTCAGTTGTGCCCTCAATCCCCGTCTTCACATCGGGAGAAACGCGGACATGCACGTCCTGTGCACGGGCTATGATCCGGCTTTGCGAAAGGCTCAAAATGCCCGCTGCGGCCAGACCGCTGAGACTCAACAACCATCGGCTCCGCATGACCCATTCTCTCGCGAATCGGCAGCAGTTCAAGCGTCGTACTCCCCTGCGAACGAATTCTTGGCGGCCGCCATAGCGGCCTTTCCATCCGCGGCCAGCGTCTAAGCCCGCGACCAATTCGTTCGCCGGGCCGCTGCTGCGCGAACGGATCGTTCGAGACCCTCGACGGATTCGGCGGAGCATTTGACGGAAAAGCAGACCAGTCAATTTTCCCTCGGAATGCCTGCCGAGTCTGGTGTGCGGCCCCGGTCCAAGCGTCGCCGCCGTTGACCTTTCCCCGCACAAGTCGTCTAAATGCCGTTCGTTCCCATGAATTGATCGCCAATTGGCGGAACCCAAACCGGACCCGTTCGCTGGCTGTCGCAACTGCAAAGGAGAGGTAGCTCTGTAGGCTTGCTGCCAAAACTAGGCACAACCCGGCCTCGCCTTTTACAATTCATCAGGGATTCCATCCCAACCCAGCACTGCTCGGGAACGATAAGACTTGGCGGCGGTTGTCCGACCAGGACGAAGGAATAGCATGAAGTTCAGGAAATTCGGCAAGGCGCTTTCGATCGGCGCCCTCTCAGTGGCCGTTGTTTTTGGGGTGACGTCTTGCGTACAGAGTTATACAGTTGGCTACTTGTATGTGACAGGAACCTTGACCGCATCCACTGGCAACAATGGCATTGTTTCCGGCTATAAGATCGACCACAATACAGGCCGACTGACTTCGATCAATGGCCTGCCGGTTTCCAGTGGCGGCGCCAACCCGGTGCGGGCCGTTCTGACCCTCGGCAGCACTTTCGTTTACGTTCTGAACCGCGGCGTCAATGGCTCGGGCTCCGGGAACTGCTACGGCACGGGCGCCAATGCCTGCCAGAATGCCAACGTCACCGTGTTTGCCGTAGGCGGAAATGGCGTCCTCACCCCCCAGGAAACCTTTTATACGCAAGGCATCAATCCCTTCCGGATGTTTGTCGACAGTTCGGCCACCCATCTACTTGTCCTCGATCATGACGCCCCCGACAACGTAAGCCCCTCGAGCGGAGATAATTGTGCGCTCGCTTTGGGGTCGTCAGTCACCACCTGCGGCGATATCACAGTCTTTAGCATCAACCAGACCACCGGCCGGTTGTCTCTGGTTGTGAACGCGCAGGTGACCGCCGCCAATGGCCAGCCGATACCGTACTTTCCGGTTCCGGCCAACCCCGTCGATTTTGTTTTTAGTGGCACATCCGTCCTCACGCTCACCGGTGCTCCAACCCCCACCTCCTATCCGTACGTAGGAGCTTCAACCGTCTTCCCATACGCTTATTCGAACGGTCAGTTGACGTTGAGTCAATACACTTCGCAGGCGCTCGGCATTAAGGGGGGCACAGCGATTGTGAACGCCGCGGGCGTAATTTACGTGCTCGACAACGAGCCCTTTACGATTACCGCAACGGGTGGTACCTTCACCCCCGCCACCTATCCCAGCGAGATCCTTCCCTTTACGGTGGGCTCCGGGGGCGCGTTGCAGGCAGAGCCAAGCGGCGTAATTCCCGATGCCGCCACGCTTTCGAACCCGATCGACTTGATGGTTGAATCGAAGAGCAAATTCCTCTACGTGGCCAACCAGGGCAACAATGTAATTGGACCTAACCCTGCAAGCGGAATTTCCGCCTATTTCTTGACCACGGCCCCGGCATACCAGCTCAGTTTTGTCGCCGACCAGCCATTCTCTTCGGGATCGGGCCCCCAATGTATTGTTGAGGATCCCTCCAACCAGTTCATTTATGAAGCCAACCAATTTGACTCAACCGTGACCGGGCGCGTGCTTGATCCGAATACCGGCGACCTCGTCGACATGCGCGTACTCAGCACTTACAAACTCGAGGGGCCCGCAACCTGGTGCTTCGTCGACGGGCGGACCAGTTAAACCTACGCGCCCGTCGGCATGAGCAGACACCGCCAGACGGGCCGCTCTTCGTATCGAGCTTCGAACGTTTCGGAGTCTCTCTGCATGTAGGGTCTGCGAATACGAGCGGGATAGCGGCGCGGGTTGCGCCGGATTCGATCCCAAAACCAGATGGATGAAGGCCCTGCCAGGGCTTAACGACGAAAGATGCGCATGAAGTTTACGAGATCGAGCCAGCGATCGCAAAACCAGGGTGGGTCGATCGCCGAATCAAAACACGCATGTCAAAGCGACCACCCCGGAGTCCCCGGCGACCGGGTTTCGCAGGATGCGAGTTCTGCTTCCGGGCGTGAGGACAACAGTTCTTCGTCGTTGGCGTGCCACCCGCAGGGAGCTGCAACGGCAGGGGCCGCGAATACCGGCCGCCTTCGTTCCGGTTTCTCTCTGCTGCTCATCTCCGCAGCCAGCCTGCTGGCCGCTACCCTGGTGACTGCCTGCTCGCAATTTACGCAAACCTTGACTGTCGACTTTGTCTACGTCGCCAGTTCCAAGGCTGCCGGCGCCAACAACTACGGTGAGATCAACGTCTTCGAAGTCAACTCCGAGTCGGGGCGCATGCGCCAGATTCCGACCTCGCCGTTCCCCTCGGCGGGTCGCAACCCAGTTGCGGAGGCTGTCTCGGCCGACTACAGCAGCCTCTTTGTGGTCAACCAGGACGACAACACCATCGTCCAGTTCGTCATCGGTTCAGACGGCAAGCTTTATCCATACAACACGGTCAATACCCCCGGAGTTTACCCGCTCGCGATCGCGGTCAACAAGTCGAACATGTTCGTTGTCGACACCTATCAGCCGCTTCCCATCTGCTCTACTGCAGAGCCGTGTTCCGGCTCCATCGCCGTTTATCCTCTTGCGGCCGGCGGTTCGTCGGGTAATGCCCCTTGCACGGCGACAACCTGCATCGGCCCTGCGGCTGTCAACTCGGGAGTGAATGGGCAGTTTTGGCCGCTTACACTTTCCGGGGCCAACTCCACGCATGTGATTGTGCCCACGGCAGTGAATGTTCTGGCTTCCGGCGCATACGTCTATGTCACCGCCTATGACTCGTCCGTAACTCCGTTCGTCGGATATGTTTTCGGTTTCTCTGTCGGATCCGGTGGCGTGCTTACGCCCCTCAACGGCTCGCCTTTTGCGGCTGGCGTGCAGCCATCGGCCATCGCCAGCGACACCTCAAGCAGCTATGTTTATGTCACCGACCGTGCCAAGGCCAATGTGCGCGGTTACTCGGTGGCCTCAGGAAATCTGACGGCGCTATCGGGAAGTCCGTACCCTGCCGGCAACCAGCCTTCCGCCATTGTCGTCGATCCTTCCTATCCTTATGCCTACGTCGTCAATTCGCAGGATGCGACAGTTGAGGCCTATTCGATCTCGAGCGGCAAGCTCGGTTTTCTTGGCAGCTCGTCCAGTCCTGTTACCTACACGACTGGTTTGCAGCCGGTCGCAATCGGAATCGATCCCTCTACTAACCATTTCCTTTATACCGTCAACTTCCTGGACAACACGGTTTCTGGGTTTGAGCTAAGCCCCACGAGCGGCGCGCTCCTTGATTCGCAGCTTTCGCCATTTCCGAGCAATGACAACCCCACTGCCGTCACGGCAATTCCCCACAACGGCACGGGAGGCGGCATCCAGCAGTGAGAGCTCACCATCGTTCCGCTCCGGCAATGGAGCGGGTGGCAACACCCCGCATCCGGCTTTTACAATAACGGCGGGTAACCTAACAAGTTTTTCTTGGGGCTCGTACACACAAGCCCTTGACGAAGGAAGCGCATGAAGTTCAACAAACTGAGCCAGCTTCTTCTGGTCTCTTTTATCAGCCTCATACTAGCCACTTGCCTGAGTGGCTGTTATCTCGTCACCATTGCGTATGTTTACGTGGCCTGTTCCTCAGGCCCGGGTGCGGGCAGCGCGGGTGAAATCTATTCGTACGACGTTGACGGCCAATCCGGCGCGTTGCGCGGCGGTCCGCCATCCGTTCCTTCGGGTGGAACCGACCCAGTCGCCTTGGCGACCACCTCGAACTACTACCACCTCTATGTTGCCAACCAAGGCAGCAAGTCGGTGGTCCATTTCAGCATCGACGATCACGGCAACCTGACGCAAAAAGAATCGGTCACTCTGTCCACCCCTCCCGTATCGATTACAGTGAACCAGGCGAATACTTACTTGTACGTCCTGTCCGGTACGACATCGGCGACATTGACGGAATATCCCATCGATGTCAACGGCATAATTGGCTCCCCCACCGCAACCGTCTCTCTTACGCTTCCGGCGTTTCCAATCGACACCATCGTTCCCTCGGGTGTTACCGTCCTTGCCAATAGCACTGCTGTATACGTCTGTGCCTATGACAAATCTGCTTACAATCCCGGCGGCGCCTCAACCAGCGATGCTAATCCGGGTTGGGTTTTTGGCTACGCTGTCGGTTCCGGCGGTTCGCTGACGGCAGTTTCAGGCAGCCCCTACCAGGCAGGTGTTAAGCCTTCGGCCATCGCCACCGATCCCGTCAACCGCTGGGTATATGTCACCGACTTCGCCTCAAACGAACTCATCGGCTATACCGTGTTGTCCAACGGCTCGCTCAATTTCATGGTCAACGGTCCGTTCAAGACCGGCAACGAGCCGTCGTCCGTCACGCTCGATCCGCGCGGCATTTATATCTATGTCGCCAACTCCCTGGATTCGAGCGTTTCGGCATACACCATTACCCTGGCCACGGGTAGTCCTTCGGCGGTCGTCAACGTCACTTCCAGCGCGGCAAACATCACAGACACGGAGCCGGTGTCGATCATTGTGGAGCCCGCACTTGGCCGGTTCGTCTATACTGCCAATCATCTTGGCGACTCCGTGTCCGGATTCCGCCTAAACCCCGACACGGGTGCGCTTTCAACGTTGCAGGCCACGCCCTATCCCAGTGGCGTCAATCCCATCGCGCTGGCCGCGGTGCCTCACGGCAACCACGCTACGCAGTCTGTCACTCCGTAGAAGAGATCAGGTCGGGACCAACCGTCCGCAAATATCCACACGCGAAAGCCCGGCGTCCGCCGCTGGGCTTTTTAATGCCGGAAGATGCGCGATCTTGTCGCTCCCTTGAGCCTGTCCTCGGCGCACGGTCCACGGTTCATGATTCGACGTTCACGACGCCTTCACTACCGTCGTTGCGTGCAGCCATTCGCGAAGCTTGCGTTGCGCAGGTTTCTCGATAAAATGCAGCGCGAAAACCGCCATGGCGATCATCAGCGCGTAGCTCAGCCATGGATCGAACCGGCTCAGCCCCAGCACATTCAGTACATGCGAGCCGTGCACAATGTTCCATAAACTGAAGTGCAGCAGGTAAAGGCAGTAGCTCGCCTCGCCTACAAACACCAGCGGCCGCACAGAGAGAGCGCGCGCCAGTGGATTCTCCCCGCCAAGCCCCAGGACGATGCAGGCAAATAGCGGCATCAGCAGGCCGTCATGAACGATGGCATATGGCACCAGCGCACCGAGGCGGAGAATCGCATAGATTCCCGCAAAGCCGCCCACTCCCAGCCAGAAACGCAGTTGGCCGGTGCGCGCCATCAGACGGTGCAGATCGGCCAGCATCACGCCAAAGGCGAAGCTGAAGACGTGTGTGTATGGAGTGTACTTGAGCGCCCAGAGCCATTTGCCGTAACTCCAGCGGTCAGGGTGCGGAATCCCGTCGGGATTGAACGCAATATAGAGAGCGCCAGGAACCAGGCCCAGCGCCCACATGCCTGCCATCTTCACGAGGTGCGGCGCCACCCGTTCCGGCCGCTTCCACTTCGCCAGCCACGGAAAGATCACGTAGTAGGCGGCTTCTGCCGACATCGTCCAGGCTGGAGTGTTGAGGAATGTAGCAACCGCCGGGACAAAGCCTTGCAAGAGCAGCGGCGTCAGCACCAGCCCAGTCCAGAACATGGCGTGCGTATGCGTCGGATACTCCGTCTTCAACTGGCCAAGGCTTAGCAACAGGCTGAGGAGATAGATCGGATAAATCCGCGTGAAACGCGCCTCGTAAAAGCGCCTCCGGTCCAGTTCCCCGTTGCGCGCCCGCTCGGAGTAGTTGTAGGCCAGCACAAAGCCCGACAACAGGATGAAATAACTGACTGAGATGAACCCGGAGTTGACCACCGGCGCGAGAAAGCCGAACCACTGCGGATTCGAGAAGTGAAAGAAGACGACGTTGATGGCCGCAAAGCATCGTAGTCCGGTCAATGCGTTCAGCGGCGCTGGCTTAGTCTTCGGCGGTGCTAGCGTGCTGGTTTCCACGGAAAGTTAGACGTCTCCGTAAAGCCGGGAACAAGGGACCAAGGGAAAAAGGGACCAAGCAAGCGCAAAGCTTGTAGTCAAGAAAAACGAGGTGAAACAAAAACATGTGCCTGGAGCCCGTTACGGAACAAACCCGGATTTGACCAGGGGCAGGTTGACGCTGTTTTTCTTGTTCCCACGGTCCCTTGTTCCCTGCTTTTTACGCCGTGACCAGCGATCCGACTTTCTCGCCCATCACTACCCTGCGGATGTTTCCCGGCCGGTTCATGTTGAAAACAATCATTGGCAGGTTGTTGTCCTTGCACATGCTCACCGCGGTCAGGTCCATCACCTTCAGTCCCTGGCGCAGGATATCCATGTATGTAATCTCGTCGTACTTCACGGCGTCTTTCACCAGCACAGGATCGGCGTTATAAACGCCTTCCACCTTGGTAGCCTTCAGCAGCACATCCGCTTTGATCTCCATCGCGCGTAGACTTGCCGCCGTGTCGCTGGAAAAAAACGGATTCCCAGTTCCCGCTGCGAAGACCACCACGCGCCGCTTTTCCAAATGCCGCACGGCACGCCTCCGGATGTAGGGCTCGGCGATCTGGTTCATGAACACCGCACTCATCACGCGGCATTGCACGCCGCGATGCTCCAGAGCGTCCTGCAGGGCGATGGCGTTGATGACCGTCGAGAGCATCCCCATGTTGTCGGCGCTCACACGGTCCATCTCTCTGGCTTGCTCTTCCACGCCGCGGAAGAAGTTCCCGCCGCCAACCACAATGCTCACTTCCACGCCCAGATCGTGGACCTCGGCAACCTCGCTTGTAATCTGAGAAACCTTCTCGGCGTCCAGCCCGAATCCGCGAGTCCCGGCAAGCGCCTCGCCCGAAAGCTTCAGTACGATTCGTTTGTACATTCCGCTTCGAGTATCGCACACGAACGGATGGCCTTGCCCGCAGACCGTCCCAAACTGAATGCCCCGTGAATGTTGGTCTCGAAACAGGAATCTCCGCTCGATTTACTTTGCCTTATCCCACCGGCCGATGTCTCAGATTTATAGACTTGTCTCTTCCGGCAATAATCTGCACCGGCTGGTGGGCAAATGGTCGTCAAAACGCATCGTACGGGGCGAAAACTAACCGGCGTCGAGGTCGGCGCGCTGAACGTTCGCCGCTATTTTCCTCGCGAAACCGCTGAGATTGAGCTGCTCCTCGATCATCTGCAAATTCAGTGTGGACTTGATCCCGGCTTCTGGAAAGGAGAGCCTGAGATTCACGATCCGCGGCTCTGCGCGTGGCTTGAGGCCGTCAATTTCCATGAGCAGCCGGGCGATCCGCCGATTCCGCTTGCGCTGATTCCCTCCGGGAAGAACTGCTTTCGCCTCCGGCCCATCGTCCGCACCCCGCGCCCAAGGACTTAGTCCCACCCTTGTTCCCTGATCCCTGCGCCCCGACCCCTGTCTTGCTTGTTACACTCGTCTTGCAATGAATCTCGCCCAACTCGAGACAGAAATCGAGCGGCAGTTTGCCGCCGGAGCCGCCGCGACCAGCGATCCCGCGGCGATGGATGCATTTCTTGCTCTGCGCAACGCCATCGAGCGCGGCGAAATCCGCGCCGCGGAACCCTCGGCGTCCGCGCCTACGGGCTGGCGCGTCAATGCCTGGGTCAAGCGCGGCATCCTGCTCGGCTTCCGCATCGGCGCGCTCGAATCCATAGCATCCGGTGCCCTCTCGTTTGTTGACAAGCACACCTACCCCGCACGCCAGTTCACCGCCGGTGACGGCATCCGTGTCGTACCCGGAGGCTCTTCGGTGCGCGCCGGAGCGTATCTCGCCCGCGGCGTCGTCTGCATGCCTCCCATGTACATCAACGTGGGCGCTTACGTCGACGAGGGCACGATGGTTGACTCGCACGCTCTCGTCGGCTCCTGCGCCCAGATCGGCAAGCGAGTGCACTTGAGCGCCGCGGCACAGATCGGGGGCGTGCTCGAGCCCGTCAATGCCAGCCCTGTCATCATTGAAGATGACGTCCTCATCGGCGGCAACTGCGGCGTCTACGAAGGCGCCATCGTGCGCAAGGGCGCGGTCCTTGCGGCCGGAGTCATCCTCACCCGCGGTACCCCGCTCTTCGACCTGGTCAACGGAGATATCCTTCGCGCCGTGTCCGATCTGCCGCTCGTCGTGCCCGAAAATGCCGTCGTCGTTCCCGGCGCGCGCTCCGTCCATAAGGGCAAAGGGCAGGAGTGGGGCCTCAGCCTCTATGCTGCAGCCATCGTGAAATATCGCGACGACAAAACTGACTTGAGCACCACGTTAGAGGACTTGCTACGCTAGGGTGTCACCGGCAGGTGGCCCGCACATTAGCCGCGAAGAATCACCATGGATCTTGGGAAGCTGTGCCCCGTTCATGGCGGTCTCATCGCGATGAGCGGGTCTTGGGTTCAGATCGTGCGCGGGTAGATGGATTTGTCCGTCACAAACGGCGCTTCTCGCTTCAGCACAAGATTCGAGTCATGCCGTTCGACCCTCCGCCGTCGACATCCGCCCCGTGGTGAGACCATGAATACAGTCAACAGACCGGTCTTTGCCGCGTCTAATCGTTTGAGAGTGTGCGGTTCCGATCTTCCTATGAAAACCCATCCTTCACTCTATTTCGTTCTCGCTGCGTTCGCCTTTTCCTGCTCCAGCGGCTCTGGCGCTGCCCAGCAACCTTCCACCACCCAGCCGATGACCACCATCAAAGTGCAAGCGCGCGAAGTCCTGCTGCCGGTCACGGTAGTTGACAAGAAAGGTACGCTGGTAAAGAACCTCACAGCCAGCGACTTCACTCTCGCCGAAGATGGCCGGCCGCAGGTCATCAAGAGCTTCACCACCGAGACCAACCTTCCCTTCCGCATCGGTTTGCTGGTTGATACGAGCCGCAGCGTCATGTCGGCCATGGATGCCGAACGCAAGGCAGCGGAAAAGTTTGTCGACCTGATGTTGCCTGCCGGTCCCACGGCCAGCAGCGCGACCAGCGCAGCGGCTGCCACGCCTTCGCCCCAGGCATCGAATGCCGTTCCTGGAAGCGAGGCCTTCCTCATCCATTTCGATCGCGAAGTCGAGTTGCTTGAGGACTTCACCAACTCCCGCGAAAAGCTGGACCAGGAGATTGACGCGATGGGCCCAACGTCGCAGGAGCGCAACGATCGCCAGGGGCCCGAAACTGCTGGAGACGACCGCGGATCCGGACAATCGCAATCTGCCCGCGGCGGTACGCAACTCTACGATGCCATTTATCTTGCTTCTGACGATCTGATGAAACCGAAAGCCGGGCGGAAAGCCCTGGTGATCTTTTCCGACGGCGCCGACCGCGGAAGCAAAGAAACGTTGAACGATGCCATCGATGCGGCCGACCGAGCCAATCTCGAGGTCTGCACCATTTACTTTAAGGGCGAAGCCGAGCGCCAGCAGGGCGGCTTTCCCGGCGGCGGGCGGCGAGGCGGAATGGGCGGCGGCTGGCCAGGAGGTGGCGGCGGCGGTTGGCCGGGAGGCGGTGGCGGCTATCCGGGCGGGGGTGGCGGCGGGCGCAGGGGCCCCACCAGCGAGGCCGGGGTCGATGGCCGCAAGATCATGCAGCAAATCGCTCAGCGCACTGGCGGCATGTTCTTCGAAGCCAAGAAAAAGGATGACATTGATCAGATTTATGGATGGATCGCCTCAGGTCTTCAGCAGCAATACCTGCTCACCTACACACCCGACAAAGTCGACACCGACGGGGACTTCCACAAGATCGCTCTCAAAGCCAACAATTCCGACTACACCGTGGAAACTCGCGAAGGCTATTACGCGCCCACGGACCAGAAGTGACCAGCGAGGAGATCAGGAATAAAAAGGGAGCAGCCCGCAAAGGTTGCTCCCTTTTTTACTGACCGATGACCCGCACACTATTTGCCGTGCTTGTCTCTGTAGATCTGCCTGCTGGTGCTGTTCTGACGCTTATTCAGGTTCTGCTTTTCCTGCGGGGTCAGCTTTCCGCCGTTGGCGGCGCGGTCGGCCGCCTCGGAGCGGTTGATGTTCTGCTCCCGTCCTTCCACGCGCGACGCCTGCCCGGCCGACATGGTTCCATTTCCGATGCCGTTGGCAATGCGCTGCTGCTGGTTGTAGCGGCGATCGCCCACTTCGTTGTTCCCGTAGTGCGCCGTGTTGGCATTGTGCTTGTCGTCGTAGATTGACCGGCTCAGGTTGTTCTGCTGATGGTTCACCTGCTGCCGTTCTTGCGGAGTCAGCGTTCCACCGTTGGCCTGCCGGTCGCTGTGGATTTCCTGGTTCAGGCCGGCTTCGCGTCCTTCAAGATTCTTGGTTTCGCCTGCCGTCAGCTGGCCCGACTGCACGCCGTTGGCGATGCGGCCTTGCTGGTTGTAGCCGCGTCCGTTCACTGAGTCCATGGCCATATTTGATGGAAGGCCGCCGTTGGCCGAAAAGCGTTGGCCGGGATCGTTTGCCGCCGTATTGAAGTGCTGCGTCTGCATGGCGGTCGGCTCAAAGTGATGCTCGTTCATGGCCGTCTGTTCAAACGCCGTGGGCCGCGCCATCACTCCGCCTGCACCGTTGAAGCTGGCGTGGTTGATCACGGTGGTGTTGTTGACGACCGTGCGGTCGATGTAGGTGTTGTGCGCCACACCCACTCCCACGTTCATCACTGCCGAGTTGTAGGCGAACGCGCCGCCGTGCCACGCGCCGCCCACAAATCCCACGCCGCCGTAGCCAAAGCCGTAATTCACACCGCCGTAGAAGCCAATGTGAGGACCCCAGTAGCCGGGATGCCATCCATAAATGCCGCCGCCGAAGCCCCAGTAACCAGGCGTCCACAGCACGCCCATCATGGGAGGGCGCACCCACACACCAGGCACCCAATAGTAGCCTTCCGCGCCCCACGCCCAGTAGCCCGGCGTCCACATATAGCCGTCGCTGGGAATGGGTGGTTGCACGTAAACCGGCAGCGGAGGCGGAGGAGTATGAATCGCCACTCCAATTCCGATTCCGACGCTCACCTGCGCCATCGCAGCGGCCGGAATCACGCTGACTAGCAGAAGCACAAGACTGGCTCTCCACAAGAACGTTCTCATTGATTCGCTCCTTAAAGGAATCTCAGGAAGTGCCGGTCCCGGCGCACGCACGCTGGGACCGCTTGATGGTTAGTGGCCCCTGTCGTGGTTATCGGAATGGGGCTGGCCGTGCGGCTGGCCCCCGTGCGATTGCGGCGCAGGATGAGACTCGTGCACCTGCGGCTGGGGATGCGATTGGCCGCCGCCTGAAGGCGCGTTGTAACTGTGCGATTGCGGCTCTGGATTATTGAACTTCGGCGATGCCTGATCATTATGGCCGTTTGACGGCGCGTTGAAAGTGTGTGCCTGCGGCTGGGCATTATTGAAATGGCCGCCGTTCGAGACCTGGGTATGAGATTGCGCATTCACTCCCATCGGTCTTGCTACCGCCGCGTTAGCAGGGCGCCCGCCATTGTGGCTGAAGTACGCATTCGTGCTGTGCATGGCCGCACTCTGGTGCTGCGTCTGGAATGAGGTGGCGGCCATGTGCTGCTCGTGCGAGTAGGAGTTCTCTTGTTCGGTGGGTGGATGATTGATGCCGCCCGGGCCGCCGCTGAAGGCCACGTGCCGATCGTTGATGATGGTCGTGTTGCGGACGATGGTGTTGTCGACGTAGACGTTGTGAATGCCAGGTCCCACGTGCATCACGGCCGTGTTATAGCGGAATGCTCCGCCGACCCAAAGGCCGCCGGCAAACCCCACGCCCATGTAACCGAATCCATAGTTCACGCCGCCGTAGTAGCCCACGTGCGGTCCCCAGTAGCCAGGGTGCCACACATAAAGGCCGCTCCCCCAGCCCCAGTATCCGGGCGTCCACAGGGCGCCAACGTAAGGCGCCGGCACCCAAGTGCCTGGCACCCAGTAATAGCCGTCTGGCCGTAGGCCCAATAGCCCGGTGTCCACATCCAGCCCGGTTCCGGGCAGGGCGGCTGCACGTACACCGGCAGCACGGGCGGCGCAAAGCCGACACTGATGAACACTGCCGCATGAGAAGATGCCGGAATCAGACAGACAAGCAGCGCCAGCAACATCATCAGGCGCGAAAAACGAACGACTTTGCATGGGGGAAACCTCCTGTCAATTCGAGCGGATGCCAGCAATAAAATCGGCGCATCCAGTCTATGCCAGTTCGAACCCCCATCACGCGGAGAAGTTGCACAAAAGTCACCTTTTCCACAACGGACAAACCGTTCAGTATCGGTAGCTAAGCCCCATGCCTACTACGCTCCGCGCCTGCAGGTTGACCGGCGTGGTCACAACCGGAGGTCCAAACGCGGGGTTGGATGGATTGAAATAGGGGTTTGCAACATAGATGGATCCGATGTTGCCCGCCACCTGTCCTACGCCGATATCGAATGCGAAATGCGGCTTGTCCCTCTGCGTCATGCGCACGGCGTAGTCGAGCGTCGTGGGAATATGGGCGCTCATCAGCGGGTACGACGCAGGATTGCATGCATGTGCAGCCTCGCATTGATAGAGCGCCGCGTTCAGCAGGGTGTTCAGATTCACCGAGGTCTTGGGCTCCTGCGTGAATCCCGCCGAGGGCACCGCTACGATTCCATGGCCGAGGGGCAGCGGAATGCCCAAACCGCCGAAGAACCGCCCGCCAAAGCGAGTGCTCTGGCCGCCGATGCCGAAGATGGTGGCATTGGTGGCCTTCCAGCCCAGGTTCAGCAGGAACGGCACCGGAGGTTTCGCCCAGGTCTTGGTGACGGCAATGTACACGTCGCCGTTGGTGTACGACTTGTCCGTTCCCGTCAGCGTCTTGTTGGCCGCGCCCGAAACAAAGTGATCGTTGGTGCGGACCACGCCGCCGATCGCAATACCCGGCATCCACGGCGCCGAACTGCCCGTCCTTGAAAGCGACGACCTTGCCGTGGAAGACGTTCATGCCGGAGTAGTTCCACAGGTTGCTCAGACCGAGCGGCGTGGCCGCAGTGGTGGGCTGGTCTCCAAACTGATGAACGCTGCGCGTGTAGCCGGCCTCTGCGCGGTTGGCAAAGCCCTCGGTGATGCTGAAGGTCTCAATATCGCCGATGACCGCCGAAGCATCGATGAAATGGAAGCCGACGGCCGGATGCGAAAAGGTCTGGCCCTTCTCCATGTAGACCACATACGCGGTCGGCGTCAGAAATCCGCCGGTCTGGCCCTCCAGCGTGAGGTTTTGGGCGTTGAGCCGGCTCGCCGGCAGCGGCGCCGCAGCAAAAGAAGCGCACAGACCGACGAGCTTGAGCGATGACATGCGAGGACCCATAGTTCGACTCCAATACAGAGAACGCAGCTGCCTGCGAGCGGCCTTTCTCGATGCAATGTTTTGGGGAATTCTTCCTCTTGTAATCACAACACCGAAGCAGCGACATTGTCTGCGGCTCCCGTGCCCAGTGGTAGACTCAGCCCATGCCGCGCGGTGTTTTCATCACGCTCGAGGGCCTCGACGGCTCGGGCAAGACCACGCAGATCAAGCGTTTGGCGGCATGGCTCGCGCGCCGCGGCCACGAACCCGTTGTCGCTGCGCCAGCCCGGCGGCACCGCCACCGGCGACCGCATCCGCGAGATCCTGCTCGACTCCCGCTCCGGCGCCGTGGCTCCCATGACCGAGATGGCGCTCATGTTTGCCGACCGCGCCCAGGCCATCGCCGAGGTCATTCAGCCCGCTCTCGACGCCGGCAAAATCGTCCTCTGCGACCGCTTCACCGATTCCACTGAGGCCTACCAGGGCGGCGGCCGCGAACTGGGCTCGAGGTTGTCCTCGAGCTGCACCGCCTCATCTGCGGCGGACTGCAGCCCGACCTCACGCTTCTGCTTTTGCCCAGCTTCGAGGCTTCGCTTGCCCGCGCGCGCCGCCGCAACGACCGCGTCGAAGCCGAAACCGGACGCAAACGAAGGCCGCTTCGAGACCGAGCAGGACGCCTTCTTTCGCCGCGTCTGGGAGAAGTACCGCGAGATCGCCGCCCGCGAGCCCGAGCGCGTCGTCCTCATCGAAGGCGACCTCACCATCGACGAGGTTCACGAGCAGATCGTCGAATCCGTCGCCGAACGGTTGCTCACTTTCGCACGCAGCGCTTAGCAATTGCTTCGGGCGCAACTGGTGGCGGAACTCCGCAACTCACCGCGCGTCGCAGGCCTCCTGAGGTGGGATAGACTTACTCCGCATGACGATGCTTGTGCACCACATAACGTCCGATCATCCAGCCCACGGCGCTGCCCACCAGAACGTCGGAAGGAAAGTGCTGACGCGACAGAACTCGTGCTGCGCTCACACCGGTCGCGAGACCATAGGCAGTAATCGCCGTCAGTCTCCCGTCGTATTCAGACGCGATCACGGCAGCCGACGACCAGGCGATGATCGCGTGGTTTGAAGGAAACGATGAATCGAGGCCGGCGCTGGTTTGAAAGAATCTTCCCTTCGCGCCATCGACGGTCGGCCGCTCTCGCATCGAGATGGCTTTGAGGACTTCGGAAACCGCGAGACTATCCACCATAGCTTCTCCGCCCAGAATGCCTGTTTCGGTAGCATGATCGTCGTGATGCATTTCTCCCAGCGCAAAGATCGCTACCGGAGCGGCAACGAACCCGCCCAACAGGCCGTTCGAAGCCGTGGAGGCCTCGTTGTTGAGTGAGGAGTTCTGCAATTTGGAAGAAGACATCACCTGGTGGTCGGTGGTAATCACCAGGGTGGTGGCGAGGACCAGTGCGGCGGGGCCAAGCGCATTGGAGTCGTTGAGGTGCGCCGGACTGGTCCAGATGGCTTTCTGGTCCTCGAGGATCCGGCGCGGTGTGTCGCGAACCGTGACCGGACTGCCGCTTGCCTCAAGCTGCGGCGTTGGCGCATCGGGCAGGCTATTGCCTGTGTCCTGTGCATCCGCCTGACAGATGAAAGTTGAAACTGAAAGCGCCGCCCAAAGAACCAGAACCGGACCAGAAGAGTGGAGTTGCAGCCTAACCATCACGATGAATTAGATCGTAAATGAAATCCCCATCGAAGCTGAATGAACAATTCGTCACTTTGAGCTGCTGCGTCAATTCGACGCGGCCGGTCACAACCGAACGGCTTCAGGGTTAAAACAGGGCATGACTTCTGGCAGGCGGAGATCACGGGCGATGCGGGCCGTCCTCGATCGGGCAAAGGGGCCCAATGTCTGGTGTGAACCCGAATACTCAAAGCGCTTGTTAGTCGATTCGGAGCGCTTTCATCGGGTCCAGCTTTGATGCACGGACAGCCGGCATCCACGTGGCTGCCAACGCGACCAGGCTGAGGATAAAAGGCACCGCAATGAAGACCGCCGGATCCCAGCTCTTTACGCCATAGAGAGAACTGGCGATGAGACGTGTGAGACCGAACGCAGCGCCGATTCCAAGTATGACTCCGGCGATTGCGAGGCGCATGCCCTGCCACACGACCATGCCGCGAATATGGCGGCGATTGGCGCCGAGAGCCATGCGGATGCCGATTTCGCGCACGCGTTGCTCCACGCTGTAGGCCATCAGGCCATAGATGCCAATAGCCGCGAGCATGAGCGCAGAGAATCCAAAGATCGACAGCAGGAGCATACTGAAATCCTGGCGCGCGGTCGATCGCACCACGACGTCGTCCATGGTGCGAATGTGCGCGACGGGAAATCCTCCGCTGGCGACGCGCAACTGTTCGGTGACCGCAGGGACGACCTGTCGGGGATCGGTCTTGGTGCGAATGATCCAGGTCAGTGGAGCGACACGGGAGTTGAGCAGGGTAAGGCCGTCGGTCATCTGCGCAAGTGGAATAATCATGACCTGATCGGCGGGCCGGTCCAGCGCGCCATCGCGCACGTCACCCACGATTCCGACAATGGTGCGGGCGGGCTCTTCAAATTCCGGGCCGACTCCCTTGCCGATTATGATCTGCTGGCCGAGGGGATTTTCTTCCTTCTTCCAATTCGCCTTGGCAAAGGCGTCACTGATGAGGACGACAGGGGGCGCGCCGGCAACGTCGTCCGGGGTGAAGTCGCGCCCGCGGAGAATCGGGATGCGGAGGGCGCCAAAGTAATCCGGTGAGACGGCCTTCCACTCTGCGCCTCCGGTGGAAGGACCGCTAAGCGGTCGGCCGACGACGATAAAGGGAAGGCCGAATCCACCATCGAGTGGCAACGAGTTCGTGACGCCAACGTCCTCAACGCCAGGAATCGCTTGGATGCGTTCGCGGCTGTCATGAATGAGCTGAGCGACTCCTGCTGTGCCGGCGTAGCGCTGTCCAGTAAGCGCCATTTCCATCGTGATTGCGTGGTGCGCATCGAATCCGGGCTTGACCATGCGCAGCGCGATAAATGTGCGAATGAACAGCGCCGCGCCAATCAACAGCACCAGGGCCAGACCAACCTCGCTGACAATCAGAAGCGAGCGCATCTTGCTCTGGCGCAGTCCGAAGCCGCTGCGGCTGCCGCCTTCGTTCATGGTCGTCGCGAGGTCGGGGCGCGATGCGCCCAAAGCCGGGATCAATCCGAAGAGGATGCCGGTCAGAACGGAGATGCCGACCGCGAACAAGGCAACACGCCAGTCGATCGAGACTCCCGCGCCGTTTTCGCCGACGCGCGGAATATCACCCGGCCGTACCGAAAGCAGCCAACGTACTCCCGCGAATCCCAGCCCCAGGCCGAGCACGCCGCCCACAAGCGCAAGCAGAACGCTTTCGGTCAAGAGTTGGCGCACCATACGCGCCGGACCCGCACCCATTGCCGCGCGAATCGCGAATTCGCGCTTGCGGCCGGCAGCGCGCACCATAAGCAGATTGGCGACATTGGCGCACGCGATCAGCAGCACCAGGCTGACTGCGCCGATCAGCACCAGCAGCGAGGACCGGACGTTGCCGACAATGGCGTCTTTGAGCGGCTCCGCGCTGAAGGATGCCTTGGGATCGGCCTCCGGATACCGGCGTTTGAATTCGGCATAGGCGAGCTTGAGCTGGGCCTTGGCCTGGTCGAGGGTGACCCCGGGCTTGAGGCGGCCGGCGGCACGGAAGTAGTGCGCCTGATCGGTGGAGTTGGGAGGAAACTGAAACGGGAGCCAAAGATCGGCGACGGGGTCGGGATCGAAGTCAGCGCTCGTTACGCCAAGAATGACGTAGGGCTCGCCGCTCAGAGAGATGGTGCGGCCCACGATGTTGGAAGCGCCGCCGAATTTCCTTTTCCAAAATCCTTGGCTAAGGACCACAACATTGCCGCCGTGAGGTTGATCTTCCCGCGGCGTGAAGGTCCGGCCCAGAATCGTCTGGGCCCCGAAGAGGCGGAAGTACGCCTCGGTGATGTGCACGCCGTGGACCTGCTCGGGAACAGCGCCGGTCAGGTTCATACCCTTGCCGCTGAAGTCGTACGCAGCCACGTCCTGTAATACCCTGCTCTGCTCCTGCCACACGTGAAACTTGGTTGCAGAGGCGCCAGACCAATCTCCGCCTTGCGGGGAGGTGTTCATCAACTGAACGATGCGGTCCGGCTCGGGATAGTTGAGCGGCTTGAGGAGCACGGCGTTGACCACCGAGAAGATGGCGGTGTCGGCTCCAATCCCGAGGGCAAGTGCACCGAGCACCGCGATGGTGAATGCGGGACTCTTCCAGAACATGCGCAGGGCGTGGCGGATGTCAGCGAGAAGATCGTCCAAGAACGCACCTCGTCTTGACCAGGTGGAACGCGGGAAGGGACATTTCGGGGCCGCAGTCGCTCTTCGAGATTACGGGAACGGCAAGCGAATTGTTCCCGATGCGTGATCGGTTCTTCTTTCAGACTGGCACACAGGCAAATTGTGAGTAGGTGCTGCTGGTCATTTCCGGGCAGTTTAGAGACGACGGCATCTAGGCGGTATCCACCTATAGACTTTGCAGCGGGGTTTGCATTTGCTGCACTTGGAGTGTGGCGAGCCGATATGAGTTCAGCAACGGGCAGTGGGAGCGGATCAAGGCACGCTTCCAGGTCGAGCGGGGCATCTCGGCCGGACTGCGGTAGACAACCAGCAGTTCGTCAACGGCGTGTTGTGGGTGTTGCGATCCGGCGCCTAGTGGCATGATCTGCCGGGGCCGTATGCGCTGGGCACGGGCCGGGGTGGGGGAGCACATCTTTGCCGATCTGGTGGGAGACAGAAAGAACCAGTGCCTGATGATCGATTCGACCATCGTACGCGCCCATCAGCAGGCGGCCATGGGCCACAAGAAGGGGTTCCTAAGACAAGGCTCTGGGGCGCTCTCGAGGTGGATTGAGTACGAAAATTCACCTGCTGGCAGACGAGGCTGGATTGCCGATAGCCTTCTGCATCACCGCTGGACGGGCTGCTGAATACGCCCAGGCTGTCAGCCTGCTGCAAGACCGGCAGGCCGAAGCGATCATCGCCGGCAAGGGGCACGATTCAACTGAGATCGTAGACGCCATCCGGGCCCTGAGTGCAACAACCCTCATACCACCACGACGACACTGGAAGCAGCCTCGCAGGTACGACTGCACCTTGCACAAACATCGAACGCTGCTTCAATCGACTCAAGCAGTTCCGCCGGTTCTGCACTCCCCAGCCATCGAAGCCTTCCGCTCCTGCACCGCACTCGCCTGTGCCCGGATCAGACTTCAGCTATTTGTAAATAAGCTTAGAGCTCGAATTCAAATCTGACGTGACCTCGGACGATCAGCGGGATGGGCAAGAATACAACAGGCATTTCGCTTTGGGTCCCGCTCTTCTGATCGTACAAACAAGACACCAAACCTACGCCCGTGATCACGTTCGGAAGCGCAAGTCATCTCGGGATACGACTCACCTGGCACCTGGCGTCATCGGCGGCCGCAAGGGAAGCTTGCAGATTGATTCCTGTTGATGCGGGAAGTTGAGTTTGTTCGCGAGCTTCGCTATTCCAACTGCTTCGGTGACATCGAGACGAGCGATCGTTTCGCAATCCTCGTCGAAACGTTCGTCACAGATACGCGTCGACATTGCAATCGCATGACGGCAGGCGAACGCTCATACAAGATCTCAAACATGCAGAGCTTTTCCAAAAGCGCTCTCCGCGTCTTGATGCTCGCCATCGGTGGCTATCGGAACTCAGCGACAAGGGAGAGATGGCAAACAAGCCGGACATACCAGCCAAGCGACGGAGTTATACTGATCCTATAGACAGTGCCAAATCAGATTTCGATCCTTGGGTGAATGCGCAAAATAACAGTCGTGCAATGAAAGTGATATAGACTTCGGCGGAACCATAGTTGTCAAGCATTTGTCCTACATTTCCACTTGTGCCACTCGCTCCCGCGTGCTAGCTTTGGGCTGTTCTGAACAACTCTGCAATTCGGGTAAATCTCTGTTGCCTTCTAATCACCTGCCGGGTAGGCTGCATCTCCGGTCTCCTTCGGCCGTGTGAAGCTGCCTAGCTGAGGGTTCCGGATATTCACTGGGACTCGCAGGGGCGAAGCCTGCCCGAAATTTCTGCTAAATCTCAACTTCTAAACGGGCGGGAGTACTCTTCTTCCTTCGCCCGCTGACTCACTGGATAGCTTCAAGTGGACCGCGTCGTCCTGAATTTCAAACCAGGATCGGGGGAAATATGACAGTTCCCAACCCGCGCTCACGCATGGTAAGCGTTCGTCTTTCCGAAGAGGAATTCATGGCTCTGAGGCGCGTCTGCTCCACGACGGGTGCACGCAGTGTATCCGAACTTACACGTGAGGCGATGCGCGCTGTTCTGAGAGATGTGAATCGAGACGATCTACTTGGACGTCATCTGGACGAATTTCGCGCAGAAATAAAGAGCCTGGAAAGGAAGGTTGAGCAATTGGAAGCGAGAATCACAACATCCAGGGCCGATGGGGGTCAGTGAAAAATCAGGAAATGTGCGATGTACTGTTCTACATTAGAAGAATGTCTGAATCGAGGCTGCGCTGGACTAAAGCGCGCGGCATGCTGTTTGTTGTGGGATTGGCCGCATTGATTTGTGGTGTCTCGACTGTCCAGGTCAGTCGTGCCCAGGAAGCATCGCAGAGCGGAAATGCCGAAGGCTCCGCCCAAACCTCTGCTCCCGGCAGTGCCCCCCAAGCACCGGCGTCCGCAGGAAATGGCGTTGAGGGAACGGCCCAGAATGGCAACGCAGAGGGCGCCGATGAGACAGCTGCTCCAAACGTCGAGACCCAGGCACCGACTCAAGGTGGCGGCGCCAACGCTCCTTCTTCCCAGAATAACGGTGCAAGAACTCCTACTCAGAGCGCTCAGCCTCAAGCATCAGGCACACGTGCGACTCCTGCTCGGAGCAATGCCGAGACTCATCAAGCCGGACCTCAAGAGATCCAGCAGCCCAGTCCTTATGGGAATATGCCGTCGCTACAGGAGCTCTACACGCAGGTCCCATCCGGTGGAGGCGGCCTGCAGCGGTTCGGTAGTGACGCGTTTCTCTTCGGCACGGGGAATGCAAACGAACTGCCGATGGATCTACCCGTCGGTCCCGACTATGTGCTAGGGCCGGGAGATAGTCTGATCGTAAATATGTGGGGCGGCCAATCGAACCGGCTGGACAGGGTGATCGACCGTCAAGGACAGATTGAGCTCCCTGAAGCGGGCACAGTCATGATTAGCGGTATGACGATCGCCCAGGCGCAGAGTTCGATCCAGCAAGCTCTGAGCACACAGTTCCAGAATGAACACGTCGAAATCTCTCTTGGCCGGCTGCGCACGGTCCGCGTTTATGTCGTTGGAGACGTGCAACGGCCCGGCGCTTATGACGTCAGTTCCATGTCCACGCCTCTCAGTGCGCTGTACGCCGCGGGCGGCCCAACCAGCCGTGGTTCGCTGCGCATCCTCAGGCAGTATCGCGGCAATCAACTGGTGCGCGAAGTCGATCTCTACGACTTTTTATTGAAAGGCGTCCGCTCAAGTGTTGAACGTCTTCTTCCTGGCGACACTCTTCTGGTTCCATCAGCCGGTCCGCAGGTTACGGTCGAAGGGATGGTGCATCGCCCAGCGATTTACGAACTGAACGGCGAGAAAACACTAAGTCAGGTTCTCGACCTTGCAGGTGGGGTCCTGAGTACGGCGAGCTTGAAAGAAATCAATGTTGCCCGAGTTGTCGCCCACGAGCAGCGTACGATGTTAAGCCTTCAACTCCCGAACAACCCGGCAGAGGTGGCCCAGAAACTGGCCGAATTTCAGGTGCAAGGCGGAGACGACGTTGTCATTTCGCAGATTTTGCCCTACAACCAGAGCGCGGTTTACCTCGAAGGACACATTTACCGGCCTGGCGTGTATCCCTATAAGGAGGGGATGACGATCAACGACTTGTTGCATTCGTACCAGGACGTATTGCCCGAGCCCTCTGACCATGCGGAACTGGTCCGTCTCTTGCCACCAGACTTCCGGCCGGAAACCATCACTTTCAATTTGCATGACGCGTTGATTGGGAATAATTCGTTTCTTCTCCAGCCTTTCGATCTGATCCGCATTTATGGCCGCTATGAGATCGACGCACCCAGGGTTTCCATTGAAGGCGAAGTTCTTCGGCCCGGTACATATCCTATGTCCCAGGGCATGACTGTGGCAGGGTTGGTGCGCATGGCGGGAGGGTTCACGCGTAGCGCCTATCGGGATGAAGCCGGCCTTTCCAGCTATGTGGTGCAGAATGGTCAAAAGGTACTGGTAAACCATAGCACTGTCGCCGTGGAGAAAGCGCTGGAAGGAGACAAGAGCGCCGATGTGGAACTTAATCCCGGTGACGTAGTCAGCATTCGGCAATTGGCTGGCTGGCAGGATATTGGTTCGTCGGTTACGATCAGCGGCGAGGTCGAGCATTCCGGAAGCTACGCGATTGAGCCGGGAGAGCGCCTTAGCTCAGTCTTGAAGCGGGCGGGAGGCTTTCGAGAGGACGCATATCCGCCCGCCGCAGTCCTGGAAAGGGCGCAAGTTCGCGAATTAGCCGAGCAGGCTCGTCAGCAGATGATTCAACAAATCGAGAATACGCCTACGACGGTCAAACCTGGACCTATCCCTTCGGAGGCAACCTCACAAGCCCAGCAATCAGTTGAAACGCAGCGGCAGGAGATTCTCGCCAGTCTTCGCAGCCATCCCGCCAGCGGCCGACTGATCATCAACATTAATTCAGACGTGAGCCGATGGGAAAACACGCCCGCCGATATTGAACTCCGCGCTGGAGACACCCTGCTCATACCCAAGCGGCCAAGTTTCGTCTTAGTTAGCGGCCAGGTGTATAACCCGGCCGCGATAAGTTACGTTCCCGGGAGAGATCTTGACTGGTATCTGCGCAAGACGGGCGGCGCGACAACTTTCGGCAACAAAAAGGAGATTTACGTGCTCCACGCCGACGGGGCGATTGTGCCGCACGGCGATGGCTGGGTAAACAATAATTTTATGAGCCTCCGGATGCGGCCAGGCGATACCATCTTCGTTCCTGAGAAGATTGTTGGCGGCTCTACCGTTTGGCAGAACATAGCGGCGGTGGCACAGGCCATGGCGGCGGCTGCGCTTCCCATCGCGATTGCCGGGGCGTATTGAATAATACCGTCGTTTTTTAAACGGAATCAATTGTCCGGCGAGCCTGTTACGGCCTTTACCCAGAAACAATCAACGGGCGGAATGACCGCGGGAGCCCGCTTGATCACCAGTTTCCCTCCGGCGAATCTGCGCTGCCCTGCTTTATCTTAGAGTGATTCTCAAATGGACGATTCTCAAAACATAACACCAGATCCGGAACTCCAGATCCAGACAGATGAGGTTGACTCCACTGACCCGGAAGAGGGTGAAGCTCTAAGCTCAAGTGTCGCTCATTTCCTGCAGGCGTGCTGGGTGAAGCGGCGGATGTTCTTCGCAATTTGTTTCGTCGGTATTCTGATCTCAGTGCTATACGCCCTCGCACTGCCGAACATGTACACATCGACAACCAGTTTAATGCCTTCCAGCGGCAGTTCCCCGCGCTCTAGCATCCTAAACGCGCTGTCATCGAGTAGCGCGGCAGCTTACCTGGGCGGTGAAGTTTCGGGATACCCTAATCCAAAGCTATTCATCACAATTCTGGAAAGCCGCAATGTTCAAGATGGCTTGATCGGCCGCCTAGACCTTATCCGGTACTATCGAGCGGCCGATATCGAAGAGGCGCGTAGATCGTTGGAGGCCGCTACCAAGATCAAGCTAGATGAGGACACCGGAGTCATTACGATCACTGTTACTGCAGAGAACCCCGTATTTGCTGCAAATGTGGCGCGCAATTATGTGGACGAACTGAATCGAGTGGTAACTGACAACACTACCTCCGCTGCTCGCCGTGAACGGATTTTTCTCGAAGGACGAGTAAGAGATACTAAGCAGCAACTCGATGAATCGGCGAAGGAGCTTAGTCAGTTTTCTGCCAAAAGCGGAACAATCGACGTGTCCTCGCAGGCAAAATCGATGGTCGATGAAGGACTCAAACTGCAGGCAGAATTGATCGACGGCCGCAGCATACTGGCGGCATTACGGCAAACTTACTCGGAAGATAATGTCAGAGTCCGTGCCCAGGAGGCGCACAACGCAGAGTTGCAGCGACAACTAGAGGAGATGCGCGGATCGACTCAAAGGTCCACCGCGAGCGTCAACACGGATAAGCCGACTTACCCTACGGCTGAGGAATTACCTAAACTCGGTCTTACCTATTATGACTTAGAGCGCAGATTGACTGTTGAGGAATCGCTGTGGGAGGCCCTTACGAGAGAATATGAAAGCGCGAAAGTGGAGGAGGCGGCGGAAACTCCAAGTGTCCAGGTGTTGGATCCCGCCAATGTGCCTGCAGGGAAATCCTCCCCCGTGCGCCGGTTCATCGTCGAGTTGGGTGCATTGATATCTCTCGTTTTGGCTTGTGTCGTGGTGTTTCTCGGGATGGTTTGGGAAGGAGTGACTCAAGAGGATGAGCTTAAGAAACTCATGACGAGCTCCGTCGATACAATGTTGGATTCGCAGCGCTGGTATTGGCGATTGCCTGGACTTAGCTGGCTTCGCAGATATATGGCCAGATCGGCATAGCTTTGTTCGCTTGCCGCCGGTTTCGAGACTCGCGATTGATTATTGGTGAACTCCCTACGGGCTTGCAGACATGATTGCGGTACGAGACGTTACAAGCACGGACATTTCACGGTGACCAAGGGCTACCCGACTAAAACGGAGAGTAAATGCGGATCGCCGGTCTCCTGTCAGGCGGACTGTCGGATTTCCTGCTTCGCAATTGCGGTGCCACTAAAGATGAGCGCGCAGCAAAGTGTGATAGCTAATTCTCCGAGCAGCGTTGGTGCCTTGGAAACCCCCTGTAAGTTATCCGCTCAATGAAACCGCGCGGAGCCCTCGGTGTGGACGATTTCTTCGCGTCGCTTCAATTCAGCAATAGAAGGCGAAACAGAATTGTACGTGTGTGTTTCCCAAACTTATCATCACCCGAATTTCATGGGATGACTGGAGAGGAGGACCTTTGGAGAGTGTAGGAGAAAGGTTTCCACATCAGATTGGGGTCGGTGGATTGGTCGTTTCTGACCTTGAAAAGTCTCTCATCAACGAAGTTCTGAATTCCAATCGATTGACTTACGGCCCCATGACCAAGAGGTTCGAGAAAGAGTTCGCACGGATCCATGGCTGTCGCATTGGATTGTTCATGAACAGCGGAACATCGGCTTTGCATATCGCCCTCGCCGCGCTGAAAAGCCGCAATGGCTGGTCCGAAGGCGACGAGGTGATCGTGCCGGCGTTGACATTTGTGGCGACCAGCAACATAGTGCTGCACAACGGAATGAAACCGGTATTTGTGGATGTTGAGCCGGATACGTACAACATTGATCCCGCAAAGATCGAAGAGAAGATTACCACACGCACTCGCGCGGTGATTCCAGTGCACCTGCTCGGACTGCCAGCGACGATGGGGCCAATCTTAGATTTGGCTCAGAAGCACAATTTGAGCATCATTGAAGATTCGTGCGAGACGATGTTTGCCAACTATATGGGCCGTCCGGTTGGAAGCATGGGTGATGTCGGTTGCTTTTCCACCTATGTTGCCCACCTCCTGGTTACCGGGGTCGGCGGGTTTGCAATCACCAATGATGCGGATTTGGCAGTTGATATGCGGAGCTTGATGAATCATGGCCGCGACAGCATCTATATTAGTTGCAGCGACGATGAGGGCGTAGAAAGTGACCGCTTGGAAGAGATTATCGAAAAACGATTTTCATTTATCCACGTCGGGCATTCCTTCCGTTGTACGGAATTGGAAGCGGCGCTGGGTGTCGGGCAACTGGCGCGAGCCGATGAGATCGTTGCACGACGCAGGAAGATTGCAGCTTACTTCACTTCGGAGCTGTCGCCATACTCCGAGGTGCTTCAGCTTCCAACTTGCCCGGCTGACCGGACGCATAGCTTTATGATGTACGGTTTGGTATTGCGGCATCATGCAAAGAAGCAGCTCGTAAACTTCCTCGAACATTCAAACATCGAGACACGAGATATGCTGCCGCTGACTAGTCAGCCCATCTACCAGAAGCTGTTTGGAGGGGAACTCGAGGACTGCTACCCCGTGGCGAAATGGATCAATCGGTCGGGATTCTACATTGGCTGCCACCCCTACATGTCCGACTCGGAAGTGGAATTTGTGGCGAAAGCATTTCACCGCTTCTTCTCACAGAGCAGCTGCAAGGCTGAAACCGCAGCTTAGCCGTGAGTATCCAGTGAGGATGACGCTACGGCACGCGGAAAAGAGAAAGAGCCTTTTCGTAGACGCAAGCCGGGAAGCTGAGGAACGCGGGTTTGGTGAATGCGATAAGAATTCAAGGCTGATTCGAGCCATCACAGACTTATCCAAAAGGGAGTGGCAAGGCGATGTCGGAGCAAGTGGACCTTAGATCCATCTATCGAAAACTGCGTCAAATACGGAGAGTCGAGGAAGAGATCGCGCGGATCTACCCGTCGGACAAGATTAAGAGTCCCGTGCACCTTTCGATCGGGCAGGAATCTGTGTCCGTTGGCGTTTGCAGCGTCCTCAGAGAAGACGATGTTGTCGCGCCGACTTATCGTGGTCACGCAGCGTACTTAGCTAAGGGAGGCAGTCTATCAAAAATGTTTGCCGAACTTTACGGAAAAGCGACAGGCTGTGGAACCGGGAAGGGCGGTTCCATGCACCTGGTTGGAATGGATAAGCACATTCTGGGCTGTTCGGCAGTGGTCGGGACCACGATCCCCATAGCGACAGGTTACGCATTGGCGCTCAAGCGCGAAGGTCTGGGCCGTGTAGTGGCATCTTTCTTCGGTGATGGAGCCACGGAAGAAGGTGTCTTCTATGAGAGTCTTAACTTCGCAGCTTTACACCGACTTCCGATGCTCTTTGTTTGTGAAAACAACGCATATGCAATTCACAGCCCTCTAAAGAAACGATGGGCCACCACGCAACTTTGCGAGCGAGTACGCACTTTCGGTATTCCTGCGATATCGATAGCGGGCTCGGACGTCCTAGAAATCCGGCAAAGGGCTTCGGAGGCAATCGCGGGACTGCGTAGGAGCGAAACAGGGCCTGCATTCCTGGAATGTCATACGTATCGCTGGCGCGAACACGTTGGCCCTAACGAAGACTATCTAGCTTGCTACCGGTCCATTGCGGAGTTGGAGAATTGGAAGAAGAAGGATCAGGTTGAAGCGATTGGTCTCCGACTCTTGCCCTCGGAAAGGGCGGAGATCGATGCCGAGATCGATGCCGAGATAGCCGCCGCAGTCGACTTCGCTGAGAGCAGTCCATTTCCAGGCCCTGAAGAGGTGCTTACGCATGTATACGCCAGCTAGCGGTCAGCGTTCACTTCGGTATGTCGACGCTTTACGCGAGGCGACTATTCAGGAGATGGAGCGCGACAATAGTGTCTCCTTGTTTGGGTTGGACGTGGATGATCACAAGGGGATTCAAGGTTCCACGCTCGGCCTCCAGGACCGGTTCGGCCCAGAGCGGGTATTCGGCACGCCGCTTTCGGAAGACGCTATGACCGGTATCGCGATTGGGGCGGCTATGGCTGGCATGCGGCCCATTCACGTTCACATTCGGATGGACTTTGTTCTGCTCTGCATGAACCAGCTGGTCAATATGGCGGCGAAGGCTCACTACATGTACGGCGGGCAAGTAAGAGTGCCAATCGTGATCCGCTGCATGATTGGCAAATCATGGGGGCAAGGCGCTCAACACAGTCAGGCCTTGCATTCCATGTTTATGCATGTCCCAGGGCTGAAAGTCGTAATGCCGTCGAACGCGCACGATGCCAAGGGGTGCCTGATTGCGGCAATACGCGACGACAATCCGGTCTTATTCATCGAACATCGATTGCTTTACTCGACTGAATGCTACGTTCCAGAAGCGCGGTACACGGTCGAGCTCGGGCGCGCGCGCGTGTGCGCCAGCGGCACCGACATCACTTTAGTCGGAATATCAAATATGGTGATGGAGTGCCTCCGTGCGAGGGACTTATTGTCGGAAGTCGGCATCAATGCTGAAGTAATCGATCCGATCTCATTGGCGCCCTTGGATATTGATGCGATTCTCAATTCAGTTAACCGCACTGGAAGACTTCTAGTGGTTGACTGCGCGTGGACTAATTGTGGCGCAAGCGCGGAGATACTGGCACGTGTATCGGAGTCGCCCAAACGCGATGGACCGGTGCAGATGGACCGTATGGGTTTTGCCTTTTCGCCCTGCCCGCCGAGCCCACCTCTTGAGCAGGCGTTCTATCCGGATCCGTCGAAGATTGCCGCAAAAGTGCACGCTATGGTTCGTCCGTTTGACAGGGCCTGGGCGCCCGACCCCGAAAAGACAATCTTGTCCCATGAACTCCAATTTCGCGGCCCGTTCTAGCACGGGAAACACAAATGCATCTACAGGCCCGCTAAAAGCTGCAATTGAGCTGCTGCGGCTCGACGCAGCCTGCGCATTGAGAGGCTTGTCATTCGAGATGCTTCGCGGTAGCAAGGTCCTTGTGACCGGAGCGTCGGGTTTTGTAGGCTCTCATGTCTTGACTACCTTATTGAAGATGCAGGAAGAATTAGACGGCGATCTTTCAATAACTGCAGTTGTGCATCGGCAAGTCCCGCCTTGGCTTGCTTTAATCTGTGCCGACGGGATGGTTACGTTCTGTGAGGGAGATTTGTCGCAAATTGATTTTCTTTCCTCGCTTCCGTCGGCGGATGTCGTCGTTCACGCTGCTACGTACGGCCAGCCGGGGCTATTTGCTGCCAGCCCGGACACGACGCTTAAGCTGAACACGCTTTCTACATTTTTTCTGTTGGGCAGGCTCCGTCCGGGGGATCGATTTCTGTTTTTGAGCAGCAGTGAAGTGTATGGCGGCCTCACCGATCCTCCGTTCCGGGAAGAACAGATCGGGACAACCAATACGAGCCACCCGCGCGCGTGCTACATCGAGGGGAAGCGATGTGGTGAAGCTATCTGCAGCGCTTATCGCGCCAAAGGGATTGACGCGAAGGCAATTCGCTTATGTCACGCATATGGGCCCGGCGTACGAAGTGACGATCGACGAGCGATGAATTCATTTATTGAGATGGCTCTTAGAGGGAAGAGGATAACGCTGCTCGATGCCGGTTTGGCTCGGCGCAGCTACTGCTATATCTCGGATGCCGGTGCAATGATCTGGCGGATTTTGCTTATGGGAAGAGACGCGCTCTACAACGTCGGGGGCGATTACAGGACGACGATCGCCGAGTTGGCGCAAAGAATCGGAACCATTATGAATGTCGAAGTCATCATGCCGCGAGATGCGGGGAGATCAATGCCAGGAGCCCCAAATGAAGTTGAGGTCAGCATCGCTAGATTCGAGAATGAGTTCGGGAAACTAAGGTTCACCGAGCCGGAGTTGGGGCTGAGGCGAACCGTCGCATGGCATGAAGCGATTAGCGAGATTGTGCCTGCGGCCCCAAAGTGAATTTGCCGTTGCCGGAAACGTATTCGCTTGGCGTATGTTTTAGTGCATGCGTGACACAGTATGCGACGCCTCATCACGAGAACATCGAATTGAGGCGACGCTTCGGAAGGAGTCGAAGGGGATGATTCAATGAAGCAGGCGCTGATTACAGGAATCACCGGACAGGATGGTTCGTATCTCGCAGAGTTACTTCTTTCCAAGGGGTACATCGTCCATGGCCTTAAGAGGCGTTCATCCAGCTTCAACACAGAACGTGTGGACCAACTCTTTGAAACTGGCCAGTGGGGGGACCGCCTTTTCGTTCACTACGGGGATGTGACCGAGTCCGGCTGCTTATCCAGGCTCATCGGTGAGCATCGTCCCGACGAGATTTACAACCTGGCCGCACAGAGCCACGTCAAGGTTAGTTTTGAGATGCCGGAACACACTGCGGATGTGGCCGCCATGGGGACGCTTCGGCTGCTGGATGCGGTCATGAATGCCAAACTCGATTGCCGCGTCTACCAGGCCTCTTCGAGCGAGATGTTTGGAAGTACACCTCCCCCGCAGAGAGAAACGAGCTTGTTTCACCCGCGTAGTCCATACGGTTGCTCCAAAGTCTTTGCTCATATGCTTGCCGTCAACTATCGAGAAAGTTACGGCCTGCACGTGTCATGCGGAATTCTGTTCAATCACGAATCGCCCCGCCGCGGCGGGACCTTCGTCACCCGTAAGATCACCCGTGCAGTGGCGCGAATCAAGTTCGGACTCGAGAATAAGCTGTACCTCGGCAACCTTGACGCCGTTCGCGACTGGGGATACGCGCCGGATTATGTGCACGCCATGTGGATGATGTTGCAGCAGGAAAATCCCTCCGACTACGTAATCGGAACCGGCGAGGCGCACAGCGTGCGCGAGTTCGTGGAAGCAGCTTTCAGCTATGCCGGGCTGGATTGGCAAAAATACGTTGTCCTGGACAAGCGGTATCTGCGCCCGGCGGAGGTGGAGAATTTGCGGGCCGATTGGACGAAGGCGCGCGAGGCGCTTGGTTGGCGTCCGACCGTCCGCTTCGCCGAACTCGTCAGGATCATGGTTGACGCGGATCTGAACGAGGTGGAGACCAAGATGAGCGGCGGCGCGGCCGCGGTGACCGCAACCAGCCAGCACTGAGCCGGCAAAAGGCGAGGAGTGAGCGCGGGTGGATTGGGCAAAGCAGCGAGTTGTCGTCACCGGGGGAGGCGGATTCCTCGGCACGCACGTGGTGCAGAAGTTGCGCGCTGCCGGATGCGTCGAGCCGTTCGTCGTGAGGCGACTGCGAGTACGACCTGACCCGGGAAGAGCAGGTGGTTCGGCTCTTCGAAGAGCATCCGGCGGATATCGTTGTGCATTTGGCAGGCCTGGTCGGCGGAAACCTGCCAAATCAAAAATGGCCTGCGCAATTCTTTTACCAAAATCTGATGATGGGCACGCTAACCCTGCATTACTCCTGGAAGAGCGGCGCAAAGAAATTCATATGTGCCGGAGCTGGTTGCGCTTACCCGGAACACGCGCCTTTACCGCTGAAGGAAGAGACCTACTGGGACGGGTTTCCGCAACAACCAAGCTTTGCCTATGCGTTGGCGAAGCGGACGCTCCACGTGCAATCGATGGCGTATTGGGACGAGCACAGGTTTCCGGCCATTGTGACTCTCCCCGGCAACATATACGGGCCGTATGACAACTTTGATTTGGAACATGCGCACGTGCTTCCCGCCTTGGTGCGTAAGTTCGTAGAAGCTTCCGCAATTGAACATGGCAAGGATCAGACGGTGGTTGTTTGGGGATCGGGAAAGCCCGCCCGCGACTTTGTCTACGCAGGAGACGTCGCGGAGGGTATGATGCGTGCCGCCGAGGTGTATGACCGCGCCGAGTTAGTGAATCTCTCTTCCGGGCGGGAATATACCATCCGCGAGGTGGTCGAGGCGTTAGTGGCGATTACTGGCTTCGAAGGGAAAATCGCTTGGGATGTGTCCAAAGCCGAAGGACAGAGTCACCGCATGTTCGATACGAGCAAAGCCGAACGCGATCTCGGGTTCCGCGCCCAGACTTCATTGCACGATGGGCTTAGGCTGACCGTCGAGTGGTATCGCAAGCACGCAGCAGTGGCCCGCAAAGAGGTCGATGCTCCCGCATCATTCATACAGAACTAGGAAGGATCGCAGAATTGGGGAGGTTGTCGGTATATCTTGATGGATTTCCTATTAATTGCCGCCCGCGAAAGGTCGATTGGCTACTAGTTCAGAAAATGATTCCTCGGGTGGCCGACTGGGCTCCCGACATCCGATTTGTCCTGCAGAAGTCCCTCACAGTCTCGTTGCGAGAGAATTATCGGACCTTGCGCTCAGCCGTCGGGCGGAGAATTGGAATGCCGATAGGCCGCTGGGCAGGGGTCGCCGACCGTTTGGATGCACGGGAACTCGCGGAATCCGGCTGCGACGTCGTCTTTTCTCATAGGGGGTTTCCGGTGAATAGCGGGGATATTCCGGTCATCTGGATGAACGGATTACCGGATCCGGAGATGGTGAAAAGTTATTCAGGTTTTGGGCAGGCCGAGGTGGACGAAGAGATCGCGGTCAAAGGGGTGTTGCTCCGCAAAGCTGCAGCCGTGCAGCTTTGCACGGACGCTGAAGTAGCACGGCACGCTCGAACTTTCCCCGATATCGCCGAGCGCTTTGTGGCCATTCCGCTATTCGCGCCCGATCTACATTCAATCCCCGAGAACCGTATTGAAAAACACCGCAAAGCCCGACCGGTGAGATTGTTGTTCGTTGGAAACCAACCACGGCTTAAGGGGTTGCCCGAGACTCTGGAAGCCTACGCTTCTCTTCCCGATGCGATTCGTGGCTTCACGACGTTGACTGTAGTCAGTCAATTCGACGGAGACCGCCACGGCGTTACCATTCCGGACGATCCTCGCATCACGGTGCATCGCGGGCTCAGGCAGCCTGAGGTCCTCGATCTCATGCGCGATTCGCACGTCCTGGTAAACGTCTCGCGCAGCGAAAGTTTTGGAATGGTCTTTCTCGAGGCAATGTCGCAAGGAATGCTCTGCCTGGGTCCGGCTTGGGAAGTGCAACGAGAGATCTTCGACGAGGGTCGCGCAGGGATCAATTTGCGCTGCGAAGTCAGTCTTTTGCGCGCTGCATTGGAGCGGGCGATTGAAGACGAAGAGTATCGGGTAGCACTCGCATCAAGTGGATGGCGGCGCTTCAATGAGCGATATGCTCCGGCGGTGGTGGCAACCAAATATGCGGATTTGTTTCGCGCGGTGGCGGCAGGGAAGTCAATGGGTGAAATGAAGGCGTGACGCTGAGACGCAGATTAATTGGAACATTCGGTGCGTCCGCGCTAGGCCCGCTCGTAACCATCCTCGTGCAGGTGATCAACGTTCCTGTGATGCTGCGCTACTGGGGCGCCCATCTGTACGGTGAATGGCTTCTAATCAGCGCAATTCCGGCCTATTTGGTTCTAACGGATTTAGGTTTCGGAACCGCCGCTGGCAGCGATATGACCATGCGTGTCCATGCGGAGGACAGCGAGGGGGCCATTGAAATATTTCAGAGCATTACCTTGCTGGTGCTTTTCGTTTCGTTCTTCCTGGGCCTGCTCTTTAGTGGAGCGATTTTTCTGTTGCCCGTCCATCGTCTCCTTCATTTCAGTTCCATGTCTCCGAGAGAGACCCGGATTGCTCTACTCTTCGTTTGTCTCAACGCCCTAGTCAGTATTCAGTGGGGCGGTATTACCGCTGCCTACCGCTGCGCCGGTAGGTATATGTTCCTAGTGCTCTCCCTCAATTGCATACGGGTTCTCGAAGGTGCGAGCGTCCTGGTCCTCCTCGTCTGGCACGCGGGTCCCGTGCAGCTGGCGATGCTGATGCTCTCGATCAGCCTGGTCGGCACCAGTTGGTTGCTGTTCATGAAAGCGAGACTCATCCCATGGCTTCCATACGGAGTGAGGCACGTGAGATGGCGGTGTATTCGCGAGTTATGGAGGCCGGCGATTAGCTTCCTGGCTTTCCCGACCGGCGGGGTCGCCAGCGTTCAAGGTATGACGATGGTGGTTGGATTGGTTCTGGGTCCTTTGGGCGTGGCCGTCTTCAACCCGATGCGCACCCTCTCCCGCCCGGCCTTCCTGCTGACCGATGCGATAAAGAACTCTGTGTGGCAGGAACTTTCCGCCGCTTATGGTCAAAAGAATTGGGATCTGGCGCGCAAGCTGCACCGAACGGCTTGCCAGGCGTCACTTTGGCTCGCGCTCGTTATTTCTATTGCGCTTGCAATTTTCGGTCCGCGCATCTTCGCCTTGTGGACGCATCGCAGGATAGTTATGGACGTCCCAGCGTTCTATATCCTGCTAGGGGTGGTCCTTGTGAACTCGGTTTGGAATGCCAGTTCAGCGGTACCCCTGGCTGGAAACAAACATCAGCGGCTAGCTATTGTCTATCTCGCCTGCACTTCGGCCTCGCTCCTCCTCGCGTATCCGTTGGTAATGAGCTTTGGCCTGAAAGGTGCTGGGGTGGCTCTTATTTTGAGTGAATTCTTAATGGCCTTTTATGTTGTTCATTTGAGTAATAAGCTTCTCTCAGATCGACGCTCAGAGTTCGTAGCATCCATGATTGATACGACTCAATTCAAGATGCTGTTAGGAAGGCTAGTTCGCCGGTTGGTATGAGTTACCCCACGCGTTTTGACGTGGAAGGTTGGTGGATAGCCATGGAGGAACGAACGGTGTCGGACAAATCACCGAGCAATTCTTTTGAATACGCAGCCAAGGGCGAAATGGAATCGTTGCTGCGAACAACGGGAAAGTTCACGGCTATTTGGCAATCGAAAGATTACGGGCGTGACTGGCCAATGTACGAGTGGCAGAAGCATCTCTTTGGGCCCTATATTTCAAATCATGTGTTTGACGGCAAGCACCAAGTCGTTATGGATAACGCAATCCTGTTTGACGACTGGATTTACGCCAACGATCCAGAATACTATGCAAAATTCCGCGGCAAAAACGCCTTCCTGGTACATCCGTACGACGAGTTTTACGACCTGGGAGTCGATCGATACGTGCATTTCCGTGGGGTTTTCCGCTCGCTGTGGTCTTCTGTGTTCAACCCCAAGCATGTGCTGGTATTTCCGCTGGGGTATACCCAGGAGATACCCGCCAGTTTGGTCCCGGCGTCTGACCGTCGCTACGCCCTGGTCCTTTGTGGGCGAGGGGGAAGTCTTCGCGGCCAGATATGATACGTGCCATGTCCTCAGTCGAGCCGCACATTTGCTATTCGGTGACGCCGATTCGCGGCATGACTTTCTTCGACCGCAATTCCAATGGGAAGAAAAGGATTGCGGAGCAGGACTACTACGAAATATTGGGGCAATCCGTGTTTGCTCCTGCGCCCATGGGAAATGCAAGCATCGAGTCTTGCCGCCCTTATGACGCTCTGGAAGTTGGATCGATACCAATTCTGGAGCGGCGCCCGACTCTGGATTATTACAGGGGTCTCCTGGGAGATCACCCGCTCCCGACCGTCAATTCATGGTCCCACGCGCGCCAGCTAGTGAGCCGGCTGCTGAAAGATCCTGTCAAGCTCGATGAGTTGCAGCAAACCTGCATCCGATGGTGGAAGAGCTATCAATCGGAATTGATTAGGAAGATTGGTGTTTTCCTCGAGGAGCGGTCCCTCGCGGACGACGAATTGGTGCCACTTAGATCGCGATTGCCCAGGCTGCCATTGTGGCAGTATGCGGAACTGCTTCGACATCACAATCTGCCCGCAGTGGGAAGGAGAGTGGTTCGACAAGCGGAGCGACTCGTCCATCAGAAGAAGTGGCGAATAGCAATCGTGAATCGTGACGACCCGAGGTTACACGGTTGAGCGCCCCGTTCTTTGATGAACCGACCGCACAGCGCAGTAAAGAACTGTCATGAATAGGGATAATCGCATGAATATTGCAGTTCGACTTTTTAACGAACCATTTCCCATACGGAAGGTTTGCCAAGTTGCCATTCGCCGACTCAAACTCGGGAGTTATTCATTTCGCTTCAGCATCGGTGCTGTGGTTCGTCCACACTATGCATTTCTCGTTTACCATGCAGCACGCCTTGCCGCCCGGCTGGGCCAGCCAAGGGTTAGCATCCTCGAATTCGGCGTGGCCGGCGGCGCAGGACTGCTCGCGATGGAGTATCACGCCGAGCAGGTGGAGAAGCTGTTCCCGGTCAAGATCGATATTTATGGATTCGACACGGGCGAGGGAATCCCTGTGGCGATCGATTACCGCGATTTGTTGTACGTGCTGAAGCCAGGCTTTTACAAAATGGACATTCCAGTTTTGAAGGCTCGACTCAAGACGGGCTGAGCTGGTCCTTGGAGATGTAAGCGGTACAGTCAGCGGATTTCTCAACAAATACAATCCCGCGCCGATCGGCGCCGTCGTTCACGATATGGATTTCTATTCCTCGACGGTAACAGGGCTCAAATTATTCGACTCCGACCCCGCTTGCTTCCTTCCGCGTGTCCTCTGCTATTTCGATGACACAACCGGGCACGCAGACGAGCTATTTGGCGACTATACGGGCGAGCGCTTGGCAATCCAGGAGTTCAACGAAAACCACACAAAGGCGAAGCTAAGTCCGCTCTATTGGCTGCGTGCTGTTCCTGCGGCCCCGGAATGGCATCATCAGGTATGGTCGCTGCATTTATTCGATCATGTGGACTATAATAAATTCGTCACGGATGACAACCTCCAACTGCCAATTTAAGTACGGACATATTTGAACCTGAGAAGCGTAGCTCACCGAGTGCCAAGGGATAAAGGAAGCTCTAGCACGCAACAACTGCAGGTTTAGGCAAATTCAGCAGTGATACAAGCAGAGAAACATAAAGTGGCGACTGCTCGGAAGCGGCCCAGGCGCTCAGATCCAGCCAATATTCTCGTCTTTCTGATCCCGTGTCTGCAGTTTCTTCAATTTCACTTGATCGGCGTCTTGAACGGCTCCGATTTGCTGCTATTGGCGACCTTCGTTGTCCTTGCTTTCCGGGGAAGGATCAGGATTACGACGCCAGTCGGCAAGACGTTTCTGGTTCTTTGCTCATTGTGGCTTGCTTCGCAATGTGTAACGGATATAGTCAGACACACGGCGTTCGCCGACTATGCGCGAGGGTGGAGCAATATCGGCATGACCCTCGTCAATTTCTCTGTGCTCTGGACGCTATTGTACGGAAAGACGCGGCGGATCGTGCTCTATGGATGGGGGTCTCGTCGCAGGAGGCATGCTCGTATATTTCATCAGCCCGAATGATTACATGCAGAGCTACCCATGGAAGTTTGGGGTCTCGTATCCGATCATGCTGGCTGTGGTGCTTCTTGCTTCCACCGAGAGGTTCAGCGGACTATCGGCGATTTTCATGACTGCAACGATCGGCGCAATCAACATCTACCTGGGAGCCCGCAATTATGGCGGAGCCTGCCTGGCTGCAGCATCGTACCTTCTAATCACGCTTTTCTTGCGGAGGAAACGCACCGAGAGCACCAAGCTGTCAGACTCAAAATTGTATTGGCGATGACTGCGTCGATGATACTGGGCGTTATCGGGATCATGTGGGGGTACGGATATGCGGCCAGCAAGGGGTTGCTAGGTAACAAAGGCACAGACTAAGTATGAAGAGGAGTCAGCCGGGAAATACGGGGTACTTCTTGGCGGGCGGACAGAACTGTTAGCCGAGCTGCCCGCCATTTACGATTCTCCCATTCTAGGACATGGCTCATGGCCAAGGGATCCGACCTACCTGATCCTGGGGATCCGGGGCGCGCTTGCGCTGGGTTACAAATCCGCTATACAAGGCGCATCGAGCGACGTCCTCGCTCAAGGCTATATCCCAACACACTCCTTCATTTTTGGCGCCTGGGTTGACGCCGGAATTCTAGGCGCGCTCTTCTGGGGGTGGGTCTTCGTGTTCACTGTGAAGGTGTTGATGCGGGTCTATCCAGCTTCCGTTGCGCTGCTCCCAATCGTATCATTTATAGCGTTTTCGATGCTGTGGGACATTCTGTTTTCGCCTTATGGCGCAATGGAGCGCGTTATGGAGCCATATTATTTTGTGGTTCTGGCTACATGTCTTGCGATGGCGCCTCGCAGGGCGGCGCAGCCCGCGAGTGTGATAACAAGCAGGCAGAGATCGCAACTCATTGCGCGGAGCAGAGCATGATTGATCAGAGGATGCCGGTCATCAGCGCAGTTACGCCCTGCTTGAACGACGCTGCTTATTTGCCGGAGATGATTGAAAGCTTCTTCGCGCAGGACTATCCGCATAAGGAATTAGTCGTGCAGGACGGCGGCTCGACCGATGGCACCCACGAGATCCTTCGCCGCTACCCGATTCGCTGGAGTGTCGCACCCGATTCCGGCCCTCATGACGCGATTAACAAGGCAATCCTTGCCAGCCGCGGCGACCTTGTTGTGATCATGCCGGCCAACGATTTGTTTGCTCCCGGGGCGTTCAGCCGCGCCGCGAATGAGCTTCGTGCCAGGCCGGAGGTAGCTATGGTCTATGGCGATTGCCAGATCATTGATATGGATGGAACGGCCACTCGCGTCGATCGACCTGGGATCCTAGATATCGATCGTCTGCTTTGGGCGCACTGTATCCAGCTACAGTCTGCTTATATTCGCCGCGAAGTGTTTGAGCGGACGGGCCTTTTTGATGGGGCCATCAAGGGACCGGGAGACAAGGAATGGCTCATGCGGATGGTAGCCGGGTATCCTTCGGAATCGTTCCTTTATGTGCCGGAAGTGTGGAGTTCTTTTCGTTTGGGTCATAGCTTGCTGCACGTCAACCTTCATAGAAGCGAGCAAGCCGCGACTGTATTGCTGGCCGCGTATGAGCAATTCCTCTCGGCACCGGAAAACCGCGCCCGACTGCGTCACGGCGAAGCCCGCGCCCGCGCGGGGATGCACTGCCAATGTGCGTGCTGGTTTTCATTGGCAGGCAGACGCCGTGATGCCTGGAAGCACCTCGGCCAAGCCCTTCGCCAATGGCCGGGGCTCATACTGACTCATCTTGGATTCAATTACTCTGCCCGAATTGTGTTCGGCAGAAACTTGACACGCGTGGTCACGAAGTGCGCGTTCAAGGTTCGCGCGGCTTTGCATGCCAGACAAGATGCATTTGGCTAGCATCGAGAGGCGGTTTTGCGCAAATTCGATGACAACGAGGGTTGATGAATTTACGTGCGCTAATTTCTCTTGCAGTGATATGGCTGCCGTGGCCCCTGCGTCGTTTGGTGCTTGTTCATGTTCTCGGATATGACATTCACCGGACTGCACGAATCGGCTTCTCCCTGATCTGCCCGGCTCGCCTGGAGATGGGGCCTAGCTCACGCATTGGTCATCTCACCCTCTGTAGATCATGGGTGGAATTGGTGCGACTAGGAGAATTTGCGCGAATTGGAAACTTGAACTCGATTAGCGGGGCGCCGCTCCAGGGCACCGTGCATTTCAAAGATGATGCAGTTCGTCGCCCGGAGTTGGTTGTATACGATCACGCGGCAATCACCAGCCGACACTATATAGACTGCACAGCCCCGGTTTCTATCGGCCGCTTCAGCACTTTCGCGGGCTGCCGCTCGATCATTTTGAGCCACAGCATCGATCTCATTAATTGCAAACAGACCGCGGCGCCCATTTCAATTGGGGAGTATTGTTTTGTAGGTGCAGCATCTGTCTTTCTTCCCGGGTCTATTCTTCCAAATTACTCGGTGCTTGGAGCAAATTCATTGCTTAACAAGCGATATACCGAACCATACTATCTCTACGCAGGAAATCCCGCTCGGCCCATGAAGCAGTTACCCCGCGACAGCAAGTACTTTACGCGCACAATCGGCTATGTGGATTGATAGGCGCGCTTCTTTAAGCGAGGCGTGATGAGCAATGATGACCGGCCCACTTTGAGATATCGAATAACTTATGATGTGCGCAGTGAGCCTCCGCAATACTTCATTGTTGCTGTGTTTCCAAATGTGCAGAGATAGCTCGGCGCCATCGTATGCTGATGAATGGAAGATAGGAAACTGACGAGACAGAATAATGAATGGACGTTTGAAAGAGGGATTAAGGAGGTTATTGCCTCGGTCACTGGTGCCTCACAGGATCTTGGCAGGGCCTCTGCGCGCAAGTACGATCGTTACTTCCTGGCACGACTATCCGGCGGCGATTCTCGGCCGGACGGAACGGCCTTTGCTGGAGTGTTTCGCGAATAACGTCGGCAAAGGCGAGACGTGGTTGGATGTTGGGGCACATTATGGCTATACCGCGATTGCGCTCTCCAAGTTGGTTGGCACGTTTGGCCACGTTTATGCTTTCGAGCCGATGCTCAATACTGCAGGTTGTATCTGCCGGACAAGATCGATAAACAATTTGCCGCAACTGACCGTCATCCCAATGGCGTTAGGGAATTGCGCGGACTTATCAATAGAAAGTTTGCTCTCGACAAGGGGGATGATCGACAGCACTCTGCAGGACGCCTCCGGATTCAGAGAGACATTCACGGTTGCGCGGATGGACTGGCTATGGCCAAGAATCGCAGATCCTAATTATTTACGCATCGACGGTATCAAAATCGATGTGCAGGGCATGGAGATACAAGTACTTGAGGGAATGGCTGCGGTATTGAAACGGCACCGACCGAAGTTACTGGTTGAAATCCACAAGGGAGTTTCGCGGCCAAGACTGCTGGAAGTGATCGCTTCCCTTGGATACGCGCCGCGCGGAACTGCGGTTGACCCACTTCCCGGTGAATCAAATCCGCTCTATGCTGATGACCGGACCTATCTATTCTCTCCAGATCCCCCGGATTGATGCAAGGCGACCTACGGAAAGCATAAGTCGTGAACGAATGGATTGGTGCGCGTTGTGGGCGGTTCGATTGACTGTTGTTCGGTCGCAATTTCAGATTGTTCAGTAAAGGAGAGTAGAACGTGAAAGTATTGATTACAGGCGGCGCAGGTTATATCGGTTCGGTTCTCAGTGAGCATCTTCTGGATGCGGGCTTCGATGTAACCACAGTCGACAATCTGATCTACGGTCAACATGGTCCGTTTCACCTTGCGGCCGACCCTCATTATGAGTTCGTGTTTGGCGATGTCCGTGACGAGAGGCTGATGGGAACGCTGATTCCGAAGGCGGACGTGCTGATTCCTCTAGCGGCTGCAGTCGGTGCTCCTCTATGCGATCGGGATCCATTTTTTGCGCGCACCGTAAACCTGGAAGCCGTCCAGCTATTGAATCGGTTGCGCAGCCCTGGCCAGCGAATCATTTTCCCAACGACGAATAGCGGCTATGGAACCAAGTCTGGCGAAGAGTACTGTACTGAAGAGACGGCGTTGGAGCCGATCTCGCTGTACGGAAAGCTGAAGGTCCAAGCAGAATCGGAGTTATTGGACAGCCCAAATGCGATCTCTCTGCGCCTGGCAACTGTCTTCGGCATGTCTCTACGCATGCGCATCGATTTGCTCGTAAATCATTTCGTCTATGAGGCGGTCACGCGAGGCTATCTTGTAATTTTCGAGAAGAACTTCAAGCGGAACTACGTCCATATCCGCGACGTCGCAGACGGTTTCGTCCACTGCATTCAGAATGGGGATGGGATGCTGAACCGATCCTTCAATCTGGGCCTCGATTCTGCCAATCTGTCCAAGGAGGAGTTAGCGGAAAAGATTCGATGCTACCTGCCTAAGTTTTTGGTGCAATATTCCGAAATCGGTAACGATCCTGACAAACGCAACTATATCGTTTCTAACAAACGCCTGCGCGACGCCGGCTTTGAGGCTCGACGTTCGCTGGATGAAGGTATTGCCGAACTGATCAAAGGCTACCGGATGATCGGGCGGGGCCAGTTCGGGAATATTTAGGAGTTCATGAGCATGCCCACCGACGCATTTCCTATTCGCTCGCACAATGGTTCAGCATACGCCAGCAGCGGGTTGCTAATCCGAGCCAAGGCGCCTCTGCGAATCAGTTTCGCCGGTGGGGGCACTGACCTCCCGCACTTTTACGAGAACCAGGACGGCGCAGTACTTTCCAGTACCATCAACCGCTACGCCCGCGTGACCTTATATGCGCGCGAAGACCCAGAGGTTATGATCCGTTCCCTCGATCTAGGTCGCAGCGTGCGCTATAAGTTACAAGACGGCCCAATCTTTGACGGCGTACTTGATTTGGCTAAAGCCGCGATTCAACGCATTGGGGCTCCTCATGGCATAGATCTTGACATTCATCTGGAGGCGCCGAAAGGCAGCGGACTAGGGGGTTCGTCGGCACTCACGGCTGCCGTGCTGGGGGCCGTGGCGTCGACCAGCGCCAAGGTGTTCAATCTCTATGAACTGGCGGAATTGAACTATAACATCGAGCGCATGGATTTGAAGATTGCGGGTGGAAAGCAGGATCAGTATGCAACTACGTTCGGCGGATTCAACCTTTTGGAATTCCGCAAGGACCGCGTAGTTGTGACGCCCCTGCGTATCGATCGTGCAGTGCTGAACGATCTTGAGGCGCATTTGCTGCTCTGCTACACCGGCAAAGTGCGCCCCGACCTGGGCTTAGTAGATCAGCAAATCAAGTATTATCAGGAAGGGCGACAGGACACCCTGCGCGGCATGCAGCGTCTTTGTGAGATGGCTTTTGAAATGAAGGAAGCTTTGCTGACCGGAGCTCTCGATCACTTCGGCGAGATGCTTCACGAAGCCTATATGAATAAGAAGATGATGAATCCCCACGTCGCCGACGGTACGCCTGCCGAATCCCTGTACGAATGCGCACGCGTTCATGGCGTCATCGGAGGCAAACTTCTGGGTGCTGGCGGCGGCGGCTATCTTCTGCTCTACTGCGAAACCGGCCGCCAACTCGAGGTGCGACACGCGCTAGAAGCCATGGGAGGCCAATTCACAGACTTCTCGTTCGACGGTTTAGGTCTGCAGGTTTGGCGGAGCCAATCTCGCTGATGAGCGCAGTAGTATCGATTGGCGGGAAAAGAATACACCTTCGTTCGACTCTTGCCAGCGGGCTCAGGGGGGATCGCTGACACGGGGGGCCGAATGAGAATGAATGGCTCCAAGACATGTGTCGTTGTTTGCAAAAACGGCGAGACCAGGCGGCGCAATCGGAAAGCCTAAAATTGGGTCGGACGTCTGTTCTGCGAACTGACCGCGCCGGATTCTATTAGAGAGGAAGAGAATTGAAGATCAATTGGAGGAATGATCGGATTCTGGTGACCGGCGGCGCCGGTTTCCTGGGCAGCCACATGCTGGAGAAACTGCAGGCGCGCGGGTGCCACGATGTTTTCGTATTTCACAGCAAGGACTTTGATCTTACAAGGGAGGAGCAGGTGAGTCGCCTGTTCCAGGAGCACCCGGCTGACATGGTTATCCACCTTGCTGGTCTGGTGGGCGGAATTTATCCGAACCAGCAGTGGCCGGCTGAGTTCTTTTATCAGAACCTTATGATGGGCGTGCTCACGATGCACTATGCCTGGAAGAGCGGCGCCAAGAGATTTGTGTGCGCCGGAGCAGGGTGCGGATATCCCGAGCAAGCACCTCTTCCTCTGAAGGAGGAGTCCTTTTGGGATGGCTTTCCACAAAAGCCAAGTTATGCGTATTCTCTGGCGAAGCGGATGTTGCACGTGCAATCCATGGCATATTGGCAGCAATACCAATTCCCCGCCATCGTTACTATTCCAGGGAACATATACGGTCCTTACGACAACTTCGATCTCGACAATGCGCATGTTATTCCAGCTTTGGTGCGCAAATTCGTGCAAGCCACAGCAACTGATAGCGGACGAGGGCAGAAGGTATTAATCTGGGGATCGGGAAAGGTAACACGAGATTTCGTCTATGCCGGCGACGTGGCAGAAGGAATGCTGCAGGCTGCCGATGTGTACGATTGTTCTCAACTTGTCAACCTTTCCTCGGGCCGGGAACATACGGTAAGGGAAGTGGTTGAGGCGTTGACAGAGATTACAGGGTTCAAGGGAGAGATTGTATGGGATACATCGAAGCCGGAGGGCCAAAGCCGACGTTTGTTCGACATCAGCAAAGCAAAGCGCGAATTGGGATACGAAGCAAAGACGAGCTTATATGAAGGCCTGAGAATCACCGCCGATTGGTACCGGGAGCATCGCGACGAGGCGCGTAACCTAGTTGCGGTCAAGAGCGAGAGCAAGGTTTAACGGGAAGGCTTGGCAAATGGCTACGGGTTGGTGGAAGCATCGGCGGGTCGTGGTTACTGGGGGTGCGGGTTTCATTGGCTCAAATCTGGTGGCGCGCCTTGTTCGCGAGGGATCGCGAGTTCGAGTTGTCGATAATCTGGAACGAGGACGCCCGGAGTATCTTGCTGGATACCAGAATGACATTGACTTCCTGCGCGGAGATCTCAAGTCCGCGGCAGTGTGTGAAAGCGCATGCCGTGACGTTGATGTTATTTTTCATTTAGCGTCGAAGGTTGGTGGTATTCGCTACTACATGGAACGCGCGGGAGATGTCTTTCGCGAGAACACGCTGATGGACCACAACATGTGGTCGGCTGCCATTCACGCAGGTGTCCCCTACTATTTCTATGCATCGAGCGCTCATGTATACCCAGGCAACCTTCAACAATCGCCGGATGCGCCGCTGATTCTGGAGGAACAGGCCTATCCGGCCAGTCCTGAATTATCGTATGGGTGGGCGAAACTGATTGGGGAACAGCTGATCCAGTACACCATCAACCAAGGAGACTGCAATACTCGGTCCGCCATCGCGCGCATCATCGGCTCTTATGGCCCCAACCAGGACTTGGATTTGGCGACTGGATCATGTATCCCCGTGTTTTGCCGCCGAGCGATCCGGTATCCGGATGAAGGTCCCTTCAGGGTTCTAGGTACCGGGGCAGAGACGCGATCCTACCATTTCGTGAGCGATACAATTGAAGCATTTCTTCGCTCCGTGCAGAAACTTGAGGACTCTCGATTAGTAGGCCCATTCAACCTTGGCAGCGAGGATCGCATCAGCATAGGGGATTTAGCCAGGGAAGTTATTGCAGTTGCAGGTAAACGGATCAGCATCGAGTGGGATACGAATCATCCAACTCTGATCTGGGGGCAGGCGGTGGCCTGCGGCCTTGCATCTGACTTGCTCGACGGCTGGAAGCCTCAGGTTTCACTTCACGTAGGGCCTGTCCATCTGTTATGAGCATATTAGCAACCGGCTGCGCGAATAGGATCGGAATCGCGGGTAAGAACTGATGAGCGTTCGCTCGCGCAGCACTAATGGGATGCTTTCATGGGTCCGAGTTCCGTGGGGCATGGTTTGGTCTCCCGCGTCGGCGCGCTTGGAAGACAACAGCTCCGATCTACTAAGGCAACTTAGCTGTCAACAAACCTAAAAGCTTCGCCATGACAGAACCTCATTAACACCGCTCCGCGAGTAATCACCTAATGCTGCCAAAGCGATCAGAAAATCAAGCATCAGCGGGGCTTTCGGAAATCGCATGCAGTTAGTTGACCTATTCAAAATCGTCGCCTTTCGATACACGAGGTTTGGCGCTCCGGTATATCCATTTCCCACCGTAGAGCCCATTGAGCTCGCCGCGCTTGTCTTTGAAATTGATCGGCTGAGAGAGACTCCTGGGGCAATCGTCGAAATAGGTGTTGCACGCGGGATGACCACGCGTTTCTTGTCTGAACATCTTGTCAGGAGCGGCTCTTCAAATCAGAAGTACTACGCCATCGACACTTTTAAGTCATTCCTCAAAAGCGACATCGATTATGAGGTTGCCAATCGGGGCAAGAAGAGATGGGATTTCAGAGGACAGTTCAAATACAACGACTTTGAGGTGTGGAAAAGGAATTTTGCGGCGTTTCCGTTTGTACAGCCTATTCAAAGTGACTGTGCCGTCTTTGACTACGGGTCAATCGCGCCGATCAAGATTGCTTTTCTCGATGTTGACCTCTATCTGCCCATCAAGCGTACATTGCCTAAGATCTATGAACATGTTTGCAAGGGCGGTGTCATATTCGTGGACGATGTGAAAGACAATACCCAATATGACGGCGCTTACCAGGCATACATGGAGTTCTGCGATGAAATGAAACTTGCCCCTGCGATTCTTGGAAACAAATGCGGCATTATTAGAAAGTAAGGTTCCAATACTACAATGGATTCATCAATACATCAGGGGCAGAATACTTATCGAGGAGCTGCTCGGATAGTCCAGATGGAATATGTTCAAACACGAGAATGGTCACATAATCGTCTTCATTTCCAAGGGGGCGGACTGGCGGGTTAACATCTGCGACGAAATGGATTCGCCCTTTGAAGAGCCCTTAGAACTCCGATTAACGCGCAAACTATCGTGAGCCTGAACCGAAGTTCCAATAGATTCCCTCGAATGTGTAGAGAATCGTCTGCATTATCAGAGAAGAGAACCAAAACTTATCACCGGGGAGCGGATCGTTTCAACATGAGAATTCTAGTGAATGACTTCAGCGGTGGTTCCTACGAGACCGAACTGAGCCGAGAGCTGGCGCGTCGAGGCCATCGTGTCCTGCATGTGTTCTTTGCGGATAATGTGTCGACCCCCAAGGGGGAGACCGAGCCCAAGAATGGCGATTCTTCCAACTTTACGATTGAGGGCCTGCATGTACCGGTGAAGTTCTCGAAACACTCGATCCGAACGCGGAGAAGAGCGGATATTGCTTATGGAAAGGCGGTGGCAGATAGGGTCGCTTCATTCCGGCCGGATGTTGTTATCTCCGCCAATATGCCACTGGATGCGCAAGACATTTTGCAAAAAATGGCGGTGAAGCAAAATGCCAAGTTCGTTTTCTGGATGACGGAAGTCTATAGCTTTGCAGTGCGGTTTGTGCTGCGAAGGAAATTGGGGCCATTATCGGGGCTAATCTCCGACTATTATGAGCGGTTGGAGCAACGACTTCTCAAACAGTCCGACTCAGTCGTGTGCATTACTCCCCAATTTCAAAGATTGGCAATAGAGTGGGGGGTCGAGGCATCGCGCGTCTCCGTGATCGAGAACTGGGCGCCACTAAGCGAAATTCTATCGACGGACAAGGACAACCCGTGGTCGCGCGAACATGGGGTGGATCGAAAATTATGTTTCATGTACAGCGGCACGCTCGGCACGAAGCATCGTCCGGAGTTGCTGCTCGTGCTGGCTCGCTATTTGCAGAGCTGTGGCGATGCACATCTTGTAGTTGTTGCCGCTGGTCCGGGTGCCGAGTGGCTGCGCGCCAATGCGAAGGATATTCAAAAAGATGTGCTAACGATTCTTCCGCTGCAACCGTACAAGAGGATCTCCGAGATGTTGGGGGCCTCCGATGTGCTTATAGCGTTACTTGATTCCAAAGCCGGCGCATTCGCCGTGCCTTCGAAAATACCCACTTATCTTTGTGCCGGCCGCGCTCTGATCGTGGCTGCTCCGAGAGAGAACCAGGCGGCGGCGATTGTAGAGCAAGCACAGGCGGGGATCGTGATTTCGCCCGATAACACCGCCGATATTGTGAGAGCCGCAAAAGAGCTGATGGAGAACGTGGGGCTGCGCGCCCGATATGCCTCGAATGCACGTGCCTACGCCGTGCGATCCTTCGATATCGAGGGGATTACCGATCGCTTTCTTCAAGCGCTTGGAGAGAGTTGTGTTCTGCAAATGTCCTGATGATCGGTTGCACTAGAACGCATCCGCCGCGCCAAGAAGAAGATTCATCTGGCTAAATTGCTGAACGGTCATTCCATGCATACGCTCCACATCATCGATACGTGTAACCCAACGGCTGGTGGTCCGCCGGAGGCCCTGCGCCAGCTTGCAATAGCCCATCAAGAGGTCGGCACCGGAATTGAGATAGTATGTCTCGACAATCCGGTTGAGCCATTCCTGAACGGCATTCCGTGTCCAGTACACGCTCTCGGTCAGTCCTTTCTGGGCAGATATAGCTTTTCTCCGCGCCTCTGGCGCTGGCTGCATGAGAATGCGAGTCGCTTCGACGGCATGGTGATGCACGGGATATGGTCTTTCCCCGGTATCGCTCTTCGTTTTGCTGCGCGCCGCGCCGGAAAGCCTTACGGGATATTCGTCCATGGTCAGCTCGATCCATGGTTTTACAGGAAGTATCCGCTGAAGCATCTCAAGAAGATGCTTTACTGGCCCGTGCAGTACGCCGTCCTTCGCGATGCACGAGCAGTCCTTTTTACTGCCGAATCCGAGCCAATTCTGGCGAAGGCCAGCTTTCGCCCGAACAAATGGAACAGCCTTGTTATCGGGTATGGGATCACCGATCCCGAAAGGTGCGAGAAAGATCCGGTTATTCAGATCGAGGCTTTCTACCGCAGGTTTCCCGAGCTACAGGGGCGCCGCTTTCTGCTGTTTCTGGCTCGCATTCATGCCAAGAAGGGTTGTGATCTGCTGATCGAGGCATTTGCAAAAATCGCGTCAGCGGTCCCGGACGTGGATCTTATGATCGCCGGTCCCGACCAGGGAGGATTGCAGGCAAAGCTTCAGCGCCAGGCCGAACAGGCCGGTATTGCCGGCAGAATCCACTGGCCGGGCATGATTGACGGTGACCTCAAATGGGGCGCGCTCCGCGCCTGCGATGCACTCGTTCTGCCGTCTCATTCAGAGAACTTCGGCGTCGCGGTTGTCGAATCCCTCGCTGTAGGCCGTCCGGTGCTGATTAGTAATCAGGTGAACATTTGGCGGAAGATCGAGTGCGATGGCGCAGGTTTCGTCGAGGATGATACCCAGGATGGCACTGAACGGCTACTGCGCCGCTGGTTCACTCTGCTTCCGGCGGAACGCGACGCCATGGCCGCTCGAACCCGGGCCTGTTTCGAACGGAATTTCACGATGAACCGAGCGGCGGTGGCCATCAACCAGCTGTTCTCTTCCACGGCCTCCTCACCGGGTAAAGACGATGGCGCAGGCCAGGTTTCGAAGGATGCAGCCTCCCTGCCGAATCATGAACTCGGAACTTAGATTGCCAAGCTAATGCTCTGCATCATTGGTCATGTCCCTTTCGGAAGGAACGGCGAGGCTTTCTCTCTTGCTTCGGAGCGGTGCGAGTCCGCGTTTGCGCGCTAGTTTCTTATGCGACCCACTGTCATCCTGCTCTCGTTCAATTCCCAAGAAACGCTGAGCGCCACTCTGGGTTCTGCCCGTTTGGTTTCAGATGAGATTTTTGTGGTGGATTCGTACAGCAGCGACGGAACCGTGGAGCTGGCGCGGTCTTTTGGAGCACGGTCGTTCAACACCCGTTCGAGCATTATGGAGCCCAGCGCAACTGGGCGATCGACAATCTGCCTATTTCCCGGCTTTGGCAACTGCATCTGGATGCAGACGAGCTGATGGACGGAGAACTGGTGGCGGCCATCCAGGCGCTGCCCGATGAGCCGGAGCACTCCGGCTATTTCTTGCGCCGATATGTTCGCTTCCTGGGCCGTGTGCTGCGTCACGGCGGCATGAGTCCCACCTGGCACCTGCGCCTGTTCCGCACCGGAGTGGGTCGATGCGAAGACCGCAAGTACGATCAGCATTTTCTTCTCGACAGCGGAAGCTACGGCAAGCTGGCAGGTGCAATGGTAGATGACCACCGAATGTCGCTCACCGAGTGGACGGTGCGGCACAACCGGTGGTCCGACAGTGAAGTGGCGGAGTTGGCGGCTGGGGGAATTTCGGGGCGACTGCGGCCAAACGCTCGCGGCAATCCGGCCGAGCGCAAACGTTTCCTGCGGGAGAAATACAACCGTTTGCCGCTGTTCGTCCGCTCCTTCGGTCTGTTCGCCTATCGCTATTTCTTCCGTCTCGGCTTCATGGACGGGACGGAGGGGTTTATCTTCTGGGTGCTGCAGACCTTCTGGGCCCACTTTCTAATCGACGCCAAGATCTGGGAGAAGCGCCATGCCGCGCAACTTGACAACGGACGCCGGTCAGACGACTCATGTTGAAATGAAGCATTGAGTCCACAACATAAGATGCGGTGTCGAGGTCCGCTCAGATTCGTGGGATGTGTCCTCGTCAGTTTATTTAAGACCTTATTTGATACCCGGAAGGAAACCTGAAGGATGAAGAGGATTCCCCAGTTAGACAGTGTCCGAGCGCTGGCGATTCTGGCGGTCTTTTTTCATCACGCATTCGGGGTCAAGTTGTTATGGATGGGCGTCGATCTATTCTTTGTTCTTTCCGGTTTTCTGATTACCGGCGTTCTGCTCAGTGCCAAGCAGCATACAATTGGAGGTTTTTTCGCACACTTTTATTCGCGACGTGCCCGCAGGATCCTCGCTCCTTACCTGATCACGCTGATCGTGACGAGCTTTTTCTTTGGTGTTGCGTGGTTGCGGCACTGGTATCTGTATATTCTGCTAACCAATTTCCTCCTACCTCTGCACATACCCCATCCCGCCGCCTTTGACCCGCTCTGGTCGCTTGCTGTCGAGGAACAGTTTTACCTGGTTTGGCCCTTTGCAGTGTATTTCCTGGACGAGCGCCATCTCCGAAGATTCTTGGTTCTGCTAATCGTCCTGGCGCCAGTGCTCCGGGGAGTGGTTCATTTTCATGAGCATTGGCCGATCTACACTCTAACCCCGTTCCGCATGGATCTGCTGGCAGCGGGCGCCCTGCTTTGGTTGGAATGGCAGCGTAATCGCGCCGGCATTGAACGCTGGGGAGCTAAAATCAGCCCGTTTCTCGTCATTCTCGGACTTACATGTTTGGCCCTTCTCGGCCGGTATCACATTTCAACCGACGGTAACACCAGGCTCGGCAACGTTCTTATCTACGAATCCTCGCTCTTCATTTGTTCTGGATTCATGCTCTATGCACTTAGCGGAAGGCACGTAGGTTGGTTACGTCTAACACCACTCATGTACATCGGTCAGATCAGCTATACCATGTATCTGGTCCACTCAGGGATTCTCATCCTCGTCGAAGCGCGCTTCCACGGCTTGTTCGGCGTGGGTTTGGCACTGGCGCTGACAATTCGCTACGCTGCTCTCTCTTGGTACTTTATTGAAAGCCGGCTTCTTGGACGTAGGAAATAGTTGCCCGACCACTCACACAAACCGTTTAAATTAAACCCGATGTTATAGTGATTCTCATCGGCCAAAATCGTTGCGGAGCTTCGATCTGTGGATTCGAATCGAGGTCGTAACGGGAATCGATCGAACGACTCTTCTAAAAAGCAGGCTGCCAAGAGGCGCAGAACCAAGGATCGCCATTCGCTAGGAGCCATGTTTCACACACACCATGGAAGATTTCGGCGACTCTGCGGGCGACTGCCCAACATAAGCCCAAGATAAAAATGATCTGGTACAGGTGCCAGCCCACAGGCAATCTGAATCCACAAATGATGAGGCATGGATAAAAGTGTGCACAAGAAAACGGTCATGACGGCCTTTATGCGGTGCGCGGTTGCGTTGGCTGCGCTTGCTTTGATGGCAGCGGGCGCGTTGGCCAATGGGCAATCTGGGACACCGGGCAGCACCGGACAGCCTGCAACTGGCGCGAATGACTCCGCAAGCGATTGTGATCCAATCACGCGTGGTTCGCCATACATCCCTGTTGACAGTTGGGTCTATCCGGCCATGCTGCGGCTTTATGCACTCGGCTATGTCGATACGGTCTATCTGGGCATGCGCCCGTGGACGCGCGTGAGTTTGAGCCGCATGCTCGATGAAACCGAAGCCCGTCTCGAGGATGTGGATGAAGGACCGACCGCAAACGAGGCCGAAGGGTTATACGAGGCGCTAAGACGCGAGGTGCGCGATGACGCCTGGGACTCTTGCATGCGCACAAAAGGGCACCGCCCGCGTCGAGTCGGTTTACAGCATATGGCGCGGCATCAGCGGCACGCCGCTGCGCGATAGCTACCATCTTGGTTCGACCATCGTGAACGACTATGGCCGGCCCTTCGCCAATGGGCTCAATAACTACTCAGGCGCCAGCGGCTACGCGTCCTACGACAGGTTTCTGCTCTATGTGCGCACTGAGTTTCAAGGCGCGCCCTCAACCAACGGCTATTCGCCTGCACTCGCCGAGGAACTCGCGGGCATTGATCTCACAACCGATTATTTCAACTCCACTTGCATTGCGACCGGAACCTCGTGTACCCCGATCCCGTACAACCAGCAGACTACGATCCCAGCGGGCCCCATCGCAGCGGCCACCAGAGTGCGTGTGATGGAAGCGTACGTCTCCGCCCAATATCTCAGAAATGTGATTTCTTTCGGCAAACAGGATGTCTGGCAGGGCCCGGGAATGGGTGGCGCCATGTCATATTCGAACAATGCCGAAAACATCTACTCATTCCGCATCAATCGCATTGAGCCGCTGAATGTACCGCTGCTCTCGAAGCTTACAGGCCCCTTCCGATATGAATTCCTGGTGGGCCCGCTGAAAGGACACGTTTATCCCATCGATCCCTGGGTGCATGTGGAGAAGGTCAGCATGCGGCCTACAGCGAATGTTGAACTCGGCTTCGAGCGCACCGTGATTTGGGGCGGCAAGGGTCACGAACCGATTACTATCAAGAGCTTCCTGAGAAGTTTTTTTAGCGTTACAGCTCCCGATGCCGCGGTCAAAAACAGCCCTCAGGACCCTGGGGCCCGCTTTGGCGCCTTCGATTTCTCCTACCGGCTTCCCTTTCTCAGGAACTGGATTACCCTCTACTCGGATTCAGAAGTCCATGACGATATCTCGCCCGTTGACGCTCCCCGGCGCGCATCCTGGCGGCCCGGCATCTATCTATCTCATGTGCCTGGAGTCCCGAAGTTGGATGTTCGTGTCGAAGCCGTTTCCACCGATCCTCCCGTGTCGACCAGCAACGGCGGTCGTTTTATGTACTATGAGGGCCTTCAGCGACAGGGCTATACCAACAACGGGCAACTGTTCGGCGACTGGATTGGCCGTGAGGACAAAGGCGGCCAGGGTTGGATTACCTACCACCTGAGCGGTAATGAATGGATCCAACTGGGAACGCGCGATCAGAAAGCCGCTAAAGACTTCATCCCCGGTGGCACCACCCTAAACGACGTCAGCTTGCAGGTGGTGAAGCGTATTCACAAGGACTTCGAGATCAATGGCAACTTCGCCTACGAGCACTGGAAAGCTCCCATCTACCTTCCCGGCCAGCAAACCGTGACCACCACCACCATCCAGCTCACGTGGTTTCCGGGGCGGAAGGTCAACTTCTAGTCTGCTGTTTTGTTTGTTGCTTCATGTCGCTGGCCCACCATTGGCGCTCGTAACAGCCGAGAAATATGCCGCGCCTGGCTACGAGAATCTTCTTCGAAATCAAGAAACAATTTGGGAAGATAAATGGCTGCTTCGCGGCGATTGCCGGGTCCGGACTGATTGGGATGACGCTTAAGCATCTCTCTGGTTCACGCCGGGAATGAATAACCGTAAGCAGGGGTCGCATGCTGCTTCGGCTTCGCTGCCGCTTCAAGTGAGAACGACAAGGCTTTCGATTCCGACTTCGAGAGAAAAGCACTGGCTGACGGGTGTGAATGTGATAATGACTCTGCATTGCTTGCGTAGTTCCGTCACCACGCCCTCGATTCCCGCAAAGATGCCATCGCGTACACGAACGCTGGTGCCAACGGCAACGGAGGAATGTGGACGCAAAAGCAGCCCGCTTGCCAGTCCATCACGAATCCTGGAAAGCTCGTCTTCGCTTACCAGGTCCCGATCACCATCGCCCAGCATTTGAAGCACACCGGGTGTGGAGATCACAGAAATCCTGCTTTGGTTCGTGATGCGCGCAAACACATAGCCCGAAAAGAGCGGGCCGCTCAGTAACCACTGTTCTGTCGGTCCACTTCACTCGCTCTGGATAGAGGGGCAGATAGTGTTCGACAGAACGTGCAGCGAGACGCTTCGCAACGCGTTTTTCATGGTTTGAGAGCACATGTAGGACGTGCCACGGCCTGCCATTCATGGGTCGCTCCTGAAATGAGAATGTACCAAGGCCGGAAGGTGCTTCAGTTGTTGCGTGCGGGTCGCGGTATGTTGTCGCCGGCGTCTTGTGCGATAGGACCTGCATTTCAACGATGAGCGGGCCGCCCCGGAGTTAGCGACAATGTGGTCTATTCAGGATCAACGTCGGAGGCATTCCACTTAGTGGCATTTTTCATTGGCGCCCTTGAATCCGTGTTTTGTAAGCATCCGAAAAGGGCCGTCGGTAACAGGGTACGATTTTTCGGATAAACTTTATGTCCACTCGGCGAGCGATTCAGTCAAACTGAAGGCCTTGTCCAACGAGACGATGCGGAGAAGAATGCCGCGTTTCCTGGTGTCAAGACCTCTCGTCTTCCGGCGAAGGCGTCTTGAAGAGTACCTCCTCGCAACCATAATATAAAATTTGAGAGGACGCCGAGGAGATGAAGCCTTCGGCGGTGCTTAATGAAGAGGTGCAGCGGGGAAAAGAATCGATCTGAACGCTGAACATGTTGGCACTGGAAACTGGTGGTGAAATCATTCCGTAACGTGGTTGATTCTAGTCCTGTGATCCAAGCAACGAACCCGGCGTGCATACCCGGGTTCCAGTCCGTGGAATGGATGCAAATCGGTCCGTAGCCACGTGCGCGCACCATTTATTCTATCCCGTGATCTGGAGAGCAGAAGACAAATGCCGGATCGGGCCCCAAGTTACGGAAAGCCTGTTGGACACGTCGGCCTGTAGAACCCTGCAGTACTGCTGGCTTTCTGCCTTAAACATCTGAAAGAAAAGATGCATGACACTCCCCCGAATGGGGGATTGCCTCGAGGGAGGGTGTTTGTCGATTCTAGGAGAGATTATGCGTTTGAAGCTCACCCCCAAGCTTATCTTCGCGATGCTTTTTGTCGCCGTTGCTGTTCCTGATTTATTCCCAAGTCACGCCCGCAGCCCGCCAGGGTGGGGTGCCCATTGTCGTGGGCGCCGGTTTCTCGGATTACAGCCTCGATTATGGACCTGGGAATAGAATGATTGGCCTCTCGGCTTGGGCCGACTGGCTTCCCAGCGGTTTCCCTGGGGCCTTTCGCCGGCTCGGCATTGAGGCCACCGGGCACGCGATCGACTGGGATCTGCCTAAGGGATTTCCCAGGATGCGTCAGAACACCGTAGAAGGCGGGCCGATTTACGTCTGGCATCCGCATCGCAGCTTCCGACCATATGTGAAGTATCTGTTCGGTGAAGGCAGTATCGATTTTCCTCCGTCCGGGAAGTATTCCCACGATACTTTCTTTGTCTCTTCACCGGCCGGCGGAGCCGAGTATCACGCGGGGCAACATATCTGGATACGCGCCGACTACGAGTACCAGTTCTGGCGCCAGGTTTTCGGACCTCACGACCTTACTCCTCAAGGATTCACATTCGGCGCCTCATACGATTTTAGAGCGGCACAATAACGAAAGTTCTGCCGATGCCATGAACGGCGCCTATTGGTCTATGCTTTGTTTTCGGCCACGAACAGGATAAAGATCCTGTTGTTCACTCTGCTCCGTGCGCCGAACCTGCATAAATTAAATGGTTGACCTGCCTGCGGCTTTTTTGAATGCGGCAGCGTTGAATGGCTAGCTAATGTGGTACATGTGTTTCCCGCCCCTCGCAAGACAATTGGAGCTGATGTCGATCGGAATCTGCGCCCCACGAAGCAATTCAGCAGCCTTTTCCACATTTATCCTCGGCGATGTTGTAGTCGCAATCGACGCAATGGCACACTTGCGATGCATTCAGGATGTGCATCGTTCTGAGTCGCTTCCCTCGACCGTCTGATAGAATTTCTTCACGGCTTAAGCGCGAGACAACTGCTGCCTTAGTAATTTATCGGCAAGGATCAGTGCGCGGTTCGGAACTCCTGATTAGCGCTTCTGTAATTTAAGCGAGAGGTTTGTTTGTTGACGCCCTTGGCGCGTTATTCGAACCCGTTCGGCTCCCTTCCCATGCGCCCAAAGCCCGATTTGTCAGTCGCAATTGTCATCTGTACGCGGAATCGCCCAGCGCTTTTGGGGAAGTGTCTCGAAGCAATCACCCATCTCGAGTGCACCCCAGACGAAGTACTCGTGGTCGATAACACTTCAGGAGACAAGGAGACACAGGCGACTGCGCAGAGATTCTCAGCGTGCTACACAATTGAGCCAATCGCGGGATTGAGCCGCGCGCGTAATCGAGGACTAAGCGAATGCAAGTCCGAAATTGTCGCGTATTTAGACGATGACGCTTTGCCCGATGAGCGCTGGCTCGAATTGCTGCTAGAGCCGTTCGCGGACCCGCGTGTAGGCGCGGTGACCGGGCGAACCATCTTACCGGAAGCTCAAGCGGAAGGAATTGACCAGGAGCCGACTCGTTTCCTCAGCAACAAAGATCGTCAATGGTTTGAGATTGCGGCCTTTGGTGGATTAGGCATTGGCACCAACATGGCGCTGCGCAAGGCCGCGTGCAGCGGATGGAAGGTCTTTGACGAACGGCTCGGCCGGGGTACCCAGTTCCAGGGTATGGAAGAACACCACGCCTTCGTTCACCTACTCTCGATCGGCTACTGCGCCGTTCATGTTCCTGCTGCTGTCGTTCTCCATCGCTCTCAAAAGCACGGCGATATCAAACAAGAGGCCTGCAATCAAATTGCGTATTCAATGTTGCTGTTCTCTGAGTTTCCCCGCTCTCGCGTCGATCTTCTGCGATTTCTTTTTCGCCGTGTACGGCGCAAGCCACTCAATTGGCCGCGAGATACTCCTGACCCCGGTGAAATCATTTCCAGCGGATGGCGTGTGCTGCTGCCAGCGACCTTCAGAGCAGCTGTGCGCTTCTTTCGCAACAGGAAGGCAGGGGCAGATCGAGGGAATGGCGGCTCTTCGCCGGTTCGCTAACTGGATCTAAAACCAGTTTCGCAGACGCCCCGGCGCAATTAACCTGCAACGAATTGAACTATGCTCAAGAAAGTGTCGGCGTGGCGCTTTCCGGGCAGCAAATCCGTCGGAGGTTCTTCAGCCAGGCAAAGAACGGTTCGATCTTGCTGCGCTGCCGATAGTGGATGACCTGACTGCAAAGTTCGTCCAAAGTGCATTCCGAATTGGACGAATCTACAGGTTCTTGCCGGTGGTGAATTTCTAAGCGGAGCGCGCGACCGAAATGTAAACAACCGCATCGAGGAATCATGCTGCTGCCATGTTGTTGCGCCGAACGCAGTGCCAGTAATTGGGAGAAGGTCGCAGCATTAAGGTCCTGCCTCGGTGTAGGTGTAGTCGTTGTGAAGCTGAGTGGTGCCGCCGTTGATTAATGTCCAAAGCCGCACGTAGATCGTGGCTACATTGGTGGGCAGGCTGACGGTGGCGCTGGTGCCGGTCAGAGGCCCCATGTTGGCTATGTCATAGCCGCCGGGGGTCGTGCCGACCCAGAGATAGTATGCGGTTACGCCACCGGAGCCGGCATTCCAGTTGAAGGTGGTCGAAGACGACAGTGAGCGTGCTGCCCGGCACTGGACTGGTGATTGTACCTGCAGCGACAGTGGCCTCGGTGTAGGTGTAGTCGTTGTGGAGCTGAGTGGTGCCGCCGTTGATTAATGTCCAAAGCCGCACGTAGATCGTGGCTACATTGGTGGGCAGGCTGACGGTGGTGCTGGTGCCGGTCAGAGGCCCCAGGTTGGCCATGTCATAGCCGCCGGGGGTCGAGCCGATCCAGAGATAGTATGCGGTTACGCCACCGGAGCCGGCATTCCAGTTGAAGGTGGTCGAAGACGAGGTGAGCGTGCTGCCCGGCACTGGACTGGTGATTGTACCTGCAGCGACAGTGGCCTCGGTGTAGGTGTAGTTGTTGTGAAGCTGAGTGGTGCCGCCGTTGATTAACGTCCAAAGCCGCACGTAGATCGTGGCTACATTGGTGGGCAGGCTGACGGTGGTGCTGGTGCCGGTCAGAGGCCCCATGTTGGCCATGTCATAGCCGCCGGGGGTCGTGCCGATCCAGAGATAGTATGCGGTTACGCCACCAGAGCCGGCATTCCAGTTGAAGGTGGTCGAAGACGAGGTCAGCGTGCTGCCCGGCACTGGACTGGTGATTGTACCTGCAGCGACAGTGGCCTCGGTGTAGGTGTAGTTGTTGTGGAGCGAGTGGTGCCGCCGTTGATTAATGTCCAAAGCCGCACGTAGATCGTGGCTACATTTGTGGGCAGGCTGATGGTGGTGCTGGTGCCGGTAAGAGGCCCCAGGTTGGCTATGTCATAGCCGCCGAGAGTGGTACCGACCCAGAGATAGTAGCTGTTAGCACCCGTCGCGGCGTTCCAAGTGAAGGTGGTTGAAGCCGAGGTCAATGTGCTGCCGGGCGCCGGGCTGGTGATCGCGGCTGCGGCCGATGTCCCGGCGAGCGAGTTAATCAGACCGCTCCCATTCGGGCTGCCCCACCCGGTTGCCAGATCGTAGCCGGTTGTGGCCGAGTAGCCATTGCTTCCGCTCGTGATGTCGTGGAAGTCCGTGGTGTAGCTCGAACCTGCACCAATCGTATACAGGCTGGGATTGATGAATCCCAGCGTGTTGTTGCCGTTGGCCACGGACTGCTGGTTGACAAGCGCCAGGTAGCCGGCCCACATGGGCGCAGCGAAGCTGGTCCCACCCCACTCGTTGGCCGTGCACGTGATTTGATCCGAGCAGACGTAAAAGGTGTAGTTGGCGTTGGCTGAAACGTCAGGGCCATTGCGATAGCTCTGCGAGCAACTGGCGCAGCCTGCGGCTGCGGCCGTCTGCCAGGAGGGAATCGCAAACTTGTGCGGCGAAATGCCGCCGCCGCTGTCGGCCCATGCGGTTTCAGAGGACCAGGCTCCGCCTGCGGCGGTGGTTTGCAAATCGGTGCCACCGACTGAAGTCACGTAACATCATCCGCCGGGTAAATCTCCGAAGCCTTCCCCGACGTCGTCCATTTCGCGCTGTCGCCCGCCGCTTGAAAGAGGTTCTGGCCCTGCGCCGCGAACTCCACGAAGAATGGATCGTCGGTCGCTCGGGTCGGCCGGGTTCCAGGTCCACGAGGAGCTTAACTGGGCATTCAGCGGGCTTGGCGGTGGCCATGGCATTGAAGATGGCGGAGTCGGTCGACAATGTACATGACCAGGCTCGACAAGCCGGGCGCCATGCCGAGCGCCTGTGTCATGTCGATGGTTTGCTCGAGGTCGTCGCAGTTGCGCCGGCGCGAGTCCACGCAGCTTGTGCTGGTTCCGTCAGTGGAGACGAGCGAAATAGGCACGCTGTTGGTCTGGCCGACGTTTGTGAAATAGGTGTTCAGGTCGGCCAGATCGGTACCGAGATACTCGAGCAGGCCGACGGACTGGCCGCTGCCGGTCAACGATCCTCCATAATAGGCGGCTCGCATATCGCTGCCGAGGAATGAGGCAGAAGGGCCGGAGCCGGTGGTGGCGCTGGTTCCGGGCCGGAGGCCGCAGGATTCTTGCTTAGGCCGGCAGGATGCGGAAGCGAGAAGTTGTCGAGTCCCGTGATGTGCCAAAGAGAAAACGTCAGGTCGTGGTTGGCTCCCGGTCCGGCGCGTAGAATGTCCGGTTCTCAGTGGGATGCTGATAGACATTGAGGTTCACATGGAACGCAGCCTCAACATTCGCCGCGGTTCCTGACACTCGCACGATGAGGCGATTCGGGGAGGTGCCCACGACGGTCAGGTTGTTCTCTTGCGCGAAATTAATGACGGCGTCATAGTCTTGCTGGGTGGGTCCAAACTGCGCTGTGAACTGTTCCACGGTGAGGAATTGCTGGTAGCTGGGACTGGTGGGATCGTAGAGATCCTCGAGGAGTTGGTCGAGCTGCGTCCTGATTGCGGAGCGGCAAGGGTGATCACCAGATTCATGGTCTGGGTTCGGGAAAGCTGGCCTATCAGGGGCGCGGTCCCATCCTGCGTCGCCTTGCGCACATGCTGCGTCAACACGGATTGAGCCTGGCAAACGCCGAGGGCAATCGACATGACAAAGGCAAGCGGGAGTACATGGATCCCCAGTTTTCGCGCCTCGTTCTTTTTCCTTTTTTGAGGGTCTAATAATAGCTGGCCCAGAGAAGACACAGACCCCGTGTCCTTGCATTTTGAGGCAGAGGTTTTCTGCCCGTGTCCATAGAAAGATGTGTGTAAAGGCTTGATTCTCGTTACTTTCGGGTGACAGAGACTGTCTCTTTCGTTCGCGCGACGGCCATCGGAAGAAGGTTGCGGCGCTAAGGGGCCTCGGTGTAGGTGTAGTTGTTGTGAAGCTGAGTGGTGCCGCCGTTGATTAATGTCCAAAGCCGCACGTAGATCGTGGCTACATTTGTGGGCAGGCTGATGGTGGTGCTGGTGCCGGTGAGAGGCCCAGGTTGGCTATGTCATAGCCGCCGGGGGTAGAGCCAATCCAGAGAAAGTAGGGGTTATGCGACCGGAGCCGGCATTCCATTTAAAGGTGGTCGAAAGACGAGGTGAACGTGCTGCCCGGTAGCGGGCCAGTTATGGTTGCGGGGCTGCGTTGACCACTGTGACTGAAGCAGTACCGGTAGCGCTGGTATAGATCGAAGAACTGTTGGAGTCCGGCGTGTACGTCGCCATCAGCGAATCGGTGCCCGTGGAAGCGATCCGGCAGGAACGTCGATGATGGCAACGCCGTTAGCCAACGTGGTCGCCGAGGATGTATAGCCGCCACCGGTCAGGGTCACCGAACCGGTTGGCGTTGGCGTCCCAGAGACTGACACCGTCACCGAGAGGTCCTGTGCGGTGCCGATGCTCGAGAGCGAAGGCGTCACCGTCACCGAGGGTGTGGCCGTGGTTCCCGTCATTGCGGGCATTCCAATCAGCACTGTTTGCCACCCATCAGACGATGGAGAGATTGCAAACTGATTCTGGTAGGAACCGGACGAAGAGACGTTGTCGACCGCTGCGGTCAGATACGTTGGAGTCGAATTCACATCAGCGAGAAAGCCTCCCTGCGGAGTGAATGTATGTGATGCATCTGAGTCGCCAAATATCCAACTCACAAGCAGCCCGGCGCTGTTCAGCGAGATGAAATCGGATGCGGCGCTTGTGGTGTACGTGCCAGGAGGGGGACTTGTAATGGCGGAAGCAATGGGTGTTTGTGCCGTATTCGATCCCGCGACCGCTAAGAAATGAAGAAATATAGGTTCCCCGTTGGTGATTGTGCCGGGAGTGACGGTAATTGTATCGCCTGCGGGACACGAAGCCGGGCTTTGGACGTAGTAGACGGTGCTACGCATGTCATAGAAATAGCCCGCCCAATCAGTGGGTCCCGCAAGAATGTTCCAGGTGTTTCCACAGCTATCGGTCACAGTCGGTTGAGATACAGATTGGCTGTCGAAGACGTAATAATCCCCAAGAAACAGAAGCAGCGTGGAAGCTCCTGGATAGACAAACGGCCCTGTCGCATAACTTGTTGGATAGGTTAGTGACGCGCCCGTTCCCCATGCACCCGAAGACACAATCGTGGGTACTGGAGGATTCACCAATAACGTGGCTGCTTTACCGGCGTTGGCTGAGTAGTCTTCATATCCCGCATAGACGTTAGGCGCAGTTGCATCGGTACTCAACATGACAAACCGAATGGCCGAGGTGTTCGTCCATCCTGGCAGCGCGGTAATTTGCCTGACCATGTTCGTCACATCGATGATGTGGGTGCAGGTGTTTTGTCCGTTGTTGTTTCCCTGGCAGCTTCCATGAACATCGCCCGGTCCTGTTGTTGTGTAATCGGTGTAGGCCGTCGTATACGGCACATCCAGAGGAGTGTTCCCCGCTGCTCCACTGAAAGAAGGCCCGTCGTCCTGAGCCACTCCGTATACGCGGAAAGTGGAGTTACTGGCAGGGCAGGGCGCTGACCCGCAAATCGTACTGGTTGCACTTCCATCGCTGCTCGCCAGCACCAGGTATGCCGATCGGATCGTGTCGCCGGAATTGATGCCGGTAGATGGAAACCTGTAACCCGTGACCCAGGCCGTTGTTGTTCCACTCCAGCTCCCAACCAAATCTGCTCCTCCGGCTTGGGGAGTGCTGTGCCAGCCGCTGCCGTCCTGGTTGTTGTAGTAGCCATCGTCAGCGTCATTGGTAATCTGAATCGTGTGAGAAACGATCGGACTCTGTCCCAGTGCTCTGACGATAAAGAAAGCAAGGCCGATGCTAACCAGGACGAGACGCCGAGGCAGGATCAATTTCGCATTGCAGTGATCGCCTGGAAGGCGTGCCGCCGTGCCAGAAACGAACGGAGTGGAAGGAATGCGGCGTCCACTCCAACGCTTTCGCGACATCACCGCCAAATGGCGGCTCATGGAAACAGCACACCTTACGATCGACATATAAAGGATCTCAACCATCTAACCGTTGAATACGACCCAAACCTCGAATAGACCTGAGGGAAGCGAGAAGATCAGACTTGTGTTTAAGCGTAACTATAGCATTAGCTTGCCCGATTCTTGAACAGCGACCCCGATCATTCAAAACCGTTGGGGGTTACCAGGCATCGAGAGTGTCCACAAGAATGATTACCGTCGGAATCGGCAGGAGATGGAGAGCGGAGTCTCGGCAGCGGTTTGGGAAGCTCATCCCTTCTTAGGATTTTCGAATCAGTGCTCAGCTTATCCAACAGTTTGCACCGTGGCTGGAGTCTGCGAGCGGACATTGAGTCCAGTCGGTGCGGCCAAGTTGTAGAGAACGGTCGAACGCGGCGCCGGCGATGGAAGATAGTTTAGCCGCTAAGGCGCCTCGGTGTACGAGTAGTCGTTGTGGAGCGCGCGTGGCGCCGTTGATCCACGTCCAGAGGCGAAGGTAGATGGTGGTTCCGTTGGTGGGCAGGGTTAAGGTGGCGCTGGTCCCGGTAAGAAGGTCCCTGAGTTGGCCAGGTCATAACCGCCGAGGGTGGTACCGACCCAGAGATAGTAGCTGCTTGACGCCCGTTACGGCGTTCCAGGTGAAGGTGGTTGAAGCGGACAATAACGTGCTGCCAGGCGCCGGGCTGGTGATGGCGGCTGCAGCGACGCTGGCCTCGGTATAGGTGTAGTCGTTGTGAATGGGTCGTGCCGCCGTTGATGAACGTCCAGAGGCGAACGTAGATCGTGGTTCCGTTGGTGGGCAGGGTCAAGGTCGCGCTGGTGCCGGTGATGGGCGAAGGACTGAGTTGGCCAGGTCATAGCCGCCTGGAGTGGTGCCGACCCAGAGATAGTATGCTGTTACGCCGCCGGAGCCGGCGCTCCAGGTGAAGGTGGTCGAGGCCCAGGTCAACGTGCTGCTTGGCGCCGGACTGGTGATCGCGCCTGCAGCGACGCTGGCCTCGGTGTAGGTGTAGTCGTTGTGAGAGATGGGTGTGCCGCGTTGATGAACGTCCAGAGCCGCACGTAGATCGTGGTTCCGTTGGTGGGCAGAGTCACGGTGGCGCTGGTGCCGGTGCAAGGCCGAGGTTGGCCAGGTCATAGCCGCCGGGAGTGGTGCCGACCCAGAGATAGTAGCTGTTACTCCGCCGGTGCCGGCGTTCCAGGTGAAGGTGGTCGAAGCGGAGGTCAATGTGCTGCTTGGCGACGGGCTGGTGATGGCGGCTGCCGCGACGGTGGCCTCGGTGTAGGTGTAGTCGTTGTGAGAGATGGTGGTGCCGCCGTTGATGAGGTCCAGAGCCGCACATAGATCGTGGCTCCGTTGGTGGGCAGATTCACGGTGGCGCTGGTCCCGGTAAAAGGGCCCATGTTGGCCAGGTCATAACCGCCGGGAGTGGTGCCGACCCAGAGATAGTAGCTCGTTGCACCCCGTAGCCGGCGTTCCAAGTGAAGGTGGTCGAGGCCGGGTCAACGTGCTGCTTGGTGATGGACTGGTGATCGCGGCTGCGGCCGATGTCCCAGCGAGCGAGTTAATCAGTCCGCTCCCATTCGGGCTGCCCCACCCGGTTGCCAGATCGTAGCCGGTTGTGGCCGAGTAGCCATTGCTTCCGCTCGTGATGTCGTGGAAGTCCGTGGTGTAGCTCGAACCTGCACCAATCGTATACAGGCTGGGATTGATGAATCCCAGCGAGTTGTTGCCGTTGGCGACGGACTGCTGGTTGACAAGCGCCAGGTAGCCGGCCCACATGGGCGCAGCGAAGCTGGTCCCACCCCACTCGTTGGCCGTGCACGTGGTTTGATCCGAGCAGACGTAAAAAGTGTAGTTGGCGTTGGCTGAAACGTCAGGGCCATTGCGATAGCTCTGCGAGCAACTGGCGCAGCCTGCGGCTGCGGCCGTCTGCCAGGAGGGAATCGCAAACTTGTGCGGCGAAATGCCGCCGCCGCTGTCGGCCCACGCGGTTTCAGAGGACCAGGCTCCGCCTGCGGCGGTGGTTTGCAAATCAGTGCCACCGACAGAAGTCACGTAGACGTCGTCCGCAGGGTAGATTTCCGAAGCCTTCCCCGACGTCGTCCATTTGGCGCTGTCGCCCGCCGCTTGAAAGAGGTTCTGGCCCTGCGCTGCGAATTCCACGAAGAATGGATCGTCGGTCGCCGGGTCGGCTGGGTTCCAGGTCCACGAGGAGCTCAGCTGAGCATTCAGCGGCTTGGCGGTGGCCATGGCATTGAAGATGGCGGCGTCGGTCGAACCAACGTACATGACCAGGCTCGAAAGCCGGGCGCCATGCCGAGCGCCTGCGTCATGTCGATGGTTTGCTCGAGGTCGTCGCAGTGCGCCGGCGAGTAAACGCAACTGGTGCTCGTTCCATCAGTGGAGACGAGCGAAATAGGGACGTTGTTGGTCTGGCTGATGCGTTTGTGAAGTAGGTGTTGAGGTCGGCCAGATCGGTACCGAGATACTCGAGCAGGCCAACGGATTGGCCGCTGCCAGTCAACGATCCTCCATAATAGGCGGCTCGCATATCGCTGCCGAGGAATGAGGCAGAAGGGCCGGAGCCGGTAGTGGCGCTGGTTCTGGGCCGGAGGCCGCAGGATTCTTGCTTAGGCCGGCTGGATGCGGAAGCGAGAAGTTATCGAGTCCGGTGATGTGCCAAAGAGAAAACGTCAGGTCGGTGGTTGGCTCCCGGTCCGGTGCGTAGAATGTCGCGGTTCTCAGTGGGGTGCCGATAGACATTGAGGTTCACATGGAACGCAGCCTCAACATTCGCCGCGGTTCCTGACACTCGCACGATGAGGCGATTCGGGGAGGTGCCCACCACGGTTAAGTTGTTTTCTTGCGCGAAATTGATGACAGCGTCATAGTCTTGCTGGGTGGGTCCAAACTGCGCTGTGAACTGTTCCACGGTGAGGAATTGCCGGTAGCTGGGACTGGTGGGATCGTAAAGATCCTCCAGGAGTTGGTCGAGCTGGTCCTGATTGCGAAGGGGCAGGGTGATCACCAGATTCATGGTCTGGGTTGGGGAAAGCTGGCCTATCAGGGGCGCGGTCCCATCCTGCGTCGCCTTGCGCACATGCTTCGTCAACGCGGATTGAGCCTGGCAAACGCCGAGGGCAATCGACATGACCACGGCAAGCGGGAGTACATAAATCCCCAGTTTTCGCGTCACGTTCTTCTTCCTTTTTGAAGGTCTGATAACAGCTGGTCCAGGGAGGCGCAGACCCCGTGTCTTTGCATTTTGAGGCAGAGGTTCTGCCCGTGTCTATAGAAAGATGTGTGTGTAAAGGCTTGATTCCCGTTACTTTCGGGTGATCTATCCCGTTTCATCCGCAGTTGCGCAGGCGCCCGTGGTACCGCCGGCTGATGGCAGATGGTCGTGCGGTTTGGGCACCCTCAATGCACATAATCCGGCGGCGCGGGGCAAGGCTACACGGCTCTTATCAGATGCGCGTTCTCGCAGAGGCGTGTCGATGAGCACGGAAGAGGCGAACGGCCGAGGCGACGGAGCGATACAATCCAAGAAAATCCGTACCCACCGAAGAGAGCCCCCTTCATGAATCTGCGGCACGCAATTGAACTTTTGTTTAGGAACACCAGCTATGTTCGAAAACTACCTGCAAAATATGGGGGAATACGTCAGGGCAAACGCATTTGAAAATGACTTGAACCAATGAAGGTGGACTTTGAAGGATCTTGTGTAGGCCTGAAGTTGTTTGTATGTCAGTTTCGAGGTTTTCGCAGGAGAGTTTGGAGCAGTTTGGGGCAGTGTTGGGAGGGTCTTGAAGACCCTCGCTCGGGCAATGCCGGGCTGCATGATTTTCACGAACTGCTGGCGATCGCGCTTTGTTGTGTGCTTTGCGGCGGGCAAGGGCCGACGGACATGGCACTGTTTGCTCGTGCCAAGGAGCCGTTTCTGCGCAGCTTTCTTACGCTGGCCAACGGACTTCCCAGCCACGACACGTTCAATCGGTTGTTTCGCTATCTCGATCCGGATCAGTTTCGGGATTCGTTTCAGCGATTTATGGGCCAATTCTCGGAGCAACTGCAGGGCGTGGTAGCTATCGACGGCAAGGTGTTGCGCCGCTCGTTTGATCGTGCCAGCGGCAAGTCGCCGTTGCACATGGTCTCGGCCTGGGGCTGCAGAGCAGCGACTGGTGCTGGCGCAAATCGCCACGGATGCTAAATCGAATGAGATCACAGCGGTGCCCAAGCTGCTCAAGCTGCTGACGCTGAAAGGCGCCATTGTGACGGCCGACGCGCTGAACTGCCAGCGCTCCATCGCCGAGCAAATCGTGGAGCAGAAGGGCGACTATGCGCTGGCGCTGAAAGGAAATCAAGGCACGCTGCATGACGATGTAGTCCTGCTTCTCGACGATCCGGAGTTGAAAGCCAGTCACTCCGCAGCCGCTTGTCGAGGCCGATCACGGACGCATCGAGACACGCACGGCAACGGTTTCAACCGAGATCGACTGGCTCCAGAAACAGCACCAATGGCCAGGGCCTGAAGGCCATCGGCAAGGTGGAGCGGAGTACGGGAAACGGCGGACAAAACCACGACCGAAACCGCGTACTATCTGCTCAGTTCGGAACTGACACCGGAGCGATTCAATGAGGTGGTTCGCCAACACTGGAGCATAGAAAACAGCCTGCACTGGCGGCTGGACGTGGTCATGAACGAGGATCAGGACCGCACTCGAACCGGGCAACGGAGCGCAAAATCTGGCCGTGCTACGCCACATGGTCATCAACGCAATGCAAAAAGAAGGATCAAAAGGCTCCATGCGCGGAAAATTCAAACGCGCGCGGGTGGGACGACCGATTCTTGTTCAGGCTGCTGGAGATGTTTTGAAATGCGTTTGCCCTGGGGAATACGTTGCGTTGTCAGTCCCGAAGGAGGATTGCGTTATCTGTGGCGAATTGAAAAGGTGGATCCACTCCTGTTGGAGCTGTCGCGGAAATTCGTTCAGAAAGGTGACATTGTCTGGGATATCGGCGCCAATCTCGGCTTGTTTAGTGCGGCGGCATCGTATTTCGCGGGCCCTGCGGGTCAGGTCGTATCCGTGAGCCCGACAACTGGTTGGTCGGGCTTCTCCGCCGTACGGTATCGCTTGGGATAAAGAGCGGCAATCGCCCATTGAGGTGATACCCTGCGCCGTGAGCAGTGAGGAGACTCTGGCTGAATTCTGCATTGCGGAACGGAGCCGATGTTCCAATGCGCTGGCAGGAACGGGTCTGAGCCAGATGGGTGGTGTACGGGAAAGAATCGCCGTCCCACAGTGAGTCTGGACTGGTTGTTAGAGCGCAGAAAGCCGCCGGCGCTAGTGAAAATCGATGTTGAAGGCGCGGAGACTGCGGTTCTTTGTGGCGCAACAAAACTGCTTACTGCCGTGCGACCGATTGTGATTATTGAAGTGGCGCCTGAGAAAACCGACGCAGTCGCAGCCGTCGCGGCTTGCTTCGCGAGCGCCCACTACCAACACTTTGACGCGGGTACAGCCTCCTGGTTGGAGCAGCCGGTACCCACCGTCTGCTGGAACGCCATCGCAATTCCGGAAGAACGAGTGCAGTTTGTCCGAGAGCAGTTTCTCGATGTTTCAAGGAACTGAACGACCCTGGACTTGGAGTCGAGGTTCGGTCAGCGAATGGGAATTGACTGCCGTCAGCGACCTGACCGGCTTCCTACTCGTCGAAGTTGTCTCTCGCCGAATCCGAAATGCCGAACTTCCCGGATGGAGGTTTCGCGGGTGTCTTGCACTACCGTTGTACCTTAGGAATCCTGCCCGACCCTGGATTTGGAGAAGGTCCCCACACGGTCGCCGATGAGCTGCGTGCCAGGTGAGTGGTGTCCCGAGATGACTGCGCTCCGAACATGGTCACGGTCGCAGGTTCGGCTGTGGCAATCAGAAGAATGGGACCAAGAACGAAATGCCGGCTGTATTCGTAACCAGCCGGCTGATCGTCTAAGGTCACGTCAGGTTTGAGAGTCGCTGGAGAGGTGCAACCTTGTCAGACGTTTGCGCTTCTAACGAACAGAACAATGGGTCTTTTATCCCTCGGCATTACCAAAGTCACATCTGCAGGTAATGTGTCGTTGTCGATGAGAGTTAAATCAAGCACCTTCTTCAAGAAACTCTCAAATTACCGCACCCGCCTTTGTGGTACTTTAGTGGGTGCTGGAATTTCATTGCGACACTTCGCGAGCGGGCCGGTGCTTGCCATAGTGAGTGTTGCTCCTACGCGATCAGAGCCCGCTACTCTTTCTGGTTGCATTAGCAAATCTGTGGAGGATAAACGGATGCAAAAACGTGTTTCGAAATCTGTTGGCTTGGTTTTCGTATTAGTTTTTATGATCTCATTTCCTTTGGCGTTGTCGGCCCAGACCAAATCCACAAAAGATTCATCGAGTGATTCGCCGTCGAGGTTCGATATTTTCGCCGGTTACAGCTATCTTGCCCCCAAAGGAACAGTCCAGATCCCGCTCGCGAATGGCTCAACGGCACCCTATGCCTACGATGCCGTCAACGTCGGTGCGATCGCAAGCGGCGCGTATTACTTCAATCGTTTTGTTGGCATTCAGGCGGAGTTAGCCGAACACGAGTGGGGCGGTTCCTCCGGGAATGGCTCCAACGTTGGTACACACGGGAATGACGATGGATTTGCGACCTTCTCCGGCGGGATCATCTTCCGTTTCCCATCCGAGAACATCACGCCCTTCGTTCACGCCTTAGTGGGCGGGGCTTACATCGACGGCCCAGACCACAATGGTTACAAGTGGGGTCCCGACCTCACAGTTGGCGGGGGCATGGATTATGAAACGCCATGGTTCGACCACCACCTGGCGATCCGCCTTTTCCAGGCGGACTACGAGTACATGCACGCGGACTTTGGCCCTCAAGTCTTCCCTCCGGGCGGGCGCGCCAACATCAATGCTGCGCGGCTCAGCGCTGGGGTTGTAATCCATGTTGGCTCCATCGCGCCTCCGCCGCCCGTCACGCTGGCCTGCTCGGCCGGCCCTGATTCGGTTTTCCCGGGCGAGCCGGTCACCGTGACGGCAACAGCGGGCGCGTTGAACCCCAAAGATCACGTGATCTATACGTGGTCGGGCCAGGGCGTAACGGGCACCGATAACACTGCCAAACTGGACACGAGTTCGCTGGCCCCGGGCCAATACACGATTTCGGCGACCGTCAAGGAAGGCAAGTCGGGCAAGGAAGGTCTGAAGCCCTGGGAGAGTGCGACCTGCTCGGCAAACGTGACGGTGAAGGAGTTTGAGCTGCCGACGATCAGCTGCTCGGCCAACCCCAGCACCATCAAGCCCGGCGAGACATCCACGGTCACTTGCGACGCTGTAAGCCCGCAGAACCGGCCGCTGACCTACAGCTACGCGGCTTCGGCGGGTACCATCACCGGAAGCGGAAATACGGCTGAGTACTCTTCGGCAGGTGCGCCGACAGGTGCGGTGGGCATCACCGGGAATGTCTCCGATGACAAGGGGCACTCGGCGAGCGCGCCGACCAGCGTGACCATCGAAGCGCCGCCTCCGCCGCCGCAACCTCACGCGCAGACGCTGTGCTCCATCAGCTTTGCCAGCGACCTGAAACGTCCGACGCGTGTCGACAACGAGGCCAAGGCTTGCCTCGACCAGGTGGCCCTTGATCTGAAGCAGCAAGCTGATGCCAAGGCTGTCCTGGTGGGTGAATCTGACGCCAAGGAAAAGGCGAAAACCGATAAGGAAGAAAAGTACGCAGAGCGCCACAAGCGCGCCACGGTGGAGCACTTCGCCGAGCAGCGCGCAGCCAACGCCAAGGACTATCTGGTGACGGAGCAGGGCATCGATGCTTCGCGCATCAGCGTAGCCACCGACCCGAACGACGGCCAGCAGGTGCAGGACTACCTTGTACCCGCGGGTGCGAACTTCGGCGCCGATGTCTCTGGCACTACGCCGGTGGATGAGACTGAAGTGAAGCCGGAAGTACGCAAGCCGCTGCCCGAAAGGCATCACGGCAGGAAGGCGGCCGCGCAGTAGACGGCACGGTCTTTATTAAAGCAACGACCCAACGGGCCCTTCCTTTACGGGGAGGGCCCGACTCTTTTGAATCTCAAGAGCTGCTCTGATTTGCTTTCGAACTTGGCCCATGAGGTGATCGGTCATCGTTTTCAATGTATGGACTTGGCACCTTTGGTTAAGCGGTGCTGCGACACCGAACCTGAGAAATCACCCTCATTGAAGCCGGCAGGAACACTCAGAATATCGCCGGACAAACGCGAGTACGCGGCGGAACGCTGTGCGAAGAGTGTGCATACCGGAGGGCAGTCCGATCCTGCAACCAGGACGATCCTTCGGCCCAGAGCGAGCGCTCGCAGCGCCCGTTCAGCGGCGCAGCGGGATGATCCAAATCCTGGCAGACCGCTCTCTCTCCGCCTCGAACGCACAGCACATATGAACACAGTCACAAGTACAAAACGCCGGGAATATCGGTCGCGAAAGTGAACTCTAACGGCTGAGGCGGCAACTCGATGCTTGTCGCAGATTCAACGTTGGATTGGGAGCTTGACAGCGTAAATCCAATTATCGTGAGGTGGGATCCACGAACGATACAGAACCGGCGGGAATGCGGTTTTCCCGCCGCACCAAGCCGGATCGGGTGTGAGAGCATACACAGGCTTAATTGCAGGCGCTTTTGCGAGAATCGCAACAAGATCCGAGTCACAACTTGCTAAATCAGTTCGCGGAGGTTGCGGCAGCACATATGCTCCGTTCGGGATCTTTATTCTGACGTCATTGATATGGCCTGCAGTCTCAATTTCGGCCCATCCCAGGTATTCCCATGGTCCAAGGATGGCCGTAGCAGGCACGCCGCTTGAATGCATCTCGCTGATCGCCTTTGCATTGCCGCGAAACCATGCAAAGTCGTCATGCGTGGCCACCACCGTGAATCCACCGAATATCACAACCAAAAGGCCGGATGCGCCGGGCAGCTTCATCTTCACCTTCTCTTGGTAATAACGGGCCAGAATGAGAAGAAGAACGAGGAACAAGGGTAAGAAATAGCGACCGTAAAGGTCCCCATTCCGTCGCATGTTCAATGCCAGAACGAAGATGTATACGATGCTGTAGGGGCCAAGGATGAGGCCGAGTTTCTGCCATGAAATCGAATTTTTGTCTCCAAGCCGGACCGGGCGCCCACGTGTGCGCACGAACAAGCAGGCTGCGAGACCGAGAATGCCAAGGGCCATGAGTCCCACAAACAAATGATCAAGAACATTATGGTTGTGAAGGCGAAATGCCTGGGCCACGATTTCGTTCAGCCTCTCTGACGTGGATTTCATCGGGTACCCGCCGAAATAAGAAACCTCCTCTCCGTACCCGGCTTTAACGGAGAGCTCATGAGTTCCTGGGAGAATGAAACTGAACAATCCGGCGCCGAGGGCAACAGCGACGCGGCGCCTCCACGAAGGAAGAGAAATAGTGAACATGAGCAGCACGGGCAGCGCCATCAGCGCCATTTGTCCAGCCCCCAGCAACGCTTGAAGCAGCAGATGCTTTAGAGATTCTGCTTGGGTAGTGGTAACCAGGGATAGCGGAATGGCATACGGCTGTCGGGCAAACCACTGCATCGCTGCCGCAACAATGCCTGCTCCGACCATGCAGGATAAGCCCCCAACTACCAATACGCGCCCGCTCCGCCGCAGAATCCAGAGGGTGGAGGGAACCATCACCAGCACGCCCAGCCAGGCGATCTGCCGCGCTGTTCCGCCCACGGCGTTCACCAACGCAGCCAGGCTAATCCAAATCATTGCAGAGCGCTCACTCTGGGCCTGCACAGCGCGCAAGCACATGTAAAGGCAGACCACAATGCACAAAACGCCCGAAATATCGCTCAGGAAGGTGAACGCTAACGGCAGATAGAGCTGCGAGAGCACAAAGGTCAGGGTTGTCAGCGTGGCGTTCCAGGAATTCAATCCGGCGCGAACGAAGGTCCGCTGCAGCAAAAATGCCGTCGCCATGGCCTCAATCACCGTGCAAAAGCGCACCACTGTAAACGAGAATCCGAAGAGCTTAATAAACAAGGCCCCGAGGTAGAGTTGCCAGCCGAGCATCGGGCTCCCCCAGCCGTTATAAACAACGTGTCCGGATTGCGCGAGGAGCTGTGCCGTCTTTATATACGACCAATCGTCAGCGTAGCCGATCTCGGCGTACGGCTGGGTGACGAAGTAGCATACAAGCAGTGTGGACGCGCACACCATCGCAGGTGCATAGTTCTTCACCCTCGCGTGCATTAATTCCACCCCAGTTCCAGCGCCTTGCGATACCAGTGAATTCTCCGCCGGATTTGAAGGGCACGGACACCTATATCGCGAAAACCAGGGACGCCAGAGCAGATTTCAGCGCCGGCGTGGATCGGAGTAAGGAGAAGGTCTGAAATAAGGGGAACTGTTGCGGCCATTTGACGAATATTCCGCTTCCAGCGTGGCTCTTGATCGAGCCAGTTTAACTGGCCCTTGATGAAGGCGGTTGGATGCCTGCGCGCAAACATCACATCCGCCACCGCGAAGGCTTCCGCATCGTGAATCAGGTCGGCAGCGGTCTTTTCAAAATACTGGTAAGCGACGGCGTTTTCGATATAGCGCATTTGTGCACCCGAATCAAGAAGCCTGACGCCCAATTCGAGATCCTCCCGTTTACGAAATGTCTCATCGAATCCGCCGACCTCCTCCAGCATTGAACGCGCCAACGACGCATTGCTGAAGACGCAGTCTGCGATCTGCCACTCTCGTTCTGAATTTCGCTTGCGCTCGAGATAGAGTGATCCGATTTCGCGATTGAAGCACTCGGCCGCAATGCTTGGCGGGCTGTCAAGGCTCAGGTAGAGTGATCCGAAGGCGACGATGCGGTCGCGTTGCTTGTGCTCGGCAAGGTGCGCGGCGACCAAGCCGGGATCGCTGAGCATGTCGTCATCGAGAAACAGCACTAGATTTGCCGCCGCTGCGCGATATCCGGTGTTGCGGGCCGCGGACGGGCCCTTATTCTCCTGCTCAATCACTGAGAATTGGCAAGGGGGCCGCAAGAGGCGAAGCGCAGCAGCGGTTCCGTCGATCGAACCGTCTACGACAACGATAATCTCGAAATCAGTGGCCGGAAGACTCTGCGCAAAGAGCGCTTCGACAGCGCGCAGTACGATCGCGCGTCGATTAAATGTCGGGACCACAACGGAAATTTCCATGCGTTCTTTCCCGGGCAAGACGATGTATTCCCGCATCTTTAAGCCTAGCAAAGCTGTATGCGGCAGGACGAAAGGCTTCGTCCGCAGGTGGCGAAGTTGAAAGGTCACTTGCGCAACGGTCACGTATACTCGTATTTCGGTGTTTGGTGCACTCTGCTGCGAATTCCGGTTTGGGTGATCGGCCGGCCCAAAGTGGACATGGCCTTCTGGTCATGCATCGCTGCTGTTTGCCTTGCTGGAATGGCCAAGGTCCGCGCAGTGATCCTGATACGCCGTCGCGCCATCGGTGACTATAGCAGTCAATTCAAATTCCATCTTCATAGCACCATCACTCGCGAATTCGGTTCTCATCCTTAGCGCCGGCGTAGGGGCCCAAATCGGCCGAAGTAAGTAAGAAAGGAGAGGAGACCGCCATTTCAACCACCGATACCAAAGACTGACCCGGTTTGAAGGCGTTTGGATAGATGAAAGTTAGGTATCTGATTCCGAAATCAGTGCGCAGGTGGTTGAATCGCCGGCGCCAGGCAGCGAGACGAGGATTACTTGTCTTCGATCGCGTGACGGATTGGTCAGTCCTGCGCAGGGTGCATCCCTACCGGCCGGATTTCGGAGTGGCGCGCGGAGCGCCCATCGACAGGTTCTACATTGAGAAGTTTCTTGCCACGTATCGGCAGGCCATCCGCGGCAGGGTGGCGGAAATTGAGAACGACCAATACACCCGGCAGTTTGGCGGCGGCCGCGTCGAGCATTTCGACATTCTCGACCTGAACGAACAGAACGAGAGGCGCACGATGACGGTCGACTTGACGCAAACCGCCGCAGTTCCCGAGAATGCTTTCGACTGCATCATCTGCACGCAGACGCTGTTATTGATCGAGGACTACGACGCTGCCGTGCGCTCGCTTTACAAAATGCTGAAGTCCGACGGTGTTTTGCTGGTCACGGTGCCGGGCATTTGCCAGATTGTGCGCGGCGGAATGATTGGCGGCGTCGGCGAGGACTGGTGGCGTTTTACCGGGAGATCGGCGCAACGAATCTTCAGCAAAGTCTTCTCGCCCGAAAATGTTGCCGTTCATACCTACGGCAATGTCCTTACTGCCACGGCGTTCCTGCACGGGCTTGTGCAGGAAGAATTGACGCACGAGGAAATGGAATTCAACGATCCCGATTACGAGGTAACGATCGGAGTAAAAGCCGTCAAGCGCTGAACCAGGTCATCTGCGATGGAAGAGATCAAAGGGTTGGTATCAGTAACGATTCCTTTTTATAATGCAGAGCGTTTTCTGCGTGAAACCGTCGAGAGCGTTCTTGCGCAGACGTACACCGAGTGGGAGTTGCTGCTCGTCGATGATGGCTCGACGGATGGGAGCTCGGGGATCGCGCAAACGTATGCTGAAACATTTCCCGGCAAGATCTTTTATTTGGAGCATCCCGGACACCGCAATCTCGGAGTGAACGCGGCACGCAATCTGGGCGCGCGAAGCAGCCGAGGCGAGTTCCTGGCGTTTCTCGATGCCGACGACATCTGGCTGCCGACAAAGCTTGAGGTCAACGTGGCTGACCTGATCGAGCACAACGATGCAGGGCTCCTGTTTGGCTCTACTGAATATTGGTACGAGTGGGATGCGGAGGGGAACGATCACAGGAAGAACGAGGTGCCGGCGCTCGCGCCGGGAGAAGTTCTCTACAAACCTCCGGCGTTGCTTCCACGCAGCCATCCACTCGGCGGATATGGCGCGCCGTGCCCCTGCAGTTTTCTTCTGCGCCGTTGGGCGTTTGAGCAAATCGGTGGATTTGATGAGCGCTTTAACCCATCCAGCTTTCAGGTGTATGAAGATGTCGCTTTTCTGGCCAAGGCCTACCTTCATCTTCCGATCTTCGTGAGCGGCGCATGCCTCGATAAGAACCGCTGCAATCGATTCTCCATGACGCGCCAGCCGCGGGCGGCGAAGACGGAAGAGGCCGCGCGGCGATTCTACTTTCAATGGTTGACCGGCTACCTCCGACAGAAATCCGTTCGAGACCGAGCGATTTGGCGCGCCGTGCGGAAAGAATCCTGGTTCTACGCGCTCCCACTATCGGCGGCAGCTTTCCTGCGGCGCGCACAAAGTAAGTTAAGGCGGGAATTCAACAAAGTCCTCGTTGCCCGGGCCGAACCCGCAATTACGAATGCTTCGTTTCAAACATCAGATCGTACTGAAGTGCATGCGGCAGGGGGTCTTTCAGTGCATGCGCTTACGAGTGAGACGGCTCTTGGCGATATCGAGACGGCCTGGGATCGCTTAAGTGCGTCCTCTGAGAATCAGAATCCATTCATGACGTACGGTTGGTTTCGTGCGTGGCTGAAACGGCTGACGGTGGATGAGGGCCCGGAAAGATTGCAGCCATACGTGCTGGTGATCAGGAAGGATGAGAATGTGGTGGGCATTGTGCCGCTGGTGCGGCGAATTGTGTCGCGGCTCGGTGTCAGCGTGCGCAAACTCGAGTTCTTGACGATTCACTCGGACTACAACGATTTCGTTGTCGGCCTGGATTTGCATGGCATCGCGCAAGCGGCGATGGATTATCTGGCCCGGTCAGCGTACGACTGGGATTTCATCGATATGAGGGAACTTCGCGATGACGGCTGCCGAATCCAGGAAACGGAAGCTGCTGCGGCTCGCAGCAAATTGCTTTACCGCTTGCTTCTGGAACCGGGGGGCTGCCTTTACATGCCGATCGATGCGCCCTGGGACGAGATCAAAAAGAAGAAGCACCTTCGCTTTGCAAGACGTGCCTGGCTTTCGCTTGAGGAGAATGCCGCCGAAGGGTTGAGCACACGCGTCGTGGATCGCCCGCCCGAAGAGGCCGATTTTTTAAAGCGCATCATTGCCGTCGAGGCCCAGAAGCAGGTGGGCGGTAGACTTTCGGAGCCGTTCGTCGGCAGGTATCCCGAAGTCTTCAAAGAGATCTTCGAGAATCTCGGGGCGCGCGGCACGATCGCCGTTGTCGTTGTTGAGAAAGGCGACCGCCTTATTGCCTGGCGACTGCTTTTTCGCTGGGGGAAGAAGCTGTGGGACTACTCCACGGCGTATGAGCACGAATTTGCCGAGTTATCGCCGGGCACTCTTTTGCTTTGCGCCGCGATTGATTACGGCTTCGAACACGGCTGCAACGAGTTCGATTTTCTACGCGGAATGGACGAGTATAAACAGCGCTGGACGGCCGAATTTCGCCGCAATCGACGGTTGATTCTCTGGAACCGGCGCTGGAAATCGAAACTCGGAGCTTTTGGGTATTTCAAGTTAGGCTTGGGCCGGCGTCGATAGGGGACCAAATTGAAGGGCTTATGCTCAACGCTCAGGACCTAGAATGAGCGCTGGGGGGAATCGCCGAAAGTGCGCGATCAGCGGCCAGAGAACATTCGATTGCCCGAGGAGATTCCGCCGGAAATCGCCGCGAACCTCGCATACTACGAGTCGCAGGACGCTGTGAATACGTTCTCGTTTTACAGCTTCCTCAAAGAGGAAGAAGTCCTGATCCCCAAATACTTCAGGGCCGGCGATAATGTGCTCGACCTCGCGTGCGGAATGGGCAGGACAACGCGTCTCCTGCAGGAAATGGGTATGCGGGTGCGAGGGATCGATCGCTCTGAGAACTTTGTGAAGCTGACCAATCAGCGGTTCCCCCATCTCGACATCCGTCTGGGGAGCTACGACGATATCCAGGAAGAAAGCTCATCGTTTACGAACATCCTGATCGGTCTCAATGGGATTGACTACGCATTCCCGGAAACTCAAAGAGTCAAGACCCTCAAGGAGTGTGCACGTGTGCTCAAGCCGGGCGGTATTCTCATCTACTCGTCGCACAACGTGAAGTCGCTCCATTGGTTTTCGCCGTACTACTGGCGCAGTCTACGATGGAAATTTCGCAACATTTTTCGAGCGTTCGGAACACGATCGTATGTTTGGGAGGGATCCGAATGTTCGCTTTACACGGAACACAGTTACGCGATACGGCAGACTGAGGAGACTGGTCTAAGGCTTGTAGAAATCCGCGGATTCAACCGGTTCAAGTCCAAAAAACTCGATCTTTACTTCTCTCCCTATATTCACTACGTGTTCGAAAAGCCGGCCATCTGATCAGACTTTCAACAAAATTGGACGCCATTTGAAGTAGTCGAGAATCGACACAGGTTGCGACGGATGTGCGGGCTCTGCGCTCGATGCGCGGGACAGTCGCCGCCGGGGTGCCGGGCGGTGAAAAACTGGGACAATCAATCGTGTAAAATTGTGAATTATCGCTCTTTCTTTGAGGCGCACAAGGTGCCGCTCTATTTCGCGCAACGGGTCACACTTGTTGTTCCTGCGACTTGCGAAGCCGGCATAAAGCGTGTGGCCTCAGCGATGATGACAAATCGGTTGCTGTCATTTTGATGGTCGTTCTTTTCAACTCTTAGGAACGGCCGGATCGCCTCTTGGGTTCGCGTCGGGGTTCGGAGCGACTCGATCGTTTGCGTCGAAGGCGCCTCGCTTTCAGCGCGCACAAGTTCGAAAACAGGATTGTGACTTTTAAAGCGCCGCGATTCGGTTTGTAATCAGCGTGCGAACTGTATCCACGCTGAACACGGACCCGGCAAATAGCCGCCGAAAAATGATTCTTATCCCCATTCTTTGGAGAGAGTTTTGATGAAGCATCTGGTACGAGGATTTCTGCTCATGGTACTGGCCGCCGGCGTGGGTCATTCCCAACAGTTGGCCACGCTCAGCGTTACGGTCGTCGACCCGTCGGGAAAACTCATCGCCGGGGCCGGCGTGTCGCTGAGTGACGCGAGCACCGGCCTTACGCGAAACGCACAAACCAATCGGGCGGGCCTGGCTGTGCTGACGGCAGTCGCCGCGGGTGATTATCAACTGACCGTCAAAGCCAATGGGTTCAGTCTGTGGGAGCATCCGCTGACTCTGACGGTGGGCCAGACTGCGCTTATCCCGGTGCAGATGCGCGTTGCCGCGGTGAAAGAGAGCGTTACCGTTTCGAGTACGGGAGTGCAAGGTATCGATACGGAAAAGACGGAAGCCAGCGACGTGATCCAACCCAGCCAGATTGACAATCTGCCCATCAGCGATCGCGACTTTATCGACTTTGTGCTGCTGACGCCCAACGCCAACGTCGGGCGCAGCACTGCGACCGCCTCGCAGTCGGCGTTTCAGGAGACGGTACTGGAACTAAGCTTCGATGGATTGCGCGAAACCCGGTCCACGGCATTCCTGCTCGATGGCACCGACTACACGGTGACCATCTCAGGGGTACAACGCGAGAGCCCATCTCTCGATTGGGTACAGGAATTCCGAGTCATCGATGGACCATACACTGCCGATTATGGCCGCAATCTTGGATCCGCGGTCGAGACGATTACGAAATCAGGCACGAACGACGTGCATGGATCGGCATATGAGTATTTCAGGAACGCAGCAGCCGATGCCAACAACCCGCTCTCCGATCCTGGATTCAATGCGCTGCGCTTCAATCAGTTCGGCGCCGACCTGGGTGGGCCGATTCGCCGCGATAAAACCCTCTACTTCGCCGGATACGAAGGCCAGCGCGAGGCGCAGTCGCCAGTTTATTCCACCTTCATTCTCGGGTGCATCAACAGGCCGGGGTGTATGGGGCCGGGGACACCGAGCATCAATCAGGTGAAACAGATGTTCGGACTTCAACCGGAGCTGCTCAACTCGATCCTCCTCATCGACAACTACGACAAGGCCATCGGAAAAATCACGCAGGTCTTCGACGAGCGCAACATTTTGAACGCCGGCTATCTTTTCACCGACGATCGCAAGATCAACACGCCGTCGGCAGCGCCAGGACAGGGCCTTCCCTCCACCTACCGTGACAATCCGGTACGCGACCAGACGGTATACGGGTCATATCTGCGCTTGTTCGGGCCGCGCCTCGCCCTCGAAAGTGTCATCGACTATGGGCGACGCCTCTTCAACCTTACGCCCCAAGGCGCCGGCTTCGAGCCCCAGCTCAACGTCTCCGACACCCTGGTTACCGGCGGTTTCGCGGGCAGCGTTCCGTACTATGAAGAGCCCCACTTCGAGGTCCAGGAAAACCTGACCTGGGTGCACGGCGCACAGACGATCAAATTCGGCGGGGGCTTTGAGCCGGTTTGGGTTTCGACGCACACCACATTCTTCAGTCCCGGTTCTGCCATCTTCACGCCGCAGAGTTTCTTTGGATCAGGCTCATTCGCAGGTCCTCCATTCGGCCCGGGAACGCCGGTGCAGTTTATCTTTCTTGAGCCGCGTACCTATGTTGGCCAGCAGATTCCCACTCGACCAGTACCCTTTTCGGGTTCGATCTACGCCGGCTCGGCCGCGCAGAGCTTTATTGACGCCACCAACCTGAAGTACTGGCATCGGCAGACAAACTTCTACGCACAGGACATGTGGAAAGCAACACAAAAACTGACGCTGAGCGCCGGCGTGCGCTACGACGTGGACGTCTTTCCGACGGCGGCAGACATTCGCCTGGTCGGCCCCATGAATCCTACGAATTACAACAATGTGCAGCCGCGCGTTGGCTTGGCCTATGCCCTTAACGGCGGGCACGACGTGATTCGCGCGGGGTTCGGCATCTTTAGAGGACCGTGGGATTACGCCGACATGCTGGTTGGAGCCCAGGCCTCGGCCCCATTTACAACGTTGAAGAATCCACTGGTCCCTGATCTGAACACGCCGAATGGCGTCATCGGATGGGGGCCGGCGTCGGTTGTCGGTGTGTCAGGACCATTTCTTGCCTCCCAGGCTTTTTCAAGTTTCGCCAAGTCGGGCCAATATCCCGCTCCCGGGGAGTTGCAGCAATTCCCCTTTTCGATTATGCAGCGAAAATTTGCCAACCCGTATGCGGAACAAGCAAGTCTCGAGGTCGAGAGCCAGCTCGGCGCCGGATGGATGCTGACCCTGGGTTATCACTTTACTCACGCGCTCGATATGCCCCTGTTTTTGAGCATCAACGGGCTTCCCGATGGGACGCTCTCGGACGGGCGTCAGGCATTCACTCCCGCCGATCCAGGTTTCGGATTTGCGATTTTCGGCGAGCCGGGTGCATATTCGATCTACAACGCGGGTGTGGTGAGCGTGCGCAGAGACTTTGCCAACCACTACAGCGTGCTCGCCAACTACACCTGGTCGAAATCGATCGATCTTGAAACCGATCCGCAACTTACCGATACTCCGCAGGACTATCTCGATCCCAGCTTAGACCGGTCCGTGGGCGACAACGACATCCGCCACCGCGCCACGCTTTCGTTCCTCGCAACAAGCCCCGACACCTGGTGGGCGCCGCTGCGCAATCTCAAGCTTTCGATGCTGAACACGCTCGAAAGTCCGCGTTACTTTTCCATCCTCGCGGGCTTCGACGTGAACGGTGACGGATACCCGTTCTCTGACCGTACCGGGACTGTCGGCCGCAATTCTTATCGCGGCGCGGACTACTTTGACAGCGATCTGCGCCTGCAGCGCGTCTTCCATTTCCGTGAGCCGTATTCAGTCGAGGGCAGCATCGAGGGCTTCAACCTGTGGAACCATCGCAATGTGCAAAGCATCGATCAGGTGTACGGCGCTCCGGACTTTCTGGGACCGGTGCCGCGGCAATTCGGAGACGGCATTAGCAGCCCTGCCAATCCGACCTTCGGTGCCCCTAACTTTACCGGCCCCGCAAGGCAGCTTCAGGCGTCACTCCGCATGACCTTCTAGGACCACGCATCGAACATTGCGAAAAGGAAGTTATGCGAAAGGCGATCATTCACTCCGATGACCGCTTTGAGGCGGGCTGCGTAAGGCGTCTCAGCATTTTTTTAAATCGAGTGCGTGCGGCGAGCCTGACGCGCCATCCACTCACACGCAGGCCCGAATGCGCGATGAGGGCGAAGTGAACGAGCGAATCGCCGGCACGGACAAGAGTGCGGCGAAGGAGATGTGGGTCAGTCCGAGGATCGTTCATGCCTTCTTCGGCAGTAAAGGCCAAGTCAAACTCTTGCCGAACCGATTTGTGAACGGTCTCGTTGAACTTCCCATAAGGATAGGCAAACGAGATAACCGGAGAACCCAGCAGCGCGATGAGGTCATTCTTGCTGCTCGTAATCTCTTCCGCGCAATCTGCAGTAGACAGCTGCGTCAAGTCCACATGCGTCCTGCTGTGCGCTCCGAATTCTATGCCTTGGCTGGCCCAGTGGCGAATCTCCTCTGCGGTCATTAGTTGCAGCGGCTCGGCGCTCGTCGCTTGGTCCCATGTGTTCGTCCCGCCCACTTGACGGGTTACCACGAACACAACGCAGCTAAACCCATACTTCCGAACGATGGGCAGTGCATATTCTGCGGTGTCGGCATATGCATCATCGAAGGTCAGGAGTATTGGCTTCTCGGGCAAGTCCTCCCCACGACGAACCCATCGCAGCCAATCGGAAGGCTTGACACTCACATATCGGCGGCGAGCGAGCCATCGCATCTGCTCTTCAAATCGTTGCGACGACACTGTCAAATTACGATGAGTGCCGGGCTGCGATGGTCCAACATGGTGGTACAGGAGCGCGGGCACGCGCGGGCCAGCGTCGGTATTGCCGGTTGGCTCAGAGCCGCCGCTGCCCACGCGTTAACTCTTTTCCTGCGTTATGGTGAGTGGAAACGGGAGTGGCTCAAGCACTTCCGTTTGCCATTCGAAGCGCGGCCGTACGATGCCGGGCCATTCGCCATGGTAATCGCCGCGCAATTCGCTGGGAACGTCGTGAACTTCGAACGAAGCAATATCGTTCCAAGAAACTGTGATCGTGGTTGTGCCGCTGAAATACATGAAGAGTTGCACATTGTAAGTTCCGACGTTCATGAAATCGGCAGGCACGACGAAGTATCTCCGCAGCAAACCTGATGGCGTGGGCGGTTGGCCGATTGTAGCTGCCGTAAAGACACTTAATCCATGTTCGTTGAAAACCTGGACGCAGGCGATCAGGTTGGCATCCGCATCGAGTTTCCAGTACTCGAACTCCACGACGAATGGAGTGCGCACCGTGATTTCGTCAGTGGGCGCGCCATTCCGCGGGCGAACGCAGGCTCGATGCAAGCGAACAAATTCGTTCCCAGGTGCTGTTTCGATGTCTTCGTAGACCACTTCCTTAAACTTCGGTAGCCATTCCTTCAAGTAGCGAGATGTCACCGAACCTGGCGCCCCGTCGAGAATCACTCTGCCTTCGTGCAGGCAAATCGTTCGTGTACACAAGCTATCCACAGCCAACATATTATGGCTGACGAACAGCACCGTACGGCCGTGCCCGGCGGCATCGCCTATCTTGCCCAGACACTTTTTCTGAAAAGCCGCATCTCCAACGGCAAGCACTTCATCGACCAGCAGAATCTCGGTCTCCAAATGGGCCGCCACCGCAAAGGCCAGCCGAACATACATGCCACTGGAGTAATGTTTCACTGGGGTGTCGAGAAACCGGCCGCATTCCGAGAACTCGACAATCTCATCGAACTTGCGCGCAATTTCCCGGCGGGTCATGCCCAGGATTGCTCCGTTGAGGTAGATATTCTCTCTCCCAGTCAATTCCGAGTGGAAACCAGTCCCTACCTCGAGCAGACTGCCGACGCGACCGTAAATGACGGCTTGCCCTTCAGTTGGTTTGGTAATCCCCGCCAGAATCTTCAGGAAGGTCGACTTTCCCGAGCCATTTCGCCCGATGATTCCCAGGATTTCGCCGCGCCGCACCTCAAGAGAAACATCCCTCAGGGCCCATAACACAGTACTCTCGTCCTCACTCCTGGACGGTCCATGCCACGCCGAAGCTAAGCGGCGCACCGGCGCACGCACCGCGTCGCTGATCGTTTCCCTCAAGGTTTTGGAGTGTACTTGCTCGCCAATCAAGTACCGTTTGCCAATCCCCTCGCAGTGCAATGCAATCGAGTTCGTGAATTTAGATGAAATCGGCAAAGGTATCCTCGGCCCACCGAAAGTAGTACAGCCCGCTCATGAAGATCGCAGTAGAAACGCATACAGACACCGCGAGCAGAAGTACAGGAGCATGGCCGGCGCCAGTAAGGGCCCATCGAAAACCGTCCACTATCCCGACCATCGGATTCAATCCGTACCATACCCTCCAGCGTGCCGATACGACGCTGGTGGGATATGCGATCGGGGTTGCCAGAAACCAGAACTGCACAAGGAAGCCCAGCGTGTAGCGGACATCTCTGTACTTCACGTTGAGGGCCGCGAGCCAGAGGCCGGCACCCAACGCTATGACCACGACCAGACAAACCATGAGCGGCAGCACCAGGATCGCGGCTGTCGGAACCATCCGATAGTAAAGGAGGAAGAAAGCCATCAGCACCAAACTGATGGCGAAATCCAAAAGGCTTGCCAGCACTGCGGAAAGTGGAATGATAAGTCGGGGAAAGTACACCTTGGTGATCAGACGCTCGTTAGCCAACAGGCTATTGCTGGATTCAGTCAGAGCCTGCGAGAAAAGCTGCCAGATCAGAATCCCGGAATAGGCGAATATCGGGTACGGCAAACCGCCGGACGGCATTTTCACCACGCGTCCGAGAAACAGGGTCAGGGTGAAGGCGATCGCCAGGGGTTGAAGGATGGCCCACAGTATCCCCAGCACGGTCTGTTTGTAGCGGACCTTGATATCCCGCCAGGTTAAGAAATAGAGCAACTCGCTATATTGCAAGAGTTCACGGAACCGCAGACCCAACGACGACTCCGGGCTGCGAACAATTACGATGGCGGAACTGTCTGCACCTTGCAAACTCACTGTAGACGTCATACGTTGATTGATCCGTGATGCGCGAGCATGAGGCAATTTCGGTTAATTATAGATCACCGTTGAAAACCTGCTCCTTGTGGTCGCCGGCGTCAGGTTTCCGTGCCTGTGGTCAATGAGAAAGCTCCCGTTGATCTGAGCGCTTCGCTCGCGGGTTGATGGTGCTGCTTCTTGTTTCATGCGCCGCATCAAGTTGTACAATCGACGCATAGATTCGCACTTCCCTGATCGAGAGGCTCGGAAAACAGCGATGCCGTCTAATCCTTGCGAAGCTCATCGCGCGATTGCTCGTTTCGCCGAGTCCCGCCCGAAGGCTCCAGCGCTTGTTGATCCGAATGGGCCAACACTTACCTATCAAGAATTTTGGGAGCAGATTAAGCTGATCAGCAGGCGTCTCGAAGAGGCGGGCTTTGGCGCCGGCGAGAGAGTCGCTGTTCTTCTTCCGCTAAGTCCGCTACAGGTTCTTGCAGTCACTGGCGTGATGAATCACCATGCCGTCCAGCCTTTGTCGACCCGCGCGACCACGGCGGATTCACTCAATTCCCTGCGCAGAGTGGCCGCCAGGGTGCTCATCGTTTCTGATGACTTTGAAGCAGAAATCGAGGGCGCATTGGCCATGGGGCTCACTGTGCTGGTCGCCCGCGAGTGCGAAACTCCAGGTCATTGGCAGTTTCGGTATCCGGAATCCCCGCTCGAAGCGCATCCTGCGACTCACGACGCGAAGGCGTTCTTCAACACCTCGGGTACCACGGGGGGCTCGAAGATCGTGCCTCACACAGCGGCCAGCCTGGACGCCATCACCGAATGGATGCACCGCTTCTATGCGCTTACAGATTCAGACCGTCTGTTATTGCTGATCTCGCAATCGTTCGCAGTCTCAATCGGCTACGCGTTTGCTCAATTCTCCGCGGGGGGCGCGGTGATTGCAACGAGAGGCTTTGATGCATCGGCCTACGTGCGCTGGCTCGATGAGCTTCGCCCCACCTACTACATTTGCCCGCCAGCCGTTCATCAGGCGATGCTCACGCAACTCCAATCCCAGCCGCCGCGCCTCCCTGTGACTCTTCGATTCATGGTGTCGGGGTTCTCGCCTCTGCCGGAAGAAACCCGGCTTGGGCTTGAGGAGATTCTGCAGACACCCGTGCTGCTTCACTACGGCGCAATCGAGGCCCTGGGAGTTACCTCAGAAGGCCTTCCTCCTTACCGCCGGGTTCCGAACTCTTTGGGCTGCTCCCTCGGACCAGAAATCGGAATCATGGATCCATCCGGCGACCTGCTTCCAACGGGCGCGCAGGGTGAAATTGTGGTGCGTGGCGCCAACGTCTTCTCCGGCTATCTGGACAATCCGCAAGCTACCCGGGCTGCTTTTCGCGACGGCTGGTACAAGACGGGCGATCTGGGCCGCCTGGATGAGGATGGGAATCTCTTTGTGACCGGCCGCCTGAAAGAGTTGATCAACCGCGGTGGAGAAAAAGTTGCTCCCGATGAGGTCGATGCGGCGATGGCAGTTCATCCCGCGGTGCTTGAAGCGGTCGCGTTTGCAGTTCCCCATCCCACGCTGGGTGAAGATGTGGCCTGCGCCGTGGTGCTGCGCAAAGGAAGCGTGGATCAGGTGAGTGCGCGCGAACTGCGACGCTTTGCTGCAACGCAACTGGCGCCGTTCAAAGTGCCTCACCGCATTTACTTCGTCGACCAGATCCCTCGCGGAGAACTGGGAAAGCCGCAGCGTGGATTGCTTGCTGACCGCTTGCAATTCGCACGCGGTGTTCGGCCTTCGCCGGCTGAAGTGAGTCAACATACCCTGGCCACGGGAAACGTCATTGAAGGACTTTATGAGATCTGGGCACGTATTCTCGATCGCGACGATCTGGGCTACAACGAAGATTTCTTCGAAGCCGGCGGAGATTCTCTGGCGGCAATCAACATGCTCACCGAGGTTGACCAGCGTTTTGGCTGTCAGACTAGCGAGTGGGCCGCGAGCTTTCTTGACGAGCCGACCCTCGAACGTCTCATGAGCCTGGTGGGTCAACCATCGCCGCCGAGGCCCACCCTTAGCGACCCAAACAACATGCAGGTCTTCCCGGTGGGCAAAGGCGGTTCCGGAATCAATCTGTTTTGTTTCCCGATGCAAGGGAATGATGGTATCAACTTCCGCCGCCTGGCTAAATACCTCGCTGGAAAGATGGATCTGCTGATTGTCCGTCCCGCTAGCACGTTCTATCGGTTGGAGCTATTCGGCCTGGAACGCGAGGGAAGGGAAGCAGCGGAAGTGATTCGGAAGCAGCAGCCCGAGGGCCCCTACTTCGTGAGCGGCTACTGCTATGGGGGAATGGTCGCCGTTGAGGCAGTTCGTCAGCTCTCACTCGAGGGGCAGGATGCCAGCCTGATTCTGTTTGAAGTGCCCATGCCGGGTTCTCCTCGCCTGTTGCTTGATTGGCCGGTATGGGCCAAAAGGGCCAAATGGTCCTGGCATCGGGTTTGGACTACCGAGCATCCGGGATTGCGAAATGATCTCAGCCGTTTTCGCAGGCGGATCGCGGCATCGATCGTGTCTCCTTTCAGGCGGCTTCTCGCCCCCTTCGAGCAGACTTCGGCAGTACAGTGGCTGCTTGAGTGGATGGCGTCCGATTTTGTCGCGCCCTATAAACCCCGACCTCTTGACGTGCCGATCCTTCACTTCCTATGCGAGGATGAGCCCAAAATGATTTGGGCTTACTCCCGATTTGGATGGAGACGGATCGCTCGGCGCGGCATCGAGGAGCATGTCATGCCTCTCGACCACTTCAACATCCTGCACGAGTCGAACCTGCCACGGATCGTCGATATTCTTCTGGGGTGGTGCGGCATCCAGCCAGAGGGAGCGCACGTTGGAACCAAGACGCGGGTGCGTGAGGCGATGAAGATCGCTGGGTAGGAATCGGCGTCCGGCAATGAGCTTTGCGCCCGATTCATCGTGAGCGCACCGCGCTGCCGAGTTTACCGATGAACCCACATTTGCAGTCGGATCACGTGATCAGAATTGGCCGCGCCATACGCGGGTTCTGTGATTGAGCAGACCCTCTCGTAGATGCCATTCGATTTCGTCATTGTGGGGCTTGCAATCAGAAGGTCAGTTATGCTCGAGGTCTGCTGCGAACTGCGTCAAGAAAATCCTCGTATACCCGGTAACAGTCATTTCGATCGTAGGGTTTTGATGCCAGCACTCCGCACACCGTACTCGGAGCAAAGTGATGCAGCTCATGCCAGATCAGCGAAGGAATATATAAGCCATGATCGGGACGATTCAGTTCGAAGTCTGTTCTTGAATATCCGTCATCGACCGTAATGGTGAGACTTCCAGCCAGAGCGATGATGAATTCTTCGCTATCCTTTAGCGCATCACCCGCGCGCTTTTCGGACAAAGGAACTCCATGGATGTAAAAGAACCGCGTGGGATTGAATGGCAGCAAGGGTTTGCCCTCTATGACCGATAGGGTTCCTCGCGGTTCATCAAAACGGGGGATATCGATGAGGCGACACTGCTTCATTCTGTTCTCCGTCGTCAGGGAGCTGATCTGTGAAATCCGCTTACCAGGGAAAGGAATCTACGAAGCGTTCCGAGCGATTGTGATCGAGCCAGGAATTGACCGCCCGGAAGCTTAATGGCGGCCCACCCTAGCGCGTAGGCAAGCGTCGGTACTCTCTGCGGGTCAGTGACACGGGCCTGACTCAACTTGGCCAACGCAGATGCTGCATCCATCGACTCTCGCACAATTGCCATGCGATAACGACGTTCGGCAAGCCGTGCACGGATGAGGCTGTGATACGGCTCGTAAGAAACATAACCAAGTGCCTTTTCGAATACCGCGTCAAACCCACGACTCATTGCAGAGTGGTTTGCGGTCTTTTGCCGGGCGTGTCGTCGCATGAATCCCATTGGCGAACCGGGGCAATGTTCGAAACGGCAACCTGCGATCGCAGCGCGGAGCCAATAATCGAGATCCTCTATATACAGGTCCTCATCCCACGGACCCACCTTTTCCAGCGCACGCCGTCGAAACAGGGTGCCAAGAGTTCCAATGCCCGTCCAGTCAGCCCGCGGCGCAATAAACTCCTTCAGAAGATCGTCCTCGGGCGGGGTGTTAATGTCATCCCATGTGGCTGGTCCTTCTCCAGTTTGAAACTGGCGAACGTCGCCATACACGATGTCCGCATCTGGCTTGGTCTGGAAGACATTCAGTTGCTTTGCAATCTTGTTTGGAGCGAGAACATCGTCTCCGTCTACAAATTGGATGTATTCACCCTTGGCTGCGGCAAAACCTGTGTTATATGCGCCTGCATTCTCCTTGTTGGGTTGGGAGATATATTGAATGCGGTTGCCAAAGCGCTTTTGTACCTCGATCGCAGTTTCGTCCGTCGATGAATTGTCAACGACGATAACCTCCGTGGGCTGGTGCGATTGATGCAAGGCGCTTTCAATCGTCATTTCAACATCTGGCCAATTGTTGTATGCGCAGATCACAATTGAAACAAGTGCGCCAGTTGTCCTGCTTTCTTCGATCATTCTGTCAAGCTCCGATTCATCGCACCTGTGCCTAAATCGCCCGCTCGTCCATAGGGACGGCCAGGGTTATTGCATGCGCCAAACGATCGCGTAGCCGAATTTTACCATGCATGTGTTGGAACGGACTTCGTCCTGCACGAGTTGGCGCTCTCATGCATCGACGAATTCAAAATGAGCGAACAGCGCCCGGGGCAAGTGCTTGATGAAAGCTAACAGTTACTGATTCGCGGTCGCGCGCTACGTAACAGTTTCCCTCCCATACGAGACATCATCATCCCGAAGATGCCCGCATAGCCTTGGCCCATCTCTCTAATCTTGCCGATGCTCTTCCAGGCGCTTGCGAAGTCAATATCGCTGACGCGGGCCGCTGCCCAGTCGTAATAGAGGCCGACGAGTTCATTCTGAACAGCCTGACGCTCTTCTGGATTAATGAACTCGGGATTAGCGAGCATCTTCTTGCATAGCAACTCGTGCCACACATAAATGCAGTCGTCTCTCGACAAAAATAGATCGGAAAGCCGCGGTACCCCTGCAGTGCAGTCGATGCTCGCCAACGGCTCTGACACATAGCAAAACCTGGTTCTGAAAGAGATCCTGAATATGAAGTCGCGATCTTCGGCCAAACCAAGTGATTCATCAAACCCACCCACTGCGTCAAATGCGGAGCGCAACACCATCAAGCTTTGGATGCAGGTCCCGTATGCGTGCCGCCCAAGATACCTGATAGGATTATCGAGTGGGCCGAACTCGGAATTAGTTTTGAACCCGTTCTCTCCGAACACGCTGGAGCCCCACGCCGGGTTGCCGACATACTTGCAGTCAGTAACACATGCACCGAATTCAGGGCCAAGCGACGCCACTGCCTCAAATTGGCGCTCTAACTTGGTAGGTTCCCAAACGTCGTCCGAATCCAGAAACGCGAGCCATTCTCCTCTGGCTCGATTGACGCCAGCATTTCGTGCTCCGGCCAAACCGCGATTCGCCTGGTAGACGTATTTGATTCCCGCCGCGTATTCCTGGAGCCGATCACGGGTATCGTCTGTGGAGCCATCGTCGACGACGATCACCTCATAATCCGAACAGGTTTGTTGAAGCACGCTTTCAATCGCGTTGGGCACAATTGCACTGCGGTTATATGTCGGGATGATAATTGAGACTCTTGGCTTCGCGCCTTGGTGCCCGGAAAAAGACGTTGAGCTCATAGCGAACTTTCTCTAAATGGATTGCAGCCTGGCTTCGGATACCAGTTTACGCATAGATCCAGTTCCGCCTGTGATAGGAATGGAAGCCGTCGTGACTTCCGGCCCGATTCTCCGCAAGCTATAACGCCTCGCGCTCTCGCGCTGAGGCAGCAATCCCAAGTCCGGCCATGACGCCGTCCATGGTTTCGTCGAAAGCGCGTTTGCTGTGATTTTGTTCGAGCAGGTTCGATGCCTGTTCCCAGCGTCTCAGGGCCTCCACTCTGTTCGACAACAGATCGCGTACCGCCGCCACATAACCACTTACGTCTTCCGGGTCTGTAATCAACCAGCCGGTCGCGGGTTTGCACAAGTCCCCTATACCGCCGACATTCGGCGCAATGATCGGTAATCCGGCGGCAACAGCCTCCACCAGGACGTTCGGCAGTCCGTCCCAGCCTGAAGTGTAGAGGAACCCGCCACAACCGGATTGGGCTGCAACTTCGGCGAAAGAATTGAAGGGACCATGCCATCGGACATTCCGCAGAGATTTCAACTTTGCGGCAATCGGTGCGGAACGCTGGTCGACTTCGCCGCGAATCACAAAAGTTACATCTGGCAACGCTTGTGCTATCGATAACAGGATATCTGGCCGCTTTTGGCGACAAAAACGGCTGGCCCACAGAATCCTGCGTGCCGTTTCCAGAGATGGCCTAGCCTCTTTTACAGGAAAATCAGTCCAGGCATGCACAGTGGTCAGGCGCTGGCGATCCAGACCGAAGCGATCAACCAGCGCGTCGCCAAATTGCGACGAGTCGGTTATGACCATATCGAGAGCCGATCCCAACGACGGCAGAAAAGATTCGGCGTAACCTTCCGGGAGGCCAAGTTCATCGTAATCGTCACAAAACAGTGTGGCCACAAGCCGGCTGCCATTGGTTTTCAGGGCACGGAGGTGGTTGCACAAAATCTTCCAGCCAAGCTCCGAATTCACCACGTGAATCAGTGCGGGGGCATGTAAGAGAAGGAGCTGGGTGAGAACCAGATCGCAGTCGTCCGGAGACAAACCTGACAGGAAAGCTTTGCCCTCGACGACCGTTACACCTGCAGGCACCTGGTCAAGCCACGGCGAATCCGCTATCTCTGTGAGGATAAGCAAGACGCGATACCCGCGTTCGGCATAATAGCGAAGATATTGCAAGATTTCTTTGTCGGCCCCGCCAACTATCAGCCATGGCGCGAAGAAGACCACATCGAAGTGGATCTCCCCGCAATGAGCATAGATCTGCGCATAAGCCTCTCCAGGCAAAATCCGGCCTGCGGGAGTCTGTCTTTGGAAAACCATGGCGTACAGTTTCTGCAAACGCGCCTGAATCGACGGAGGGAAACAGGGATAGATAGGCTTGAGAATTTTGCGAACAACGGGATGCATGGTCAAGCCCCTGTCATCCATGGAGCCTGACTATCGAAAGAGCGTGTCGGACGGACGAGAGCACGAACTTCTTCCACGCCATTGAGCATCGAGACGGCTTTGCTTGGAGTCCCCGTTTTGGCCGCCATACACGCCGGGGAGACGATCGACACTCTTGGGTGCGCGGATTGCTGATTGATCGGAATCAATGGACTCACAGTAGCTTATTTAAATCGTATCGCGCTTGGTTTCGGTTTCCAGTGTACGCACCACTTTCCAGGGGTGCAAGCTAGGCTACACCCGCGCCTCGTGCTTTGCGGCGGTGCGCCCGAACCCGGGTATACTCAGGACAAGCCACCTCAGGGACGCGAAATCGATTTGAATTTGTTGAAAGAATGAGCCGCTTCGACCCCAATGAATCGCCGCCGCTGAAATGTCTCCACGTTGTGAAATGCGCTGAAATTGAGTGCACCGCGATTTGCAGAATTGTTACCGCCATGGCGAAACATGCGGGCTCGTTTGGATATGAAATTTCTGTGCTTTTCCTTGGAGACGGGCCGCTCCTCGAAATGGTTCGTGGCGCAGGGGTTCAAGCCAGCGTTGTTCGATGGACAGGCAGTTACGGCGATTATGCAGGCGCTTGGCGAGTCTGGTCGACACTACGGCAGCACCGCGCACAAATCGTGCACTTCCATTACGGCGGACTGTTGGCCAGAGCCATCGCCCGATTCGCCGGCACTCCGGCGGTTGTGTGTCACGTACATCACCTCATGTCCGGCGGAGAAGACGCGGGAGCGAAACGCTCATCGTTGACTTTTCGCGGGGCGGACGCCGTGATTGCTTGTTCTCAGGCTGTGGCGGATCGTCTCTATTGCCGCAGGGCAGAGGTCATTTACGCAGGCATTGACTGCGATCTCCAACCGATGCCGCCGCGCATTTCCGCCGGGCCCCTCAAGTTGGGAGTCCTTGGCAGACTGGATGCGCGGAAGAACATTGAGGCCGTCATCGAAGCGACTGCACGCCTGGCGCAAAGCGGAATCGAAATTCAAACAGAGATTGCTGGAGATGGCGATGTAGAAGATGCCATTTCACTTCGTGAGCTCGTAACCCGCCTCGGGTTAACCGAGCGGGTGCGGTTCCTGGGCTGGCAGACCGATGTTCACAGCCTTTTGGCGACGTGGGACCTGCTGGCCATGCCGTCGATGGAAGAAGGCCTTCCCATCAGCGCACTCGAAGCCATGGCGTCGGCCCGGCCAATAGTGGCCAGCCGCGTTGGCGGACTTCGCGAGCTGATTGTTGATGGAGTGACGGGATACCTTGTGCCTCCAGGAGACACGGAAGCGCTAACGCGCCGCATCGCAGAATTGGCCGTCGATCGCCAGCGGCTCGCTCAAATGGGCGTGGCGGGGTGGCGTCGCGCCCAAAGTGAATTCTCGGCTTACGTCATGACGCAACGAACTGTTGCGCTTTACGACCGGCTCTTGGGCCGCAGGCCGGCTTCTAGTCCGGCCGAGCCGGCTGGATGATTAGCCGAAGCGAAGTTATCCGCAGCGCCCTTTGGTTAGGCGCTGGAGTCAGAGCAAAAAATGTCCAATGGATGGAAGGCTCACTTGCGAGGGCCTCTTATCGGGCGCCTGCGGTCAAGGCCCGCAATCGATTCGATGTGCAATTTCAGCCCCGCTCGGGCCGAGCGTGTGCAGTTCAATCCACGGTGGCTCGGTCGATTTCGGCACTTCGAGATAATGATCATGGATGATGATCGTCGCACAAGCCGGGCCTTGAAATCCCGCTCTCGCGTTTCTGGATGGGTTATCGACGTCGATATGTTCAAAAAGGATCCTTGTGTCCCGTGACCTCGCCAAGGCCCAGAATGGATATTCCCATTGGACTTCCGACAATTTAAGGCCAACGACGCGACAAGTTCCTTCGGAAAGAATCTCGACCGTCCGCGCGTAGCAGGACTGCACCTCAGGACGCCTCTCGAAATACTGCTCCTCTCTTGGAGTAGTAAACACGCTGCGTGGCGGTCGGAAGGTTACCAGTCGGCGATCGGGATTGTGCCGCAAAGGATTGAGCGACACAACCGCGAGAATTGCAATGATTGCCCATGAGATGAAACGAGAGCGACTCCGGATTTCGCTGAGAAAGAATGCAATTGGCAGGCTCGACAGAACAATAAAAGGTTCAAGGTACCGGGTTACCGCAGGCTGCCAGGAAAGTAGCCAGGCGACCAGCAAATATCCGGCCCAGACAAAACCTGTAAACATTGCGAATTGAGATCGCCGCAGACGGCGTGAGGCCAGCAGAAAGATGGTTGCCGCGATGAGCAGGCATGTCTCCAAAAGATTTCCAGCATAGTCTTCGCTCAGCCCAGGATCTGTGACAGTGAAACGATAAGGTTGCTCAGGAACAGCATAGCCAGTATTGCGTGGATCGTCGGGGTCAAGCCTGAGTACCTTGCAAATTTCCCGAACTGCATCTTCCTCTATCTGGTTAATGCGGGGAAAAGGTGTCGCAAGTTCAACGGTAAGATCTCTCAACACGTTGGTCACGAAGGGACCGAAAGCATGAGTCTCCGGGGCAACTCGCTTGAAATGGGCCTCGCTGCTGAATGGATTGTCAAATGTATGAATGTTTCGAAGCCACTGGGGTGTGTTCAAAGCGAGAGCGATACCGCCAATGGCAGCGAGTCTTCCCGCCGATCTTAAGATGCCGCGACGATGGAACGACTCGCGAAAGAAAATCAAGAGCAGAAACGGAGCCACGGCGAAGGCGGCGTTGAGCTTCACCAGCATCGCCAGTCCGAGACAGATGCCAGTCAATACCGTTCTGTCGCAATAGAGGAAATAGATCGCCATTGCGGCCAGAAAAGCGCACGTCAAATCGTTGTGTGTGGACGTGGCTTGAAGAATGGACAGGGGCGTAGTCAAAACAACGAATGCGACCACGCACTGGGTAAAACGATCAGCGCCCAGACGGCGGGCAATCAGCGACATGGCGATGGCGCAGCCGCCGAAACTGAACCATTGCACCAGGCTGGCCATCCGGTCAGAGCCGCCGCTCAGAACGTAGAACTGAAGAATCACATACTCCGCAAATGGACTCAGGCAAAGTTGCCTTTGGATATTGGTGGGGTAAAAGGCAACCGTGTGGTTGACCCACCAGTGTGCTACGCGGCTCATGTGGTAGGTCAGCGCATCATCATTATTGGGAGGTGCGGCAAGGGCTATCGACAGGGTGATGGCCACGCTCAATGCAATCCAAAGCCAAAGCACTTTTTCGCCAGGGGGCACTTTCTTCGCCGTTGACCAAACATGGTCTCGCAAATTCCGCGCATAATTCCGCCTTAAGAAATAAAGAAGAAACAGGCAGACAATTCCCCAGCAGAGGCCAAGATAAAAAGCGGTTATCGCAGAGCCCAGGGAGAGCGCTTCGGTGAAGGTGAAAGTCAAGCCGGCCCAAATCGCCACCGAAACAAGAAATGCGTGGCGCCAGTCATGGTCTCCCTGCTCTCGCCCACGAAGGCGACCCAGGAAGAGGGCAAAGAATCCTGCAAACGCGACCAGTGGAAGTGCTGGAAGCAGGTAATACGATGCCGTTTGCAAAAGGCGAAGACTTTCCATCGCTATTCAGGCTGAGGCAGCGGTTGGACATCTCGTTCGTTCAGGGCTCTGCGCACAAATGGATAGAGCACGGCGGCGCCGGCCAGTACAATCACTCCCTGGATCACCCACATCAGGTTGTTCATCCAGATTCCCGAATTCATATACAGGTTTTGCATCGGGAAGCGGAGATATTCCCCGTTGTCGTAAGCGGGCAAATGCATCGGCATCCACACCTTCGTCGAAACCAGCGCCAATGCGCCGAACAGCCAATAAAATCGCGATGGCAAATTCAGCTCGTCCACCAGGATTCCCAAAAACGGCGCAGCCAAGGCATAAATTGGACCGTTCTGGTGAGACTCCGGCGTGAGGCTGACAAAAACTCCCATCAAGATGACGGCGACAAGGCCGGCTCCATACCGATGAACGATGCGGGCGAAGTTCTTCCAACAGAAGAAGAATATAAGAAAGGCGGGTCCAAGGGACATGGGATGTGAAACCAGGAAGACGGCAGGCCTCGCCGTTGAACGCAAGATGATGTCCCGGATTGTGCTTTGAGCCGTAATTGTTTCAATGGAGTGATTGGCGCAGAGATAAGTGGGAATCCAGGTTCCAGCCCAGAGCAGGATCACCAACGCAATTCGCCAGGAAACAGTCTGTTTCAAGCAAGCCCACAGCGACATTTGGTGCAACAGGATCGACGAGCCCAGGTAGAAGTAGAGCCCAGCGAAGAAAATGCTGATTGGCAACGCCCAGCGGATCGGCTGTGCGAGCCCGGGGGAGACACTCAAATGGTGCACATAATAGCGGAGAATAGCCCCCGTACAAACGGCTGCCGCCAGAACCAGGCAGACCCACTTCAATCGATCTGCTCTTTCTTCTTTCACAGGACTCCGAGGAAAGACGAGCAGGAAAGTTCCTGCATAGACGAGCGTTGGCCATGTGAACGCGCCCAGAACAGAGGCCAGGAACAGGCGGAATTCCTGTCCCCTGAGGAAGAACAGGAGCATGGCGAGCGCGAGAGCCTCTGCCGTGGCGTCAGTTCCTACAGCGAAGTACCAGATCAGTTTGAAATTCGCAACGTTGACGAAAATCGCGGCAAAGCCAAACCAGAAGCCGCGCTGCGTGAGGCATAATTCGTCGGCGATCTCGCGATACAGGATGACCGAGAGCAACATCATGGCAAGATCCAGCAAACCGAAGCCCAGAACAATATGCTGGTTGTCGAAGGGCAGACGTAGCGCCGCGAGCGCCGCGTGGACCAAAACACTTGGCAGGGTTCGCTGAAAGTAAAAGTCAGGGAGCGCCCGAAAATTCAGATCCCGCGCTACGCCCCCGTAGATTATCCCGTCCCAGCCGAACCCTCCGTTAATGGGCAATTTCTCGCCCCAAAACACGGAGACAGTGCCGACAACGGCGATAATCAAAAGCGCAAGAATGAGCGAAACGGTGCGCTCCGACAAACGAAACGATCGCCGTGTAAAGGCAAACAGGTTCGACAGCTCTTCGATTAAGGATCTCCTTTTTTGAGTTCAAGGATAGCGTCATTATAAGCTGCTCTTGCCTGATGGCCGCGGAGTGAGTCCGTCCCGGTTGTAGCGCTCCGTGCCGTCTGACCATTCGCAGCCAGACGATCAGAACCACGCGTGGGAACCTTCTCGGAGAAGCGCTGTTCGCGGTACCGCTATCGTTTGGGAAACCACAGGATCAGGCCCGCACAGGATTGCATATGATTGCAGATGGAATCACCCCAGATTCCCGGAGTCGCACGAGACACTCCTTATGCACGGTATCGCTACTCCGGGAAATGGGATCGTTGCGGCGTTCGGTCCAGGGAGGGGCGTTACTTTGCGAGCGACGGTGAAGAACTATCTGCCTGCAATTGCTTGCGCGCTCACTCCGCTGCTCTGTTATATCGCAATCTGCGCTCACGCAGAGATTGGCATCAATGACGACTGGTGCTATCTAAAGACGGCTCAGCTTCTCGCCCAAACGGGCCACCTTACCTATAACGGCTGGGGAGGAGCAATCCTTGGCTGGCACGCATACCTCGCGGTACTGCTCGTGAAGCTCTTTGGATTCTCATTCACGGTGGTCCGTCTCACTACAGTAATCGAGGCCATGGCAATTGCTTTTCTGCTGCAGCGCACTTACTTGCAGGCTGGCGTGAACTCCTGGAATGCAACCCTGGCGACAATGACTTTTGTTCTTTCGCCGCTCTGTCTTCCACCGGACTTCACTTTCATGGACGACCTCCCTGGCGCTTTGTGCGTTGTGGTCTGCCTCTATATGTGCTTGCGCGCTGAGCAGGCGAAGAGCGACCGCTCTACCATCGCATGGATCAGCCTTGCTGCGTTGGTGAACGCGGTGGGTGGAACGGCTCGGCAGATTGCATGGCTTGGCGTGCTGGTCATGGTTCCGTGCACTCTCTGGCTGCTAAGACGGAATCGGCGCGCACTCGCAGTTGGGTGCCTTTCATGTCTCGCAGGGGCCGGCGTCATAATTGCCACGATGCACTGGCAGGCCGGTCAACCATATGTAAGTACGGATTCCCTCATTCCCAGTGGCATCGATTTGGAATCTCTGAGGGAGCTCGGGAGGGTTGGTTTGCGCGCCGCTTGACAACTTATGTTGTTGGCACTCCCGGTGCTTTTGATGTTCGTCGGAGTTCTCCGCCCGTGGAATCGACGAGTCGCCACCGTATTCGCAACCGGCCTTCTTTGTTTTGCAGTCTCTGCAATCGCACTGATCCGCGCCCGGGCGCTCGGGATATGGCTTGCCCCGTTTATGGGGGACTATATGACCGATTCCGCATATGAAAGACTGAACTCATTTTTGGCCCAGGGGGTTCATCTGGCCATCGCTCGGAGGAGCCTTTCCTTGTTGCTCACCGGCGCTGTGGTGCTTGGGGTCGTGAGCCTTGTAACCTGCTTGTGCGCAGGCGTGTTTGAGCGTCCCACGCCTCCAAAAGCGGCTGCCGTAATCTCGTGGCAGAATCTCGCAATGATTGTCGGACCCTTTAGCGCGGCTTACATCGTCGTGTTGGCGCTGTTACAGTTGAGGTACGGAGGTTTATTTGATCGATATCTCCTGCCGCTTCTCCCCATTCTTCTCCTTCTGCTGACCCGCTATTACCAACAAAGGGTAAAAGCAAATCTACCATTGTGGTGTGGCTTCCTGATCGTGATCTTCGGTGCTTTCAGTGTCGCAGCCACGCACGACGACTTTGCCTTGTATCGAGGATACGTAACCGCAATAAACGAAATCCGGTCAGCTGGGGTGCCTGCGACTGCCATTCTGGGGCCCTGGGAATATGAAGCATGGACTGAGCTCGAGAGAGTGAAGTACGTCAATAGCCCCTGGATTCGCATTCCAAAAAATGCCTACCTGCCGCAGCCTGAGCGTTCAATTCCCGACAACTGCAACACGCTTTCGTCATCTGAAGCCTGGTCAGTAACTTTTCTGAAGGAAACTCCCGCAATCGAGCCTGTTTACGGTATCTTCCTCAATCCGGATGAATGCGGCGGACAGGTTGCATTCCCGCCCGTGGCGTATCGAACGTGGATTGGCCCGCACTTCAATTCGATCTATATTGTTCGGCTCCCCACACCGTTTCTTCATTGAGCGTTTTCTCATCCGCCAGCGACGCAGTTTGCTCAGGGAAACGTTTTGCGGGAATAAGCTCAAACAGACTGCAAGATGATGTAAGCCCGGGCGCCACTCTTGACAGCGGTTGGCCTTTTCATGGAAGACTACGTTCATCCGAACATGGATAAAACTACGCTGCGAACTGGGCTTCGAGCTGAGGACGCAAGAAATTGTGCAATGCCTTCGATGGCCTCTTCCAGCCACCGCAAAAAATTGATGCGCCAAAGGCAAGAGTCTCTGAGAAATCGATAACAATACCCGCGCATTTGTTAAACAAATTCATAGGGGCCGGAGGTTTCCGATGATCGCGTCCGCGTTTTCAGTTCGTGGTGCGGTACTGCTTTGGATTCTGTTCTTTTTGATTTGTTTCGGTCTTGGATACCCCATTCTGAATCGCTACGATCCGGGCACTGTCGGCGGAACATCCGACGCAGCAGACTACGCTAATGCGGTTAAATCGCCCTTGAGGATCATGTCCTATCGCCCTTTTGTTCCTGCGCTGGCGAAGCCCTTTTATTGGCTGGCAAAAGGCCGGGTCGGCAGTTGGAATCCTGCTTTCTTCGCAATGTTGGTTGCGACCTCGATCCTGACCGCAGCGACCGCGCTGACGATTATTGCAATTGGGGTTCGATGCGGCCTTTCATACGTCACCTCGCTCGTCGGAGCGATGCTGTTTTTGTTTAACTTTGCCATACCGAACTGGAACCTGGCAGCGTATGTCGATTCTGGAGAGGCATTCTTTCTTGCCCTGGTTGTATGGTCGCTCCTGTCTGCTCGTTGGTGGCTTTTGCTGGTCTGGGCGATTCCCGGGAGCCTCTCCAAGGAGACCTTTGCACCATTCGCCCTCGTCTTCGCCATCGTCTGGTGGTTCACTGAGCGGCCACTGCGCCTCGGCAAACTGGCTTGGGTCGCCGGGCTTGCGATCCTTGGCGGCACAACCGTTGTTCTCTCATTCTCCTCACCCGGCGGCCTCTTCTCCGGCGTCACACACTACACCCTCGTGATGGCCGCATACTCCAATGTGGGGTTTGTCAATGCGTTTTTCCGATGTTTGAAGGCACGGGAATTCTGGTACATCTTTATTTGGCTGCTGCCGCTCGGTCTGCTGCGCTTAAAGCGGCTGGATCATCGATGGGTTTGGGCCACCGCGGTCACCTTTCTTCTGGCCCTGCTTTTTGGCGCATACAACGATGCTCTGGGTAATACCGCGCGCGCCCTATTCAATATTTCTGGCCCGCTCCTCAGCCTCTCGGTCGCTGTCTTTCTGACGGATCGTCAGACGCGATCGGCCTGACACATCAGGGTAATGCGGAAACAATCTTTTGTCCCGCTTTCGATCGGATTGAATCGGTAAGTAAGCGACTATTTCGCGATTGCCGCGGGCTCGATCGCGTTGATCGCAGCCGTCAGATCGCTGACGTCGCTGGCGCTGAGCTGATAGAGAGACGGCTCGTTGTCGCGCTTAGCCAGGTAATGGTCTCCTGACTTCGAGATCGACACAGCCTCCACATGCTTGCCACCGGCCGAAGTGACCATTACCTGGATCGCTGCACTCGAAAAGCCAGAGGTGGGGAAGCTGGTTGCCGCCAGATTGCGGAGCTTGTCCACGAGCGATTCAACCGCGGCGCCGTCCATCTTCTTTCCGTTGAACCACCAGTCCGAGCCGTTGCGCAACAGGAACCATACTTTTGATCCCTCGTGCAATTCGATCTTGTTCGGGTCCTCAAAGCCGAAGCCGAAGAGCTTCTTATTGCGAAAATCGTTCAGACTCTGGCTGAGCGTCGAATCGAGAATCGGATCGACTTTGTAGATCCCGGGCAAAGCGCTCGAACGGGCGTAATCGTCATTCTTATTCTTGCGCAAGTCGAGTGTCTCGGTGCCTCGAGCCCCAGTGAGAGAAACGGTGGCGACCGGGGTTCCCTGGGCGAAATCAGCGGTTGCATCGCTCTTGCTCCCACTTAGGTCCATGCGCGCATCGGCGACGCCCCGCACCAGCTCATCCACAGCAAAGCTATCGGCCCGCAGCGGCTCCGGCTTCAGAATCTGCCAGCCGTCTCTGATGCGTGCGAACTCGATTGCCTGCCCTTTCTTGTCGAATGTCACGCGACTCACTTTATCGGGATCGACCGTCAGCAGATGCTTGTCACGCAGATCATTCAACCCTTTGCCGATGCCGGTTTTGTCATAGGAAGCGATGGTAAACACTCGAGGGTCTCCGTCGAGCATCGCGTAAACGTCGTCGCCAGCCGGCGTCGAATCGCCTAGCAGCAGTCTTCGTTGTTTGTGATCCGAAGTCTCGATATCCACACTGACCGATGGATCTTCGAGCCCGTACTGTGCCAGGTTTGAAGCCTTCTCCTCAACTACGCGATCCGCGTTGAGGCTCGACAAGGTCGACAGTAGGCTGGTGACTCCGTCCTGATCGACGCGCAGTTCCTTCGGTTCGGTGATTTGCCATCTGCCATCATTTTGCTTGACCAGCGTAACCGGCGCAGATCCCTTGTCGGTCAGAGTGAGGCCGGTCATGCTGGCCTGATTCAGCTTGAGGATCGAAGGCGAGGCGGTCGACGACAATGCTGTGCTCTGCGTTGAGGGCTTATGGTGATTCGACCAGTAAAGCACTCCACCAAGAGCAAGAAGGACCACAACGGCAAGGATCAGGCCTCGAAGCTTCATAGCGCTTTTCGCATTTCAATCGAATTCGTGCGAGGGTTTGCCTTCATCTGCGCTTCCACCAGATCACAACCCCGACAATAATCGCCACCAGTGGAAACCCGAACTGGCTGATGAGCCGCACGCGATTCAATTGCGCGCGCGTCATGGTGATGTATTGATCTTCCGGCGGTTTGGGCCGGATCGAGATCAGATCTTCATCGGAAGAGAGCCAGTTGATCGAGTTCAGGGCAAGGTCGCTGTTCCCATTAAAGCCGATGAACCGGTTGGCCACCCACGAAGAACTGCCAACCACTACGAATCGTCCCTGTGAGTTCGGCTTGCCGGTGTCATAGGTGCCGGCGGCCGCCAACGTGAACGGGCCTTTTTTGTTTTTAGGGTCGCGCAGATTGATTGATGAAGAATTCAGATCGCTCGTGGCAATGCTGTTGGCCGACGAACTGAACAGATCTTGCACAGTGGTCTTCCCGGTGTCTTTGCTCTGGAGCGAGCGCGAAATCGGCAGCCCCACGGCCGTGCCCTTCAAATCGTTCACAATGGGCTGCGAATCGTACTGTGTCACGAGTGCGACTTGCGGGCCAAGCCCCACAACCTGGCCGATTGGGTTGAAATCGAGCACCAGGTTCTTATCCAGAGTGACGCCCCAGCTTGCAAGCAGACTCATGAGGGCATCGTTTCCGGCAGAGTTTGACTGGCCCATATTGAGCGGCGGATCGAGCAGGAAGAACGCACGCCCTCCGCCTTCAACATACGTCTTGATCGCATCTACCTCGGGTTGCAGGTAATCGCGCGTGGGGCCGGCGACCACAAGAGTCGTGCAGTCGTCCGGGACCTCCGCCTTCTGCAGCAGATCGGCCGCCTCTGTCTTGTATTCCTCTTTGCCGAGCAGATCGCTGAACTGGGAAAGGCCATCACGATCGGTGTTGTCAATCTGGTGCTCACCGCTGCCGGTCACAAAGCAAACGGTGCGCGTGTTGCCTTTCAGGTCGCGAATGAAAGAGCCAGTGATGCCTTCTTCGTTCATGCTCTTGGCGGTGTCTTTCTTGTCGCCAATTTGCACAACGGCAGTGCCGTAGTCGCGAATTCCATCTGCGCGAGCAAGCTCAGGGTCCTTATCCGGATCGACATATTCGACATGGACGCGCGGCGAGAGGTTCGCGTACTCGTCCAGCAGATCTTTACCGTCGATGAATCGCGTGCTCTGGTTGAAGTAGGTGATGGTCGCGCTCTGCTTCAATCCCTTCACGATCTTTGCGGTCTGAGCTGAAAGACTGAAGCGCTTGTTCGAAGTTGTGTCGAGAGATTTGTTGTACCGATTTCCGAGGATGTTGGCGACAACCACGGCCGCGATCACGACCACAACGTACGCCAACGCATAACCCGCGTACCTGGTTTGCCGCGCTTTAAGCCACCGATTGGCCATCTACGACCTCCATCGCAGAGACTCCAACGATCGCGCGGTTGCAAAAAGTCCCAGGTAGATTCCCGTGAGATAGAAAATCAGGTCCTTCGTGGCAATAACTCCTCTGGAGAATGACTCGAAGTGCGTGATGACGGAGAGATACGAGAGCACGGTAGCCCAGGTTGCGGAATCGTAGCCGCTGACCCATTCAAAGACCCACAGCAGCAGGCAAATTCCAAACGTAGCTCCGCCGGCAACAATCTGATTTCTAGTGAGCGTCGAAATAAACGTGCCGATCGCGAGCAGCAGACCGCCCTGCAGCAGCAGGCCGAGATAGCTGACCGCCAGCGGTTTCCAATCGGGCTTGCCATAGAGAAAGAGGAATGCAAAGTTCAGGGCTGTGAATCCGAGCAGGCACGCATAGAGAATCAACGCGGCGATCCATTTGCCCAAGATAATCTCGATGTCGCGGACCGGAGAAGTTGCCAGCAGCTCGATGGTTCCCGAGCGTTTCTCTTCCGCGAAAAGACGCATCGTGATCAATGGAATGAGGAAGAGGAATATCACTCCCACATTCATCAGCAGCGGCCGAATGATCTGCTCGTTGATGTTCATCGGAGCGGCTTCTCCGCGGAGCTGCATCTCCATGCCCTCCACCACGAAGAAACTCAAGGCATTCCAAAAAAAGAAGCCGAAGATGAGAGCGAACATGGTCAGCAGGAGATAGGCGATCGGGGAAACAAAATAGCTTCCCAGCTCCTTCCGGCAGATGGTCCAGATGTTTCTCATGATTGGGGCTCTTGTGAGGTTTCAGGATTCGTTGTTTCCGCGGCTGCGGCCTCCGCGTCGGCGGATTCCACGGCTTCTTTTTCCGGTGCGTTTTCAGTGAGCTCAAGGAAAACCTCCTCGAGGCTCATGCCCGCCGCACGCAGCTCATTCAAATCCCAGCCCGATTCCACGATGGCGCGCGCCAGGTCGCCGCGGACCAGTTGTCCCTTCTGGCTTTCGACCTCGAAGATCAGCCGATGATCCTTCGGATCTTTGCAAAGCACTCGCGCAACGCCGTGTATTTGTTTGAGCCTGTGCTGCACTGCTTCCGAACTTAGCGCTCCATCGCGCGCCGCCACTTCCACCAGAACCGACTCCACGCCGCGCGTGCGGGTCTCGAGATTCCGCACCGAATCGGTAGCAACCACCTTGCCTTTGTTGATGATGATGACCTGCTCGCAGGTCTGTTCCACTTCAGGAAGAATGTGCGTGCTCAAAATGATCGTGTGATCGCCGGCAAGGCTCTTAATCAGATCGCGCGTTTCATTGATTTGTTTTGGATCGAGGCCGGCGGTCGGTTCGTCGAGGATGAGCACTTCGGGATTGTGAATGATCGCCTGGGCCAGCCCTACGCGCTGGCGATAGCCCTTGGAGAGTTTGCCCAGAAGCTTCGATTTCACATCGCCGATGAAGCATCGCCCCAAAACATAATCCACACGCTTATCGAGGTCGGCGCCGCGCAGACTCTTGAGCCTGCCGACGAAGCGCAGGTATTCCACAGTCTCCATTTCGGGATAGAGCGGGGGCGACTCGGGCAGGTAGCCGATGCGTTTCTTGACCTCGCGGGGCTGTTCCAGGACATCGAATCCTGCAACTGTGGCTGTGCCCGCCGAGGGCGGCAAGAAACAGGTGAGCACGCGCATCGTGGTAGTTTTTCCAGCGCCGTTGGGGCCGAGGAAACCGACGATCTGGCCCTTTTCTACGGAGAATGAAATCCGATCAACGGCAGTCGTGCGCGCGTACCGTTTGGTAAGCTCCTTAACTGCAATCATTGTCCCAAGGCTTTGACGTGCGAGGATTGAAGCTCGTTACCAACAAACGAGAAGGGCTTCAGACTGACATAAGCATCCTACAAAGCTGCCTTTCGCCATGTCAAACGCCTCTAACGCCTTGGTTATCAAAGCCAAGCCAATGCTATACTCAGTTTGCGTTCGTGCCGCTGCGGCCCACCGGGCAATTGGTCCTGGCCCGCGCAGCATTGTTATGGAGGAGCGCCATCGCATTCGATAAACGTTCGGCAAAATCCTTTATCCGCATCAACGAGCGGATTCGTGCGCGCGAGATTCGCGTCATTGATGAAAACGGCGAACAACTTGGGATCCTTGCACCATTCGAGGCCATGAAGATTGCCCGTGAGCGCGGCTTAGATCTGGTGGAAGTGTCGCCGACCGCTGTCCCGCCGGTCTGCCGCATTCAGGACTACGGTCGCTTCCTTTACGAAAAAGAGAAGAGCGAGCGCGCTGCGCGCAAGCGCCAGAAGGTCATCACGCTGAAGGAAGTGAAGTTCTCGGTGACCGTGGACGAGCACGATTACCAGACCAAAAAGAACCAGGCCGTCCGCTTTCTGGGCGAGGGGGACAAAGTAAAAGCCAGCCTCCGTTTCCGCGGCCGGCAGATGGCGCACCGCGATCTCGGCTACAACATCATCAACCGGCTGATTAAGGACATTGGCGACGCGGGCGTGGTGGAATTCATGCCTCGGATGGAGGGCACCATCCTGCACGCCATTCTGGCTCCGGGGCGCAAGGAGGCACCGAAGCCCAAGCCTGCTGTGCCCCAGGCAGTGGCCTCAGCCAAGGCGCCGTCAGCGCCAACGCAGTAACCTCTGCAAACAGCCTTAACTTTCTTACAGGCGCCGCATGCCTGCCCACCGGCGCAGCGAGGCAAATTTGCACCTGAAAAAAGCGCGGCTCCCGGTTGATAGCACGAATTTCAAAATGGTAATATTGGGCCATTGATAACGCTATCCATCCCGGTCTGAATCGCATTGCGGCGCATCCGGCTGTAAAGCAGGTTAGCGTTGGTGCGGCCGGCAGCGTCGATGATATTGCAGTGGAGCGGCTGCAATGAATCACGCAGCTGCTGCACCGCGAACGGCTCCTGCCCGGCGCCCCACGCTACGCCATCTCTTCGACGATGCGCCAGGGAACCTGCGCGGCAAGGTGCTGGGAGTTTATGCTCTTTTGTTCGCCTTCAATGCGGGCAGTTGGCTGTGGGCAGCCATCGCGTTTCGCCACTATCCACTGTTGCTAGGGACCGCGCTGCTGGCTTACAGCTTCGGCCTGCGCCACGCCGTAGACGCCGACCACATCGCCGCGATCGACAACGTGACGCGCAAGTTGATGCAGGAAGGCAAGCGCCCGGTCGCAGTCGGCTTCATGTTCTCGCTGGGCCACTCGACCATCGTGTTCCTGGGTACGGCTGCCATCGCGGCCACAGCGCTTGCGCTGCAACACCGCATGGACGGCGCGCGCATGATCGGCGGGCTGATCGGCACGCTGGTCTCCGCACTGTTCCTGTTTGGCATCGCCATCGTGAACATCGTCGTGATGGTCTCGATTTACCGCGCGTTTGTGCGTGTCCGCAACGGTGCGCCTTATGTGGACGAGGACTTCGACATGCTCTTGGCGAGCCGCGGATTTCTGGCGCGGCTCTTCCGGCCCATGTTTGCCATGATTCGCCGCAGTTGGCATATGTATCCCCTGGGAGTGCTGTTCGGGCTGGGCTTCGATACAGCGACGGAGATCGGCCTGCTGGCAATTTCGGCGGCTGAAGCTTCAAAGGGGCTCCCGCTGTGGTCGATCCTGGCTTTTCCCGCGCTTTTCGCCGCCGGCATGTCTCTGATCGATACCACCGACAATATCCTGATGCTGGGAGCCTACGGATGGGCGTTCATCAAGCCTGTGCGCAAGCTTTACTACAACCTGACCATCACTTTTGTCTCGGTCGTCGTGGCGCTTGCGGTGGGCGGGGTTGAGGCTCTGGGTCTGGTTGCGGGCCAATTCCACCTGGGCGGGGTGTTCTGGGACGCGGTGTTGAGGCTCAATGGCAACTTTGGCACGCTCGGATACTGCATCGTCGGAATCTTTGCCCTGAGCTGGATCATCTCAATTGCCGTGTACAAGTGGCGCCGTTTTGACGATCTGGAATTCGGCGACTGATGCCGTTGCGCCTCGAGTAAGGGCGGGTGCGGGTGAAGCTTCTTCCTAACATCTGCGGAACTTGTGCGACCTTGGTGGGTTGAAACAAATGATTCCGGGCGGTCCTGCTATATGAATCTGCCTTAAACTCGAATCGGCGTTTTCACGTCTATGTCACAGAGGGTGGATTTCAGTTCCTCAAACGGGCAGCCAGTTCGATGAGCGTCCGACGCGGATATCCATCGGATCCAGGAGTGGCCAGTGAGCAATATGAGGTTTGTCCTGAGAGCTTTACCGATCTTCTTGATGGTTTTAGGCGCTGTGATGTTGTGTGAGCGCCCCGCCTACGCGTATGCCGATCCAGGTAATGGTCTGTTGGCCATTCAAGCAGCAGGGTCGGCTCTCGTAGCTACTGGTTGGTACTTGCGCCGCAAGATCTATGCGTTCTTGCACCGCTCCTCGAACGTCAAGGACGAAACCGAAGTAATGGGGAATGCTCCTGACGTTGAGAGCTCGCCTCGATCGTGACTGGCTCGGCCGTGCCTTCTGCGTCCGACCAGGAGCCGTTCTTTTCAGGTAATAACCCCGAACCGACCTTCCGCGACCCCGTCGGAGAGTTGCGGCTTGTTGCCGGCAGCGCCCTGAGGCGAATTCGCCCTGGAGCAACGGTAGAGACGCAGGAGTTTCTAGCATCGCCGCTGCGTGTCGCCCTGGAGCAGAGCGGCGACCTGATTTCAAGCCAGATTGCAACGTCGGCCGACCATCCATTCATCGTGCCTGGCGAACTCTGGCTCGAACACCCGCGCATCGATCCCATCAACTACCCATGGGAGTGGACGCCGGTACAGTGGCGTTCGGCTGCTGAGCTTACACTTCGTGTGGCGCGCCAGGCGATTGAGTCGGGCTGGACGCTGAAAGATGCGACACCGCTGAACATCGTATTTGCAGGGGCGAAGCCGGTCTTCGTGGATGTTTTGTCGTTTGAGCGGCGCGACCCGCACTCGGGGGTGTGGCTCGCCTACGGGCAGTTTGTGCGCACGTTTCTTCTTCCTCTGATCGCAGCCAAGTATCTGAGCTGGCCTCTCGCGGCCACGCTTTTCACCCGCGATGGCTACGAACCTGCTGAACTCTATAAGGCATTGCCCTTCCGGCGGCGGCTCAACCCCGATCTTCTGGATGTGGTCACGCTGGCTTCGCTGTTCGAGAAGCGCGGCGCGAAGCAAGGCAACGCGAAAACGCCCGCGGCGATGAATCCCGAACTGGCCACGCACATCCTGCTCAAGCGCATTGCGCGTTTAGAGAGACAAATTCAGCATACTGAGGACACGGGCAGCCGCAGCCAGTGGAGCGAGTACACGCAGACTGCCGCACATTACCGGGCCGCAGACCACGATGAAAAGCAGGAGTTTGTGAAGAGCGTGCTGCAGAGCTGCGGACCGGCTGAGGTACTTGATATCGGGGCCAACACCGGGACATACTCCTTTATTGCAGCGGACAACGGCGCGAAAGTCGTGGCGCTCGACGGCGATGCCGCCGCGCTTGAAATCCTTTGGCAAAGGGCTGCCGAAGAGCGCAAGCCCATTACGACGCTCGTGGCGAATATCGCTCGGCCTACGCCGGCAGCGGGCTGGCGTAATCGCGAGCAGCTCTCGTTGCTCGACCGCCTGACCGGCAAATTCGATCTTGTCCTGATGCTGGCGGTGATTCATCACCTGATCTTGCGTGAGCAATTGCCGCTCAGGCACATCGGCGAACTCTGCGCGAGCCTTACGCGGCGATGGTTGGTGCTGGAGTGGGTACCGCCCTCGGATCCGATGTACCAGGAATGGCTGCGCGGCCGCGACGAACTTTACGGCCGCCTGGGTGAAAGCGACTTGATCGATGCCCTGGCGCCGTTTTTCCGAGCCGCGGATCGTTGCGCGCTCGGCAATGGACGTGTTCTCCTGTTGTTTGAGCGGGTGTAAGCCGGCGCTGGCGCGCCCGGGGCCGCCCATTTTCTCGAACAGGAGTGGAATGATCAAAAGGATCGCTCAAGCGCTCGGCTTTGCCGCCATTCTGCTCCTGCCCAACTACATCGACCTGACAACTTCCACAGGCGATGAGCGCATGCGCACCCCCTTTCCGCTGACAAAGATCGCGCTGGCGCAAATCACCGATTTGGCAATTGTCGCTTTGATTTTCCTCGTCGTGATGGCGCTCCTGCGCAAGCTGAAATGGTGGCCGACGATCTGCTGGATCCTGATGGCCGCGATGCCTCCGCTGTTGCTGTTGCGCAATCTCAACGTCTTTCCATTTCCGGTTCCAAATACGGCGGTGCTGGCAGCCAGCCTGCTGTGGCTGATTGTGCTCGGATTCCTGATCCTGCGTGCGCGCCCGCTCGCAGTGAAGCTTCGTGGGGCCGGCGGCGTCATCTTGACCGGATTCGCTGTATTTGCGCTGGTCACGACTGTTCAATTAGTTCGCGCGGCGATGTGGCGCCCCGGCCCGCAAACCTACGCGGCGCCAATTCCGATTCAGCCCGCAAGCAAACCGCGCATCGTTTGGATTCTCTTCGACGAACTGGCCTACAAGCCCGTGTTTGAATCCCGCGACCCATCGCTTCAGCTTCCGAATTTCGATCGCCTGCGCAGCGAGAGCACGCTTTATACCCAGGTCCAGCCCATCGCGTACTGGACGACGCAGGTGGTTCCGAGCCTGCTGCTGGGCCGCGTGGTGAAGACGGTGACCTACACTTCCGACCACCGGTATCTGGTGAGGACGATCGATTCGCCGCACTGGGAGACATTCGACGTGAACGCTTCGTTATTCGGCATGGCGAAGCAGCACGGGGTGACCACGTCGATCGCAGGATGGTGCATCACCTATTGCCCGGTTTTTTCAGGGACGGCGACGCAGTGCTATTGGACGAACGACGACGCGCAGGACCGAGGTCCCACGGATCTCGACGCCAGCTTTGCTGAGAATGTCTGGTTTCCGATGCGGCTGCTGGCAGAGCAATCGACCATGCCCGCAAAGGCATGGGCAGACACGGCAGCGTGGAAATCGAGAGGGCATGTTGTGTCAGTGAAGGACATGAGTGCGCACGCGCTCGATGCCCTCGCGACCAGCCAGGCCGATCTCATTTACATCCATCTACCGCTCCCGCACCCGCCGGAGTTCTGGAACCGGCGCACACACACCTTCGGTCCAGGCGGGTCGTATCTTGATTCACTCGATTATTCCGACCGATTGCTCGGCCAGATGCTCAATGAACTCGAGGCTCAGCCGCGTTGGGCGGCCACCACAGTCATTGTTCATGGCGACCACTCGTGGCGCACACAGTTTTGGCGGCCGCAGCCAGGCTGGAGTGCGGAAGACGAACGCGTATCGCACGGCGGCCAATGGGATCCCCGGCCGCTTCTTCTGATTCACGAGGCAGGCGAGAAAGACGCGGAGACCGTCGCGAGCCCGACCAGCCTGATGTTCGTGCACGATTTCATCGCTGCGAAGATCCGGACGCTCGATCGATAATCCAAGCGCGCCTGACTTCGACCTCTCAGCAGCGTCTGCTCACTTGGGCAGCGGCATCGTGCCTGAGATATGCAAGGTCGCCGCGGGAGTGCCCGCTTCGGGCTGGCCGCCTGCAACATAGATTTTGTAATCGCCGGGAACGATGGCGCGATTGCCGTTCGCATCCACCTCGCTTAATTCGCGCGGAGTCAGCGTGAATTGCACGTTCTGGGTGGCGCCAGCTTGCAGGTGAATTCTCGTAAAGCCCTCGAGTTCGACGTGCGGCGACACCGCGGTTTGCGGCGGCACAATGTAAAGCTCGGCCACTTCGTCGCCGTCGCGATTACTGGTATTGCGCAGGGTTGCCGTCACGGTTACCGGGTCCCCGGCGTCGATCTGCTTCGAACTCAAATCCGGCGTGTCGTAGCTGAACGCCGAGTAGCTCAGGCCGTATCCGAATGGATACAGAACTTCGCCCGTGTAATAGCGGTAGGTTCTGTTGTTCATCGAATAATCGGTAAATGGCGGCAGATCTGCAGTGGAGCGATAGAAAGTAACGGGCAGCCTGCCCGCGGGATTGTTTTTTCCCGCCAGCGTCTCCGCAATGGCATCGCCGCCCTCTTCGCCCGGATACCATGCGTCGAGAATCGCGTCGGCATGGTCCTTGGCCCACGGAACGGCCAGTGCACTGCCGGCCGTCGAGCACGACGATGAGCGGTTTACCCGTCGCGCCCAATGCTTCAAGCAGGTGCTCCTGCGAGTCGGGAAGTTCGATGCTGCGTCCGGTCGCCGCCGTCGAATCCGTCGGCATGCACATTCATCTCTTCGCCTTCAAGATTCGGAGAGAGCCCCACAAATGCGACGATGGCATCGGCGTTCTTTTGCGGCCTCGATTGCCGGGCGCAGCAAGCTGTTCGCCGGCGGCTCCCACTCGAGATCGACGAAGCGATCGTTGGGAGCGTGCACATACTCCACGCGAATCGAGTGCGGCTGCGTGTCGGCAAAAGTGAGATGCGCATTGGCGCGGATTGCTGTGGCTGTCCATCACCAGCTTGTCGTCGACATAGAGCCGGATGCGATCCTGCGGCTCTGCGGCGTGGCGGTGCATTCAGTCCATGGCGCCGGGCGGCTGTGAACGGACGCGGCCCGCGCGAAGCTCAGCGCGTAATCGCCTGCTGCGGGCGGCACCAACTCGCCCGTCCATCGCACGGCGAATGTCTTCGCAGGAAAAGTCCGCGGACGGAGCCACGCGGTTCCAATCGAAATTGATCTTCGCGTCCACGCGCACCAAATTCGGCGTGCCCGTAAAATCCAGATTGTCGAAGTACTCGCCTTTCAGGCCGGCTGTCTTGAGCGATGCATCCGTGCGCAAATATGCCGAAGGAATCGGAGTCGGCGTGCCGTCGGCCAGAATCGATCCCGGAGCGTAGAGGATGTTCTCGTTGCCGAATTGCTTGCGCAATCCGTCGAGCGGCGAAACAGGGTGTGGCGCGGTTCCGTTGTAGTTGCCTTCGATGGACTCGAGCAGATCCGCGGTGGGACCGATCACCGCAATCTTCCGGATGGACGGCTTCAGCGGCAGCGTATCGTTGCGATTCTTTAAGCAGCACGATCGACTCGCGCGCCGCTTGCGAGAGCCAGCTGCGCGATGCGCGGCGAAATCGACCTCAGAGTAGGGAATCGCATTGAACGGCACGTCGGCCGGCGGATCGAACATGCCCAGCCGCATGCGCGCCGTAAACAGCCGCACCACCGACTGTGTCGATATCGGCTTCGCTCAGCAGATGTTCGCTGACGGCCTTCGTCAGCGCGTCGTACGCTGCGCCGCAATCCAGATCCGTCCCGGCCTTCACCGCATCGGCGTCTGCCTGTTCATGACTCGTTGCAAAATGATGCCCGCGCTCGATGTCGGCAACCGCATCGCAATCGGAAACCGCGTACCCGTTGAATCCCCAATCCTGGCGCAGATGCTTGCTGCATCAGCATGGAGTTCGCGCATGCCGGCGCGCCGTCGATGGCGTTATAGGCGCACATGATGGAGTCCGCATGGCCGTCCACGATAGTGGCGCGAAACGCGGGCAGATACGTGTCTTCGAGATCGTGATCCGAAACGTCGACATTGAAGCCGTGGCGCAGCGGTTCCGGCCCGCTGTGCACGGCGAAGTGCTTCGGCGTGGATACCAGTTCGAGGTACTTTGGATCGTCGCCCTGCAGGCCTTTGACGAATTCGACGCCCATGCTCGCGGTCAGGAAACGGATCCTCGCCAAAGGTCTCCATGCCGCGGCCCCAGCGCGGATCGCGAAAGATATTGATGTTCGGCGACCAGAAGGTAAGTCCCGCGAAGCGGCTGCGGTCGTCGTTGCGAATCGCCTCGTTGTACTTGGCGCGGCCTTCGACCGCAATGACCGTCGCGATCTGCTGCATGAGTGCCGTATCCCACGTAGCCGCCAGGCCGATGGATTGCGGAAAATTGGTCGCAAAGCCATTGCGCGCCACGCCATGCAGCGCCTCATTCCACCAGTTGTACGCGGGAACGCCCAGCCGCGGAATGCGCCGGCGCGACATCCTGCATCTGGCTCACCTTTTCTTCAAGCGTCATGCGGAGCACGAGATCTTTTGCGCGCTGTTCGGGAGTGAGCGCCGGATTCAGATACGCGCATGTGGTGGGAGTGCATACCGGCTGCTTGGCTTGTTCCGATTGTTGTGCCTGTATCGCGGCTGACATCACGCCAAGGAATACGATCGCTGCAAAAATACCTGTCGCTTTTTTCATGTGGGTCTTCGGTCGCAAACTTCGCTGGCGGAAGAGTATCACGCGCGGCGAGACGTACGCTCGCCTGCTCCAGCAGGACATAACCGGGCGCGCCTCAGGGCACGCCCGTAGGCGCTGCGGGGTGCAAGCCGCGGTCGATGGCATCGACAAGCGCACCAGAGGGATCGTCAGAATCATTCCAGAATTCGATGCCGCCGAGCCCGTGCGCCAGCACATAGCTGCATTTCGCCACTAGGGATTGGGGATCTTCATACGACACGAAGATCTTCTCGTCAGGACTGTACAAATACGATGCTGAAGCGGCGGCGTCCCAGTAGCGCGTGTAGCCATGCCCGATCATGGTCGAAGCAATCGCCGCATACGGGATGAAGTCGCGCGAAGACGGCTTGCCCGCCTGAAACAGCCCATTGTTTTTGTTGTCGACCTGATCCCACGCGCGGCCATAAAACGGCACGCCGAGAATCAGCTTTGCTGCAGGGACGCCGGCCTGTTCGAAGGCGCGCACGGATGTATCCGCAGAATTCTTATTGGGGTCCGCCGGATCGGGAAAAAGCGCGGACTGGTGCACGGTGACACCACGCGGCGGTCCGTCGTTGAAGTCGAAAGCCATCAGATTTGCGGAATCGACATATTGCTGCACCTTGGCCATTTCAGTGTGCTGGAGATATTCGTCAGAAGCTCCCACCGCAATGCTCAGGTAGAGTCTGCGGCCGAGCCTCTTTTCGTCCTGGTCGAATCGCGCTCGCAATTCGTTCAGCAGGAAGGTAAAGTTCTGCTTGTCTTCAGGGCGAAAAGAGTGGCCTGCGCCCCGCAGTCCGGGATATTCCCAATCGACGTCGAGACCATCGAGATCGTAGCGCGAGAGGAAGTCCATCACGCTATCAATGAAAATCGTTCTGCTTTGTGCCGCGAGCGCCATGTCGGAGAAGTTGCCCGAGCCTAACCACCCGCCCACCGAGATGAGGACAGTCAGCGAGGGATTCTCTTTTTTCAGCGCGACCAGTATCTCGAGATTTTGTGCATCGGATTGAGTTGCTGTCACGATGCGGCCATCTTTGATGGCGGCAAAGGCATAGTTGATGCGATTCAGGTTGTGCGCATCGATCTGTCCCTGGTTGAGAATGGCGCCATTCGGAAACACGTAGCCAACGACGAGTGGGCCGGCAGGGCCGTTCCCTGCGGCCACGCACATGGCCGGAAGATTGCCCAAAAAGCAGATGGCGACGATGCTGATTCCCAACTTCACGAGATTGTCACCCCTCGAAGACAATAGACGTGCGCGCAGAGCATTCGGCGAAGAACCATCGCGCAGGTACCGCATCGATCAAGCACTCGCACCGGCAACGAGTGTTCCGTTCACCAGTGAAGCCATCAATTTTCCCTCTTCGGTTACGGCAACAAGACTTGCCGGAAGTCCGGCGGCCAGGCAGCTTACTTGATTATCCAGGCCCAGCAGCCGGGCCGGATTCGTGGTGATCAGTCGCAGGCCCTGGTCGATAGACGCGCCGGTAAAGGCCAGGAAATTCTCGAGCGCGCGATCGAGCGTGAGGACGCTGCCCGCGAGCACGCCGTCGCGCGATCGCGCGCCCATGCGCCACCTGCACGGCAATGCCGCCGAGTTGATATTCGCCGTCGGGCATGCCGGTTGCGCTCATCGCAGTCTGTCACGAGGATTGCAAGCTCCGGACCTTTGGCGCGCCACCACAGCTTCGCGATTTCGGGTTGGGAGTGCACGCCATCGCAAATGAATTCAGAGTAAAGTGAATCGTCGCTCAGCACCGTGCCCAGGATTCCAGGTTCGCGATGGTCGAGCGCGCGCATGGCGTTGAAGGTGTGGGTTGCGCTCACGGCGCCTGCGGCAATAGCCGCGCGTGTTTCGGCGGCAGTGGCATTCGAGTGGCCGAGCGACACGCGAACGCCGCGCTTTGTGGCGTGTGCGGTCAGCTCCGCCGCACCAGGCAGTTCCGGCGCAAGCGTCATCAAGCGAATGTGTCCCTGACTCGCGTCGAAGAGACTGTCGAAGGTGGCGATACTCGGCGGCAGCAGATGCTCCGCCGGCTGCACGCCGCGCTTCTCGCGTGAAAGAAACGGCCCTTCCAAGTGAATTCCGAGCAACCGGGCCGTTTGTTCGTTGCCTGGATGACCGACGAGCTTCGCCAGTCCTCCGACTGCGCGCAATGTCGCATCGAGCGGGGCGGTCACCGTCGTCGCCAGAAAGCTGCCGGTACCTCGCGAAGCCAGAAAACCGCTCACGGCGGCGAGCGCCTCGGGCGTGGCTTCCATCACGTCGTGGCCGGCGGCGCCGTGGATATGTATGTCGAGAAAAGATGGGGCCAGCGTTGCGCCGGGGAATTGAAGAACATGCGCACCAGCCGGCTGGTCGCTGGCTTCGCGTGTCGAGATCGATGCGATGCGGCCGTCTTCGATGACGAGCACCGGATCGTCGATCGATTCCGTGCCGTCGAAGAGCCTCTTTGCGGTGACGACCGTGCGGGTACTAAGCATAAGCTGGGGCCTCAAAACAATTCGCGAAGGCGCATCCTACTTCTTCAGAACCAGATCGACGGTTTGGATATCGACCAGGCCGTAGCAGCCATAAATTGCAGGCAGCACCTGCGCTGCCGGATGCAGGCGGCGAAGCTCGGCTATTTTTTCAGTGCCGGCTCGATAGGCGGGAAGATACATGCGTCCCAGCAGCGGATGACGGCCCCACGCGCCGGAGAGCTTGTCGGCCCGTTCTTCCGTGACGAGAAAATCGCTCCGCAAGGCGACCGCAACTTCCTTTTGCTCACGGCGCTCGCCCCACGTCAAGTACGAAGACTGGTTCTTGGCGTCATCCTGCAGCAGCGCGAGGAGCACGCCGATCTGCAGATCTTCGTCTGGCAGATCGTCCACTTCGGCGACTCCGTGCGCAATGAGGATGGCGTTGTTGGCGAGTCCTTCAAAGAGCGTTGCGGCGCGCGTGTTCATGGTAAGAACTGTGGCTTCGAAGCCCGCTTTGCCGCGCACGTAGAGGTCCTGGAGGTAAGCGAACGTGGTTACATGGCCGGGAACCACTTCGTGGCTTACGAGCTGCTCGAACTCCGGATACGAAATCTGCAACGATGCGTTGATCTCGTAGGTGGCTTCGTATTTTGGAGCGCCTGCGAGAGTGCGCGCGCGGCCAATGTAATTCATGGAGCCGGAGAACCATGCTTCTTTGATGGGCAGGAAGTCGATGTTGGCGCGGGGCACTTGCGCCAGTTCCTTCGGGAGATACGGAATGAGATTCTTTGCGCTGAGCCCATCGAAGTGCGCAATGACCGCTGCGCCCAGAGCTTTTACCGAGGCCATGGGAGTGACACGGTCGCGACGCCAGGCATCCACGGCGGAGAGGATTCCGCCGGGCTGCGAAGTTGAATAGCCGGCACGGCCGAGCAATTCCTCGACTCGCCCGCGCTTGGCTTCAGGGTGCGATGGTTCAGGCGGTTTGCCGGTCGAGGCTTCGACGGCGCGAGTGTAGGGAACTGGATCGCCCTTGCCGAGAACTTCCATGGCGAGGTCCCACATCACTTCAAGGCTGAGAGCCAGTCCAGTGAGATAAGCGCTGCGCGGTTCGCTCGACCGTGCCGCTTCATGGCGCAGGCCCGCGATTGCGGCTGGCAGCTTCGCTTCGCGCAGGTAAATTTCGACCGCATCGCGATCGATGCTCTTTGCGCACACGCCTCCGGACTGCCGTAATCGCTCGGCGGCCGGGTGTGTATAGGCCGCCGGCAACGGCTCGTCGGAGAACCACGAGTCGGCGATGAAGCGGCCTGTGCCCGAAGGACACATGACATCACCGCCCCAGAGGGTGTCAATGCCAAGCACAGCGTCAGCGACATACTTCTCAAGTTGGTTCATGACTTTTGCTTCTCCTTTCCAAGGGAACCGAACCAAATATAAAGGCAAAGGCCGATAAACAGCAGCGCGGAGACCGACTGCGAGACAGGATCGTATGTGTAAAACGGCGTTTGAATGAAATCTTCGCGAAACGAAGGCAGCAGCCGAAGCGTCGCGCCCAGCACGCCTCCCAGCGCGCCACCGGCCATGAGGCCCGAGGCCAGAATCACGCCGCGTTCGCGAATGCGCTTGCCGGGCTCGCCACCTGTGTTATCCGAGCGCCGGCCGACGAAGTGGGACAGAAAGCCGCCAGCGAGGATCGGCGTGGTCAGGCTCAGAGGCAGGTAAATTCCGAGCGCAAAGACCATGGAGGATTTACCAAGCATCTCGATCACCAGTGTAATGAGCGCGCCGATGCCGAAGAGAAGATAGGTGACGGGCTGCCGGCTCATGAATCCGACCGCGAGAGCCTTCATGATGGAAGCCTGCGGTGCGGCGAGGACGGGACGCAGATCGCCCTGAGCTGCTTCGCCGAATTGAAAGGTATGCGCCAGCAAAACGATGGTGAGCCCAGCCGCGGCGGCTGCGGCAACCACGCCGATAAATTTAACCTTCTCCTGCGCGGCGGGCGTGTTGCCGAGCCAATAGCCGGTTTTGAGGTCGGTAATGAACTGGCCGGAGACGCAAAGCGCCGTACAAACCATCCCTGCGATCGCCATAACAAAGAACATGCCGGTCGTCCCCGAGAGGCCGAACTTCAAGAGCACCACGCACGAGATGATCACGGTAAGCATGGTCATGCCCGAGGCGGGATTATTCGCCGTGGTGGCGATGGCGTTTGCGGCCACCGATGCGAAGAAGAAAGCGAAGACCAGCGTGAGCGCCAGGCCCCAGAAGAGCACAGTCCACGACACCTGAAATCGCCCGAAGAAAATGGCGACCGCGATGGCGCTTGCGACAACGCCAAGGAGAATCGTGAGGACGGAGATATCGCGATCGGTGCGCTCCGGCTGGGCCGTTTCGCTCGAATGAAAGGCGCGCAAAGCAATGCTGAAAGAGCCTGCAATCACGCGCAGCGATTTGATGACGCCCACGATACCTGCCGTGGCGATGGCGCCCACGCCGATGAAGCGGACGTAATTCGCGTAGATTTGCGCTGCGCTCATGGCGGAGACGGGCATGGTTCCCGGATAGACCGCCATATTCATATGGCTGCCGAGAAACCAGACGAGCGGAACGAGCACGAAGTTGGCCAGAATGCCGCCGGCGCAGAAGACCATGGCGCTGCGCAGGCCCATCACGTATCCGAGTCCGAGGATAAATCCGATGGCGTCGAAGTTGAAGACCATGCGGCCGCGATCGGCAAGCGTTCGCATGATGGGAATGAACTGAAAGTTGAGATACTCGCGCCACACATGGAATGTGGTGACGAAGAAGTCGTAAAGACCGGCGATGAACGTCGCCTGCAGCAGCAGCTTGGCCTGCGAACCGCCTTTTTCGCCGGTGACAAGAACCTCGGTAATGGCTGTGGCCTCGGGGAATGGAAACTGGCCGTGCATCTCGCGCACAAAATAGCGCCGCAGCGGGATGACGAAGAGGACGCCGAGACAACCGCCGGCGAGGCAGATGAAGACGGTTTCGACGGGGCGTGGATTGAGGTGAAGAATGTAGAGCGCCGGAAGCGTAAAGACTGCTCCGGCCACAACCGCGGCAGACGCTCCGCCCATGCCGGTGATGATCACATTTTCAAGCAGGCTCGAACGCCGCCGAAATGCGCGCGCCAGGCCAATGGTGAGGATGGAGACGGGAATTGCCGCCTCCATTCCCTGGCCGACTTTGAGCGTTGAATACGCTGACGCAATCGTGAAGATGACGCAGAAAAAAACGCCCCAAAGGACGGCCCTCGCCAGTCATTTCCGGCACCGTCATCTCGGGGCGAATGATGGGAGTGTAGGTTTCCCCGGCCTTCAGCGGCTGGTACGCATTTTCAGGAAGAGATTTGGTTTCTTGCTCGCTCATGGATTCGATCGTTCCTCAATTCGATGCGCGCTGGATGCATGGGTGGCGCCGCTGGTACGGCGTTCGGCTCCGGGCTTGCGGCGCAGAATGCGCTTCGGGTTTTCCGCCGAGTCGCCGGGGCCCGGGTTTTCGCATGTTTCGAATAGCACAAAGAGTGTAACGCCTGGGGCAAATGATCGCTGTAATCCCGTTCACCACGCCGCCGATGCAGTTCCCGGCCGGACTTTAGCCCGTCGGGCGGATGAAGCTTGTTATTTGTCACATATCGAGTCGAACAAGGTGGATTACACTCTCACTGGCGTAAATATCGAATCGGCCAGTGCGCCTTTGCCGCGATGGAAGGGGCGGTATGAATCAGTCATTGTCACCGTCGTTCTCAGGGCCTCTATTTCTCTCCGGGCAGAACCTCTCTCTCAATCAAATACAGGCTGTCGCGTGCGGCCTGCGCAAGGTGGGAATCGCTTCATCCTCTCTGGATCGCGTGGATGCGGCCCGGCGAGTGATCCAGGAGATTCTTGCCAGGGACGAAGCCGTCTACGGTGTTAACACGGGTTTCGGCAAGCTCTCCGATGTGCGCATTCCGGCCAATCGCCTTTCCGATTTGCAGGTGAACCTTCTACGAAGCCATGCGTGCGGGCTGGGCAGACCGCTATCGGAACCGGAAGTGCGGGCCATGCTCCTGCTACGCGCAAATGTACTTGCCAAAGGCTTAAGCGGAGTTCGCAGAGAAACCGTGGAGATGCTCGTCAATCTGCTGAATGCGGAAATTCATCCCGTGGTGCCGGAGAAGGGATCCGTCGGTGCGAGCGGCGATCTTGCGCCCCTGGCACACCTGGCGCTGGTGCTTATCGGCGAAGGAGAAGCCTTTTATCGCGGAGAACGCATGCGCGGCGGCGAGGCACTGCGCCGTGCGGGACTGGCTCCCCTGCGGCTCGAAGCAAAGGAAGGCCTTGCCTTGCTCAACGGAACGCAGGCGATGACGGCCGTAGCTTCGCTGGCGCTCTGCGATGCGCAGCGTCTGGTGCGGCTGGCCGATGTGGCCGGAGCAATGTCGCTGGAGGCTCTGCGCGGCACCCCGGCGGCATTCGATCCGCGCATCCAGCAGGCGCGGCCGCATCGCGGCCAGGCAGCGGCGGCCAAGCACTTGACGGCACTACTCGAACGCAGCGAGATCCGCGAATCGCACCGCACGAACGACCCGAGAATTCAGGATGCCTATTGCCTGCGCTGCATGCCGCAGGTGCACGGCGCGGTGCGCGACGTGCTCGACCACGTGACGGCCATCGTGGAGATCGAGACCGGTTCGGCAACCGACAACCCGCTGGTCTTTGCAACGAGCGGCGAAGTTCTTTCCGGCGGCAACTTCCACGGCGCGCCACTCGCCTACGCATTCGACTATGCCGCCATCGCGCTCACCGATCTGGCGGGTATGGGCGAGCGCCGCATCGACCGGCTCATCAATCCCGACATCAACGAGGGGTTGCCGCCGTTTCTTTCGAGCGAGGCCGGTCTTTCGTCCGGATACATGATTGCGCACGTGGCTGCCGCCGCGCTGTTGAGCGAATGCAAGGTGCTGGCCCACCCGGCGAGCGTCGACAGCGTACCCACCTCGGGCGGAAAAGAGGACCACGTTTCGATGGGAATGACCGCGGCACTAAAGCTGCGGCAGATCCTTGAGAACGTAGAACACATTCTCGCCATCGAGATCCTGTGCGCAACCCAGGGGCTGGACTACCGCAAACCGCTGAGGCCGGGCCGGCAGATTGAGGAGATTGTCGCCTCGATCCGCAGAGTCATCCCCCGCCTCGAAGCAGACCGGCCGCCGTCTGCCGACATCAACCGGCTGGTCGTGGCGCTGCGGGAGGGCGAGATTAGCGAGCTCGAAATGGGTGACGATCCGCGCTGAGGGCGGATGACGCCGATGGGCACGCGCTGACCCGCAAAACGTGAGCCTGGCCAGGTTTCAGCTTCACATCTCTTGCTGACCACGATAGCATTACGTATGAAGGTGTTAACGCCCGTAGATTCCCAGTTGTATCTGAAAATGAAGCTGCCGTGGGGCAACTGCCCGCGCTGAAGTTGAACTCACTTCCGATGCGCGTCGTTCGGCCCAAGATCTCTGTCACTGCATGCCCATCGCCTGAAGACGAGGAATAAACATGAAACAAGGGAAGACCAGCATTGCGAAGCCACTGACAACGAATAAACACCTCATCCGCTGGGTCGAGAAGATGGCGGAACTGACGCAGCCAGCCCGCATTCACTGGGTGGATGGGAGCAAAGAGGAATACGACTGGCTTTGCGATGAGATGGTCGCGTCGGGGACCTTCACACGCCTGAACCAGGAGCGCTGGCCGGGCTGCTTTTATGCGCGCTCCGATCCCCGCGATGTGGCACGCGTCGAGGATCGGACGTTCATCTGCTCGCTTTCAAAAGATAATGCCGGACCGACCAACAACTGGGTCGATCCCTATGAAATGCGCCGCAAGCTGAAGGCGCTCTTCAACGGCTGCATGCGCGGGCGGACGATGTACGTGCTGGCATTCAGCATGGGGCCCGTGGGATCGCCCATGTCGCGCATCGGTGTGGAACTCACCGACTCACCCTATGTGGTAGTGAACATGCGCATCATGACACGGATCGGCTTGCCGGTGCTGGCGGAGATCGATCAGGACACGATGCGCGTGGTGCCGTGCATGCATTCACTGGGCATGCCGCTCGCACCAGGGCAAAAGGATGTTCCATGGCCTTGCAACGACGAAAAGTACATCGTGCATTTTCCTGAGACGCGCGAGATCTGGAGCTACGGATCGGGCTACGGCGGCAATGCGCTGCTGGGCAAGAAGTGCTTTTCGCTGCGCATCGCCTCGAACATCGCGCGCGACGAAGGCTGGATGGCCGAGCACATGCTCATCGTTGGCGTGGAGTCACCGAAGGGTGAAAAAACGTATGTGGCGGCGGCCTTTCCGTCTGCCTGCGGCAAAACAAATCTGGCCATGATGGTGCCGCCCAAAGCGCTCGGCGACTGGAAGATCACGACGGTCGGCGACGATATTGCATGGATCAGGCCGGACGCGAATGGACAGCTGCGCGCCATCAACCCCGAGGCAGGATTCTTCGGCGTGGCTCCCGGAACCAGCGCGAAGACCAATCCTAATGCCATCGCGACGCTGAGGCGGAACTCGATTTTCACCAACGTCGCGCTTACGCCAGATGGCGGAGTCTGGTGGGAGGGAATGACCGACGAGCCGCCTGCCGAATGCCTCGACTGGCGCGGCGAGCGCTGGACTCCCGAAATTGCGAAACAGACCGGCGCCAAGGCTTCGCATCCCAACGGACGCTTCACCGCGCCCGCATCCCAGTGCCCATCGATCGACCCGGCTTGGGAGAATCCCGAGGGCGTGCCGATCAGCGCCATTGTCTTCGGCGGCAGGCGATCGACAACCATCCCGCTCGTGTACCAGGCTTTCAACTGGAGCTCAGGCGTATACATCGGCGCGACCATGGGCTCGGAGACAACGGCGGCCGCGGCTGGCGCCGTAGGAAAGGTGCGCCGCGATCCGATGGCGATGTTGCCGTTCTGCGGCTATCACATGGGCGACTACTTCCGGCACTGGATCAAGATGCAGCGCTCGCTCCGCTCGACGCCGCGGATCTTCCATGTGAACTGGTTCCGCAAGGGAGAAGACGGCAAGTTCCTTTGGCCGGGATTCAGCGAGAATATGCGCATCCTGAAATGGATTGTGGACCGCGTGCACGGGCGCGCCCAGAGCAATGAGACGCCCATCGGCTGGACGCCTTATTACGAAGATGTGGAGTGGAAGGGGCTTGATGTATCGCGCGAGCAGTTCGAGCAGATGCAGGTGGTTGACCCCACCGCATGGCGCAAGGAGTTGATCGGGCACGAAGAGCTCTTCATCGATCTGCACGATCATCTGCCGCCGGAGATGATCTACGAGCGCGAACTGATGATCTGCCGGTTGTGAACGTGGCTTAATCTTACGAGAAGCTTGGTCAAGTCCCGCCCTTACCCCAAAATGCCGCGGCAAGGAGGGGTCAACAATCAGGCCCCGCCCCGCTCAACTTTCGGGTTGAAGCCGAGCTGCCGCCAGAAGTTGCACGCCAGGGTCACGGTTTCCTCGCTTGTTACAGGTGCCGTCCGCAACAGCAGATCGGACCCTTCGGACGCAGCCAAACCCTGCGGCGAATCGGCAATGGCGATGCATTTTTCCGGACGATTAGTGCAACTAGCCAGGTCGGCAATCGAGAGATTCGTCGTCGGCGTAGCGATCACGGTGCGCGGCGGAGCCATGCGGTCCACCAGCCACAGAATCTCCAGCTTCGATTCCAGCTCGTCGGGTACGCAATCGATCACCAGGTCGGCCTCGCGCACAGCGTCTTCAATGCTTGAGACAAAGACGACGGCGGGCAGCGCCTCGGGACCCAGCTCCTGCCGAATCCGCTCGCGCGCGTGGTGCAGCGTTCCGGGCATCACGTCCTCAAGAAAAACACGAAAGCCGGCGCGGGCAGCGCCCAGCGCGAGCCGACGGCCGAGAGGCCCGGCCCCGATGATGGCGACCGTGATCACGATCTCTTACTTTGCGGTGAGAGCGTCGGCCACATCCTGGGCGCTGGGCCGCGCCTGGATCAGGTGCTCGGCGATCTTGGCGCGCTCTTCGGCAGACAGGGTAGGAATGACCGCCAGAATGCGGCGAAGAGTGACGGCGACGTCGTCAATGTAGTTCATCAGGCGGATGGCTTCTCCGGAAAGCGGCATGTTTCCCTCTTGACTTCAGGTTCTGTTCCTATTGTAGGGTGCGGCGGGGGAGAAGCAGAAGTCCGGAATCAGGGAACGGCGATCAGACATTAGAGAACCGTGACCAGGGAACACGGCCCCATGAACGCGCGGCCCGCCATCAAGGCGATCTGCAAACACGACCATGTACCCTTCGATCTGCACAGCGCTGGCGCGCCGCAGCACGAACCGGTCGCGGCGTGAAGGGCAAGAGGGATTGCCGGCATTCGAGGCGCGTTATCGGCTGTGATGACCTGCGAAACAGCGGTGTATCATTGGTGCACGTTTTATGCCTCTTCCCGCGGGGGTCCATCTTGGCGTCTACGAGGTTGTCTCGTCGCTTGGCGCAGGCGGCATGGGCGAAGTGTACCGCGCACGCGACGCCAAACTGGGACGCGACGTCGCACTGAAGATCCTGCCTTCAACCTTGGCGCATGACAGCCAGGCCATGGCGCGGCTGGAGCGTGAAGCACGCACGCTCGCCTCGCTGAACCATCCCAATATTGCGGCCATCTATGGATTGGAGGAATCGGACGGCCGTCGCGCGCTGGTGATGGAACTGGTCGAAGGCGAAACGCTGGCAGAGCACATACGCGGACGGGCCGGAGCGGGGCGGAAGCCTTTGCTTGCGGAAGAAGCGCTGCCCATTGCAAAGCAGATTGCCGAGGCGCTGGAGTACGCACATGAGCGTGGAGTGATCCATCGTGATCTGAAGCCGGCCAACGTGAAGATCACACCCGAAGGCACGGTGAAGGTGCTGGACTTTGGCCTGGCCAAGGTCTTGAGCGATCAGGACTCGATGGCGCCGGCTGTCTCCGCGAACTCGCCCACGCTGAGCGCGATGGCGACGCAGGTGGGGATCATTCTAGGCACAGCGGCCTACATGGCTCCGGAACAGGCCAAGGGCAAGCAGGTAGACCGGCGGGCCGACATCTGGGCGTTCGGATGTGTGCTGTTTGAAATGCTGGCCGCAGAAAAGCCATTCAATGGCGAGACGATTACCGATCTGCTTGCGGCGGTGATCAAAAGCGAACCGGATTGGACAGTGCTCCCGCAGACCACGCCGCCAGCAATCCGGCGGCTGATCAGGCGATGCCTGCAAAAAGACACTCGCCAGCGCTTGCAGGCCATTGGCGACGCTCGCATCGTGATCGAGGAAGCGTTATCGGGCGCAGATGCTGACGCGGCTATCTCCGGCGGCCCAATTGCCGGAGCCGAACGCGCATCGCTTCTCGGCCGCGCTCTGCCGTGGACGCTTAGCGCCATCGCGGTCATCTGTGCAGCCACGGCAGGCTGGCTCCTACTGAAGCCCAGGCCTCAGCAAAGCGTGGTTCGCTTTTCTGTCGCATCGCCAGAAAATTCGGAATTTGTTGTTGGCAGCTCCATGAGCCTTAGCCCGGACGGCCGCATGCTGGCCATCGTCGCCCGCGCCGGACCGGACAAGGCCAACGTTCTCTGGCTGCGCCCGCCGGATAGTCTCACGGCGCATCCGATTCTCGGAACGGACGGGGCGTCCTCACCGTTCTGGTCGCCGGACAGCCAGCAAATCGGGTTCGAGGCAGGCGGCAAACTCATGAAACTTGCCTCCTCAGGCGGGACCCCGCAAACACTTTGCGACACGAAGAGATTCGATGGGGCCACCTGGAACCGCGACGGCCTCATTCTTTTTGTGGACAATGGCGTCCTATACAGAGTGCCTGACACGGGCGGCGACCCAGCGCTGGTGTTCGCACCGGATGCATCCCGTCATTGGACCAACCTTGGATTCCCGCAATTTCTTCCCGATGGCCGGCACTTCATCTTTGAAGCGGATGCAGGCGCGTCAGACGACAACTTTCTCGAGGCCGGATCGCTCGACTCAAAAGCTGTGGTGCGCCTGGGGCAGGCGGACGCCGAGGCCTTCTTCGCTCCACCCGGCTACCTGTTCTACACGTTTCAACGTACGCTCATGGCCCGGCCCTTTAACGCCCGGACGTTGCGCTTCACCGGGCCCCCACTGCCGATTTCACAAAATGTCGGCCGCATGCCGTACTTCAATTACGCATTCTTCTCCGTCTCCCCCGCTGGTGTTTTGGCCTATCAGTCCACGGCCACCGCCTCTCTTAACCAGGTCACCTGGTTCAATCGAGCGGGAGAGAAACTGGGCACAGTCGGACCACCCGACATCCACACGGCTCCCGCGCTCTCGCCTGACGGCTCCCGGATCGCCGTCGCAATCGGTGATTTCGGCAAGCGCGACATCTGGATCTACGACCTGAAACGCGGCAACGCTTCGCGTCTCACCTTCGGGCCTGCGGACGCCACCAATACAACGTGGTCGGCGGATGGAACGCACATCGTGTATTCGTCGAATCCCGACGGTCGATATGACCTTTACCAAAAAGCGGCAAATGGTCTTGGCAGCACGCAGCCGCTCCTCCAGTCTGCACAAGAAAAGCACCTTGACGACTTGTCTTCCGATGGCCGTTATGCCATCTACGACACAGCGAATGACCACGAAGGGCTTTGGGCGTTACCGCTTTTCGGTGATCGCAAACCCTTCCCCTTCGTCCAGAGCAACTTCCTCGCTGTCTCCGCAGTGTTCTCGCCTAACGGCCGCTACGTTGCCTATATGTCCGGCGAGACTGGGAGTTACGAGATCTATGTTCAAACCTTCCCGCAGCAGACGGGCAAGTGGCAGATTTCGACCGCCGGCGGCTTACAGCCGGAGTGGAGCCGGGACGGCAAGGAACTGTTTTATCTCGCCCGCGACAGCAGGCTGATGGCGGTCGACGTGAATACGACGGCGGCAACCCTTGAAGCTGGGATTCCCAAGCCCCTCTTTCAAACCCAACTGGATTCGACATACCGCGGGAGAAACTTTTACGTGGTTTCGCCCGACGGCCATCGCTTCCTCCTCCTCGAGCCGGTGAATGATGCTGCATCGCCGCCCATCACAGTGGTAGTGAACTGGCCGGCGCTGTTGAAAAAATAGGCAGCCAACTTTCCTGCGGCGAAGGGATCAAGCCTGCGCGATTTCTATCTTCGATTTGAGAACGGGCAAAAATCAGAAGTCGTGGTGATGATCGATAAGCGTGGGAATGTTGGCTGATGCGCCGGCGGCCGGTACGTCATGCGCCGGCATGAGACCGCTGGCACTCTCTGTTTGCGCACGAAGGCGGGCGACGGTTTGCCAGTTGTCTTTGTGCGGCTGATCGGAGAGCCATACAGGCAGAGGCATGGCGAGGTAGCGGCTGAGAGCTTCAGCATATCCCTCGTAGAGCACGCGCATTTGTTGCAGGCGCTCGCGAAAAGATGGGTCGCCGCAGAAACTGACGCCGCTCTCGCAGAGCATGTCGAAGAGCTTCTGGCACCGCTCGGGCGGCAGGCGATTCGGCGCATTGTTGACGGGAGTGAGAGAAAAGATCTGTGCGAGGTCGACGAGTGCGTGACGCGCCATGGCAAAGGTCAGTTGCGCCTGGCGAGCCTCAGTGCCGCGGATGCCGGCAATCAGCAGCGCCGAGGCGTCGAGGACGGCGGTGAGCGCGCTGAGCCAGCTCTGATTGGTGTGCTGCGAGCGAAAGTAGCAGAGCAGCGGATAAGAGATGTGGCTCTCGAGAAGCTCGGCGGACCAGCGTTCCCACTCGACCAGCAAAATGGAGAGAGCCTGCTCCGCGCCCTGGTAGGAGTGGCGGCGAATGAGCTCGGCGGCCGTGGGCGGAGAGCCGGCACGGGCATCGAGAAGCGAGATGCTGACTTCGCGTCGTGAGAAGGCGCTGTAGAGGACGGGGAAGTATCCCATGATGACGGCCAGGAAACCGAGGCCGGTGCCCGACTCGAGGATGACAAGCGCGCGGCCCCAGGAAGAGAGGGGAGTAACGTCGCCGAGACCCAGAGTGAAGATGGTGGTTCCGCTGACATACAGGTCAGTGGGAAGGCCGGACGACTGCAGGCGCGCTGCAGTTTCTGGTTGCGTGGCGTCGTGGAACGGGCTTCCGTCTGCGTAATAGAGGAGAGCGAAGCCGAGAACCATAAGGGAAGCCCAGACGATGAGAAGAAGAATGAGCGAAAAAGGACCGAAATAGCTGAGAAGTGTTTCGCGCTTGCGGGGATTGCGCAGGCGGCGACCGATAAAAACCCACGGTCTCCATGTGGCGATGTAAAAGAGGCGGGTGAGACGGAAGCGGCCGACGGCGCGGCGCGGCAGGATGATGGTCTGGAAGGCGTCAAAGAGGACAATGAAGAGGCAGAGAATGCCGGCGATGAGAGCGGCGATGTGCATGAGACCTCCGGCATGCGGGCGCGCAGTTACGACGGGATGGCGCAGCCGTTGGTTGCATTGTAGGGAATTGGACACGAAGAACCAAAGGGCCAAACGGAGAATGGACCTCGATCATCCATCCCCGATCACCGGAATGTGCGTTTACGGATGCTGTTCGATCGAAATGGGAACCATAGTCGAGTTTCCACTGGTAGCCACACCGAGGAGATTCGTAGCGACTCCAGGGAGCGAGATCGGAGTAAAGGAGACGGAGCCGTCGACGGCAGATGCGGCCGTGGAGGCCTGCGTGGAGAGCAGTGAGCCCTGCGCACAGACTGCATGTTGAGCGCAGGGGGGCGACCAGGCGTAGAGCGATTGGTAGAGCGCGACCGTGCCGCCGGCCATGGGGTTCCCGTCCATATCGAGGAGGCGGAGAGCGACCTGGCTGGGGGTGGACGAGGCGCCGAGAATCTGCGATACGCCGGAGATGGGCTGGAGCGAAGCGTATTCGGGGCGTGCGCCGTAGGCCGTAAAGGTGACGCATTGGCTGGTTCCGTTAAGGCAGGCGTTAATGGAGACGGTTTGGCCTTCGGCTAGCGGGCCGACGGTGAGATTCTTGGTGGCGATACCGGAAGAGGTGGTGAGCGCGGCGACAGAGCCCTGCGCGGAGATGCCGCCGCCAGTAGGTGTTTGCCACGCGACGGACTGGTTGCCGACAGGAAGTCCGTTGGAGAGCACGAGCGCCTGGACGCTCCAGGTCAAGGTGGCGCCTGCGGCAAGCGAAAGTCGCGGCGTAAAGGCGGAGAGAACAGGCGGAGTTCCGCCGGCGAATTGCGCCTGCACGCTGGAGCCGTTGGTGAGCGAAGCCGTGACGACGGACCAAGTGCTGTCGTTCGCGATGATGTTCATGATGGCGCAGCCATCGCCCGTAGCCGCGACGGAGCAGAAGGGCAGGCCGCAGTTAAGTGTGGCTGTGCCGGAAGTGACCGTGTAGGTGACGGTGACTCCGCCTGCCGGAGCGAGCGAGGCGCAGAGCGCGGTGACCGCGAATGGGATCGGAACTCCCACTGGAACGGTTCCTGAGGGCGCGGAGTCGAGAGTGAGGGCATCGCCCGAGCCGGAGTCGTAACTGATGCCGGAAGGGATGATGGCTGCGGCGTAGTAGCTGGGCTGATCGTCGACTTCGACGTCGACCGAGCCGGTGACGCCGGATGCAGCAGCAGGCGCGACAGCAGTGATCTGGTTGGGCGAGATGCTGATGACCTGCGCGGGCTGGCCGCCGACGAGGACCGTGTCGGCTATTCGGAAGCCCATCCCCTCAATCGTGATGGGGCCACCGGAGGACGGCAGGCGCGCAGGCGAGACAGAGTCAGCGTAGAGGACCCAGCCGCTATACGTGAAATCGGGGCGCCCGTCGCCGCGAAGATCTGCGATGCCGATGCGCACCACGTCATCGCCGTTGGCGGTGACCCGGAGCCAGGTCTCACCGGGGGCGGCGCCATTGAAGGCGCGGACCGCGCGCGCGGGCGTAGAGCCGACAGGACTGAACGCATCCCAACTCCCGACTGAGGGCATGGCCTTGGAGGCGGAAGGGGAGCCGGATTCATCGAAGGCCTGGGTGACGACTGTGAAGATGCGATTGCCGCGAACGGGGAAGGTGAACCAGTCTGTCTGGCCGATTTGGCTGAGACGGCCGACCCACTGGCCTCCGGTGGGCATCGCGCGCGGCTGAGATTCGGCGCCGATGGCGTCGTTGAATCCGGGGGCAGCGGAGTTGGCCGCAGTGACGGTGACGGTTTGAGTGCTGCCCGCGGAGAGGTTGGAAAGCGTGATGGTTTGGAGCTCGCCCGAGGGTGCGACCTGGCCCTGTGCGTAAGGGCCTACGGAGTTCGAAAGGATGTCGAGCGGGTCGATGGATTCGAAGGTGATCTGGTAGGAGGCCGAGGTGACGCCGGGCGGGAGCGGGATGCCGCTCAAATCGAAGAAGCCTTGCAGTGATGCATCGCCCGAGCCCCACATCGAGAGCGCGTTGCCGTTGGCGTCGCTGAATCCGGTGACAGGACTGCCGTGGTTGCCGCTGAAAAGAGCGCCGCTGACAGCCGTGACGGTGTACTGATAGAGGGGATTGCCGTTGGAGTCGAGCGGGCGGGCAACGGCGTTGACGCCCTGCATGGCGTAGCCCGAGTTGAAGCTGACCGTTCCCTGAATGGAAATCGTGTTAGGGGCGGTGAGCTGCTTCGAGGGGAAGTTCGAGAGATTGGCGGCGGTGATGGGATAGATTCGGTTGAGCGCAGCAATGTCGTCAGAACGAAGGGTGGCAGGGCTGGGAATGCATTCGCCGCCGGATGGGCCACAGGCGCCGCTGAAGGGCTGCATCACGGGCAACCCGAGTGCTGTGTTGGGATCGCCGCCGGTGATTTCGCCAGGGTTGACCTGGGAAAAGTCGAGTCCGAGAATGCGGCCGAAGGCGCGCTCGATCTGGAAGCTCATCATTTCGAGCAGAGGGGCGCTGGTGGCGCAGAGGCCGTTGAGCAGAATAATGCCGTGGGCGAAGGTCGCGTCGGGCGAGAAGCTGTCGATCCAGAAATAGACGCCGTTGGTCTGGCAGGCATTGGGCTGGCTGGCAGTGGGGCCGAAGATGGCGTTGATCACGGAGCCGTCGGCATCGTAGATGACCGCGACGGGATAATTGGCGGCGGAGGGAGTGACGTCGGCCGGAGCGGTGATCTCGCTGGAGGAGTTGACCTGGATATTCTGGCCGCTGACGTCTTCATTGAGCGAACCCACGTCGGTGAGGGTGACGCCTGCAGTGGGAACGGCGCTCCAGAGGGCGGCTGCGGCGTCGACCATGGCCGTGGCCTGCTGGTTGGAGACGGAAGCGTTGAGTGGGCCCTGATCGACGTAGTAGTTCACCTGTCCGCCGGCCCAGTGGAGGGGCTGACCCATCGCGGCGGGATTGAAGTAGCTGGATCCGGCGATGAACTTGGGTCCGCCTGCGAGTGTGGCTTGAGGCAAGAGAAGGGTCATAAGCGCAACCAGGTAACGAGATGGGCGGCGCAATAGTGCGAGGCCGATTGGTGAGGCGGCGCCCGCAGAAGCGGAGTTTCGAGTGGACATGCAGTCTCCGGATGTGGAGAACGGGGCAGGCCGGTGCCCAAGGGGTTTGAGCGATTCTGAGAGGATTCTCAAAAGGGAGCCGGTGGGGATGAGAAAACGCTAATGAAGCCTAAAAGTCGGCTACTCGCTCCAATGCGAGTGTCCATTCGGCAAGAGCCGCGGCGGGTGTGCCAGGCATCCAATGTTGAGCGATGAAAGGGATGGAGCCGCTCCATCTACAATCGATTCGGGACAAGCCATGAGTGACATACGAGAAACCGTGATTTTAGGCTCCGGCTGCGCCGGATTGACGGCAGCGCTCTACACGGCGCGCGCCGGACTAAAGCCCCTCGTTCTGGAGGGTCATGAACCCGGAGGCCAGCTTTCCATTACGACGATGGTGGAGAATTTTCCGGGCTGGCCGGAGGGGATTCATGGTCCGGAGCTGATCGAAAACATGAAGAAGCAAGCGGCGCGGTTTGGGGCAACTTACGAGCATGCGCACGTGACCTCGGTGGAGCTGGGTGGAGAAGCAATCAAGCTGCATACGTCGATTGGAGAGATCCTGACACGCACGCTGATTGTTGCTTCCGGAGCGAGCGCGCGGTGGCTGGGGCTGCCGAGCGAGCAGGCGCTGATCGGGCATGGCGTATCGAGCTGCGCGACGTGCGACGGGTTCTTCTTCCGCGACAAAGAAATTGCCGTGGTGGGCGGCGGCGACTCGGCGATGGAGGAGGCAATGTTTCTATCGCGGTTCGCGACCAAGGTGACGCTGCTGAACCGGCGCGATGCGTTTCGTGCCTCGAAGATCATGCTGGAACGGGCCAAAGCGAATCCCAAGATTGAAATGCGGACCAACACTGTGGTCGACGAAGTGCTCGGCGTAAACGAGAAGGAAGTGAAAGGGCTGCAGCTGCGCGACGTGAAGAGCGGCGAGAAATGCGAGTTGGCGGTCAGCGGAATGTTTCTCGGGATTGGGCACGAGCCGAACACGAAGATGCTGGCCGGCAAGATCGATCTGGATGAAGAGGGGTATATCAAAACGACAAAGAACGTGTTCACGACATGGAAGGGCGAAATTGTGCCGGGAGTGTTTGCGTGCGGCGACGTGCAGGACCGGCGCTACCGGCAGGCGATTACAGCAGCGGGGTCGGGATGCATGGCGGCGCTGGAGGTGGAGAAGTATCTGGAGGACCTGGGGCATTGAGCAGCGGCAATACGCGATGACAGCGCTTGGTGAAAATCTCGAACGGCTGGAGGACGCGATTGCGGCGGCGTGCCGGACGTCGGGCCGTGCGCGGAGCGAGGTCGAGCTGATGGCGGTGTCGAAGATGTTTCCGGCGGAGGCAATCGCCGAGGCCGCGGCTCTGGGATTGACACTCTTTGGCGAGAACCGGGTGCAGGAGTTTCAAGGGAAACTCTTGGGCGAAGCGGAGCGCGGCACGTGGGCGGTGCGAGAGAGGCTTCGCTTTCATCTCATTGGGCATTTGCAGTCGAACAAAGCAGCGCGGGCGGCGGAGATTTTTGACGGAGTTGACTCGCTGGATTCGGTGCGATTGGCTGAGCGATTAAACGAAGCTGCGGGGAAGTCGGGCAAGCGGCTGCCGGTGCTGATCGAAGTGAAGCTAAGCCCGGAGGCAACGAAGACGGGCGTGGAGCCGGAGAGTGAAGAAGCGGCACGGCTGCTGGAGCGGCTGCCGGATCTGCTGGATCTTGAAGTGCGCGGGTTGATGACGATTGCGCCGTGGGGCGCGGCGGAGGATGTGACGCGGGCATGTTTTCGCAGCTTGCGCATGTGGCGCGACCGATGGGCGGTGGCGCACCGGAACTTGAAGCTGGATGTTCTGTCGATGGGGATGAGCGGGGATTTCGCGCTGGCCATTGCGGAGGGCGCGACGCGGATTCGCATCGGCACGGCGCTGTTTGGTGCGCGCAAACGGCTTACGGAGCAAGGTTGATGTTGAAGCGCCGCGCCGAATGGCGTGACGCTGGCGGTGCGCGCGCAGCCGGGCGCGAAGAGAACGGCAATCGCGGGCATTTACGGCGAAGGTACCGCGGCGCAATTGAAGATTGCAGTGCAGGCGCAGCCATTGGAGGGCCGCGCGAATGATGCTCTTATTGAGTTTCTCGCGTCAATGTTCGGCGTGCTGAAGAGTGCGGTGGAGTTAATGTCGGGCGAGTTATCGCGCAGCAAAGTATTTCTGTTGCACGGAATGACGATGGCGCGGGCGACGGCGGTGCTGGCGCAGCAAACTGGGGTCCTGAAAAATTACTTTGCGGTAGACTGCGCGCTGCAGCTTCGCTTCAAAAGTGCCTGCTCGCGATCGGCGATGTAGGCTTTGTAGCCGGCGGGATCGATAAAGGCGTTGTTGTCGCCGTCCTTCCAGCGCGCATATTTCTCGGTGAGACCAAAGTAATCGCCGTGCGCGCCGAGAAAAATGTCGCAGGGCAGGCTTTCGAGCACAGCAAAGCCACGCTTGTAGTCCGAGGCGATCTGCGGATAGGCCGTGTTGCCGACGAGCTTGTAGCCCGGATTGACATTGGGGCTGCCGACGATGACGACATGCATCATGCGGCCATCGTCGGTCTCGTCGAGAGTCCAGGTGGTGGTGCCCCTGGTGTGGCCGGGTGTGAGATGCGCGGTGAGCACCGTGCCGCCCAGGCTGACGGTGTCGCCATCGTGGAGCACGCGATCGACGTGCGTGGGCGGATAGCGCATGTTTTTCTCTGCGCCGTATTGAAAGTCGGTCTTGCCGCCGGATTCGACGACCGGAACATCGCCCGCCATGACGTAATATTTTGCGCCGGTGAGCTGGATGATTTGCGCGCTGCCCGCGCAATGGTCGTCGTGCGCGTGGCTGATGAGCAGGATCTTGATGTCGCTGAAGTGGAAGCCGAGCGATTCGACGCTCTTCCGAATCAGCGGCACCGAAACTTCGAGGGTCGAGTTGATGAGGATGAGGCCGCGCGGCGTGGCGATGAGGTAGGAGGCGAGATCTTCGCTGCCAACGTAGTAGAGATTGCCGGCGATGCGGAAGGCCGGAAAGGGTTGGGTCCATGCCGGCGCATATTGCGGCGCAGCAGGGATCGCGAATGCGAGCGCAAAGAGCAGCACGGAACTCGCGGAAAGCAGTGCGGACCTTCATTGGTCTACTCCTATTCAATGTTGATTGCGAACGATTTCAATGGCGCGCTCAAGGTGAACGCCGCGCGAGCCTTTGACGAGGACAACGTCGCCGGGGCGAAGATTTTCGACGAGCCACTGGCCGGCGGCTTCGGCGTCGCGGAGAAAGACTGACGAGACACCGCCGGCGCAGGCGGCAGTGGCGAGGTGTTCGGCATTGCCCTGGACGGCGACGACGAGATCGAGGCCGGCCTCGGCGGCGGCGCGGCCACAGGCGATGTGCAGCGCGGGGCCCTGCTCGCCCATCTCCAGCATCTCGCCGGCAACCAGGATGCGGCGGCCTGCTGCGGGGCGCGCGGCGAGGGTGCGGATCATGGAGCGCAGCGCCTCGGGGTTGGAGTTGTAGCTGTCGTTGAGAATGGTGGCGCCGGCGATTTCGATGACCTGGCCGCGCTTGTCGCCGGCGGTGAGCGAGGCGATCGCAGCGATGGCGGCATCGAGATCGACGCCCGCTTCGAGCGCGACGGCCAGGCCTGCCATGGCGTTCGATGCATTGTGCGCGCCAAGCAGATGCAGCGTGAAGCTGGCTTCGCGCTCACCGCGCGCGGAAACGGACGTGCAGGCCTTCGAGATCTTCGACTACCGAGAGGATCTGCGGATCGGCGCAAGGGCCGCTGCCGAAGTAAACGACGCGGCCGGGAAAATCGCGGCCAAACTGTCGCGGCGTAAGCGTCGTCGCAGTTGAGGAAGGCGACGCCGTTGGCGGGCAGCGCGGCGATCAGCTCGAACTTGGCGCGGGCGATGCCGGCCTGGCCGTCGGGAAAGTTCTCAATGTGCGCAGTGCCGATGTTGGTGATGACGCCCCAGTCGGGCGCGGCGATGCGCGCCAGCGCGGCGATTTCGCCGGCGTGGTTCATGCCCATTTCGACGACCGCGATTTCGTGCTCGGGCATGAGGCGCAGCAGTTGCAGCGGCAGGCCGAAGCCGTTATTCAGATTGCCCTGCGACTTGAGCACGTTGAACTTTGCGCCGAGCGCGGCGGCGACGGCTTCCTTGGTGGTGGTTTTTCCGGCCGAGCCGGTGATGGCGACAACGCGCCGGCCCCACTGGCGGCGCACATGAGTGGCGAGCGCCTGCATCGCGAGCAGCGGATCTTCGGCGATGAGGAGAGGGTGGGCGAGAGCGGCATCGGGCAGGGAAGCGGCGCGCGCGCGAGAGACGACGGCGGCGACGGCTCCGCGCTCGAATGCTGCAACGACAAAATCGTGGCCGTCGTAGCCGCTCGCCGCGAACAGCAAAAAACAGCTCGCCTGGCGCGACCGTGCGCGAGTCAATGGAGTAGCCGGTGGCCACGAGCGCGCCGGCATTGGGTACGCTGGCCGGGGCCTCGAGCACCGCTCCGGCGCCCATCGCCGCTTCTGCAAGCGTGAGATTCATTGCCCTTCACCATACTCCATGCCGTCAGTTCACCATGCCCAATTCGCTGAGATGGAAAGCGCGACTTCGGCATCGTCGAAGGGAATGGTGCGGTCAGCGAGGATCTGCTCCTTCTCGTGGCCCTTGCCGGCGATGAGAACGACGTCGCCGGGCTTGGCGGCCTGGAGCGCCAGGCGAATGGCTGCGGCGCGATCGACCTCGATGGTGTATGCGACGCCGGTGGACTTGCAGGCCGGGCTCGATCTCGGCGAGGATGGCGGCGGGATCTTCGGAGCGGGGATTGTCGCTGGTGGCGACGACGAAATCGCTGCCCTCGCCCGCGGCCTGGCCCATTTTCGGGCGCTTGGTGCGGTCGCGGTCGCCGCCGCAGCCGAAGAGCGTGATGACGCGCGCGCCGGATGCGGCGGTCATCTGGCGGGCGAGCGCGGTCAGGTTGCGCAGCGCGTCGTCGGTGTGCGCGTAGTCGACGATGACGGTGAAGGGCTGGCCCGCGTCGACGGGCTGAAAGCGGCCGGGAACGGGCTTGAGGTGAGGGACGGCGGCGACGAGATGGGAGAACGGAACGCCGCGCGCGTGGGCGGCGGTGAAGCGCGGCAAGAAGGTTGAGAATGTTGACTTCGCCGGCAAGGCGCGAGGTGAGTTGCGCGGAGCCGGCGGGGGTTTCGAGGTCGATGGTGGCGCCGGAGGGCGTGAGCGAGTAGCTGGCGGCGCGCCAGTCGCCGTTGCCGATTCCATAGGTGCGGATTTCGGCGCCGGCGTTGCGCGCGGCGGCGGCCAGTTCTTCGGCGCGCGGATCGTGCGCGTTGATGACGGCGACGCGCGGAGCGGGATAGACCGTGCCGTCGAAGAGCAGGCGCTTGGCGGCGAAGTAGTTTTCCATCGTCTGGTGGTAGTCGAGGTGGTCGCGCGTGAGGTTGGTGAAGACGGCGACATCGAAGGGAATTCCGGCCATGCGGCCCTGATCGAGCGCGTGGCTTGAGACTTCGGTGACGAACTCGGTGGCGCCGCGCGTCAACGCCTTCGGCCATCAGCTCGAAAAGGTCGCGCGATTCGGGCGTGGTGTGGACGGAGGGGCGCGATCTCGCCGGCGACGTGATACTCGATGGTGCCGATGAGAACGGTGGATGCGCGCGGCGGCGTTGAGCAGCGATTCGATGAGGAAGGCGGTGGTCGTTTTGCCGTTGGTGCCGGTGATGCCGGTGGCGGCGAGCTTGCGTTCGGGATGGCCGAAGAAGGCGGCGGAGGCCTGGGCAAGCGCGCGGCGGCCGTGCTCGACTTGAAGGACGGGCAGGCCGGGCTGATAGACGGTGAGATGGTCGAAGGTTTGCGCGGAGTCGGTGATGATGCCGAGCGCGCCGGCGGCGATGGCTTTCTCGACGTAGCGATTGCCGTCGGTCGAGCCGCCTTTCATGGCGACGAAGACGGCGCCGGGGCGCACGCGGCGCGAGTCGTACTCGATGCCGGTGATGGGCGCGGCGGAGCCGCCGCCGGAACCGACGGCCGCGATTTCAGCGATGAGGTCGTTCCAGTTCATCTCGTGCTTGATTGTAGATGGCCCATCAGGAGTTGGTTTCCGATCACTTCGATTATGGCGCCGTACCCCCGCTGTCCGCGTTGCGCCTGTACAGAATCCAGGCGTCCGTCGATGCGGCTTCGTGAAAATGACTTTGCAAGTAGCCGCCGTAGATCGCGAGCATCTGATCGACCGTAGCAAAGCAGCATCCCTCGCCGCGATTCGTCAATCGGGGAACCATCACCAATGACACGTGGCCCAGAAACTCCTCTGCCGAAGGTGCGTGAGTCCGGTTGAACGAGATATTCAAGTCCCACCACCGGGGGCCGTCATCGGCCGGAGGCATGCCCAGCGCCACCGAGAACGGATCAACATAAGCGACCGTGGTCACGCCGTCGCCCGGGCGAACGTTCGCTCGCAGAAGATCGATCCCATCGTTGAGCTCTGCAGGAAAGTCATCGACCGACCAGTAGGCAGTATTTTTTATCAGGTCCGTCGCGTAAAAGTCGCGCAGGTTGACCGAGTGAATTCTGCGCGAGGGGTCGAAGTGAGGGCGTATCAGCAAATCCCAGGCGACAACATACCCGCACGACGCGGCTTCGCACGCCAGAATCGGAAATGAGAACACCGGCACGAGCAGCACCAGGCAAGCGCCGCAGGCCCAGTGCGCCTTTGAATGCGGCTGCATAACGGTCTTGCCGTTCTGACGCCGGAAGAGTTCGACCAGGATTACCGCGGCAAGAAAGTACATTGGGTCTTCCAATCCCCCACCCTGCGCGGCGTTCCCTGAAAGAATCCACAGCGAGGCCGCGACAATCGATCCCGCCACGAGCCACAAGCGGAGAGTGGGAGAATCATGCGGGGCAGCGCGATCTTGCGCCCAACTGCACAAAACGAGGCAGAAGGCCAGGAGGTAGACCCACATGGCGTTCGTGAGAAGGCCCTGGGACAGAAGCGAGAAGCGCATCGCGGAAGACTGCGCATGCCCGGCCGCAACCACGTCGTTGAAATAGGCAAGCAGGCTGATGTGGAACAGCACCCGGAACGCCACGCAGACCCCGGCAAACGCAGCCGCCGAAGCAAGCAGCCAGCGTCGCGATTTTGGTTCGAGCAGAACGCCGACGGCGAAGAGGGCCGCGCCCGCCAGAAAATAGGTGACCTTGCAGTAAAGCAACAGTCCCAGCATCGCTCCCGCGAGCATCCCCTCCAGGAACTCGGAACGCTTGGACGGCTCACGCCTCTTGAGAAAGACGCACAAGCAAAGCAGGGCCAGCATCCCATAGCCAAGTCGGTTGTAGATCATCGCGTAGCTTGTGAAGCGGATGCCGTAACCGGGAGGGCGCGGCGTAATGAGATTGAACCCCTCGAAAAAAAACAAACAGCGATGTGAGGAACCAGGAAAAACGCGAAGCCGCCAGGTACCAGGCGATCGGGAGCAGCAGAGCACAGAACAGGACGCTCCCATATGTAATGGAAGCAGTCGTGGGCGCTCCGGCCTTCATGCCGAATGCGACCAGGAGGTAAGTCAGAGGGCCGATGGGATCGTGAAAGCCAGAGTGCGGAGCCTGGCCATTGACGATCCTCCATCCCGCGTTCAGAAAGGACAGAGTGTCCCACGGGCCTCCGCCAACCGGAGGAGCGCCTAAAAAGACGAAGGCCAGGGCCAATCCACCAAACAGCGCCAGCAAACTCAACCCCGCCCAGCGATAACCTGGCTCCGATTCGGAGAAGATTGCCGGAACGAGCCGGTCGGCAATGCGCCAGGCAGAAATGCGATCTGCCGGTGATTCGCCGATATCGCTTTTGACCTGCTGCATGCCTGCCTTCCCGTTCAATTGTTCGAGAGGACAACGTGAATTCTAGCCTGGCGCCGGATTCATACAGGCCCGGAAGGCCCTGTATTTCAGGTGCGCTCCGGTTCGTTGGACTCCAGGTGAAGCAACTACCATGTTATCCCTTGATTTCCATTACTTCGCTCTCATAGTTGTGCAGGTTGCGCCTGGCGCGCGGACGATTGAGGCAACGCGGCGGCGGGCAACTTCTCGAGAACTTGTTTGAGGTCGTCTTCGAGAATGCCAATCTGGCTGGCGGCGATGTGATTGTTATCGATGTAGATGGAAACACCGCCGATCTGGTTGATGCAGGGACCATTGCCGCACAGGCTCTTGCGTGGGTCGAAGATGATGGCGCCGGAAGTTTGCGCGAGTTCCGCAATTTGTGCCCTGAGATCGGGCAGTGTCTGGTCGATGGCGCCACCGGCCAGGCCGAATCGGCAAAAGACGGCATTTCTGATTTCGAGATCGGGAATGGACTCATCGTAGTCGGAAACGGCAGGCAAATGATGACGTTTTTGCCGAGCGCCTTCAAAGTATGAATCTCGTTGGCTAGTTCGGAGAGAAACATGCGGCGATTCTCGCTCCTGGAGGCCCCCGGAACACATTTGCCATTGACCGAAGGGCAGATGCCGTTTTGGTTATAGGCCCACCAGGTACTGAAACCGATAAAGATTGTATCGATGTCGGCCATTTCTGCGCGCGTCATCGCCAGGGTGGAGAATGCATCGCAGTGAAATCTCTTGCTGTACCGTTCATGTGCTCCACGGGCGGGCAGGAGTTTGCGACGGCAAACACCACGCCGCGGCCTTCAGTTGCCCTCTGTCATATAAGTGCCGAACCGCAGGATATAACTGCTGAACGTGGGAGTCGCCCCAGAAAGGATCTTCTTGCCTGCATTGACTCCAATATTGCAAAAATCGATATCGGCCAGTGTGTGGGGGTTTGTTTTCCAGTTCGAGCATGCGTCCTCATGGTCGTGCGGACGAGTTGCATTTTCGATAACGAGGCTTCTTGTTGCGGCATCATATCGTTGCGGCAGCCCCGTCTGGAATAACGATGAATCCGAGCATCAGGCGAAATGACGCTGGCTGCGAGGCCGAGAGCGAAGATCTGCCGCCTGGAAAACAGCGGCGTTGTGCCCGCGGAAGGGGCTCTCGACGAATTCAAAGGACAGAAATGCCATAAGCGTAGAACGCAGATGACGCGAGTTGCGAGCCCTGCCCAGATTGCCGAGGAGAAAGTATTGACTGAATACGATGAGCGGCCAATGCCAGAGGTAGAGCGAATAGGAGATGACGCCAACAAACACGAGTGGAGGAAAGGTCAAGAGCGGAGTTAGCCCATGAGGAACCCTGCTCGCCCGCGTAGAGGATCAGCCCGGCGCCGAAGCAGGGGACAAAGCGCACCAAGCCGGGGAATGGCGTTTGATCGGTGAATAAGATGTCGGCGCAGACGATCAGGGCCAGTCCGGCCGCGCCCGCGATCTCGCGAATCACGCGCAGGCTGATTGGCGGCACAGCCTTCAGGGCAAGCAGCGAGCCCATCAGCAACTCCCACGCGCGTGGAAAGAGCATATAGAAGGCGGCATTGGTGGGTGAGCCGCAACAACGATACTGAAGAGGAACGAGATGAAGGCAAGAACAAAGACACCACTGCACTGCCCGTCGCGCCCATCGGACCAGCACGAACAACACCGCTGGAAAGAGGAGATAGAACTGTTCCTCGACGGCAAGGGACCAGGTGTGCAGGAGCGCTTGCAGTTGAGAGATATTGGCGAAATAACCTCCTGAAGCGGAATGTTGCAGGAAGTAGAAGTTACTCAGGAAGCATGTCGTGGCAATCATTGTTTTGGCGAAGGCCAGAAAGTCTTCAGGAGTAAACAAGATTGCCGCGATGAAAGCACAAGCGAAGATGAGGAAGAAGATCGCGGGGAAGATGCGGCGCATCCGTCGCTCATAGAAAGCCTGGAAGGAAAACTTTCCCAGGAACATGTCCTTGGCAATGATGGAAGTAATCAGATAGCCAGAGATCACGAAGAAGACGTCGACGCCGACAAAGCCGCCCGGGAACCCGGGGATTTTGGTGTGAAAGAAGAGCACCGATAGGACGGCAACGGCTCGCAGACCATCGATATCAGCGCGGTAATGGCCAGAGCGGGCGGCCGTAGAATGAAACGTAAAGCGCATGTCGTTAAAGATTAGCCGATGCTATCCGAACCTTCCCGTAGAAATTGAGTAACCGGGTCCGATTCATGGCCACGGCCTCGGCGTGGATTAAGAAACGACCTCAGAAGCGCAGATCGATCCTCCGGTCGCGAATTGAACTGGCCGCAGGGCCTCACCGCGATGCCCATATCCAAGATCTTGGTAGATCCTATAGCTCGCGGGGCCAGAAGAAGACATACTATAGCCCGCAACGGACAACAATCCGGGTTCCGGCTGGACCATCGTGCCGGGGTCGGGTGCCTGTTCACGCGCAGTACCGCTGCCGATGATGTCGTACTTCGAGGCCGGCCTTGCCCGCCTGTTCAATGACCTGGCGAACAGAAAGCCCGACGAGAGATGGGACTCGAAGCTTTCCGCATCGGCGATGACGACGGAATTGGTCGTGGGGGGAGGGCATGGTTGGTGTTGTGTGTTGCAGGTTGAGTGGATGTGGGGGAGGGCTGACCGGTTTTGCGCTGACGAGAAATGGGGCGCCGGAAGCGATCGGCGCCGATGCGGCCGGCGCCTGCCAGCCGAGGCCGCAGGAGCGGGGGCAGTACGCAGCGGGTCGTCGCTGGGAAGATCGTTGGCGGCCTGGTAAAGCGCTTGATGTCGCCGACCTCGGTCGTAGCTTCGTCTTCTTTGACGGGAGTGTCTTTTGTCGAAGCCGTGGTTTCTGGGCGAAGATCGATATCGTGCGGAACGCCGAGATATTCAAGGACTTCTTGTGCGATTTCGGCGAAAACCGGCGCCGAGACCTCGGTGCCATAATACGCGCCTTTGGGAGAATCGATCACTACAGCCACGGAAATGACCGGATTGTTGACCGGCGCAAAGCCCACAAACGAGGCGATGTGCATGGTCTTGGAGTAGAGGTGCGTTACAGGGTCGATTTTTTGCGCAGTCCCCGTTTTTCCGGCAGAGGAGTAGCCGTCGAGCTGCGCCGGTTTGCCGGTGCCGTAAAGCACAACGCCTTCCATCATCTTGCGCATTTCGGCTGCGGCCAGTTCGCTGATGACGCGATGCGCGCCGGACGGAAGCGGATTGGGCAGATCTTCATTGATCTTGAAAGGCGACGGATGCAGGACGTCGGAGATCTGTTTGACTTGCGGCGTTTGAGAATCGGTCCCGATCGGCGGCAGCGGCGGCTCTTGCGCTGGGGTTGAGTTTGGGTTCGGCTCAGCAGAGACATCCTGACCGGGCATGAGAATGTGCGGGGGAAGATAGGTGCCTCCGTTGGCGATAGTGGAGACCATGGAGACCAGTTGGATAGGGGTAACGGCTTCTTCCTGCCCAATGGCGACGTAGCCGATGGAGGCCGGCTGCCAACGCTTGACGGGACGCAGCAGGCCGCGCGTTTCGCCGGGCAGTTCGATGCCGGAGCGCTGGCCGAAGCCGAAGTCGCGAATGTAGTTGTAAAGACGATCGGGGCCGAGTTTGAGCGCCAGCTTGATCACGCCGACATCGCTGGAGCGGGCGAGAGCCGTGGCCACCGAGACGGTGCCGATCCCGCGATCGCTCTTATCGTCGTGAATGATCCGGCCGTAAAGATTGATCTGGCCGCCTTGGCAGTCGATCATGTCGTCTGGGCGTAGCCACCTTCGCGTCCATCGCCGCGGCATAGGTGACGAACTTGAAGGTCGAACCGGGCTCATAGACATCGCTGACAGCGTGGTCGCGCAGGAGCGCGGGATTGGTGTGACGAAACTGGTTGGGATTGAATGTGGGCCGGATGGCAAGGGCTAGAATCTGGCCGGTGTGCGCATCCTGCACAACGACGGTTCCGTTGAGTGCCTGGGTTTTCTGCATGGCATGATCGAGCGCGCGTTCTGCCATGAACTGAATGTTTTCGTCGATCGTGAGCATGAGATTGCGGCCAGGCTCCGGATCCCGCTCGCTTGATCCGAGGACTTTGCGGCGCGCGTCCACGGCGGCGTACATGAGGCCCGAGCGGCCGTGCAATTCGCCGTCAAATTTTTCTTCGAGGCCGCCAAGACCATCGTCGTCGGCGCCAACGTAGCCAAGCACTTGCGCAGCGAGCTGGTTGTCGGGGTAGAAGCGCTCGAATTCCTTCTGGAAATAAATGCCCTTCATGTTGAGGGCTTTGACGGCGGCGGAGACCTGGGGGGTGACGCGTCGCGCAATCCAGGCAAAGTTGCGTCCGGCGTTGAGCCGGGCAAGAATCGCGTCCCGGCTTGTAAGTGCATCCTCAGGATCAGTGTGGACGATGGCGGCAGAGCGCGCGTGCAGCGGCCGGCTTGTCGGCGATCTCGCTGGGATCGGCGTAAACGGAGTCTGCGAGCACGGTCATGGCCAGCTCATGCAGGTTGCGATCGTAAAGAATGCCGCGGCGCGGAGCTACTTCGAAAGTGCGCTCCTGCTGCTTGGCTGCGCGCTCGACGAAGTCCTGATGGCGGACGATCTGCAGCCAGAAGAGGCGGCCTGCGATGGCGCAGGCCCAGACGAGGAACAAAAGACAAATGATGAAGAAGCGCGACCGCTGAAAAGGCACGGAGCGTGGGGTGGTGGCGCGGCTTCGGATGGGTTGAACGGCTGCCGACATGGCGTTGCGTTGGCCCCGCTCCATGTTATTGCGCCGCAGGCGCGGGGTAGAGCGATCTGAGCCAGAGTCGGCAGCGCCGGAATCTGGCCGGTCGGTGGGATAGACCACCTGGCCGGGCTGAGGCTCAGCGAGTCCATAGCTGATGAGCCATTTGATCGATGCGCGCCGGTTGGGTGAGCTCGGCTTCACTCAGGCGCAATTGACGATTGTCTTCGCGCAACTGGTTGAGCACTTGTTTTTCGCTCTCGACACGGTAGCTGCTTTCAATGGCGGAGAAGTGCTGCAGGCCATAGATCATGATGAGCGAGAAGAGCACGGCGACGGCCGCTGAAAACACCCGCATTTCGCGAACGCGCACCGGATCGGACGCTTTGACGAGGCGCGAGTTGTCAAAATGCCTGGCAAAGAAGAACTCCGGCGTGCGCACGCGACGGCGCCGCTGGGCTTGCTGCGCCATCAGTTCGGCGTTGCGCTCGGCGATCCGTGTTCCCCAGCCGCGGCCGGACTCAAAATAGGTTGTTGCACATGCCGCCATGTTCGTTCTCCAGTCGTTCAGTGATCAGTTACCGTTCTGCTGCTCTTAACTTCGCGCTTCGCGAGCGCGGGTTTCGGTTGATTTCTTCTTCACCCGCCGTGACCGGCTTTCTCGTCAAGATCTTCCAAATCCCGTGCTGCGCGCCTTCCCGGAAACTGTCCTTTGCGATGCGATCTTCTAAAGAATGAAAACTGATAACAACGATCCGTGCGGAGGGCTTAAGCAACTTTGGTGCGGCCTCAAACAAAGCCCGGATTTCGTCTAATTCCCGATTGACGAAGATGCGAAGCGCCTGAAAGGTTCTGGTTGCCGGGTGAATGTGTTTCATCGGCGGGACGGCTGAGGCTACGATCCGCGCTAACTGCGCCGTGGATGTAACCGGCCGCCCCCGCACAATGGCTCTGGCGACTGTCCGCGACCTCCTTTCCTCACCGTATTCGTAAATGAGATTCGCCAGTTCGTGCTCGCTCATCTCATTCACCACTTGTTCGGCGGTGGGCCCGGAACGCGTATCCATACGCATGTCTACGGGGCCGTCCGCCTGAAAACTAAATCCTCTGCGCGCCTGATCGAAGTGCAGGCTGCTTACGCCGAAGTCGGCCAGCATGCCATCGAGCGACGCCGGCTTCACGTGCTCTCCGATCCGGCTGAAGGCCTCGCCGATCAAGCTCGACTTGCGGCGCCTTGCTGCCCAGCTCGTCGCAAACCCTGGCGAGCCGTGGTCTTTGCAAGATCGAGCGCTTCAGGATCGCGATCGAATCCAATCAAGCGCCCCGCGGGTCCCAGTTGCCGGACGATGCCCTCGGCATGACCCGCGAGTCCCAGCGTGCAGTCGACGTACGTTCCGCCTGGCTGCACGGCGGAGAAAATCCATTACGACATCAAAAAGAACCGGCACATGGCGTGATTGCTGCTGCGTCATGCGCGCCCCCCTGAGGGGCTTATGATCCGCGTTCCTGGGTCAGAATCCCATCGACCGTCTTGCGATCGTCCGCCGTGAGGGACTTTGCGGGAGAGATTCTGCTCAAAGCGCGCGCGGTTGAGCACTTCGAGGTGAGTGATCTTGCCCATTACGGCAAGGTCGCCTTCCAGCCGGGCCGAGGTGCGCAGGATCTGCGGCAGCACGATCCGCCCCTGGGCGTCCATCTTTACCTGCTGGCCGTAATAGCTTGTCATATCGAGGTATTTCGTCACTGCGTCGTTCATCGCGCTGTGTTTTGCCAACAGCGCCTCAATCTTTTCCCATTCGGCAAGCGGCCAAATCTGTGCGCGTTCGCCGTCCTCGCTGGTCACATAGAGGTCGGTGACGGCCGCGGCGTCCAGCAACTGCTTGAAGGGAACCGGCAGCTTGAGCCGCCCGTTCTCCTCAACCTTGGCTGGATGGTTGCCGCGGAACATTGACTTACCTTTCGCTTGTGCGGTTTGGCATATGCTTGTTGCAGAACCAGCCGCGGTTTGAATCAGATTCGGTGTTAGCCCGGATGATCCCCCGGTGGCTCCAGGACCCTGAAAAACATCGTTGAGGACGGAGAACGGAGTAGACTTGGCTTGAAAGTCTCAGGATGGTTCCAAATGACTCCATCCAACTCCAATTTTTTCCATCTCGGTCGATAGTATCCCTGTTCAGTTTCCCCGCCAAGAGAAAAAACGGTGGAAACTGTATAAAAATCAGGCAATTCGGATTAAATCCGGCTAATTGATGAGAATCTTTGAGACACCACAAGATGTGGTGTTTACGACTTTGATTCCGGGTCTGGACAGTGTGCCAGGGACGTGATAAGGGAACAAAAGGCGAAGATTGAGCGATTGATTCGGATTTAGACGCACGCTGCGATGGAACAAGTGATTCCGAAGTTCCGCCATGGAAATGGATTCATCTGACTTTAACCCTCACTTAAATATTCCTTCGCAATTGAAATGATGAAATGACGGCAGCGATCTTCTCCCCTTTCCTCGAGGATTGCCTCCGTAGATGCTTTCCTATCTCTCAGCCCGCCGCATGCGCTGGCCCATTGGCTCGCTGGCTCTGTTGTTGGCGCTGTTTGGCTGGGGACTCGAATACAAGATTTCGCTCTATCATCATGGGAAACCCAGTCACTCGACTGCCAATCCCCCGGCGAAGCTCCTGACAGAGGCGGAGAGGCGCATCGCCCCGAAGGGCGCAATTACTTCTGCTGTTCTGGTCTCCCCAATTAGAGTTTTAGGCGCCCATGCGCTGGTGGCGGAATATGGCCGTGAGCAAGCGCGCGCTGCGGGTTCGTTTCTCCACGTTTTCCAAGACGCTCCCGCTCGATATCGTCTCGCGGGGCGCTTCTTCATCCGTCCTCCTCCACTCTCGTAAACCTTCCCCCTGAACGGCAATGTCTGAAAAGGTTTGACCCTTCGGGTTTGAAGCCGCTGCTCGTTGTCGCTTCAATCCGGACATGGACCCTTGGACTCGGCGCCCAGGATTTCTTCAGCGCGGCGTCGCTCTGGAGATCCAGGACCAGACCCCAATCCAAGGCCAAAAGACATGTCAGATTCAGCCAAAGCTTGACGAAGCTCCGACGGCATTCCGACTTTGTTCGAAGCGCCACGTTCTTCGTCGCCTTTCTTCCAAATTGACAAAATCGAATCACACATGGAGAGAGCTTATGAGGCGAGTCCTAATTGCAGAGTGTGTCATTGTTTTCACCTTGATATTTACGTTTTGCGTTGTTTGCAGTTCGCAGTCGGTGACCGGAGTGAGAGGGAAGGTGGCGGACGCGAGCGGAGCTCCCGTTGCGAACGCGGCGGTTTCGCTCACGGATTTGGCGACCAACCTGGTGCTTCACACCACGACGGACCAGAATGGCCATTTTGCTTTCGAACATGTTTCTTCCCACCCGCAGGTCCTCTCCGTCGAGAAGACAGGATTCGATTCATTCACTCAGCAGGTTTCCCCTGCAACACAGCAGTCCATCACTGCCACCCTGCAGGTGGCGGCATTGAATGACAGCGTGGTGGTGCGCGGAACGGTTGACCCGGAAGCCAAACCCATGCCCACCCGCGAGGACGTGATGCTGATGCCGGATACGGTGCGCGTGCTCGACCGCAAGCAGTTGGACGCGGCCGGTCCGTTGGCCGGCGGCGCGCAGGTACTTGATTCCACCCCAGGAGCGAACGTGATCGGCTATGGAGAGACCGGCTCAACGAAATATACGGTTTCGTGAACGGAATCCAGCAAGGATGGGCGGGCGAGGCGACAAGCTTCACGGCGCCGGGCTCGTTGGGCATCACGTATGACGGCATTCCGGTGGCTGACCCGGCGACCGGTTTATGGCAATCGGCCACCATGCCGCAGAATCTCGTGATGCAGGACGTGCAGGTAACTTACGGGCCGGGCGAAGCGGCGGACCGCTGGTATACCGACGTAGGCGGACGCGTGGAGTACACGCCTATTCAGCCGACCCTGGACCGGCATCTGAGCGCCGCCGTCACCGATGGCCCCTATGGCCAGCAGAACTTCGCCTTCGTGGGCAACACCGGCATCTTCAAGGGCTGGTCCACGGTGCTGGGCGGCGGCGTGGGACGCGGCGACGATTACCGTCCGGCGCCGGACGGTTTCGGCGATCCTGCCAAGAACGGCTCGGTATTCGGCAAGACCGTCAAGACGTTTGCGGCGGGCAGTTTTGCATTTGGTGTTCTTTACGCGAAGGGTGGCGGCTATCGCGCCCAGGTCATTCCCACCACCGATGTGGGTCTGGTCGAACCCGGCAGCGGCATCCACTACAGCCAGGCAACCAGCGGTTTCTTTAGCTCGCTGCCCTTCGCCGACTACAACAAGTACGACACGAATGAAGGGTTCATGGCCTATGCGCGCCAAAGGTTGTTTCTCAGTCACACCAGCACGCTCGAGAATTCGGCCTGGTACACGCACATTCGCCGTTTTCACCGCCGCAACGAAGATGCTCTGGCCCAGGGCGCTCAGGTGGACGAGTGGAACAATCCGCACAGCAACATGTTCGGAGACCAGATCGGGTTTTCCCAGGTTTTCCCTCTCAACACGGTCCAGTTCGGCGGCTACCTCATTCATGAGGTCTATAACCCGCACAACCTGTTTTACAATCCCGCCGATGGAGGCAGCGGCGCTCAGCAGATCGTCGGCGCAGGCTCGAAGTTCCGCTCCGGCTACTTCCAGCAGGACAACGTAACTTTTTTTGCCCAGGACGATTTCCATCCCATCCCGCGGATTCACATCATCCCCAGTGTGCGCGTGGACGGGTTCAGTACCAGCTATAGCGATCAGGCAGCGCGTGACTTCACCTTCGCCCCCAGCACGTTACTTCTACGAAAACTCGAGTGGAACGGCCACGCCGTCTACCGCTCCTGTCTATGAAACCCACTGCTCCCTGAACCCGCAGACCGGGCAGCAGATGCAGTCCGATCCCTATTACAACCTTTGGGGAAATCCCGTCGCTACCCCGGACGGCAGTGTAGCCAAGGACCAGGGGTCTCTCTGTGGTGCGCATGAAAGCCGCTCGGCCGTTGAGCCTGGCATCGACGCTTCGGTCATGCCCAAGGATTGGCTGACGATCTATGGCGGCTATGACACTACCTACCGCAGTCCCGCGCTGGGCGGCGGCGGCGGCATGTTCCAGGCCGTAAACCCGGCCTACTACATTCTGGCGAAGGGCGCCTACGCTCAATTCGGCGGCAAGGTTCACTTCACCCATGCGCCGGGGCTCAGGAACTTCATCGCCGGGGTGAATTACTTCCACAACAATTACACCGACCAGGAGATTGACGTCGAAACAGCGCTCGGCGTAGAGGAGACCAGCGGTGGCAACTCCACTTACCACGGCGTCGATGCCTTTTTTGACGCCGATCCGCGCAGCAATATCCATTTCTTCTTGAATTTCGCGGGTGAAGCTTCGAATTTTACAACCTACGTCACGGGCGGGCCCCTCTCAGAGTGCGGAACGTCGTCAAATGCCACTGGCCTCGCCGATGGATGCGCGTACTACGACAATCTCCCCGTGTCCTACGTCCCCAACTTCACGCTGAATACGGGCATCTACTACGGGATCCAGCACAACAACCATGTGCTTGTCGAGCCGCGCTTCTGGGTGGAGAGCACCGGCTCACAGCACCTGTGGTCGAACCTTAGCGGCGCACCCACCGCGACAACCATGCCGGCTTACACGACGGCGAATCTCTCGTTTAACGCTCCCATCAGCTTCGGGGAAAAGCAGTCCGTCAACCTGAGGGTGGATATGATGAACATCGCAAATTCGCAGTACAACGAATGGGAGTACGTCTCCAGCGGCGGGTATTTTGCCGCGCTTGCCCCGGATCAAAACAACATTCCCAACGGGTACATCAACGCCTATCCGGGAGCTCCGCGCTCGATCTATGGCACGGTCTCGTATCAGTTCTGAGAGTGTGATTGCGGCAAGCGTCTGGGCGGGACGATGCGAGAATGGTCCGACGGCCATCACGGACCATTCTCGACATCATTGACATGACGCTTGCTTCAGAGCCAAGAGAACTTCAACTAACCGAAGAGTTGCGGCATCGCTGAGGCTTTGGAGCACCGGGCGGGAATCGAACCCGCGAATGCAGGTTTTGCAGACCTGAGCGTTAGCCACTTCGCCACCGGTGCTCATTTATTCGACCGATCATTTCAAGTCAATGCCATCTCTCCAAATCTGAATCGAAACGCGCTGCAATACTCATCGCCGAACTTCTGCGACGCCACTCGAGGTCTAGAACTGAAGCTTGGCGCCGAACTGAATCTGGCGCGAAGTGGTTGAGGTGGATGTGACCAGGCCGGCCGTGGGCGAGATGCCCGACGTGGCCGAGGTGTAAACAACTTCGTTCGGAGTGAGGAAATTTGTGTGGTTGAGGATGTTGAAGAACTCGGCGCGGAACTGAATTCCGAGATGCTCGGTGAGATGGCCGTTGCGGATCGCGGAGAAATCGAACTCTGAGAGGTCGGGACCGGTGAGAGAGTCACGCCTGACATTGCCGTACGTGCCGGTGGCAGGCGGCAGGAACGCGGCGGGATTGAAGTACTGGCCTGGCGTGCGCGGGTAGAGATTGCCGCTGAAGCTGGGATTCCAGTTGGGGCGGACGGGGTTACGCGTGTCGCCGTTTCCGGTGGGGTTATAGCCAAGTTGCGGGCTGAAGGGGAAGCCGGTTTGCGCGGTCACGATGGCGCTGGCAGTCCAGCCGCCGGTGATGAAGTCGACGGGCAGAGGAGCGTGGTTGAGGAAGTGGCGTTTGCGGCCGAAGGGCAGATCGTAGCTGGTGTTGATGGAAGCGGACTGGCGCACGTCAGTGGACGCCGGGCCCCAGTCGAGCTTGGGATTGAGAGGAAACTCGACGAAAGCAGGCGTATTGCCACTGACGCTGGTGTTCCAGGCCGAGCCGTCATCCAGATTCTTTGAGAAAGTGTAGTTGCCGCGGAACTGGAAGCCGTTGGCAAAGGACCGGCGCACATCGACGATGAGGGAGTTGTAGAGGCCGACGCCCTGCGAGACCCACGAGGTGGAATTTGCGAGGGCGGGGTTGGCGTTGACGGCATTGGCGGGATAAAAGGGAGTGCCGTCGGCGAGATAGGTGGGGACGGGCTCGTTCAAGTCTTCAGAGAGGATCTGGTGATAGCTGTGCGAGCCAACGTAGCCCAGGGTGAGCGAGGTCTCCGGCGCAACCTGCTGCTCGACGCGCAGGCTCCAAGTAAGAACGGTGGGGGTTGCGATGTCGGGCTGCACGTTGCTGGGCGAGACTTTCGTCCCGGCGGGCGGAGGGGTTCCGGGGGTGATTTGGAGATTGGAGACAGCGATGTTGGAGATGGACTCGGCTGTGTTGAATGGCGCGGTCTGGTCGAGGCGGTAATCGAGAGTATCGAGCAGGCCGTGATAGACACCGAAGCCACCACGGACGGCGGTTTTGCCATCGCCGCGCAGGTCCCATGCAAAGGCGACGCGGGGCTCAGGCAGGAAGAGGGCTCGGTTCGTGGCGAGCGCGGAAGAGCCGACGACCGGCTGCGTTTGCAGAACCCCGTTCACGATGGCGTAGTTGGCCGCCCGGCCCTGCGCTTCGTTCCAGCCGTCGGTGGATTCGGTTCGGAATCCGGCGCGAAGTTCGAGGCCCTTGCCGACCTTGACGGTGTCTTGAACGAAGGCAGAGCCAGCCAGCATGCGCCAGCCAAGCTCGGTGGGCGAAGGAACGACCGTGAAGGTCTTCACTGTGCCTTGCAAGAAGGTCTGCAAAGTGCTGAAAGAAGCCTGGCCGTACTGATCCTGCGCAAGCAGATCGTTGGACTGGATGCGCTGCAGCCACGCGCCGGCCTCGATCTGGTGGCGTCCATGCGTCCAGTAGACGTGATCGTCGAGGGTGAAGAGGTTGCGGGTTGATTTGTTATTACTGCCGACGTTGAGACCGGCCTGCGAGATTTGCGAAGCGCCGTTCGATGCGGTGCTGCCGCTCACGACAATGGCGCCGATGGGTTGGCCGGAGACCCAGCCGGTGAGCGAAACGGGAGTATAGCCGGTGAAGAAAAAGCTGGCGCGCGAATAGCCGAAGCGAACGGTGTTGAGCAACGATGGGGAGAAGACGTGCTGCTCCTGGACGCTCGCCACCTGCTCACGCAGGCTCTCGTTGATGAGACTGAGCGGGTTTTGCGAGGGCGTATCGGCGGCGCTGTCGTCCACTGTGTAGACGGCAAAGAGGAGATCCTTGCTGCCCAAATTGTCGTCAAAGCGCGTGGTCCCGAAGTCTTCGCGAATGTGCTGCGGCGGATGGCTGAACGCCTCAGCGATGCCGCTTCCCAGTTCGGGTCCGTTCTGCACGGGCCACAAACTGAGCAGGGGCGCGACTGCGGCGTTGACGCCAACGTATTGCTCCTGCCCGGATGAATTGGGCAAATAGCCCTGGCGCGCCTGATTGTCGGGTACGAGCGTCACCGCGCTCAATCCCCAGGCCTGGCGAAAGCCTTCGTAGTTGCCGAACAGGAAGAGCTTGTCTTTGCGAATCGGACCGCCCAGCGAACCGCCAAACTGGTTGCGCTGAAATTCGGGAATCGAACCCTGGTCAAAATAGTTGCGGGCGTCGAGCGCGCTGTTGCGCAGGAATTCGAATGCCGTGCCGTGCAACAGGTTTGTGCCGGAAGAGGTCACGATGCTCACTTGAGCGCCGTCGCGCTTGCCGTATTCGGCGCCGTACGTGTCTGTCACCACGTTGAACTCGCGCACCGCATCCACGCCGAGCAACTCTCCGCTGGTTCCCCCGGGCGTCACATTGATCAACGACGCGCCGGTGTATTCAATGCCATTCAAGAGGAAGAGATTGTCCTGCGGGCGGCGGCCGCTTACTGAAAACATGTTGCCGACCGAAGAATTTGAAGACCCGATGCCGCCCGAGCGTTCGCCGGTGTAGTTGACCGTTGCGGGGTTCAGGGTGAGGAGCTCGTCGTAGCTGCGCCCGTTCAAAGGCAGCTCCTTCACCTGTCTTTCGTCAACCAGGCCGGCGGTTTGCTGTGTCGTGGTGTTCACGCTGGGTCCGTCAGCGTCGACGACAACCTCCTGCTTCGCTCCGGCAACGATGAGCGCGAAGTTTAGCTGGAGGCTCTGGCCGATGGTGAGCGTGATTCCGGTTTGTTCCTGCGGCGCGAAGCCGTCGTGTTCGACAGCGACGGTATAAGGGCCGACGGAAATCGACGGCGCGAAGAATCGCCCCTCTGCGTCGGTTACGAGGACGCGCGTAGTGCCAGTCTCGGTCTGGCGAACGGTTACCGTAGCTCCGGTGACGGCTGCCCCGGATGGGTCGTGGACGGTGCCGGTGAGAGTTGCGCCCACGACCTGCGCATGGGCCGACAATGACGCGGCAAGGAAGAGAATGGCCGCGCCAAGTAAGAATCGGATAGTGCGTATCACGAAGACCTCCTGAATGAAGCAATGGTTAGGGATGAAGTTCCGGGTACAGCGGAAGCGCACGGCTCGCCGCAACCATTCGGGCGCGTGGCCCAGCTCAAATGAGTGATTTCCCGGGATGGATCAGCGACAACAACAACAGCGACAACAACCGCGCGATGCCGGCAGGAGGGCAGTTGGAAGGGAGCGCGTGTTGTGGGTCAGGTTGTTCATTCTTTTCTGACAGGTGTTGTCGCGGGCAATAGAAAAGCCGCGTCAGCTAAGGCTGATACGCGGCTGGTACATGCCCTGAATTCAATATTTCAGCTCAGGTACACGACAGCCGCAATGCGCAACAACACGCATCGAAAGCCGTCGAATGGAGCCGAAACTTCATGTTCTCGAATTTAACCGAGAAGCGGGATTGCGTCAAGCCCCTTCTTGCGGAAGTAAGGGTTGCCGTTGGCAAGGACAGTGGGCACGCGTTCGATCGTGTCATCGGAAATATCAACAGGGAGCGATAGAAATCGAAGCCACCGATTCTTATTTGGCAGACGCGGAGGCGTGAGTATTGGCGTAAGACAACAGGGCCGTGAAGTGGGGGGTCGCCTTGCAAAGATTTAAGGTCGGGGTTAGTCGCCAAGCGGTTGATGGCCCAGCCAGGGAGCCCGTGATCGACCGCTTCGCGCAGCAGGCGCAGAACCCTGTCGCGGTCGCCCTCGCTAAGCTTGAGGAGAGCGGTGAAGCGTATTTCTACCGGCGCCCCTTCGCGCGGTGGCGCGCGCGGTCAATGACCAGCTGAACCAAATAGAGGAAGATCAGGAAATTGATGGTGAGAAGGCCGACGCGGATCCATGTGAGCCGGCGGATGATTTCGAATACTTCCCAAGGCAAAAACGAAGCCGTAATGGCGAGAGTGAGAAACTCGCCCCAGGCCTTTTCGAGATAGAGTCCGATGCCTTCCGCCAGAGAGATGGCGGCATAGGAGAAGGCGACAAAGCCGATGCGGCGCAAATCGGGGTCATTGACGAGGGAAGCTTTCTCGAGGACGAAGTTGACGAGACGCGACTCCGGGTCGAAGTGAAGATGGTCGGCAAGGACACTGATCTCGTCGGCCACGTCTTTGTGGAGAAGACGGCGAGCGCCAATGCCAATGATGACAAAGAGAAGCGCGTGGAAAAACTTGTCGGCCGCGATGAGGAGCAGCCACTTGTTGTGGCGGCGGCGCGAGGAATGAGATTTGGAGGAGGTAACTGGCATGAGGGCGGGAATTCGTCGCTGTATTCAAGGGTAAATGACGGGGGCGGCAGATCGGCAGATGAGTGAGACGGCCAAGGTGGAGTTGGCGCAAGTCGGAGCTTGGATCCGCACGATCCGGGTTACCAAAATAAGCCGAGCGGGGTCTTTGAAATCGGGGAGAATTCGGGCCGAGGCGTTGCCGCCATGCAACGAGGAGAAAAGGCGGTGGCATCGTAGAGTCCATGGACCGAACTTTGCTTCCTGGAAGACCTTACCCTCTGGGTGCGACAGCTGCGCAAAGGGAACGAATTTTGCGTTGTATTCCGAATGGGCCACGCGCGTGGACGTCTGCCTGTTTGACGAAGCAGGAAACGAGACCGACTGCGTCACGCTGCGGGAGCGGACCGCCTTTGTATGGCATGGGTTCATCCGCGACATCAAGCCGGGACAGCTTTATGGCTATCGCGTGGACGGCCCGTGGGAGCCGGAAAAGGGCCAGCGGTTCAACTTCAACAAGCTGCTGGTCGACCCCTATGCCAAGGCGATTTCAGGCCAGGTGGATTGGAAGGCGCCGATCTTTCCTTACGACGTGGCGTCGGGCGATCCACTGAAGATGGATGCGCAGGACAGCGCCGCCGGCGTGCCGAAGTGCGTCGTGATCGACGGACACGTTCAACTGGGGGGGCGATTGCTCCGCCGGATACGCCGCTGGCCGACTCGGTGATCTACGAAGTGCACGTGAAGGGATTCAGCTATGCGCAATCTCGACTGTGCCGAAGACAGCTGCGCGGGACCTATGCGGGCCTGGCGCACCCGCAAGCATCGACTACTTCAAGAAGCCTGGGCGTAACGGCGGTGGAGCTGCTGCCCATGCATCACTTCATCGACGAAGGTCACCTGGTCGACAAAGGACTGACGCGACTACTGGGGATACAACACGCTCGGCTATTTTGCGCCGATGTCGCGCTACAGCTCGTCGGGCGACCGGGCGGGCAGGTGCGCGAGTTCAAGGAGATGGTGAAGGCGCTGCACGCGGCGGGGATCGAAGTGATTCTCGACGTGGTGTACAACCACACCTGCGAAGGCAATCATCTGGGACCGATGCTGAGCTGGAAGGGCGATGTGCAACACGACATATTACCGGCTGGTGGAGGACGACCCGCAGCTATTACATGGACTACACGGGCACCGGAAACACGCTGAATGTGCGCAATCCGCAGGTGCTGAAGATGATCATGGATTCGCTGCGCTACTGGGTAACGGAGATGCACGTGGACGGGTTCCGCTTCGACCTGGCGGCAACGCTGGCGCGCGAACTGCACGATGTGAGCAAGCTGTCGTCGTTCTTCGACACCATCCACCAGGACCCGACGCTGGCCGATGTGAAGCTGATCGCCGAGCCGTGGGATGTGGGCGAGGGCGGCTACCAGGTGGGCAGTTTCCCGTGTTGTGGGCGGAGTGGAACGGGAAATATCGCGACACGGTGCGGCGGTTCTGGAAGGGCGACGAAGGACAGCTTTCGGATTTCGCGTATCGGCTGACGGGATCGAGCGACTTTACCAGTTCGACGGGCGCAAGCCTTATGCAAGCATCAATTTTGTAACTGCGCACGACGGGTTCACGCTTTGCGATCTGGTGAGCTACAACCAGAAGCACAACGAGGCGAACAAGGACGACAACAGAGATGGGACGCGATAACAACGACTCCTGGAATATGGGCGCGGAAGGGCCGACCGACGATCCTGAGATCAACAGGCTTGCGCGAGCGGCAGATGCGGAATTTTCTGGCGACGCTGATGCTTTCGCAGGGCGTTCCCATGCTGACGGGCGGAGACGAGATCGCGCGAACTCGCAGAAGGGAAATAACAATGCCTATTGCCAGGACAACGCGCTGACTTGGTTCGACTGGAAACTGGAGCGAGGCGCAGGAGCGACTGAGGGAGTTTACGACGCAAGGTGATCGCGATGCGGCTGGCGCACCCGAACCTGCACCGGCGGAAGTTTTTCCAGGATCGCGAGATTCGAAGCAAGGTGGGAGACAAGGTGCTGCGCGTGGAAAAGGATATCGCGTGGTTCAACCCTGACGGAAATGAAGTGCCCGACGAAGCATGGAATGCCGGATGGAGCCGGGCCATAGCCCTGCTGCTGAACGGAAGGACGCTGCAAGTGACAGACGAGGACGGAAGATGGGTGATCGACGACAGCTTTCTTCTGCTGGTGAATGCAGCCCACGAGGGAGTGGAGTTCTTCCTTCCCGATTCGCCGAGCGGGCGGCCCTGGGTGCAAATTGTGGAGACAGAGAGAATCGACGATCCGTTTGCACAGATTGTTATGGGTGAGAAGGTGATTCTGGGAGGAAGATCGCTGAAGATGTTGAGTGACGCGGAGCAGCGGGAGATGAAGGAAGCGCCGGGCAGCTAAAGCCGGCGCGTTGAATCGTATCCGGCTGCAAAACTAAGCGAATGAACTCGGAATTACTTCGTTCGAAAAACGCCCGAGCACCTCATACACGAACTTACGCAGCGACATACTAAGCCTGTTTCTGAAATCAGTTTTGTAACAAGGGCACGGCTTCAGCGGTGCCGTAAAAGGCGCATAAACACTGGGCTTTAGCCCCTGAGGGATGACAACCGGGACCGGCACAATCATTTTTGAAACACGCTCTAACCTCGCAGGCTCTACTTCTTCAAGTGCAACAGGGCGTCGCGGTCGAGTACTTCACCGTTGAGGACGACGGTGGAAATGCGGCGGGCGTTCCAGACACTCACCGTCGGGTCGCCATCGACTACGAGGACATCGGCCCGGCGCCCAGGAGCGATGAGGCCGAGATCGTTCCAGCCGAATTGCAGGGAGTAATTGTTGGTTGCGGCTGCGAGAGCCTCGCGCGGCGAGAGCCCAAGACGGACCAGCATCTCAAGCTCGGTGTGAAGCGAGATGCCGGGCATGGTACCCATGGCGTCCGCGCCTGAACCGGCAAGGTAGTGCGGAAATGCGGAGAAGATGGTTTCGTTGATGCGCCACAAGCGCGTTGCGGTCTGCCCGGCCTTCCTTTGGAGGTCTTCTTCCATCCAGCGCTGGCCCACCGCGGGGAGGTGGCGCGACCATGGGGCGAGCGGGTAAATCATGTCTCCGGTGGCGGGGTCGGTGGGATGGAACATGCGCTCAGGATCGAGGAGGGCTGCGGCGGGTTCCTTCCAGAGATTGCGATGGTCCGGTAGTTCCACATATTCGAGGCTGAAGTCGGGCATCAGCGCGGTGTGGTGGGTGGCGAGGAAGTGAGCGTAGTTGCGCAGACGCGGATCGGTGGGCGGAATGCGCTCGGAGTAATCGTATGCAGTAGCAGCCGAAGGTCCTTCAGGGTCGTTGACAAGCGGGGATTGCAGCTCGTCCGGGATTACGCCGAGGTCGTATCTTTGTGCGTCGATGAGGGCGTCGACGCCGGCTTCGATACCCACGCGGTATGGCGTCGAAACGAAGATGCCGTAGGTGGCGAGGCCCAGGTCGTGAGCGCGCGCGATAATCCACTGCGAATTTGCCGCTGTGAGATGCGGCGTGAGTAGAAGGACACGTGTACCGAGGGTCTTGGTGTCGACCATCTGACGGGCAGTGTCGTCGGGGCTAAGCTCGACGGAGTGGGCACCCTCACGCAGCTTCGATACCCACTCCGGATGGCGGGCCAGGAGACTCCAGTTGTCGGTGACACCGACGGTATCGATGGCATAAATGCGCGGGCTGGGTTGGGCGTTGAAGTCGATGAAGCCCCGCTCACTGTCGGCGCGGGCTACGACGGTGGTGACACCCATATAGAGGTTGGCATTGGCCTGGGCCTGGGAGTTCATTCCGGCAAAGCCATCGATCAGGCCTGGGATGAGGTATTTTCCTGTGCAGTCGATGATGCGGGCGCCCTTCGGGATCGCCACAGCACTCGGAAGTCCGACATCCGTGATCTGCCCATCCTGGATGACGACGATGGCGCCCGGAAGATCGTGCGCCGAGTCGCCCCAATTGGTGACGTCGACCAAGGTGCCGCCGGTGAGAACAAGAGGAACGGGTGGTGTAACGGCCTCGACTTGAGAATGGGCCGGTATCTGCGCAGTGAGCAGCCCGCATAGGAACGCCAAGAAGAAAAGTTTCAATCGCATGCCAAAAAAGTATTCTGATGTGGATTTTCGCACAGCAGAACAGTGCGATGTCTTATTGCAGGACCGTGACAAACGAGATTCGGAGATTGCGAAGCCGTTGCACGCAGCGGTAGTGGTCCGATTGATCACTTGCGGTGCGAGCCTGGCGATTGTGGATGGACCCAGTAATTAAGAACAAAGGCGTGAAAGTCTGGAGTGAGTTCAACCGCGCCCATTTGATACTCCTCGTAATCCATATACGAAATCGAGCCGGTTTTGAGATTCACGCAGAGGTCTTCGCCGCTGTGACCAAACGCGAATGGAATGTATTGTTCGTAGAATTCGCGCATCGCGGAGAGCTCCGCATAGATCTTGAGCATAGTCGCGCGATGGCCGAGGATGGGCCGAAAAGGAAGCATGCGATCGGCGGGGTCACGAGAAACGGACATGAACCCCTCAACTTCGAGGTTGTTCAAACTGTCGCGCGCGATTTTATGGGCGGGGTTATTGCAGGAAATGACGCAGCCCTGCGGAGTGCGGCTTCCGCCGTTGTACTGAAGATAAAACTGCACGAGATCGTCTTTACCCGGGAATGAGCCGGAAAAGATTGTGTTTATATCCGCTTCCTCAACATGCGGTCCCACGATCGCGAAGCATTTTCCGGCATCCCTCAGCTCGTCCTCCAGAAACATCCGATTCTCCTAGGGTCTGTTCACACTACAGGGGTGGATGGCGTTGCGAGCAAAAATCGGGCCAGACCCGGGGCCCCCACGGACAGGTCTTTGTCCGTGGGGTGGAGACGAAGCGGAGCCCGAAGGCTGTGACGGGTCCACCGTTGAGGGCGCGAATGAAGTATGGCCCGATTTTGGCCGCAACCCGTCGGGCTGGCGCCAGTTTTCCCGATTTCTGCGTCGATCGTCGCTAGCAGACACCCGGTATGCGTCACTCCTCACTCCTTGAACTCGAAAAAACTGGCGCCCGGCGCCACCATCCCTGTAGTGTGAACAGACCCTAGCGGGCAATGAGGACGCGGCGCGGACGGCGGGAAGCAAGAAGCGGGAGAACCTGAGCGAATGCTGCTTCAACGGAGAGACCATAGCGCGCGCGGAGCTGGTCGACTTTGCCGTGCTCGATAAACCGATCGGGCCAGCCGATGCGGATCACGGGAACCGCGTGGCCCATTTCTTCAAGGGTTTCAATGACGGCGGTGCCGAAGCCGCCCATCTTCACATGATCCTCAAAGGTGACGAAGGCGGCTACACGGGAAGCATACTGCTCGAGCATGTCGTGATCGAGCGGCTTGATGAAGCGCGGATTGATGACGGCGGCGGAGTAGCCTTCGCGTTCCAGCGCGGCACCAAGGTCTTTGGCGAGCGAGATCATGGGACCGAGGCCGAGGATTGCGACATCGGTGCCGTCGGAGACGATCTCAGCCTTGCCGACGGGGAGTGACTGAGGTTGGGGCTTGCGAGCGACGCCGGCGACAGCTCCACGCGGATAACGGATTGCGCTCGGGCCGGGAAGATCGAGAGCGGTCTTGAGCATGTCCGCGAGCTCGTCCTCATCTTTGGGCGCCATCAGGACAATTTCCGGAATGCCGCGCAGGTAGGCGATGTCGAAGAGGCCGTGATGCGTGGGGCCGTCGTCACCGGAGAGGCCGGCGCGATCCATGCAAAAGAGGACCGGCAGTTTCTGCAGACAGACGTCGTGCACGATGGGATCGAAGGCGCGCTGCAGGAACGTAGAGTAGATGGCGCACACCGGACGAAAGCCGCGCGTTGCCATGCCCGCGGCGAACACCACGGCATGTTCTTCCGCGATACCGACATCGAAATAGCGGGTGGGGTGGTGCGGCCGGAAGTGGTCAAGGCCGGTGCCGTTGGGCATGGCAGCGGTAATGGCGACGATGCGGTTGTCGGTGTTAGCGAGCTCGGCCAGCGAAGTGGCGAAAGCTTCGGCGTATGTGGTGGAACCGTCAGGCGTTTTGCCGGTTTCGGGATCGTAGGGGCCGAGGCCGTGAAACTTCTTCTGGCCGTCGAGCGCAGGCTGGAAACCTCGCCCCTTCTGCGTGAGCACGTGAAGCAGGACCGGGTGATCGAGAGTCTTGAAGAACTTAAAGGATTCGACCAGCAAGGGAAGGTTATGGCCGTCGATGGGGCCGAAATACTCAAGGCCAAACTCCTCGAAGAGGATGGACGGCCAGAGCATGCTTTTGGCGGCCTCTTCGGCGCGGCGGACCACTTTGATGGCAGTCTTGCCGCCGAAGCGTTCGATGAGGCGTGTGGCCCGGTCGTGGAGATGCTGGTAGTGCTCGTTGGTGACGATGCGGTGGAAGTAGCGAGCGACGGCGCCGACATTGCGATCGATCGACCATTCATTATCGTTGAGGACGACGATCATGCGTTTGGTTTGTCCGGCAATGTTGTTGAGAGCCTCGAACGAGATGCCGTTAGTGAAGGCAGCGTCGCCGGCAACGGCAATCACGTGTTCGTGGCCACCGGCGAGGTCCCGGGCCACAGCCATGCCGAGAGCAGCGGATAGGGCGGTTCCCGCGTGCCCGGCACCGTAGCAATCGTGCTCGCTTTCAGTGCGCAGCATGAAGCCATTGAGGCCGCCGGGCTGGCGAATGGTGTCGAATTGCTCGCGACGGCCGGTCAGGATCTTGTGAATGTAGGCCTGGTGGCTCACATCGAAGAGGATCTTGTCTTCAGGCGTGTTGAAAACGGCGTGCAGAGCGAGGGTGAGTTCAACGACACCGAGATTTGGACCGAGATGGCCGCCGGTTTTGGAGAGCGCCTGGATGAGGAAGGCTCGAATTTCCTCGGCCAGCGAGGCCATCTGCTCGTAATTGAGTCGTTTGAGGTCGGCAGGAGAATGAATGGACTCCAGCAATGTTTCCATGCGCTTCCTTCCGCCGGAAAAAACAAGGCGTCCAGGGGAGAGGCCTGAGCGTTCGCCGGCCCTCTGGAATGGGGTCACAGCGACTGGCCCTCTTCCCTCTTAGTATACCTGCGTGCCAGATCGCCGAATGCATGGTTAGACGATCAAGGCAAGGCTGGGGTTGGTGGAGTGTAACCATAGCAGAGAGCTGAAAACCAGCTATACTTGTGCCGCGGTGAAACCGAGTTGCATAACGCGCAATTGGGTCGTTCTGCTGCTGCTGGCGGGGACGACGTGGCCGGCGAAGGCGGCGAAGGAAGTGTCGGTTGAGGAACTGGGGCGGATTCTCTTCGCCGAACAGGGGAAATCGGACCAGAAAGTTGCAGATCGACTGTCGGAAGTGGTGCTGACGGAACGGTTAGCCGCTGTGCGGCTTGCGCGGTGGGAACAACAGTTTCCCGGGAGCCACACGCGCGAGGCTCTGATCAAGTTGTCCGACGAAGTCGCTTTTCTCGATCCTCCCGCGATCGATGTGCTTCGCGATCCACCACCGGACAACGAAACGCAGGAAAAAATGATTGCCCTGGCGATGGACTACGTGAGAACAACGATCGGGCGATTGCCAAACTTCTCTGCAATCCGAGAGACCACGCACTTTGAGGGCGAGCCCGAGCAACAATCCGTGTTCTCATTCGCCCGCAATCTGGGCCAGGTGGTGAACCAGACTCGAGATCTCGAACAGACAGGCGGCACAAAATGGCTGCATAGTGAGGGCTCGACGCGCGTGACTGTGACCTACCGAAATGGGCAGGAAGTGACTGACACGCAGGCGGGAAAGAGCGCGAAAGAGGGCCAGACGATCAACGGACTGACCACCACCGGCGAATTTGGGCCCATCCTCAGCGTAGTCATGGGCGACGCGACGCAAGGCCAAGTCACGTGGGCGCGGTGGGAGCAGGGCGCAAACGATCCGGTCGCGGTCTTCCGCTATGGAGTTCCCCAGGAACAGTCGCACTATTCAGTGGAGATCCCGAACGGGACGAAGATCGATGACGTGCGTCCCGCGTATCACGGAGAGATCGCGATTGATCCGGCAACGGGCGCAATGTTGCGGGTGAGCGTTGTTGCGGATCTTGCTCCGCCAAACCAGATGATGCGGGCGGCGATCCTGGTGGAATATGCTCCCGTGGAGATCGGAGATCGCACTTACAACTGCCCGGTCCACGGCGTGGCCTTCTCGAAGATTCCGTTGCCCCTTACCACGGGCAATGCGGATCGCCAGGCGGTGGAGGTGCAGACGAGATTGAACGACGTGGTGTTTATGAACTATCACCTGTTCGGTTCAGAGGCCCGCATCGTGACGGGCGGGAGCGGGGATGCGGCTCCTGATGGAACCGGCGCGAACCCAACACCCAAGCCGGAAGATGCGGCTCCCGGGGCGGCGCCGGGTGAGAACTCGCCGCATTGAAAAAAATCACGGCGCGCCGCTGAGGGAGAACGCGGAGGACGATTCTGCCTTAGGGCGTGCGTTCAAACTCGGGCTACCACGGCCCCAGTGACATGGAATAGACTGGCGTACTTTGGAGAAGAGCTTATGCGTGACTCGAAAGCCCTCGCAGTTACTGTGTTGCTGTTGTGCTGTGTGGCCGCTGCCGCAAAAGACAAGAAAAAGCCTTTGCTGCCGGCAGACATTCTTCAAGCGAAAACAGTAATGGTTGTGATCGATCCTCATGCGGGTGTGGATGCTGCGGCGCCCCTCGCGAGCCAGACAGCCCGAAGAGATGTGGAAAGGGCCCTCGTAAACTGGGGCCGTTTCGAACTGGTAACGGATATCTCGACGGCCGATCTGATCATCTCGATTCGCAAAGGCAACGGAGGAGGCACCCCGTCCTTCGTCGGCGGTATTCCAACCGGCGATGACTCGGCCTCGGACGCGAGTAACCGCGCAGGTCCGGCGAACGGTCGAGTCTTTCCGGAACCGCCGGCTGAGATTGGCTCGGCGGACGACACTTTTGTGGTGTACCGCGGCAAACGCGAAAACGCGCTCGCTGCGCCTGCCGTCTGGCGCTATGCGGCGAGGAACGCGCTCCAGTCACCTGGAGTTCCGGCAGTTGATCAGTTCGAGAAACTGATTCTTGAGGCTGAGAAGCAACAAGCGACCAAACCGTGATTTGCGCGCAGCGATCTTATTGCAGCACGTCTCTTTGTGTTTGAATTTCGAGATCAAAGCTCGGCTGGCCTACCGATTCTTGGGATCAATTACTCTCTTAATCGTTTCTTGCCAATACTCTTGCGCCCATGCTAGATTGGGCCGCTATGGGCCTCGGGTTTAGAACTCTCGTTACGCTGCTGTTGGTGGCGACGGCGACGCCGGCGTTCGCGGTGAAAAGTGTAACGGTCGAGCAGTTCAGCCAGTGGGTTGTTGCCGAACAGGGCAAGTCCGACGGAAAGGTCGCCGGTCAGATTCCCGACATGGAACTCGCGGAGCGGGCGAGCGCGGCCGACGTTGAACGATGGGAAGCGGCCCTTCCCGGCTCGCGCACTCGCGAAGCGTTGACTGCGCTTGCCGACGCATCGCGCTTCCTTGACCCGCCTGCGGCTGAAATGCCTCAGAAGCCTGCTCCGGACGAGGCTGCGCAGAAGGCAATTCTTTCAATGGCGGTTGAGTACGTGAGCAGAACCCTGCCCAAGCTCCCTGATTTTTCCGCCACCCGGCAGACGATGCATTTTGAAGACACACCCGCCCAGCGAACAATCGAACAATCGTCAGGGGTGCGGAGTTTCGCCCAGGGCGGACAATATCGGCCTGAGGGCTCGATTCCAAGATTCGTGCCTGCTGAACCGATGCATTTTGTCGCGCAATCGAGCGTCATGGTGACGTATCGCGAGGGACTTGAGGTTGCAGAATCGCCGAGCGCTTCGAGAGCAAAAATTAATGCTCAAGAAGGATTCACCACGACCGGCGAGTTCGGTCCAATTTTATCTGTCGTTATCGGAGATGCCGTCCACAGCGACGTGCGATGGGGATATTGGGAACAGGATTCTGCAACGCTCGAGGCGGTTTTTCGTTACTCGGTGCCGCAGCAAAAGTCGCAATACATGGTGGGGTTGCCGAACGACCGGCAGACGATCACTCTTTCTCCTGCGTATCATGGCGAAATCGCCATCGACCCGGCGACAGGGAACATTTTGCGCCTGACCGCGATCGCCGATCTCGAAGCTCCCTACCAACAGGTACAAGTTGAAATCATGGTGGAATATGCCCCGGTTGAGATCGGATCTCAGACTTACATGTGTCCCGTAAAGGGCGTGGCCATCTCCCGGATCCCCGCCGCCGGGGACAGCGGCGACGCCAAGCACCCTGCGTCCGTTGAGACGCGGCTGAACGAAGTTTTGTTCACGCAATACCATCTGTTTCGTGCCGAAACGAAAATCCTGCCTTAAGCTCCGACTGCTCCCGAGTGCAGTTTTCCGCGGTTCACGTCCAGGACCTCTTCCCCGCACGGCCGCTCACGCTGCGCCGCTCTTCGAGTCCAGCGTTGTAGGATGAGCGCAGCGATACCTTCGAGGGAGGGTGGAAAACGTGATTAAAATGCGCAATTCTTTTCTTCTTTTTGTTGTGATTGCGGGATTGGTTGCGGGAGCAGGCTCGGATTTCGCGAAAGCTCAGTTGCCGGAACCCGGCGTTTCATCGCCGGCGCCCAACCCGCTCACTGACTCGACCATGAAGCCGGGGAAGATGCTGCTTTTCGATCTGGAGGCGCGCTTTGCCAAAGACGTGCTGGAGCGGGGCGGGGCGGGATTCGCTTCATGGTTTGCCGACGACGGTGAGGCGCTGGGCAACGGTGCGGCGCCGCTGATCGGCAAAGTGGCGATCGCAAAGTCAGCGACGTGGTCGCCCAAAGACTACCAGCTCACGTGGACGCCGACCGATGGCATGATGGGGCCCTCTGGCGACATGGGATATACGTGGGGTCATTTCGAAGGACGCAGCAAGGATGCCAGCGGAAATCCGGTTCTGACCAGCGGCCGATTTATCACCGTGTGGCGGAAGGGTCCGGATGGGACCTGGAAAGTGGTGCTGGACGCAGGCGCCAACGATGTGCCCACTGCAGGCGACTGCTGCAAACTGCCGGGGAGCTGAAAGACGGGGAACAAAGAGCAGGGAACAAATGCGCGAGGGGCTAGGTAATATGTGGCAAGTTTCTAACGTAACTTGCGAACGAAGCTTGCGCGAGAGGGGGCGGGGGTACTTCGGTTGTACTGTATTTGTATTTGATTGACCGATTTGGGGAAGAGCCAAGTTCGTTAATCTCCTCGATACTGACAATTGGGTACATCTATCTATGTGCGCGATGCTCGGTTCGCAAGCAGGCGAGAACCAGGATGCCGTGGTGCGTCCGGAGTGGAGCGTCTTCGACCGTAACCCAGATCCAGCGCTGGATGAGCTGACGGAGCTCGCAGCGGTCTTGTGCAACGCCGATTTTGCCTACATCGGCTGGATGGACTTCAACCGGCTGTGGTTCAAGGCGCGATTCGGATTCAAGGCAATGGAACAGCCGCGTGCGTCAACGGCGGACCAATGGATGCTGGAGAAGGGCGAGGCGCTGCTGATCACGGATGCGGGCCGGGATCCGCAATTTCCGCCCGAGGGTATTCCTCTGGCGGGCGCAGGTTCATGTCTCTCGTACGCCGCAGCGCCGCTGATTTCAAGCGATGAGCAAACCATCGGCACATTTGCGGTGCTGGCGCGCAACGCGGGGCAATTCAAGCCGGAGCATCTAACGCTGCTTGAGATTCTCGGTCGCCAGGTGGTGACGCGGCTGGAGCTTTACAACCGCGTCCGATTACAGGAGCAGGCGCAGCGGCAGCGGCAACGTACAGAGCGGGCGCTGGCGGTCGAACGCTGTTTCGTAGCGGCGACGCTGGACTCGATTCCGGCGCTGGTCGCAGTTCTGGATACAGCGGGGCGCGTGGTTCGGATGAATTATCCCTGCGCGCAACTGACCGGACTGACGCTGGCGCATTCGGTGGGCCAACCTTTTGCAGAAGAGTTTCTGGAAGCAGACGATCGCGAGTGGGCGCGGGGAAAACTGCGCGATGCCGCGGCGGGGCAGGCGTCAGGACTGCACGAGACGGCGTGGCGGACGGCCGGCGGCGGAACGCGGCGCGTGAGCTGGACATTGAGACCGCTGCAGGGTCCGAGCGGCGAGATTCAATACCTGATTGTGAGCGGGCAGGATGTAACCGATCAGCGGGCGATGGAGCAAACGCTGCTAAAGAGCGAGGCCCGCTACCGCGAAGTGGTGGAGAACAGCCTGGGATTTGTCTTCACCTGCTCGATGGAAGGCCGGCTAACCTCGTTGAATGCGTTCACGGCGGAGACTCTGGGCTACCGAGCCGAGGCTCTGTTGGGGCGTGTAGTCACGGAGCTGATGGATGCGGAGGGTGCGGCAGCATTCCAGGATTGCATGAACACACTGGAGAGTGCCGAGGAATGGCAGGGCGCATTGCCGTTACGACGGAGCGACGGAGTGTTTCGCCGCATCGCGGTGCGCAGCCGCCGCATGCAATTGCCGGGCGAACGGGCGTTTGTGCTGAACCACGGCATGGACGTGACGGAGCAGCACGAGGCTGAGGAGGCGCTGCACCTGGCAACGCGGCAACGCGAGCTGATTCTGGAAGCGGTGGGCGACGGAATCTTCGGCATCGATCTTGACGGCAAGGTGACGTTTATCAACGAGGCGGGAGCAAAAGCGCTGGGATGCGCGCCGGAAGAGCTTGTGGGCCGGGATGCGCATGAGTTGATTCATCACAGCCACGTCGACGGGACGCCCTATTCGAGGTCGACCAGCCCCATCCTGCAGGCATTGCGGCGCTGCGAGGCCATCCGGATGCGAGACGAGGTCTTCTGGCGCAAAGACGGGACCGCGATTCCAGTGGAATACAGCGCGAACCCGATTGTGGACGACGACAGCATCAACGGCATGGTGGTTGCCTTCCAGGACGTGAGCGATCGGAAGCGCCTGGAAAGTATGAAGGACGAGTTTATCTCCACGGTGAGCCACGAACTGAGAACGCCGCTGACGTCGCTGCGCGCATCGCTGGGATTGATTCATTCGGGCGCACTCGATAAGCGGCCGGAGAAGCAGCGGCAGATGGTCGAAATCGCGATTGGGAACTGCGACCGGCTGATCCGGCTGGTGAACGACATCCTGGACTTTGACCGCGGTGAGAAGGGACGGCTGCCGCTGAATCGCGAAGTGGTTGACAGCGAGATTCTGCTGCGACGGGCGGCAGATGTGGCGCACAACGCGGCGACCCAGGCGCACATCGATTTTCGACTTGAGGCGAACGCACCACCAATCTTTGCCGACGAGGAACGAGTGATGCAAGTGCTAAACGAACTGGTGGGCAACGCGATCAAGTTCTCTCCGCCGGGCACGACCATCCGGCTGGGTGCTCAGGCTGTCAGCGGCGTAGTGCCCGGGACAAACGAGGTTCGCTTTATGGTCGAAGACCAGGGACGAGGCATCGCGCCGGAGAAACTGGAACGCATCTTCGATCGCTTCCAGCAGGGCGACGCATCCGACTCGAGGGCGCTGGGCGGCACGGGGCTGGGGCTGGCATTATGCCGCAGCATCGTGGAGCAGCATGGTGGCCGCATCTGGGCGGAGAGTGAGTTGGGCAGAGGAAGCAAGTTCCTGTTTACGCTGCCGGCGGCGACGGGAGTGGAAGGGCAGTAATGGCGCAGCCGTGCCCGACCGGCATCCCCGAAGCGATCAAAGGGAACTGTCCTGTCCATTTCCGAGTTTAGAGAATTGGCGGCTCGTAGAATCGCCGGCCTCTGGCTTTCCGGCGGCTGCGCCAAGAGTGCTGTTGCGGCGCTTCCTGCCCGCTTCTAACTCATTTGCGAGTGGCACGTTCTCGAACGCTCGGCCTTACCCGCAGACGCAGCGCCCACGCAACGAATGCGCCAGCCGCAGCACTCACGGGTATAACTGCGATGTGCCATACCAGGACGTGCGCCGCCTGGAAGTTCTGGCAATGCAGCTCCAGCATCCCAAGACCCGCCAGTCCCGCGAGTGTGCCTGCAACCGCGCCCGCGGATACGGGATTTACCGCGAAGCCGCGGCGGAGGAACAGCCAGGCGAGCAACGCGGTGGGGACCGCGAAGAGGAGGCCGGTGAGAAGACAGGCAATCCCCGCGGAGAAAAAGTCGCTGGTTTGATAATTGCGGAACAAAATTGCAAATACGCCCAGTAAGAGGCCACCGACGATCGCCAAAAGCGCGCCTGGACTGACGCGGCGCCGGCTGCCGGGAACCATTTCCTTGACGAATCCGATTCCCGCTAGCCAGGTTGAGACCGCCAGGGCAGAGAAGATCAGCGCGCGCTCTAACAGGTCCATTTTTTCGATGCCGTAGAATCCTGTCCGAGCAGCGCCGGCCAGGGCCACGGCCGCGCAGATGAGGACCAGGCCGCTCGCTAGCACCCACGTCGGGGGCAGCGGGCGAACCGGACGAAGCGACGTTTTGATCGAGTCAGAAACGCGTTGCAGCGTCTCCGCCTTCAAAACATGCTCGCCTCGCGCGGTCTCCTTCAGGACATCGTCAATCTCTTCGTCTTTCACGAAAGTCCTCCGCTGTGCCCCTTCCTGAACGCCGTGGCGCTCATCGTTTCTCTCAACTTCTTGTAGGCTCTGTGCGCTTTTTGTTTCACCGATCCCACCGTGGAAGATGTGGCCCGTGCGACTTCTTCCAATGACATTCCCTCCACTTTCAGCATTTCAATCACTTCACGTTCGCCCTGGGAAAGCGGCGCCAACAAAGCAGCGAAGTCACCCAGCCGGCCGGAATCCGCGGAAACTGGCGCCGCAATCCCTGGCATTTCGTCCAGGGGCCTTTGGCGGGCAGTGGTGCGGCTGGATGTTCGATAGTGATCCACGCGAACGCGCCGGGCAATCGCGTAGAACCACGGCAACACCGGCTCATTGGGCCGATAGGTATGCCTCACCTTGTGAATGCGAAGCCAGGTTTCCTGCAGCAGGTCATCCGCGTCGGCGTGACTTGCAGACTGCGAAACAAAGAATCGCTGCAGCTGTGGGCTCAGCCGATCAATGAGAACCGCGGCAGCATTAAAGTCGCCCTGTTGATATTGGGCCATGAGTCTATCGAGATTGCTGTCCGCAGGCATGCAATGGATCGTCTTTCTGCAATCTTGATCGATTTCAGCAGGTTTGCGCAAACTGCCCTCCGCAACCCACGCGTTCGCCCGCTGAGCATTTTCAAAGCCGATGAATTGAATTCGCTGGAGTGCGATCGAAAGTTACGTCTCCAGAGTAAAATCCTGGATTTGCCAGTCCAGGATTTGTTAATTTTCGATGGCTTCGGAAATGCACCGTAACTTTTAGGCGCTCCAAACCGAATATCCACCAGTAAACACGCTCCGCCGCTGCGACGGGCCGCCCAGGCACGCGACCGGGGCACTGTTTCACCACGAATTCCAAGGAGAATGGCAATGAAGACTCAATATTTTCCGAACTCCGGCCTGTGGCGCTCCGGCGTGACGCTGGCTGCCATAGGTCTTACGAGTGTGCTGACGGCCGCTGGCCAGCAAGGACGTGGCATATTAGTGGTCACAAGCACGAATAACACCAGCAGCAACGCTGTCGTCGTCTTTGAACTCAATACCGGAGGGACGCCGTCGCTCTCACTGAAAGCTACGTTGCCCACGGGCGGCAAAGGGGGAGCGAGCACGAACGCGGGAATTCTGCAGTTTCAGAACGATCTCGGGGCAGTAGCGAACTACGGATCAAATACCGTCAGCCAGCTCGTCAGGTCCAACGATTCCATCGCAGTGGGGAGAACCATAGGCTTGGCGAGCGACTGCGTCAAACCCGCTTCAGTGGCATTGACCCAGGAGCATCTTTTTGTCGTGGGAGCCAATTGTGCCGAAAGCCATTCGTGGCCCTGGGGCTATCTGGACGGCCCCGGCGTGGATCTGTCCGATCCCTCGGCTGCGCAGATAGCGGTTGGAAAAAGTTGGGCCGCGATCACAATGAGCTCGGGATCTCTGCTTCAGTTGCCGCTGACAGCGGATGATGGGGTATTGAGCGGAACAAGTACCTCCCTCACGCTCCCCAGCGACGCTGATATGGTTCCACTGGGGGCTGCGTTCTGGGGAAATGTCCTGGGCTTCAATCCGGCGCACAGCCCCGACAGCTTCGCGATCGTGGGCGAGAGCGGGAAGGTTAATCCGATCGCAGGACCAACACCATCGTTTCCCACGAATGCTCCCTGCTGGGTGGCTAAAGGGCCGCTGAGCGTCTGGTACACGGGAAACTCCCCTGGCGACGCCATCTCCGAATTTTTCAGCGACAGCGAGGGCGGCGTGTTCTACAAATCGGTTTCCCTGCCGGGCTCGCCGACTGACATCACTGTCTCGCCCGACAAAAATTGGCTCGCCGTGATTTATACCTCCGGAGGTGAGGCTTATGTAGCGGTGTTTTCCATCGACGGGCATGGGGATTTGACGCCGGTGGCGACCTCAAATTCCATCGGCGTGGCTTCGTTTAATGGCGTCGCGATCAGCGAATAGCCGATTGATCCTTCCTCGTTTTGCCTGGCGGGCGCTGCCTTCCGGGCAAACGACAGAATGACGAGTGCAGCAAAGCACTCTATCCAGCACTCAAAATCCCCGCAAAACCATGCGATTCACGGATTCCTGCTCAGAACCTGAATTGCAAGAGATCGCGGCCTGTCCCAAATTCCATTTTCGAACGGAGCGTCAGTAGCCTTATAGTGGCTCTGTGATCCAAGCTGGAAAGTGGGAGTAGCCTCACAATGCAGCGAGCGGCAAGTTTGAAGCGATGGCGAGAGAGTAGCGCGGCGGGCACTCCCATCGTCGGCGCTGGTGCGGGCACAGGGATTTCTGCCAAGTGCGCCGAAGCTGCAGGAGCGGACCTCATCATCATCTACAATTCCGGCCGCTACCGCATGGCCGGGCGAGGATCGTTGGCTGGCCTCATGCCTTACGGGGACGCGAACGCCATCGTCGTGGAGATGGCCCGCGAAGTTTTGCCCATCGTTCGCAAGACACCGGTGTTAGCCGGCGTCTGTGGAACCGATCCTTTTCGAATCATGGATCTGTTTCTTCGCGACCTCAAACAGCTCGGCTTTTCCGGAGTGCAAAACTTTCCGACGGTGGGGCTTATCGATGGCAGCTTCCGCGAAAATCTCGAGGAGACCGGCATGGGATACGCCGAGGAAGTTGAGATGATTGCGCGAGCGCACGATCTGGACCTGATCACCTGCCCGTATGTCTTTAATGAAGATGAGGCAAAGGCCATGGCAAGAGCAGGGGCAGACCTTTTGATCGCACACATGGGATTAACGACCAAAGGGACAATCGGCGCCCGGACGGCCATCACTCTCGATCAATCGGTCGATCGCATTCAAGCCATCCGGGAAGCAGCCATCTCCATCCGCTCCGACATTCTGGTCCTTTGTCATGGCGGTCCGATTGCCGACCCGGACGATGTTCAGTACGTTCTCAGCCGGACCAAAGGCGTTTGCGGATTCTTCGGCGCCTCGAGCATCGAGCGCCTGCCCTCCGAGCGCGCCATTACCGAGCAAGTAAGGAACTTCAAGAATCTGAAAATCCAGATGGACCGCTGTTAAAGGAGCAGGCATGTCTAAGCTCGCCGGTCGCCGTTTCGTTACACCCGACTCTGTCGAAACGCAGGTCTTCGATTGGGGAACGATCAAGTGGCTCAGCGAACCGCGCGTCACCGGCACCGAGCGCTTCACGATGGGTGTTGTGCTGCTGCAACCTGGGAAAGGCCACGCGCGCCACAATCACCCTGGAACCGAAGAGATTCTCTACGTAGTGTCGGGGCACGGCAAGCAGATGATCGATATCGACGGCGAGCAATGGGAATCGATCGGCGCCGGAGATATGATTCACATCCCTGCCGACATCTACCACTCCACGCTAAACACTGGCTGGGAGGCTTTGAAATTGATCGCCGTCTATTCGCCGCCGGGCCCCGAGGCTCTGCTCCGCGCAATGCCGGAGTGCCGTGTGCTTGCCCCCGGCGAGCTGCCGGAAAGCTGATGCGATGACTGCGAAAACCGTTGCGCTTATCGGCACGCTCGACACCAAGGGAGCAGAGTTCTCTTTTCTGCGCGAGCGGATTGAGAACGCCGGCCTGCGAACGCTGATGATCGATGTCGGTGTGTTGGGCAGAGCTCCCTTTGAGGCGGACATCTCGCCAGCAGAGGTGGCCGCGGCTGCAAATGAGAACTTAGCAGCACTAAGAACAGAGAGGGACCGCGGTCGAAGCGTCACCGCCATGGCGGCCGGGGCGAAGGCAATTCTTGCGCGGCTCTTTGAACAAGGCGCCATTCAAGGAGTGGTGTCACTGGGTGGTTCTGCGGGTACGACGATTGCGACCGCGGCCATGCGCGCGCTCCCGTGTGGCTTCCCGAAATTGATGGTTTCCACAGTCGCCTCCGGCGATATCAAGCCCTACGTGGGAATCACAGACATTTGCATGATGCCCTCGGTAGTCGACATTGCGGGATTGAATCATGTCTCCCGTCGAATCATCGGCAATGCTGCTGGAGCGATTTGCGGCATGGTTGCACCGGAGCCAGCCAGCGCCGCACTCAACCAGAAGCCCGCGATTGCGGCCACCATGTTTGGCGTTACCACTCCTTGCGTCACCGCCTCACGGCGCTTGCTCGAAGAGAGAGGCTACGAAGTTCTCGTCTTTCACGCGACAGGAATCGGCGGGCAGGCGATGGAACAGTTAATCGAGGACGGCGCATTTCAAGCCGTTCTCGACATTACCACCACGGAACTCGCAGACGAATTGGTTGGCGGTGTCATGAGCGCGGGCCCGCACCGGCTTGAAGCAGCAGGCCGCAACGGCATTCCTCACCTGGTGTGTCCGGGGGCAATCGACATGGTGAATTTCGGGCCGATGGAAACGGTGCCGCCCCAGTTTCGCAGCCGCAATCTCTACGTCCACAACCCCAGCGTAACGCTCATGCGAACCACAACGGAAGAATGCGCGGAGATCGGACGCATCACAGCCACCAGGCTCAACCGTGCAACCGGGCCTGTGACGGTGCTGGTTCCCCTGCAAGGCGTCTCCGGCATCGATAAGATCGGCGCACCGTTCTACTCGCCGGAGGCGCTCGACGCCTATCGCCGAGCTTTGAAAACCTCGCTCAGCCCGAACATCCGGCTCGTTGAACTTGATGCACACATCAACGACGAAGGATTTGCGATTTCCGCCGTAGATCTGCTGATGGAATCACTCGGGGCATCAATGGGAACGACGGCGCGTTCACCGAAGTGAAGCAACGCCAGAGCCGCCTTCATAGTGTCGTGCAACCAAGATCAATTCGAGATATCTTTGGCGAGAGTTTTTTCCGCAGCCAGCCGAGACCGATCCGCGCCGAAGAAAGCGTAAATGGCTTCTTTTCGAACAGGATGGTCGCCGGAATGTGATTCATGTGGTTTCATTTGGCGGCGCAGGCGTCGTGAGACACTGGCAAGGGCGGCCTTCCCCGCTTTCATTCTCTAACCGCCGGTGAATCCTATGGCTGCAAGCACTCGCGTTCTGAATTTGCTGTTTGGGCGGCCGCTGGCTACGAGCGAAGAGCGCGCCGAACACATCGGCCCGCTGGCTGGGATTCCGGTTTTCGGGCTGGACGCCCTGAGTTCGGCGGCGTACGGACCCGAGGCGGCGCTCACACTACTGATCCCGCTTGGCCTGCTCGGTGTGAAATACATCGTGCCGGTCAGCATGGCGATCGTAATCCTGCTGACGATTGTGTACTTCAGCTACCGGCAAACAATCGAGGCGTATCCGCGGGGCGGCGGCTCGTACACGGTGGCCAGCCAGAATCTGGGCGAGGGCGCCGGGTTGCTGGCCGCAGCGGCGCTGATGATCGACTACGTGCTCACGGCGGCGGTGGGTATTTCGGCCGGTGTGGGTGCGCTGATCAGCGCTGTGCCCAGCCTGCAACCGCATACCTTGCAGCTTTGCCTCGCTGTGCTGGCGCTGCTGACGATCGTGAATATGCGCGGAGTGCATGATACGGGCGTGGTGTTCATGATCCCGACGTATTTGTTCACCGCGACCTTGCTGATCGTGATTGGAGTGGGCGCGTGGCAGACGGTGCAGGCGGCGGGACATCCGCATCCAGTGATGCCGCTGCCTGCCCTGCCGCCTATGACTGAAGCGGTGAGCTGGTGGCTGCTGCTGAAGGTATTCTCTTCAGGCTGCACGGCGATGACGGGCGTGGAGGCGGTGAGCAACGGCGTCATGGCTTTCCGCGACCCGACGCGAAAGAACGCGAAGGCGACGCTGACCATCATCATTGCGCTGCTGGCGATTCTGCTTGCCGGGATCGCGTTCCTGTGCCGCGCCTACGGCATTGCCGCAACCAATCCGGGAGGCAAAGGCTATGAGAGCGTGCTCTCGATGCTGACGCGCGCGGTGATGGGGCATGGGTGGTTCTACTACGTGACGATTGTCTCGGTACTGCTGGTGCTGGCGTTGAGCGCCAACACGGCATTCGCCGATTTTCCGCGGTTGACGCGGGCGATTGCGCTCGACAGTTACATGCCGCACGTGTTTTTGATCCGCGGACGCAGGCTGCTCTACTCGTGGGGCATCTACGTGCTGGTGGTGCTGACGGCCCTGCTGCTGATCGTTTTCGGCGGCGTGACCGACCGGCTGATTCCGTTGTACGCGATTGGCGCATTCATGGCGTTCACGCTGTCGCAGGCGGGAATGGTGATGCACTGGAGGCGCGAGAGGCGAGCACGAGCGCCGGCGGCCATCAACATGCCGGCGATCAAGGACGCAAAGACGGAAAGGCCCGTGGCCGCAAGAGGTACAGATCCGGCGTTGACGATCCGCATGGCGGTGAACGCGCTGGGCGCAGTGGCAACGGGTATCACGACGCTGGTGGTGCTGGTGGCGAAGTTCGCCGAGGGCGCATGGATCACGGCGCTGCTGGTGATGGTGATGATTCTCTTCATGCGCGCGGTGAATCGCCACTACGTGCGTGTGAATCGCGAGATCGATCTCGACCGGCCGATCATTCCCGCCGAAGTGGGAGAGCCGATTGTGGTGGTGCCCGTCGATCGCTGGAGCCGCATCAGCGAGAAGGCGCTTTCGTTTGCGCTTTCGATGTCATCCGACATTCGCTGCGTTCACGTTCGGACCAGCGACGATCCCGACCCGTTTTGCGACGAATGGGATAAAGACATTGCCGCGCCGCTACGCGAGGCCGGACGATGCGTGCCCAAGCTGGTGACGCTGAAGTCGCCGTACCGGTACATCCTGCAACCCATTGTGGATTACGTCCTGAGTGTGGAGCGCGAAAGGGACGCGTGCAAAGTGTGTGTGCTGGTGCCCGAACTGGTGGTAAGGCACTGGTGGCAGGGAATGTTGCACAACCGGCGTTCGGACCTGCTCAAGGTGATCCTCCTGATGCGCGGCAACCGGCGAATTATCGTGATCAATATTCCGTGGTACCTCGAGGAAGGTTGACCGGAAGCATGGCCGCAAGCTGGGCGGGCGAACGGTTTGGCGCGGAAGGGCGGCTAAGCACTAAAATTCGCACCATTTCTGCGCCATGCCAGTCCAAGACTGGGACGATTCCAAAGCCGGCGAGACTTCGTGAAAGCCGGGGTGAAAGGATAGTCTAGAACTGTACCGGAAACCAGCCATGATTCATGTTCCGGAGAAGAATCCGGCAGCGGCAGGTTTGTTTGAAAGCGGTAAGGATTGAGGAGAGTTTCGAGTTGAAGAGGACGCTCTTGTTTTTTCTCTTGGCGGCAATGGAGGCCGCTCTGGCCGCGTTGCCGGCGGCCGGCCAGGTAAATCCAGAAGCGGCGCCCGGCCCCGCACAGGCTGCACCTTACAAGTACGAGGCGTACGCAGGCGTTGCTTATAGCCGCATCAGGCAGGTGCCCGTTACGTATAGCGGATTGGTGGGCGGCAAAGCGTCACTGGCCCGCGATTTCGGGAGGTATTTTCAACTGATGGGGTCGGTCGACTACTACAAGCTGGGGCTCGGCCACAGCTACCTACCGAATCCGGGTGACCCGTCAATCTACACGTTCCTGGTTGGGCCGGCAATCCACGCTACGATCTATGAGAACCTCAGCGGACTGTTCTTCGCGCAAATCGGCGGAGAACATACCGGGGGCGAGAAAGATACGCCCAGTATTTCCTTTGCGGGGGGCTTTGGCGGAGGCTTGACCTATAGCTTGAGCCGCAGATTGGCATTGCAACTCACTGGCGACCGGGTCGCGGCATCGTTCTCACTGCCCGGCAATACCTCCCAACTCGGCTACTCAACGAATCGAACATGGAATGCGCGCGGGACGTTCGGCGCGGTGTACCGGTTCTGAAAAGACAGGGAATAGGGAGCAGGTCGCAGGGAGCGGAAACACCGGAACGCGGAATCGGGAACTGCGGACGCGACTTTTGGGGCAAGTGGTAACGAGCCCTGTCCTCTGGGGCTTACGCAGTGTAGCAGGCTGCGGCGCGTGGTACACTTCGTGCCGTTATGAAAACCTGCATTTTTATCCTCGCAAATCTTTTGTTCTGCATTGAAATGGGAGCAGCTCTGGCCGGCGCGCAAGAGAACGGCGCGCCGCACTTGGAGAAGCGTGGGGCGGCAACCCAGCTCATTGTGGATGGCAAGCCTTTTCTGATGCTGTCGGGCGAGCTGCACAATTCCACTTCATCCAATCTTGAATACATGAAGCCCATCTGGGCCAAGCTGGCGGCAATAGGCCTGAATTCCGTGGTGACACCGCTGAGCTGGGAATTGGTCGAGCCGGTTGAAGGGCAATACGACTTCACGCTTGTGGACGGGCTCATCGACCAGGCGCGGCAGTCGCACGAGCGCATCGTATTTCTTTGGCTGGCGTCGTGGAAGAACGGGATGTCGAGCTATGCGCCGGCGTGGGTGAAGGGGGACTCGAAGCAGTTTGAACGCGTGGTGGTGAATGGGAACGAGATCGAGATCCTGAGCCCGCTGTGCGATGCCACACGGGAGGCCGATGCGCGGGCATTTGCGGCGCTGATGCGCCACATCAAGGAAGTGGACGGTACCCAGCACACAGTGGTGATGATGCAGGTGGAGAACGAAGTGGGGGTGCTGGGCGACTCCAGGGACCACTCCGCTGCAGCAGACAAAGCGTTCGCAGGCCAGGTTCCGGTGCAACTGACGGCGTACCTGAACGCGCATCGCGAGGAGCTGTATCCGGATCTGCGGGAGTTGTGGGACGCACACGGCGCCAAAGCGGCGGGAACCTGGACGGAGGTTTTCGGCGACGGCGAACGGGCAGACGAGGTCTTCATGGCCTGGCAATACGCGCGATACATTCAGGCTGTCGCAGCGCGAGGGAAGGCGGAATACGACATTCCGATGTACGTGAATACCTGGCTGGCGGGAGACGATACGCCGCCGGGAGAGTATCCGAGCGGAGGGCCGGAGCCAAGGGTTCAGGACGTTGGAGGGCGGCTGGTTCGGCGCTGGATTTATACTCACCGGATTTGTATGGCACGAACTTTGTGGAGTGGTGCCGGCGCTATCATCGCAATGGGAATCCGCTATATATGCCGGAAACGCGCGGTGGCGCGGCAGGTGCGGCCAATGTGTTCTATGCGCTGGGCGAAGATGCGGGGATTGGGTTTTCACCGTTCGCAATTGAGTCGGAGGCAAATGACACCGATCCGCTGGGAGAGAGCTACAAAGCAATTGCGGCAGTTGCGCCGCTGCTGCTGGAGCACCAGAGCGCGGGTGACGTGCATGGGTTTGTGCTGGACCATGATCGGCGCTCAGTGGATTTCACGATGAACGGTTATACGCTGCATGTGACCTTGGACAGCATCTTCGGTGGGACCACGGAGACCGGGTTCGGGATGATCATGGCGGACGGGAAAGATGCGTTTCTGGGCGTGGGCAAGGGATTCCGCGTCTCGTTTACGCCGCGTCCGGAAAGCGGGCTGCAAGCAGGGGTTGGCGCAATCACAGAGGGAAGGTTTGACGACGGCAATTGGGTTCCGGGGCGGCGGCTGAACGGCGATGAAGATGATCAGGGTAAGTTCTGGCGCTTTGACTCGCGGGGGATACGAACAGAGAAAGTGACAGTGTACAGGTTTGATTAGAGCGCATCATTTGGCGAGTATTTACCCTGCCTCAAGGCGGCTGCTCAAAAACGGGGGACGGAGGACGAATCTCCGGAAAAACTTCCTCCAGGGCCGGGTTTGCCCAAAAAGTCGAACTTTTGGGCAAGCGCTAGAATCCGGTGGATTTTGGACGGAGCCTGATTGACCCGCTGAATGAGCTCACGTTTGTCATTGATCCACTCGGAAATGCATCTGGAATGCATCTGGCACCTGAGGTGAGGGAAGCGAGAATCCACTTCAGGTCTGGGCTCTTACATGCGGAATTTCATGCATTCTGAAGAAATCGAACAGATCGAGGCTTATTGTCGGCCGTAGATCTGGAAGGCAGCCCAATAGAACGGCACACGAAATCTGCTTTGAGAATGCAGCATGGAAAGCTTGGCATTGCGCAGCGCAACTGCGGGTGATTCCCCGGCGGTGAGGCCCTGGTAAAGCTCATCCATCAGGCGCGGTGTCGAGTTATCGCTCACTTCCCAAAGCGCGCCGATCACGCGCTGCGCGCCTGCGCGGAGGAAGGCCCACGAAAGTCCCACAAGACCCTCTCCCGCATACGCGCGGGTCCCGCTGCCATTGCAAGCAGAGATGGTGACAAGCTCTGCGTCGATCGGGTGCTGGATGATCTCGCGGGCGTAGAGCTTGTAGGAATCTTCGGTCCCGGCGGGATTGGAGAGAATGATCGCCGAATCCAACGGGCTGGTGCGGCTGGCAATAGCGTGTGAGACGAAATGGATGTAAGTGTATCGATGCGGGTCGCTGGCAATATAGGCAGCAGGTGTAGCTTGTTGTCCTGCCAGCGCTGAGACGTCTGCAGAACTGAAATGACCTTCGACGCGGGTCATCTCCAACCCAAACATGGGAAGTGAGGGAAGATCCTGATCGGGAGAAACGGGGTTGCCAATTATGAGAATCTTCTGCTCCGCGTGGCCCAAGGGTTCAGCAGCAGCCAGCATCGAAAGTGATGGAGCGGACGAAACAGTAAGGTCGTCGAGCAGGTAATGCATCTGAAGATTGGAAGTTGCGTTCGGCTGAGCTCCAGGACCTGCGCCGGGAACGAGCAGCGTTTCAAAGTTCAGTTGGCTCAGGATTCCGTCAGCAAGAATGATCACCGGAGTGTCGGGTCGAAGCATCGCCGCCGCAGGCGACACAAGGATCTTATAAAGCGATTGGCTGTCTCGATCACCCTCTCCCAACAGGTCCTTCAAATCGAGAATTGCAGTTCGATGGCGCTCGACGAGCCCAGTGATTTCCTGCTGTGGCGGCAGGTAGAATAGCTGGGTCTTTGTGCGGTGAATGGCCCATAAATACGACTCCTGTCGTCCGAGCCAATAAAAAAGCAGGGTGGATCCGGTTTTCTGCGCTACCCGCTGTGGGTTGAGTGTTGCGGGCTGCCATCGCTTTCCCGATGCTGGCTCCTCGAGACTCCGTTCCAGCGCTTGCGCGCGGCTTTGGTCGGCAACCGCCAAGGCATCTTCGCTTCTTCCGAGCTTTATCAGAAAGTGGACATAGCGATCGTAGATCTCTGCGGCGTTCGTGCCGTACGGAAGTTGCGATTCTTCACTCTTCAGCTTCGTTCGCTCTGCCTCGTACATTGATAAAGTGGCTTTGTAGCACTGCTCGGCGGATCGGATGTTGTTCTGCGATTCGAAGAGCTGGGCCAATTCAAAGCCCGCGGTCAATTTCGTCGTCACCAGCGCCGAAGGATCATTCTGAGACCGAGCGGAAATTCTTCTCCGCTTGCGAGTATTGTCCGCGCGCGGCTGCCAGCTGACCCATGGTCAAAAGCAAAGTGGCGCTCGGGACGAATGCCATCGTCGGCTTCGACCAACTTAAGTCGGGCGATGGCCGCGTCTGCTTCGTCAAGCTTGCCGTCCAGGACTGAAACCAGGGCAAGATCTTCGAGCGCATTCAGAATGTCTTCTTTACTGTTGATCTGGCGCGCCAAGTCGAGCGCCTGGCGATAAGACTGTGTTGCACGTGCCGAATCGCCGAGGTCGCGATAAACGTAGCCGGTGTCGGTGAGCCACTTGAGCTGGCTGCGGGTGTTGCCGATTTGGATGGCAATCTTCTCGGCCGAATCAAACTGCTCGAGCGCCCTTTCATCGTCACCAAGCTGGAAATAGGCCCAACCCAGATTCCCTGCGGTTAACTGAACGCGAGTTTTCGTATCCAGAACCTGTAGCCTCACGATAAGCCGACCTTGACCAGTCAACCGACTCATCGTAGTGATTCATTTGCATTGCAGTGTAGCCAAGGTTGAGCATTGTGCTTGCTTCGAGCCAGGGATCGTGATGACTGCGCGCAAATGCCAGGGCGCGAAGAAAGCTCTGACGCGCCTGATCGAATTGCCCAAGTTTTGCCACGAAGATGCCGCGAGCGGCAAGTACATTTCCGCAGGTTGCAAAGTCTGAAGCGTGGCAGATGGTTTCAGCCTGGATCAGCCGCTGATCGGCTGCCGAGATTTGCTGCTGACGCACCAGCGCGACCGCTTCAATTGCCAGTTTTTCTATGGAGCCAGCGTCGGGCGCAGCGGGATTCCGAAGGTTATTGAGGACACGAAGAGCGTCCTCGTACATGCCGCGGTAGAGCATGGAGTTTGCCTCGAGCAGCGTGAACCGCGAGGCCCATGCAAGGTCGGAGGATTGATATTGTTTGACAGCCGATTCGGCTTCCTGCTGGCTCAACGCCAAATAACCGCTTTGAAACAAGCGCGTCGCGTGATCGTACCTGGCCGCAACACTGGCAGGCCGTGCGTCCTCGAGAGGAAGCACGACAAGAAGCAGAAGCAACGGAAGCAACGCGAGCAGGCGGAACCCGCCGGTTGCCCGTGGCGTAGCTGGGTACCGCGATGTTTCCGCTGATGACCCTGCTTGTCCTAGGGTTCGGTTGACCCGTTGCTTGAACCAACTCCTGTATCCGAGGCACCAGCGATGGCGCAGCCAAAGTGGAATTCGATCATCTTGAGACGCACTGTTGTTGTCCTGGGAACTCCAGAGTCGGGCTTGAAGTCTTCGTGCTTGATCGTCACTTTGCCCAGGATGATCGTGCCGAAGTCCGGAATCGTGATCACATGGCCGGAGGAGGCCCCAGGATAGTCTCCAGTCGCGGCTTTGACCAGGGAACACTCAACTTCCTCCTGTGGGGATCCAAGAGTGGAAGCAAGTTGATTGTACCGTTCGCGCAGAGTCGCCGGAAGGTCTTGGTGCGCGCGGATCCGGTTCAGCAAGCCTGAGACGCGCGAGGTGAGGCCGGAGTCTTGCGTGTACGCCGCGTCGTTTGCCGGTTTGGGGCCGAGCATTTTGAAGTCGAGGTCAAGCGCAACCGGATGTCCGGCGATGCGGAGATTCTCGAAGCGTGTTCCGAGGAAATTGACGGTCGGGACATAGCCCTCGAGAGGGTGCTCAGTGATCATTTGCCCTACGATGCGATCGGCGGTAACGACATCGAGCACGTTCAATCCTTCGACAGCTGTTGTCGTCAATGTGGTCCAACCTTGATTCGGCTTTGTGCTGCGATTGCCGGCAACCTGCGTGTAGCCAGATTGGAATGAGATGACCGATTCAAGGCGGTAGCCGTCTGCCCGCTGCGAGAGGTAACCACCTTCATCACGCAGATGCGCGTAGGCCTGCGGCTTGATCTCCGCGACCAGGGGAAGCAGCAGGTGGCCCGACAGGATCTTGGCTTCCGCATGATAGTGATGCGTTCTTCCATTCACTGTTTGTTCGTTTACATAAGACATGGTCGACTCATGCTCCTTTGCATGCAGACATTCCGTGGAATCTTGCCTGGTTCTGGGTTTTGCTTCGCTCGCAGGAGGGGTTTTTTGATAAGGAGAAGGTTTCGGGGGGTCGGTTCCAAGGCTTCTGGAATCTTTTAATTCGTCACCACTATATCAAAATTATATTGATCAAATGGGGTGCGCACCCCTTGTGCGCTCACGCTGGTAATCAACAGTGAATATGTCCCATTGCGAAGCGCGCTGCCAGGAAGGGTGAGAGAAAACCGCTGTTCGCTATCTGTCTCAGGCGCCGGAGCAGCTAACGTACTGACCCAGACCAGCTTACCTTCGGGGTTGCGGAGACTGAGGGAATAGGAAGCCGGGGACGCCATGCCAGGTTCGGCGGACAGATCAATCGGCAATGCTAAGCCGTGCGCCCGATCGACAGTGAAGGTGGGCCGCGTGGCGCCGCGTGTGGCCGGGTGTACCGGAACCACAGGCGCAAGTCGAGGCTCAGTCGCCGACTGGCGGAGCGCAGGAAATGTCACGAAGTTTTGATACCCCACCACGATGAGCAACGCGGCCATGGCGGGAAGAGCAAATGCCGGGCGCCACCAGGAAAATGCGAAGTTCCGCTTGTTGCTGGACTTTGTCTCTTCGGATTTGGCCTGAGAAGCCGTAAGGGCCGGGATCTGGCTTTTTGCTTCCTGAACGAAGAGAATGCCGGCGCGGAGGTCGAGGGCGCACTCCGGACAATCGAATATGTGTTCTTCAAAGGCATCGCGCGCATCGGGAGCGAGTTCATTGAGCAGGTACCGCTCTGCGGCCATCTGTTCCATTGCTTCGGTATGATTCATCAAATCCTCCTCGTTCCTCCCTGTGAATTCGCCACTGTGTCAGCCACGATATGGCAAGAAAATCAGGTTTCGGCGCCGAGGGGCATGCGGTTGCCCATGTGCTTCATGTATTCGACCTTGAATTCCTGCTTGGCGCGATGGAGAAGCACCCGCAGATACTCCCTATCGACGCCGAACTGACGGCAGACCTCGTCACGATCTTTCTCATCGAGAAAGACTGCTTTCAAAACGGAGCGGTCTCGTTCCGGAAGGCGCAGGAGAATCGTGCGAACTTTTTCCTTGATTTGCCGCGTGGAAATGATGTCGAGGACGTCAGCACCCCTCGCAGCAGGCTCCGGCGCGCCTGCTTCATCGAGTGACTCGCAGCGGCTTGAGGAGCGGTACTGCTCAAAGAGAACATAATTACAAACGTTGTTAACGAATGCGCCAAGGCTTTCGGCTTGGCGCAGGCCTTGATCCCGGCGCAAGACTTCAAACACTCGCGCGAATGTTTCCTGGCAAACATCGTCGATAGCGTGGGAAGACTGAAGGCGTGACCGGAGCTTGAGCCTGAGCAGAGCCGTAAAATATGCGACAAAATGCTCCTGCGTCTGCCGGTCTCCCGCGCGAAGATCCGCCACGTACTTCGCATCGAATGAGTGGAATTGCAAAGCTGACCCCGCCGTGGGAAAAGATGAGTATAGTATCGCAGGCGGTGTAGACGATGGAAAGGATCCTGGCTGGGGAATGGCGGAATGCCTTTGCCGCCTCCCAGGCCTACCGCGTCCGGCGAAGCAGTGGCGCCCTGAACTCATAGTGCAACCCCGAAACGCCTGCCCGCAAGCAGATAGAATGCGTCTCTGGGATCGACCCGCTGGGTCGGCCGGAACGGGCTGAACTGGTAGACCTTTCCTGTGAATCTTCCGGTGATAGTAATGTCGAGTCGCCCGAGGTACTCGATGTTCAAATAGCCGTCAGGTTTGCCGCGCCTGAAACGAATCTGCACCTGGTGACGATTGATTCCACTCAACCTCGAATTCATGAGCCGGCTTTTTGTTCGCGAAGAAAGCATAGTGGGTCCTCTTAGCCAATATTTGGAACAGGCAGATTCCTGCGGAGAGTACTTGACCGCTGAAGAACAATCCGATCCACCCTCTGACGAACCAGATTGCAACCAGGATTGACATCCAAAGGCTCAAACAGGAGATGACATTTGTCATGTACGCGACCGTTCCAGTGCGGCATGGCGCTACCCAATCGGTCATTGAATTTCGGAACATGGGTTGATTCGCCTCTACCAAATGGATCTGCCATGGTGGTGTTGCCTGCGCGTCAGGTTGGGCTGCATCAGGTTGGTACTCATCTCGAGTCCTGTTCAGTCGGTTTCGGAGCGCTGGCGGCGCCCGCTCCAAGTGACGGGCCCCGCATGTTCTGGGGGAGGGTACCTGACCGAATTGCGGAATCTGCGTAGGGCCAGTACGGATGCGGCCAAGGCTTCCGCGCCGTACCGGCTCGTGCGACCCAGCAGCGTGAAGCTGCCGCCGCATTCAAGAGATTCCTGGCTTGAGAGTCGTTATGCATGAATCGCCATCCAAGTGAACATCGATGCATTCCTCTGACACGGGAGAAATCCTGCCTATGAATGCGTCGAATTTCATGCCCGCATTTGCGGGCTTGATGGGTAGTGCAGTACCCGAGGCGATCGTTTCAGCATTTTCTAAAAAAAGATTGACCGGGGTTTGGGCCTGCGTTGGAGAGGAGTACTTCTTTCGCGATCCACTTGAAACGTTTGCGAGGGAATCACCACTATTGTGATGAATCGGTACTGACGCCGGCTGACAAGCGATCTGAGTTTTGTTGAAGACTTCGCTTTTCTTAAAACCGCATTTCACATACCGGGCCAAAGATCAGGACAGTTTCATCTGAGATGCCGGCGGTTCATACCAGAACTCGCCGCAATCCGATGGAATCGTCAGACCCCGCACCAGGGCTCGCATCGCAAACCATTTATCTGGAGAGAATGCCATGTGTGCAAGTCAAGCATATGTCTCGTACGATACACCTGCTTTTCCGCATCAGCTTCCAATCAGTGACGCAATCCGCGAGCTGGCGGGAATGGCGAATCAATTTGCGGGAGAAAACGGAACCGGCAACGGGAACGATCCGCGCTCAGTGGCAGTATTGGTCGACACTGAGGTCGACGGCGCAAGATATATGCTCGTGCGGATGCCGCGGCTCGATCGATCTGGCCTCGCTGACTCTGTTCCTTGTTCAACACTGGAAAGCGACCTGGCCGATGAAACGCCAAGTGAACGCCGTCATAAATTTGGCGACCTCCGGCGGGTTCTGATTGCCGAAAGTGACAGCGCCACTCGGCTTCACCTGCTCCATCTGCTTCGCGCATGGGGCTTCAACTGCGAGGTGGCGACAGACGGAATTGAAGCGCTGATGATTCTTGAACAATACAGAGCGCCTGATCTGTTGATCATGAACCGATCGTTGCCCGCCATTGACGGTATCGAATTATGCCGGCGGATGACCCGCGAATCGGCCGGGCAGTCCCCATACATCTTCATCACAGGCGGACAGAGCGGCTGTCGAGACGTTGCCGAATCCCTGGAATCCGGGGCCTCCGAATACCTGACCTTGCCATTCGATGAGCAGGAGTTGAAAGCCAGGCTCATTGTTGCGCTTCGCATGTTCGCCCGTCAGGACAGCTTGATCAGCTCGCGCGAGCAGCTACGCGCCCAGGCTTCGAGAGATTCACTTACAGGTGTCTGGAATCGCGGAGCAATTCTTGAGTTTCTCGATGAAGAATTAGTTCGTGCAGAACGCAATGTTCAATCGACGGGAGTCCTTATGCTCGATCTCGACCATTTCAAAAGTGTCAACGATACCCTCGGACACCCTGCGGGCGATTTGGTACTGCAGGAAGCAGCTTGTCGATTGACAAGCATACTGCGCGCGAACGACTGCCTCGGCCGCTATGGGGGAGAAGAATTCATGATCATTGTCCCAGGTGTCGACCAGGCAGGGCTTTGCGAACTCACGGAACGAATTCGAGCGACTGTCGATGCGGAGCCTTTTCATACCGAGGAAAACGAAATACAAGTCACGTTGAGCATCGGCGCGGCAATCGCAAGGCCAGGTGACAGATCGAGTACAAAAGCGATTGCAACGGCAGATGATGCCTTATACAAGGCCAAGAGACTCGGCCGCAACCGGGTAGTTTGCGGTATCTAGAAACATGCGATTTTGCCCGGCGAGAATCCGACTTGTGGAGCTTCGTCTCGCAAGCGGCCAGGACGGAGGAAATTTCCAGATGGCCGTTATCGTCTGGCGGCTTTGGCGCCGTGAAGCGCAGATTTGCCCTCGTTCCAGAAAATGTAGGTTCCGCTGCGTGTCGCAACCACCACGTCGATCCTGCCATCACCGTTCAGATCTGTGGCAAGTATGTCGGATCCGGCTCCTGAGCGGTTATGAATCAGGTGCGGTACCAATTCGGCTCCGCCCGGCAACTTTGGGTCTCGGACCGTTTGATACCAGTACAGGACGGCAGGGCCGTATGGATCAGGATCGTAGAAATCGTCGAGATGTGAAAAGACGCGCTTACCGACGAGGAAATCCGGGATCCCATCGCCGTCGATGTCCGCCATGGCGGTTCCGTGTGGCTGAGAAAAGGACACGCCGCCCGCGTTCTTGTCTGAGGGCATTCCCATCACATCGTGTTTTACGAAGCTGATTTCACCGGTGGCTTTGTTCCGCTTCTGTTCAAACCAGGCGAGCCCCCAGCCATGCGACTCAAGCGTGGTCACCACGTCGGGCAAACCGTCACCGTTGACATCGTAAACAGCCATCACGCACCCGCCCGCCGAGGTGCGAGCCCATCGCCCGAACGCGACCGGATGAAACTTCCAGGTTGCAGTATCCGCTCCTGTGGCGGGCTGCTCCCACCAGCCTTCGGCGTCCAGAATGTCCAGGCGGCCATCGCCATTGATGTCGCCCACACCAATGCCGTGCGGAGGCCACGGCCCGTGATCCGAGATATGGTGAATGATCCACTTCGCCGATTCGTCCTTCGGGTCCGGCTGCGCGATGCTGATATAACCATCGCCGGAGGTGTAGATGAGCGCCGGCTTCCCGTCGCCATAGATATCGCGAACGACCGTCTCCTCACCGAGAATGGAATCGACGACGTGGTAATGCTTCCAACGGCGCTGCTCTCCTTTCGGATTAATGTACAGATCCGCTCCCACGCCTCGGCCGGAGGTGAGCACGTCGGGCCAGCCATCGCCGTTGAAGTCCGCTGCTGCCTCAATCCAGTCTTTCGCCGGATACTGCGTCGAGGTATTGTAGGCTTCGTTGGGATAGATCTCTGTGGAGTCACGGAAGGACGGTCCGTAGTAGATAAATGGACCACTGACAATATCGATGTGGCCGTCGTGGTTAAAGTCGGCCGCTGCTGCGGACCATCCATAAAAGAATTCATTGATGCGTTGCATCCGGAATCCTGCGCCGACCACCTCGTCGGGCCGCGATTTGATGGCGAGGTTCTTCCACGCGATGTCCTTAAACTCCACCTCGCTGCCGGAACCGATGTAGAGAGCCATCGGGCCGTACTCGTCCATGTTCTCCGCGGCTGCGCTCGCTTCTCCACCGCCATCATTCAGGAAGGCGCGGATAATTTCCGCATCGAGCAGCACTTCGATTTGGTTCCACCCCGGCTGCAGTCCACGCGCAGGATGCGGCATAAGGGTCACCCCCGGCGGTGGTTCGGGCAAGGGCGGGGGTGTCGCGGGCGGGCTGCCGGCTCCTGATGGAATGGGCGGAGGTGCATAGCGGGCCTGGCCGCCCGCATTGCGTAACCTGGTCTTGCTCGTGATCTTGCCATCGGCATCGATGTTCACGCGATAAGGAACCAATGCATCGCCCTCGATGGCCAGCATCAGACCGGTCGAACCCGCATCACGTTTCTCCATTCGCATCAGAATGCCCGTATTGCAAGGCCCTGTGCAGCGGAACGAGGTGTAGAGTGCGGAGTCCTGATACGGCTTGTCGAGAACCAGCCACCCTTCGCCTCCTTTCCCCGTGATTTCGCCATTGGCGGCGGTCCAGGAAGCAGAGCCGAGTGAATGCCAACCCCCGAGCGTCGATCCGCTAAAGCTTCCATCAGGAAGAAACGTGGGACCGGGCTCGGCCTGCGGCAAGGGCGTAGAAAATTGAACAACACAACCCAAGATGGCAAAGGAATTACGGACTTGATGCGAAACATGCCGCTGCTCCTCAGCACTGAATTCCTTTGACCGATTGCACAATGCGCAATGATCAATGCGCGTAATGATATGAAGCCCGGACGCAAACTGTCAAAGCTTTTGCCATTGTTTGGGCAAAGGGTTCGGATAAGTGGCTCGATTGCGTCAGCGCGTCAGGGCTAGGCTTTGAACAAAGCTTCCTCGGCGAGGGCAAGCTTGCCTTCGGCCATGCGCACGGCGAGCCGCATGGCGGCCTTCATATTTGTGGCGTCGGCCTGGTTGCGGCCGGCGATATCGAAGGCGGTGCCGTGATCGACAGAGGTGCGGATGATGGGCATACCGAGCGAGACGTTGACGCCGCCTTCAAAGTCGATGAGCTTCATGGGAATGTGGCCCTGGTCGTGATACATGGCGACAATGAGATCGAACTCGCCGCGCAGGGCGCGAACGAAGATGGTGTCGGGCGAGTGAGGGCCGGAGCAATCGATGCCCAGCGCGCGCGCTTCCTCGATGGCGGGAGCGATGATCTCGGTGTCCTGCTGCCCGAACAGGCCATGCTCGCCCGCGTGCGGATTGAGGCCGCAAACCGCGATGCGGGGCGCGCTGCGGCGCATCAGCTGCAGCGCATCATTGCCGAGCTGAATGGTGCGAACGATGCGGGCGCGGTCGAGGCGGCAGGCTTGCTCGAGCGGGATGTGCGTGCTGACGTGCACCGTAGCCAGCTTCTCAGAGTAGAGCAGCATCCGCGGCTCGGGCGCGCCGGTGAGCTCGGCGATGTATTCGGTGTGGCCGGAGAAATGCGCGGCCGGAGAGCGTCACGGCCTCTTTGTTCAGAGGAGCGGTGACCATGGCGTCTGCTTCGCCGCTCATGCAAAGCTCTACGGCGCGGCGGACGTAGGCGATGGCGGCGAAGCCGTATTCGGCGCGGAGCTGGCCGAAGGCGACGCGCGTGATCCGCGGCCAGAGTGACCGGTTTCGATCAACGTGCAGGGCAACGTGCCGGGATCGATGCCGCAAACGCGGCCGGCGGCATTCGAGCGCGGCGGAATCGGCAACGACAAGCCATTGCGCGAGCGAGGCGACGCTCTTCATCCTGCAAGAGCCTTGAGAGCGATTTCGGCGCCGACGCCGGCCGGGTCTCCGATGCTGATGGCGATGCGTGCGAGCCTGCTCATGCCGGACCTCGAAACGCGGCAAGAATCTCATTGAGTGCGGTGGGCGAGCCGAAGCCGCCGGATTTGGTGACGACGAGGCAGCCGTGAGCCACGCCGCCCTGCACCAAGCCCCAGGGAATACCGGGCGCGATTTCTCCCTGGAGAATAAAAGAATGGGCCTCGAGAGCGTGAACGGCAAGCAAGGCCGTTTCGCCGCCGGTGAGGATGAGAGCCTGAGGAGCGAAGGAACGGAATGCGGAGCGAATTCGCGCGGCGGCGCGGAACGAGAATCGAACTTGCAGGACTTGCGACTGTCGAATGCGATCGCGAGTCGAGATTTTCGAGCTGGAGCTTTTGTGACGGGATGGGGCGATCCGGCGATGAGCAGGGTGCGCTGAGGCTGGGGGAACAAGCGCGATCGGACAGCGCACGAATGAGGCCGGCGAGCGCCTGCGCCAGCCCGGCCGATCCCGCATAGAGGAGGCCGGGCATATCCTTCGCTGCGCGGGCCAGGGCTTCGAGATCGGCTTGGGTTGCGCTGTCGCAGATAAAGCATGGTTTTGCCGGGATCGATCGCAGGGCGAGGCTCGGAGGGCTGGAAACGTTGACGATGTCGGAGCGACCGAGGAGCGGGAAGAGGTCGGCAAGACGAATCTCGGATGGGCTCGCCCGCGGCATCTTGGATCTCGAAGGATGCCGTCGCGAACGGTTCGTCCGGCGGCCGGAAAGGCAGGGGCAAGCAGGATGGCGCGCGTTGAAAGAGCGCGGTGCGCGGCCAGAACTTCGGCGGCCAGAGGGCCGCGAGCCGCTGAATCGATTTTTTTGAAGAAGAGCGAATTGGGATCCGATCCGAGAGCTGCAGCGGCCAGCGAGACGACCGCGCGGCGCGCCGCGGGCGGGAGCGAGCGCGAATTGGTATTGAAGGCCTGCACGGACTCGGGCGCTGAAAACTGGACGACGCAGCCGAACCAGACGCGAACCGTGCGGCCGGCGCGAAGAAAGGCCGCGGCAGCGTCGCAGGCGCCGGTAAGGTCGTCGGCGAGCAGAACGATGCGGCCGGATTGAGGTCGGCGAACGAGGGGGTAACGAAGTCCGGGCTGGGTGTGGGGGCAGGCACGCGGGTTCAACTCGCTTGTTTTTCGAGAGTATACCGTTATTTTTCTCTATTCCGAAAGAACGAATGAGCTGCTACGGGGTTGCCGGATGACAAAAAAGTAATCCAGATGACCAAGGCCGGGCGTCGAAGCGAGGCTCTGGACAGACTCGCGGAGAATGAATCAATGTGGATAAAATGGATCGCCGAGCCTTTTGCCTTTCACTGCTGCCGCTGCACTCTCAATCCGCGCCCAGCCGTGGCAACAATTGCTCCGCAGAGTTCTGGCGCCGACTCGTCATCCGAGGGCGACATTGAGGTCATCGATCACGAGCGGATTCTGCGCGCGGCGAACGAGTATCTTTCGCAGCCGCCGATCACGATTACCGCCTACTCTTCGCCGCGCAGCAAAGGCGGCAAGCACGATTATTTTTCCGAGGGCGATTACTGGTGGCCCGATCCGAAGAATCCCGAAGGGCCCGTATATCCGGCGCGACGGATACTCCAATCCGCAGAACTTCAACAAGCATCGCGAGGCGCTGATCCGGCTTGAGCCTGATTGTGCCTGCGCTGACGGCGGCGTGGCTCCTCACGCAGGAGAAGCGCTATGCGGAACATGCGGCGCTGCATCTGCGCGCGTGGTTTCTCGATCCGGAGACGCGCATGAATCCGTCGCTCGATTATGCGCAGGCGATCTGGGGAGTGACGCCCGGCCGGGGCACGGGCATCATCGACACGCTGCACCTGGTTGAAGTGACGCGGGCGGCGCGGCATCTGGAGAAGGCGCAGGCGATGACGCGCTGCCGACGCTGCCGGCGTGCGCGAGTGGTTTACCCAGTACATGCTGTGGATGCGCGCATCAAAGAACGGACAGGAAGAAGAGGCGGCCAAGAACAACCACGGCACATGCTGGGTGGCGCAGGTGGCGGCGTTCGCGGCGTTTACGGGCAACGAAAATGCGATGGCGCTTTGCCGCGAGCGATTCCGCGACCATCTTTTGCCGGAGCAGATGGCGGCCGACGGAAGTTTTCCGCTGGAACTCGCGCGGACCAAGCCGTACAGCTATTCGCTCTTCAATCTGGACATGCTGGCGATGGTGTGCCTGATTGCGTCGGCGAGCGGTGCGACGGCGAGCGGCGCAACGAACAATCTTTGGCAGTTTGCGCTGCCGAACGGGAACCGCTACAAGAAGGCCGTCGATTTCATGTTTCCTTTCATTGAGGACAAGAGCAAGTGGCCGTATGCGCACGACGTGGAATACTTCGACGACTTGCCCAACCGGCAGCCGAGCCTGCTGTTTGCCGGACTTGCGTATCGCGAGCCGAAGTACATTGCGCTGTGGCGCACGCTGCCGCCCGATCCTAAGACGCCGGAGATCGTTCGCAACTTTCCCATACGGCAACCGGTGCTCTGGGTGAGGCCGGTTTAGGGTGGCCGAGAAAGATGGCATTCAGAATCAGCGAGATGCGACGATCAGATTGGACAAGGGGATTGAAATACGAGAGGCGGCAGCCGATGCGGCGGTCCGGGCACCGGGGGAAAGCAGGGTCGCGGCGGCATTTTTGCCGCCAACTCAACTCTCCCCCTGGCCACGTATTCGGTGAGATTAGCAAAATGTCGCAAGTTTTGGGCAATGCGTGAAGCATTTTTTGGCACGGAGGTAACGGGGGAGGCAACAGGAGGGCAGAGGACTAGGGGCGAGAGATTCAGGGGCCGAAGGCCCTGCTCTCTCCGAATGCAGGACGACGAGTCAGCATTTCCCAAACAGATAAGTCGCGAGGGTCCGCTCCGGGAAGCAGGGATTGCTCCCCGTCGAGAGCGAGCCCGCCCAAGCAAAGCTTGAACGGGGCACCCAGAGGGAGACTGAACTTCTATTGCACCGACAGGGCTACGGGCGTGGTTTGCACGATGCTGCCCGAGTTGCCGGTGACGGTCACGGTGTAAGTGCCGGCTGTGGTGCCCGGGTTGGATGGAGTGGTGCCGCCAATGCCGCTACTGCTGCTGCCACCTCCGCAACTCGACAGAACGCCGAGGGCGACTATGGCGACCAGGATCGAGAGCATGGACCGCCAGCTACGGCGGCGGGCCGGGATTCCGAAGAAGATCAGCAGTCCCAGCACCGCTCCGGAGCCTGCGCCGAACAAGGTTCCGAGCGGACCCTTACCCTTGCCAAAGCTGGGGACGACCAGCTCCGCGGTCGCTGCCGTGGTGGTGACCGTCAAGGTTGAAGTTTGCTTCGTGGTGCCGCTCAGAGTGACCGAGGCCGGCGAAAGAGCGCAGGTGGCCGGATCGCTGGAGGCCGTAGGACTGATGGCGCAAGTGAGAGCGACCGTTCCGGTGAACCCGGTTGAACCGGGCGTGACGGTGATGGTGGACGTGTTGCCGGAGGTTGCGCCTGGAGTGATAGAGACGCCGCCGCTATTCGAAAGCGAGAAGGTGGCAGCAACCGCGGCGGTCACTGTGACGTTGACTGTAGTGGTGTGCTCAAGCGTGCCCGCGAGACCGGTGACGGTGACGACGTAACTGCCGGTAGTCGTGGTCGTGGTCGTGGTCACGGCCAGCGTCGAGGTAGTGGTTCCGGGCAGCGTGACCGTAGCGGGAGTCAGACTGACATTGCTGCATGTGAATGGGTTGCTGGCGCCGGACGGCGCGCTCACGCTTGTGCAGCTCAGGGCAACGGGCAATGCGAACCCGCCCGATGGAGTCACCGTGATCGTCGCGGTGTTGCCCGTCTGCGCGTTCGCGCTCAATGTAATGGCGCCGCTGTTACTGAGCGCGTAGTCCTGGGGCAAATTCACCGTGACGTTGACGACGGTCGATGATGTGAGGCTGCCCGAGGTTCCGGTGACGGTCACCTGGTAGGAGCCGTTTGTGGTGGTTGCGGACGTGTTGATGGTGAGCACCGAAGTGATCGGGACCGTATTCGTGATGTCGACCGAGCTCGGGCTGAGGTTGGCGGCGGCGCAGGTGATGGGAGTGGATGCGCCGGTTGGGGCCGATGTAACAGCGCAGCTCAGGTTGACGGTCCCCGTGAATCCGCCGGAAGGAGTGACGGTGATGAGGGAGCTGTTGCTCGCGCCCTGGACAACTGTGATGTTGCCGCTGTTGGTGAGCGTCTCAGCCGCGGCGGTCCCGGTCACGTCTGCGGTCACTGCGGCGGTGTGGATGAACTCGCCGGTTGCGGCGTCTGTTCCTGTGACGACCACGGAGTAGTTTTCGCTGGCGGTGCTGGCCGGGACGTTGATGGTGAGCGTGGAAGTCGCGGGGCTGCCGCCGGCCACCGACGGGTTCGGCGTGACGCTGCAAGTGAGAGGACTGGTGGCTGCGCAGGTAAGATTCACCGTCCCGGTAAAGCCGTTCACCGAAGCAACGTTGATGGTGTCGTTGCCGGTATTGGCTCCTCCGCTGATGCTGATGGGGACGATGGTGGTGTTGGGGACGAGGGTGAAGTCGGCGAGCGGGTTAGCGATGGAAGCGCCGCCGTTCAACGTGAACTCAGAGTTGGCGTAGGTTGAGTCCCCTGTGTACTGGAGGGTGACGAAGTTCGCTCCCTGGAAGAGAACCTGGCTGCTGATCACCGTGGAGAAGGTGGAGACATCGGAAGACCCAGCCGTCAAGGTGAGTTCACCGATGTATTCGCCGGATGAGACGACAAGGATGCCGCCCGTAGGTGCCGGATGGCCGCTCTGTCCGGTGACGGTGCCGGAGATGGTGATAGCAGCGTTGGGAGAGACGGTTGACCCGCTGGCGGTGGCCGTCGTAGTAGTGGCGAGGCCGGCGCCAGCGACGACCTGAATGGTACCCTTTTCCGATTCGCCGAAGTAGTTCCCGTCGCCGCTGTAAGCGAAGGTGACGTTATAGTTGCCGGCCGCCAGGGTTGAAGCAAGAGTGACGGTGCCGATTCCGGCCTGCGCGCTATCAGAAGGGTCTACGCCGGCGCTGAGAGTGATGGTGCCGGAGATACCGGCGGGGGAACTGGAAAGCGTTACGGTTCCGGTAGGTGGAGCAACCGGGACGGGAGCGAGAGCGCCTTGGCACGCTCCGGTGGTGGAACTGGGACTGCAGGCGGTGTACTGCGCGTTGTTTTCAACGATGGCGTTGAAAACGGTGGGCTGGCCGCTGATGATGGCTCCGTTGGAGTTCTGGTTGGAGACGCCATAGATCAGTTGCGGCGTGTCCTTGACGACAGTGAAGGCGATGGGCGACGAGGTGACCTTGTTATAGCTCTGGTCGCCGTTGTAAGTGGCCACAACAGAGTGCGTGCCGACGGCGAAGGGAGCGTTGTATTCGGCGTCGCCTTCGGCGTTCATCACGGCAGTGTTGATCGTGTTGGAGCCGTCGGCGAACGTGACCGTACCCGTGGGCTGGGTGTAAGTGCCCAGGCTGGCGCAGTTGCCGTTAATGACGCAGTTCTGCAGATTGGTGAGCTGCGAGGTGGGAGCAACTTCGGAGCTGAGCATGAGCTGCGTCCGTAGTCAACCTGGCTGCCCGGTGCCGAGCCCGAAGTGAAATAGCCGTTTGTGGAGCCGGGCGCAAAGAGGTTGAAGTTCATGCCCCGGGGTTTCAGGCGAAACGGTAATCGAAACCGGCGTGGAAGTGCTCATGGAGTTCGAGGAGTCGCCGCCGTACTGGGTCCAGATGTTGTAAGTGCCGCCGGGCAGGTAGTTGGCGGTGCTGCTGGAGTAGGCGCCGCCGCTGAGCGGGAAAACGCCCTGGCTCTGTTCGAGAGGCTCGGTGCTGCTGGTCATCAGCGCGACATTGCCGGTGGCCGTGCCCGTACCGGTCACGCTGCCGCTGATGGTGATGGCGGTGCCGTGCGCGAAGGTGGTCTGAGACGGGGTCATGGTGATGGTGGTCGCAGTCTTGGTGATCTTGGGCCAGTCGGTGATGAGATTATTGGCGTCGATGGTGCCCAGGCCGGTGGCCAGGTTGTAGCCGGCGGTGGCGTTGTATTCAGGGGTGGTGCCGGTGCCGATTTCGCCTTCGGTAACGCCCGCTGACGACGAGTGCGCCGGAGCCGGCGGAGATGCAGTTGGTGGAAACGGTGGGCGCGAACTCGCAGGGCACGGAGTTGGTGCCGTTGGTGACGTCGTGGAAGGCGGCTGGATACTGCGTCTTCAGCGCGTAAAGAACGTTATCGGCCTGGCCCTGACGGCCCCATTTCTCGACAACGAGAGCCATGATGCCGGCGAAGGCGGGTGCGGAGGCGGATGTGCCGCCGACGCCGTAGATCTGCACGGTGCTGCCGGAGGTGAGACCGGAGGTCTGGCAATCGCCGTCCGTGGCGCAGATCGGGTAGAAGCTGTCGTTGGAGCCATTCGCAGAGAAGAGCGAGACATCGGGAGTGTCGCGCACGCTGTCGTTGTGAGGCACCCGTGCCGGTTTGCCATGAGGGTTTGGGATAACCGGAGAGCGTGCCGGAGCAAGCGCCGGTGGTGGTGCTATAGGTACTGCTACAGATGGCGGCATTGCTGGCGCCGCCGCTGCCGCCGGAGATCGTCGTGGTTCCGTAGCGTTGTACTGGTTGAAGATGTTGAGCCCGTATTGGCTGTCGTTCCAGGGCTGCTCAGGAATGTATTGGAGGAGCGAGATCGGCGGGCAACTGCGTGGCGTTGGTGTTCCAGTAGGTGGCGAGCTGCGCGTTGAGGGCAGTAGAGGTGGCGTTGTATTGGCTGTAGAAGAAGTCGGTGCCGCCGATGGCGACGTCGTAGGGCGTGGAGGCGAAGCCGTTCACGGCCTGGCCCTCTGGTGGCGTATTCCACAGAATTCTCGTCGTCGCATCCGGCAGAGCCGTTATCGCCGGCGGAGACCATAACGGTCTGGCCCTGGGCGGCGGCCTGTTCCCAGAGGGTACTGATGAAGGCATTCGACGCGCCGAGCGAAGACTCGCAATTGCCGAAGCTGATGCTTAGGACCGGGGCGATGTTGGAGTAGACCGCGTGCTCCATCGCGAGGACGAGGCCGCTTTCAATGGAGGTGTCGGCGGCGATGACGAGATCGATGGTGGCGTTGGGCGCAACGGCGCCGGACCACTCCACATCGAGATAGGCTTCAGCGGAAGCGTAGTTGGGTCCGTCGGGGTTGTTGATGCCGTCAACGCCGGGATCGTTGCCGTCGATGATGACCTGGGGCGGATTGGCGGGAAGGTTGAAGAGAGTGCGGAACTGATTGACGAGATCGACGTTGATGTTGGACTCGTTGATGATGGCGATGGTCTGGCCGGTGCCGTTGACGTTGGCGCTATAAAGCGGCTGGAGATCGTACTGGGTGGCAAAGTCAGAAGGCGCGAGAATGAAGTATTGACCGCTGCTGTTGCCCCAGGTCCACTGCGACACCTGGTGGGTCGCAGGGTTCAAACTGGCTTCGCCGAGTTTTTTGACATAGGGGCGGGGACGGAAGTTGTTGAGCGACGTGAAGCCGGCAATAACGGGCGCGAGCGCCGCGGGAATCTGAGGATCGTTGGCGTTGGCGTAATGGGTTTCGCCGTTGATCGAGTAATTATGGATCTGCGTGTGGAAAGCGTCACGGAGCTGGGCGACGCTGCCGGAGAATTCCAGGGTGCCCTTGCCGGCATTGACGCGCGAAATGGCGAAGCCGTGATTGCCGAGCCAGGATTCGATCGTCGATATGTCCTGGTCGGAGGCTCCGAACTGGGCTCCAAATTGATCGGGCGTGAGCCACTGGTGGTAGTTGGGCGAGCCGGGGGTGTTCTGCTGGGATACGAGCTGGCGGAGGGCGGTTTCCTGGGCAGGGCTGCGCTGAAGGACGAGCTGCAGGCGGTTGAGCTGCATGCCGTCGGGCGCGGCGCCGCGATCGTTGGCGGCGTTGGCGAGGGGATTGACGGTATGCGTCAGGGTGATGCGCTGGCTCTCATCGATGGGGTTGACGATGCGAATCGCCGGGGCGGGATGTTGGGCCAGCGACGAAATCGAGCACAGGAAGGCACCGGCCAGCACACACAGGGGGAGCGAACGCAGATTGTTCATACGGAATGGTCCTAGACCCTTTCTTGAGAGAAACCCTCAAACCGCTGAGGAGTTGCCATCGGCGACACAAAACCAACACGAACGCAGATGGGATGGAGCATTTCGATCCGAATCGAGGAACGAACCATCATCGTGGATGGCCCTGCAAGCGCGCAAGAAGAAGCCCACCGCACACAGGACGGGCGGGGGCTGCATTTGAGAAAAAGTACCGGAATTTGAGCGTGCATCCGGCAGCGTGGCATTCCTGGCTACAAACCTAACGAATGAAGCCGCATGAAGAGATGATGGTTAGACGGTTCCCCGAGATAATGATCGACTTGCCCAATTAGACGGGAGCGGGATGAGAAGGTTGAGAAAGGCAGGGAACGGGGACTGGAAGGTAGTGGAATTGGATAGCGGATCGGATGGGAAACGATTCCCGAGGCGTCGATCTGCAATAGACAGTTGATTCCTTGGGATATATCATGCGGTTTCCTGGCTGATTCGCGTCATCACCGATAGGCGGGAAGAGGATTTCTATGAAGCTCACGGACGCTAACGTTCAGGACTGTGCCTTCAAGGCGCTGGATGCTTTCAAAATCGAGATTCCTTCGTGGGGGTTTGCCAACACGGGCACTCGCTTCGGCAAGTTTGTGCAGGCAGCTGCCGCGACCACGATCGAAGAGAAGTTTGCGGATGCGGCCGAAGTGAATCGGCTGACGGGCGTGACGCCGACGGTGGCGCTGCATGTTCTGTGGGATTTGCCGGGCGGGCTAAACGACATTCCCGAGGTAAAGGAACTGGAGCGGCGGAGTGGGGTGCGATCGGGGTCGATTAATCCCAATCTGTTTCAAGAGCAGGAATACAAATATGGATCGCTGTGCAACCCGTCGGCGGAGATTCGCGAACAGGCGCTCAAGCACATGCTGGACTCGATCGAGATCGGCAAGGCGCTGGGGTCGCGAGATGTTTCCCTGTGGATGGCCGACGGATCGAATTATCCGGGCACGCAGAGCATCCGCAAGCGGATTGCGTGGCTGGAGCAGGCGCTGCGCACATCGCACGAGCACTTGGGGCCGAACCAGCGGTTGCTGGTGGAGTACAAACCGTTCGAACCGGCGTTCTATCACACCGATATTGCGGACTGGGGCATGGCGGTCCACCTTTCGCGGGTGGCCGGTCCGCAGGCGCGCGTGCTGGTGGATACGGGCCATCACTATAGCGCGCAGAACATCGAGCAGATCGTGGCCTGGCTGCTGCATACGAATATGCTGGGCGGGTTTCATTTCAATGACCGGCGCTATGCCGACGACGATCTGACGCTGGGCTCGATCGATCCCTACCAGATCTTCCGGATCTTCCATGAGATTCACGCGGCCACGGACGATGGGCTGCAGATCGACATCGCCTACATGATCGACCAGAGCCACAACCTGAAGGGCAAGATGGAAGCGATGGTGCAAACTGTCGTAACGGCGCAGGAGCTGTATTTGAAGGCGGCTCTGGTGGATCGCGAACAGTTGGGGGAACTGCAGCAAAGCTGCGACCTGGTGGCTGCCGAGGAGCTGTATCGCGGAGCATTCTGGCAGGATGTGCGGCCGCTGACACGGGCGTGGCGCGAGGCTCGTGGATTGCCGGCGGACCCGCTGGTAGCGCTGTATGCGAGTGGCTATGTGGAACGCGCGGCGCGGGAACGGGGAAGCCGGAGCATGGCGGTGAGCAGCTACGCGTGAAAGGCGGGGAACAAGGGACCAAGGGAACGAGTCAGCATGAATCCACCCGGGCAAAGCCTGGATGGGTGCCCTCGGCAGGCTCCTTCGATTGCGTCCCGAAGAGGCTCCGGGGCGGCCACGAATGACGCGCGATCATATTCCAAAACAAGTAAATCGATATAGGAAAGTTGTTCTATGATGTTTGATTGGCTTCAGTTCCATGGGCCAGACGTAGCGGGAGGGACCCTTGGCCAAGGCAAAGATCAAGCGCCTGTACCTGATTCCGATCCTGTCGAAGGCGCTCGACGTGATCGAACTGCTGGAGCAGGACAACACTCCACAGAACCTTGAGGACGTTTACCAGAAAACCAAGATCTCGAAGACGAGCGTTTACCGGATTCTTAAGACGCTGGCGCATCGCGGATACCTGGCGCAGACACCGGGAGGGCAATACCGTCTGGTATCGCGCCCGCGCCGGCTGCGCTTTGGGTTTGCGGCGCAGAGCGCGGAGATGCCGTTCAGCCAGGCGGTAGCGCAAAGCGTGTCGGCGGCAGCGGTTGCGGCGGGTGTGGAGTTGCTGATGCTGGACAACCGCTACGATCCCACGGTTGCAGTGCGCAATGCGGAAGAATTTGTGGCCAAGCGGGTGGACCTGGTGCTGGAGTTCCAGGTAGAGGAGGCGGCTGCGCCGCGCGTGGCGCATATTTTCAAAAAGGCGGAAATTCCGCTGGTGGCGATCGATGTGCCGCACCCGAACGCGACCTATTTTGGGGTGGATAACTTTGAGGTGGGATACGAAGCTGCGTCGATCCTGGCGCAATATGCGCAACGGAATTGGAAGGGCAAGGTCGACCGGGTGGTGGGCGTTGGATTCAGCGAGGCGGGCAGTTTTGTGCAGAATCGCATTTCGGGCGCATTCGATGGGATACGGGAACGGATCAAAGAATTGACACCGGAGCAGTTTGTCCAAATTGATGGACGGGGAATGCGGGAGGCGAGCCGCAAGGCGATGAGCGAACTGCTGGGCAGCGGTCGGCCGGGCGATCATGTGCTGGTGGCGGCCGCGAACGATACCAGCGCGCTGGGCGTGCTGGATGCGGTGCGGGAAGCTGGGCAGGAGACTGAGTTCGCAATCGTGGGCCAGGATTGCATTCCCGAAGTGCTTGAGGAGATGCGCAAGGGATCGAGCGCGATCGTTGGATCGATCTCGCATGAACCGGAGACGTATGGGCCGAGGCTGATCCAATTGGGGATTTCGATTCTGCGCGGATACACCGTGCCTCCATATAACTACGTACATCACAAGGCGGTGACGCCGGAAACGCTGGGAGTGGAGGAGCAGGTGCAGAGTGCGAAACAGAAGGCGGCGCGAGAAGAGCTGACAGCAGGCACTGGGGACTAGAACTGGTTGCATAAATCCGGTTTTGAAGGGGCACGACTTTAGTCGTGCCGTTAAAGGCTCATAAATGGCGGGGCTTTTGCCCTGAGGGATGTTTTCGCACTGTCCCAAGCTATTTATGCAACCAGTTCTAGGGACTAGGGAAGAGCCGCTCGCTGGCAGGTTACCTGCGCAAGGGTTGGCAATCGGGCAGGTCCCGCTTTGACCACAGGAATTTGTATCTGACGCATCTGGATCACCGGGCCTCAAAAGCGAAGCTCCGGGCAGCCCTTGCCGCGACCATCCCGATTGAAAACAGCGAGATCCCAACGCAGAGAGGCGACAGTCCCAATTCAAAACGGTTTCCCGTTGCGCAGGGGCTGTATCATAGATGAGAGCTCGATCCATTCTCCGTTTTGAGCGCTTCCTATGACAACAGCAACCGCTTCACCTGCATTGCATTTTCTTGAGGACCGCTGGGATTCGCGCACGGCGGCCACTCTCGATGAGCCCGAACTCTTGCGGTACCGCTCGAACCTGCTCGGGTCAGACCTGCGCATCACCAACTTTGCCGGCGGCAACACCAGCTCGAAGATTGTGGAGAACGATCCACTGACCGGCGAGCCGGTGGAAGTGCTGTGGGTGAAGGGATCGGGGGGGGACCTGGGGAGCATCAAGCGCACGGGGTTCGCGACGCTTTACATGGACAAGCTTCTGTCTCTTGAACGCAAGTACCGGGGCGTGGAGTTCGAAGACGAGATGGCGGAGATGTATCCGTTGTGCGCGTTTCGCAACAACCCGGTAGCCGCGTCAATCGATACACCGCTGCACGGATTTTTGCCGTTCAAGCATGTGGACCATCTGCATCCCGACTGGGGGATTGCGCTGGCGGCGAGCGCCAATGGCAAAGCGAAGATGGAGGAGTTCAATCGCGAATTCGGGCACCGGCTGGTGTGGCTGCCGTGGCAGCGGCCGGGTTTTGAGCTGGCAATGATGATGAAGCGCGCGGTGGAGGAGAATCCTGGATGCGACGGGATTGTTCTGGGTGGACATGGGCTGTTTACCTGGGGCGAAACGCAGCGCGAGTGCTATCTGAACACGCTGAATGTGATTGACCGCATCGGACAGTTTATCGAGCGGCACGGGCAGGGGAAGGTCCGCTTTGGCGGCGAAGCGATACCGGCGCGCGCGGATCGCAGGCAACTCGCGGCCGCGATTGCGCCGTTCCTGCGCGGAAGGATCAGCGCAAAGCATCGGTACATCTCGAGCTTCAGCGACGTCCCCGACGTGCTGCAGTTCGTCGATTCCGCACAGGCCAAAGAACTGGCATATTTGGGGACAAGTTGTCCGGATCATTTCATCCGCACCAAAATCCGGCCGATGTTTGTGCCATGGGGCGCGGGGCAAGACCTGGAGACGCTGAAGAAGCAGTTCGACTGCTCGCTGGCGGAGTATCGCGACCAGTACCGCGCATACTATCGGGCGTTTGCGACGCCGGAGTCGCCGGCGCTGCGCGACCCGAGTCCGGCTGTCGTGCTGATTCCCGGAATGGGGATGTTCAGCTATGGCAAGAGCAAGACCGAAGCTCGAATCACCGGCGAGTTCTATACGAATGCGATTCACGTGATGGAAGGGGCGAGCCTGCTGGCTGAGGGAGAAGTGAAAGGGCCGGTGCCACAGTGCCTGCCAGGGATGGATCCGGCGAGCTTCAAGGTTTTCTCGAATTATGTAGCGCTGCCTGCGGTGGAGGCGTTCCGGATTGAATATTGGGTGCTGGAGGAGGCGAAGATTCGCCGTCAGCCTCCGGAGAAGGAATTGGGTCGGCGCGTCGCGCTGGTGATTGGCGGAGCCAGTGGCATCGGGCGCGAGGTCGCGCACCTGGCGGCCAAGCGCGGAGCGCACGTGTTTATTGCCGACCGCAATCAGGCGGGTGCGGCCGAGGTGGCCGCAGACCTGGCTTTGGTGGCATCGCCGGAGTTCAGCGGCAGCAGCGAAGTGGATATTCGCAGCCGCGAGTCGATTCGCAAGGTGATTGGCGAAGCAGCGCTGATGTTTGGCGGGATCGACATTCTGATCAACACGGCGGCGCTGTTTCCGGCGACACCGGACGGCGTGATTCCTGACGACATGTGGGGCGACACGCTGGCGGTGAACGTGACGGCGAACTATTTGTTAGCCGATGAAGCGCAGCAGCTGTTTGAAGAACAGGGGCTGCACGGGAATATCGTGTTCACGAGCTCGGCCAATGCCGTGGTGGCCAAGCGCGGCAGCGAAGCGTACGACGTGAGCAAGGCAGCGCTGAGTCACCTGATCCGCGAGTTGGCGGTGAGCATGGCGCCGAACGTCCGCGTGAACGGGATCAGCCCGGCAACGGTGGTGAAGGGATCAACGATGTTCGGGCGCGACCGGGTGCGCGCGTCGCTGACAAAATATAAGATTCCTTTCCAGGAATCGTTCAGCGATGAGGAGCTCCGCAGCCGCCTGGCCGCGTTCTACGCGGAACGCACGCTGACGAACAAGGCTATTGACCCGGCCGACTGCGCTGAGGCAATCCTGTTCCTGGTGAGCCCTCGGGCGCGCTGCACGACGGGGCACGTGATTCCCGTGGATGGCGGTTTGACCGAGGCGTTCCAACGTTAAAGAAGGGTGTTGAGGAACGGCGCTGACGGAAACGGGGTTGTACCCGAGAGATGGAAGCACCCGCACGCGTTGCCATTGACTTAGGCGCAGAGAGCTGCCGCGTTTCATTGCTTCGCTGGATTGAGGGAGAGCCGGCGTCCGCCCATACGGGTACAGGTTCGCGCGATGCGCGGCCGTCAGTCGAAGTCATTCATCGCATTCCGAACGGGCCCGTGCATCGCGGCGATTCGTTGCATTGGGCGCTAGGCGAGATTCTTGCCGGACTGGAAGTAGGTTTGCGCAAGGCGGCCGCAGCCGCGCCCGAGGGAATTGCATCGATCGGCGCGGATAGCTGGTCAGTGGACTACGTGCGGCTGGGGCCAGGCGGCAAAATGCTGCGCGAGCCATTCTGCTACCGCGACGAGCGGACGGCGGCGAGCAAGGATGCGGCGGACCGGATTCTTTCCTCTTTTGACCTTTATCAACGCACCGGCGCCTTTCCACTCAAAATCAATACCGTGTATCAATTGATGGCCGATCCCAAAACCGGGATCGATGCGCGCGCGCCGTGGGCGATGATGCCGGAGTTTGTTCTTTACTGGTTGAGCGGGCGGCGCGTGGCGGAATACACGAATGCGACGCACACGGGATTGGTGAATCTGAAGACCGGTAACTGGGATGCGGAGCTGTTCGAAATGCTCGGGCTGGCGGTGGAAGCGGCGCCGCCGCTGGTTTCTGCAGGGACAGTGCTGGGAGCGCTGAAGGGACCACTGACGGAGCTGCCGGCATTCCGTGAGACGCAGATTATCGCTCCCGCCACGCATGACACTGCCAGTGCGATCGCGGGAATTTCGGGAGATTTGAGCGCGGCTGCGTACATCAGCTCGGGGACATGGTCGCTGGTGGGGGCGGTCATCGATGAGCCGGTGACAACCAGGCACGCGTTCGACGCGGGCTACACGAATATTGGCGCGGCGGGCGGCGGACTGCTGTTTCACTCGCTGATCAACAGCATGTGGGTGGTGAAACAGTGCATGGATAGTTGGGCGGCGCAGGGGCGCGCTTGGAAAATCGAGGATCTTGTCCAAAAGGCTGCTGCATGCAATGCCGGCGGGATTCTGGATATGGATGCGGCGACGCTGATGCTTGACACCGGCATGCCGCGCCGGATCAACAACGAGTTGAAGCGGCTGGGATTCGACGAAATTCCCGATGTGGCGGGCAACGAGCCCAAGTTTGCTCGGACGATCTTTGAGAGCCTGGCGATCCGCTACGCGGCGGCCCTGGTGAATCTTGAGAAAACGCTGGGCCGGAAGCTGGAGCGCATTCACATGATCGGCGGAGCGACGCGGAACAAGCTGCTGATCGAACTGACGGAGCGGCAAACCGGCCTGAAGGTGGAGATCGGCGAGACCGAAAGCTCAACCGTCGGTAATCTCGCAGCGCAACTGGCAGCGAGCGAGGCTGGCGGCGGCCGCGTGACGCCTGGAGCCATACGGGAGTGGGCAAAGGTGCTGTGCCGGCGGCCGGCGTAGAGTGAAACGCGGCGGCGTCCAGGCTTGAAGAGCCTTGCCTTCTGATTCAAGCCATAACTCTAGCTGTCATCCTCAGGATGACAAGATGCGGGTTGAACACTAGGCGCAGGAGTCCTGGGATCGCTCTAACTGCCTAAAGCGAGCCGCAGCATGACGTAAGTGGCGACGCCGGTGACGGAGACGTAGAGCCAGATGGGGAAGGTCCAGCGGGCGACTTTGCGATGCTGCGGGATGCGGCCCGAGAGCGAAAAGAAAAATGTGACCAGGATGAGCGGCAAGGCGACAATGGCGAGAACGATGTGGCTGGCGAGCAACGAGAGATAGAACGTGCGGAAGGCGGCGTGGACGGGGTAACGGATGTCGCCATGAAGCGCGTGGTGCGCGATGTATCCGATGAGAAAGAGCGTGGAGAAGACGAAGGCGGTGATCATCGCGGCGCGGTGCTGGCGGATGCGATGCGCGCGGATGAAGGTGTAGCCGATGAGGAGGGCCGTGGCAGCGAGCCCGTTGAAGACGGCGTTCATGGCGGGGAGGAAAGCGTATTGCGAGCTGGATGCCGCGGCGGGATGAATGTAGATGAGCCAAAAAAGAAAGAGCGTGGCCGCGGCGCTGACGACGAGGATGGCGGCGATGGCCGCGCCTGTTCCGGAGCGCGAACTCGAAGCTGAAGTGATCGTGGCCATTATGCCTTTGCGATGGCGCAGAGCATGAGCGTGGTGAAGAGCAGCGGCAGATAGAGGACGCTCACCTTGAGCAGATCGCGGGCGCGGCTGCGGCTTTCGTCTTCAGATTTGGCGCGCAGAATTCCGGCGAAACGAATGGTGTAGGCGAGGTAGACCAGTCCCAGGGCCGTGGCCGGAACGGCGTAGAATGCGCCCGTCAAACCCAGCTTCCAAGGCGCCAGGCTAACAGGAATCATGAGCACTGCGTAGAAGAGCGCTTCGACGACGGTCGACCATCCGTCGGGCTGCACCACGGGAAGCATGCGAATGCCGGCGCGCGCGTAGTCGTCGCGGTAGAGCCAGGCAATGGACATGAAATGCGGGAACTGCCAGACGAACAGGATGGCGAAGAGGGCGACGGCGGGCCACTCGATGCGGCCGCGTGCAGCGGTCCAGCCGAGCATGGGGCCCATGGCGCCGGGAAACGCGCCGATGAAGGTCGCCATGGTGGTGACGCGCTTGAGCGGGGTATAGATGGCGACGTAAGTGAACGCGGTAAGGAGCGCAAGCGAGACGGTGAGCAGGTTGGTGTGGAGCGCAAGCCACGCCGCGCCGAGCAGGACGGCGCCCAGGCCGGCGAGGATGCCGACGGCGAGCGGCATGCGGCGGGAGGCAAGCGGGCGATCGGCGGTGCGCTTCATGCGCGCGTCAGTGGTGCGCTCGAGGGCCTGGTTAAGTGCGCCTGCGCCGGCGGAGACCAGGCCGATGCCGAATAGAGCATCGAGCAGACCGCGCTGCAGCGTGGAGATTCCCGATTGCATGGAGCCGAGATAAAAGCCGCCCCATCCGGTGACGAGAACGAGGCCGACGACTTTGACCTTGAAGAGCTCGCGCAGGTCGTGGATGAGGAGAGCCGTTGCGCCGGGCGTAGGCGCGTGGAGTGCGCGCGGCGTGTCTTCAGCGCTAGGGGCGCCGAAGTGAGCCGAAGCAGCGGCTTGGGAAGCAGGAGTCATGGGGACGAAAGACGGAATCGGCAGCGATGCGAAAAGGAAATCCCGCCCTGGCGAAGCTGGGACGAGGTACCCCGAAGGCCTGCGGCCTTGAATTGATGATAGCAAGTCAGCGAGGTCAGCGGCGCTGGCTGGGCGATCGGAGTCTGTGGGCAGGCGAGTCGGCGAGTCAGCGAATTTTGTTTTGACAGCGATCTCGCCGGTCATTTAGCGTCCGGGAATTGGCGCCCGCCCACCCCAAGGCAAATTCCCAGGCGCCGGAGGTGCAAGATGCGGATGATGATGCTGATTGACTGTCCCATTGAACCGTTCAATACCGCGGTTCGCAATGGAACTGCGGGCCAGATCATGAAGAAGATTCTCGACGACGTCAAGCCTGAAGCTGCCTACTTTGGCGAGCGCGACGGCAAGCGCGGCGGCATTCTGATTGTCGACGTGGCGAAGCCGTCCGATGTTCCCCGGCTGGCCGAGCCGTGGTTTCTGAACTTCAACGCTGAGGTGGAGTTCAGGGTCTGCATGATGCCGCAGGATCTGGCGCAAGCGGATCTGGAGGGCCTTGGCAAGAAGTGGGGATGACTGGCAGGCCCGATTGACAAGAACCGCGCGATTCCACGTCTCATCCGTCGCGGCGGGCGGGACGTGGGGCGAGCCGCAGGCCGCCCAAGTCAGAATAGGATTCTCATCTCGGCGATCAGGTTGTGATTGTAGGTGTGAAAGCGAGACGTGGCGATCTGCATTCCGCCGTCGAAGACGAGGAATGGATGCGTGGGCTTCCAGTCGGGGCTACGGAAGATGTAGAACGCGCCCGGCGTGACGAAGTTTTGCATCTGGCCGTCGTGGCTGCCGCCGCGGAAGAAGGTGGCGTTGTTTTCGAACTCGAGCCAAACTGACTTCGTGATATGGTCCTGCACGAGGGAGTTCCAGACGATCGAGCGGCCCTGCGTGGCGATCTTGCCGGTGGGCAGTACGCCGCCCAGCGAAGACTCGATATCGATGCGCTGGGTGAGGCCTTTGCCGCCGGCCAAGAGTTGGAGTCCACGAATCGGTGAGCGCTCCATTCTTCGCGCTGCCCGTGGCGAAGGTGTGGCCGAGAACCGCGGTGAGAATGTAGTTTCCGTGCTCGGCATTGCCTGAAGCGATGCGGAACTTGACAAAGACGGAAGTGTCGCCAAAGCCATCGGCGGCGCTGGAGTTGTGCTGGATGTAGGGCGGCGGCAGCACGTCAAATTCGAAGCGGTTCCAGGCAACGATTCCGCCGCCGCGCGCATTGCCGTAGCTAGTGGTCTCGGTTCCGGTCGGAGTGTATTGGTTGGAAAAAGAGAAGCGGTAATACTGCGTGAGCCGCGGTTCGGTTTCAACGACCGGCGTGGGCCACGTGGGCTGCACAGCCGACACGGCGTCATTGTGCGCAAAGAAGCGCTTGGCGGAGAGATTGCTGCGCAATCGCTGCGGAGGCACAGTTGATGGTTGCCGCGATTGCCACGGTAGCGATGAGAAATCTGTTCATGAATCGAAGCCAAATATAGCAGGCAATCGCGAGGTACGACGAGATTGTGTGCGAAGTCGCACGGCTGGTCGGGGAGATGAAAGATGTTCCCCTTCGGTGGGATTGCGCAAAGACCCTCTTGAGGCATGTAAAATAGAGGGTAACCGGATGATGCAAACCCCTTCAGCGGCTGCTTCCCAGGCATCCCGCGCCGCGCGGGACCCGGAGTCGCGGGCATCCGGATGCAGACGCAGACCAGCACTCCGCTGATCAAGGTTCAAGGGCCTTCGCAAGACCTACCAGACGGCGCGCGGCGCGCTGGATCTGTTTGAGGATCTGGATCTCGAAGTTGAGGCCGGCGAGATGGTGGCGATCGTGGGCCAGTCGGGCGCAGGAAAGAGCACACTTTTGCACATTCTGGGCGCGCTTGATGCGCCTTCCGCGGGAACGGTATACTGCGCGTCAACCAACGTGGCATCGCTTTCCGCGCGAGAGGCGGCGGCCTTTCGCAATCGCGAGATCGGCTACGTTTGGCAGTTCCATTATTTGCTGCCGGAGTTTACGGCGCAGGAGAACGTGGCGATGCCGCTGCTGGCGCGCGGAATGCGGAAGAGCGAGGCGTTGGCGACGGCGGCGAAGTGGCTGAGCGAGGTGGGTTTGGAGGATCGCGGCGACCATCGGCCGGGCGAGCTTTCAGGCGGCGAGCAGCAGCGCGTGGCGCTGGCGCGGGCGCTGGTTTGCAGTCCGCGGCTGCTGCTGGCCGACGAGCCGACCGGCGACCTGGACGGCGTGACGGCGGGCCGGGTTTTTGAGTTGATTGAGCGGCTGCACGGGAGTCACGGGCTGACGTCGATTCTGGTGACGCACAACATGGAATTGGCGGCGCGATGTACGCGGACGCTGCGGCTGGAAAACGGAAGGCTGACGGAGATCACAGACGTCCGGGCAAGACGGCACGCAAGCTGGAAGCCTCTGGCGGAGAAAGCACCGTTTTCGCGGTTTTTGAGTCTTATTAAGTAGCGGCCTGATGAGGGATTTTCACCCGTGCAGGGCTGAAGAGGTCGGGATGGAAGTCGGGCGGCGAAGCAAGGCCGGCCGACGCAACGGGTCGAAGGCAACCCAGGACCATCCAAAAGAGCTGTTCGGAGGCAGGGCGATCTCTTCTATGGGGCCTCCGGCGGCGAAGCAACGGAAGGGCGCGCGCAGGTTGGGCTGAGGCCGGGAAGAATCAACCGGACGGCTACTCGCAGCCGATAGCCTGGATCGAGGGAGCACATCATGTTCGAACGGTATACGGAGAAGGCACGGCGCGTGATCTTCTTCGCGCGGTATGAGGCCAGCCAGTTCGGCTCGCCTTATATCGAGACCGAGCACCTGCTGCTGGGGCTGCTGCGCGAGGACAAGGCGTTGACCAACCGCTTTCTGCGCTCGCACGCCTCGGTGGAGTCGATCCGGAAGCAGATTGAAGCGCACACCACGATCCGCGAGAAGGTTTCGACCAGCGTCGACCTGCCGCTTTCGAACGAGTGCAAGCGGGTGCTGGCCTATGCGGCGGAAGAAGCCGAGCGGCTGGGGCACAAGCATATTGGAACGGAACATCTGCTGCTGGGACTGCTGCGCGAAGAGAAGTGCTTTGCGTCGGAGATTCTGCAGGAGCGCGGCCTGAAGCTGGCGCAGATTCGCGACGAGCTGGCGCGCGTGACGCAGGAGAAGGCGCCGCCGCAGCAGCGGCAGCGCGAGTCGAGCCTGCTGGCGGAGTTCAGCCGCGACCTGACGCAGGCGGCGATGGACGGGCAGCTCGATCCGCTGGTGGGGCGCGAAGGCGAGCTGGAGCGCGTGATCCAGATTCTGTGCCGGCGCACGAAGAACAATCCGGTGCTGATCGGCGAGCCGGGCGTGGGCAAGACGGCGATCGTCGAAGGCCTGGCGCAGCGCATCGCCGACGGCGAGGTGCCGAGCTTCCTGGCCGACAAGCGCGTGCTGGCGCTGGATCTTTCGCTGATCGTGGCGGGAACGAAGTATCGCGGCCAGTTTGAAGAGCGGCTGAAGACCATCATGAAGGAGCTGATGGAGAACCAGAACTCCATCGTCTTCATCGACGAGCTGCACACGCTGGTGGGCGCGGGATCGGCGGAAGGGTCGCTGGATGCGGCGAACATCCTGAAGCCGGCGCTTTCGCGCGGCGAGATTCAGTGCATCGGCGCAACGACGCCGGCGCGAGTATCGCAAGTCGATCGAGAAGGACCGCTCGCTGGAGCGGCGCTTCCAGGCGGTGAAGGTGCCGCCGCCGAACGAGGCGGACGCGATCAAGATCATCATGGGCATCAAGGACCGCTACGAGAAGTTCCACGCGGTGAGCTACACCGATGCCGCGGTGGAGTTTGCCGTGTCGCACTCGAACCGCTACATTCCCGGATCGGTTCCTGCCGGACAAGGCGATCGATTTGATCGACGAGGCGGGCGCGCGCGTGAAGCTGCGCCAGACTTCGCTGCCCGAAGAGATCACCGAGGTGCAGAAGCGGATCAAGTTCATCGTGCACCGCATGGACTCGGCGATTGCGAATCACGAGTTCGAGAAGGCGCGGTTCTACTCGCGACGAGGAGCGCAAGGAGCGCGAGAACCTGCGCGCGCTGCGCGACAAGTATCACCTCGACGATTCGGCGGCGGGCATTGTGGGCGCGCGAGGACATCGAAGATGTGGTCAGCCGCTGGACGGGCGTGCCGGTCACCAGCATCAAGGAAGAAGAGACGCAGAAGCTGCTGCGCGTGGAAGAAGAGCTGCACAAGCGCGTGATCTCGCAGGACAAGGCGATCTCGGCGCTGGCGCGGGCGATTCGCCGGTCGCGAGCGGGCTTGAAGTCGCCGCACCGGCCGATCGGGAGCTTCCTGTTCCTGGGACCGACGGGCGTGGGCAAGACGGAGATGGCGCGCACGCTGGCGCAACTTCCTGTTCGGCTCCGACAAGGCGCTGATCCGCTTCGATATGTCGGAGTTCATGGAGAAGCATTCGGTGTCGAAGCTGATCGGTTCGCCTCCGGGATACGTGGGCTACGAGGAGGGCGGCCAGTTGACGGAGCGCGTGAAGCGGTCGCCGTATTCGGTGGTGCTGCTGGACGAAATCGAGAAGGCGCATCCGGATGTGTTCAACATCCTGCTGCAGGTGTTTGAGGACGGGCAATTGACCGACGGACTGGGCAACACGGTCGACTTCAAGAACACGATCCTCATCATGACCTCGAACATCGGCGCGCGGCACCTGCAGAAGAAGCAGGGGCTCGGGCTTCCAGAGCGAGCGCGAAGACATGGTGAGCGAAAAGGTCGAGGAGCTGGTGAAGAACGAGGTGAAGAAGACCTTCAACCCCGAGTTCCTCAACCGGCTCGACGAGGTGATTCTCTTCCAGTCGCTCACCGATGCCGACCTGATCCAGATCGTCGAGCTGCTGGTGCAGCAGCTGAACGCCAACCTGGCGCAGAAGTCGATCACGATTTCGGTGACCGACGATGCGAAGAAGTGGATTCTCGACAAGACGCTTGTCGACCGCAGCTACGGGGCGCGTCCGTTGCGCCGCGCGCTGCAGCGGTACGTCGAAGATCCGCTTTCGGAGGCGCTGATCGCCGGGCAGATTCAGGAGCGGCCGGCGTTCCTCGAGGTCTATCTCGACGCGAACCAGCTCTTCTATCGCCCGGTGAGCGCGGACGAGAGCGGCAGCGAAGAGAAGGCGGCGGGCGTGCTGCTGTTCAGCAACTAGACGCGTATTCTGCATGCATCACAAAGGCCCCCGGCGAGTGCCGGGGGCTTTTTGTTTGGCAGATGTCATCGCGCACTTTGTTGACAAGCTGCGGTCAATCCGTCGAAACTGCTATACTGCCGCATCACGAGGAGCTTAGTATCGATGATTCAAGAACCGGCATCAACGGGGATGTGGCTCTGGGTTGCGGCAATCGCAATCGTGGCCGCCCTTGCGCTGATGCTGATTCCGCAGGCGCATTCGGGTCACGCGGGTGCGTTGGCTGGCGATGCTGCCCGTCCTGTTCATCGGATTGATCGCGCCGCAAGCCTTGTTGGCGCACTCTGGCCATCCGTGACTCGGTTCGCACGGCCGATGTTCCGGTCCGTCACGCGTCCTTCCAGCGCCCACCACCCTTCCGGATCGGCTAAATCCTCAGCATATTGTGCGGCCGTGGCAGTTTTGACTGTCGCTGGCCTGCATCACTCTTTGAGGTCTTCCATCGTCCTGGAGGGTTCCCGGTGAGTCCCAGTCTCTTGTGTGCCGGTTATTTTGCGTTCGCGTTTCCATATCTGGCAATTGCTGCCAGTTCTGCTGCACTAACAAATTGCGTCGTCTGCGCTGGAGGTACGGCAAGAATTTGCGCAGGCCAAATCCAGCTCTCTGCACGACCTCGTCGGCACTCGGCGCCATGCTCATGTTCGCTCAGATCTTCTATCGCCCGATCGATGTCCTACGCCGTGGAAGCACGGGAGCAGATCGATGTCGACGAAGACGATTCAGGCGATCCGGAACATCCGGATACGCTGCTGCACGGACAGCTCAAACGGATTCGGCGGGGCGAGAGGTCGGCGATCTCGTTCTGCGGATGTGAGCTGCGGCTCGCGCAGTCCGGCGCTTCGATTGCTGCCGTTGACGAGCCGCGCAGCGCGCGCTTAACCCCCTGCCATTTACACTTGATAAGCTGGAGAACCTGTGTTTTTCGATAAGGTTCTAACCAAAATCTTCGGCACCGCGAACGAGCGCCTGATCAAGCGGCTTGAAGCCCATCGTGGCTGCAATCAGCGCGATGGAGCCGGAGACGAAGAAGCTCTCGGATGAAGAGCTGAAGGCCAAGACGGTCGAGTTCAAGGCGCGGATCGCGGCGCGGCTCGAAGGAATTACCGACGCAGAAGAGAAAAAGAAGGCCGAAAAGGAAGCGCTGGACGAGATTCTGCCCGAGGCGTTCGCGGTGGTGCGCGAGGCGGGCTGGCGCGCCGTGCAGATGCGCCACTTCGACGTGCAGCTGATCGGCGGCATGGTGCTGCACCAGGGCAAGATCGCCGAGATGAAGACCGGCGAAGGCAAGACGCTGGTGGCGACGCTGGCCTGCTATCTGAATGCGCTGGCCGGCCACGGCGTGCACGTGGTGACGGTGAACGACTACCTGGCCAAGCGCGACGCCGAGTGGATGGGCAAGATCTACGAGTTCCTGGGGCTGACGGTGGGCGTGATCGTTCACGACCTGGACGACAACGAGCGCCGCGCGGCCTATGCGCGCCGACATCACCTACGGCACGAACAACGAGTTCGGCTTCGACTACCTGCGCGACAACATGAAGTTCGAGATCAAGGATTGCGTGCAGCGCGGGCACTACTACGCGATCGTCGACGAGGTGGACTCGATTCTGATCGACGAGGCGCGGACGCCGCTGATCATCTCCGGCCCGACGGACCAGACGACCGACAAGTACGCGCGCGTGCGGCAGCATCATTCCGCAACTGGAGATGGGCGAAGAGGTGGAATGGAGCGACACGCAGCGGCAGCAGGAGCTGGGCATCCGGCTCGCCGAGGGCGAAAAGTACTTGACCGGCGACTACTTCGTCGACGAAAAGCAGCGCACGATCGGCGTGACGGACTAGGGCTGGGAGACGATCGAGAAGGCGCTGGGCATCGGCAACATTGCCGACGCGGAGAACTGGGAACTGAAGCACTACGTGGAGACGGCGATCAAGGCGCACGCGCTCTACAAGCGCGACGTGGAATACGTGGTGAAGGACGGCGAAGTGATCATCGTCGACACGTTCACCGGCCGCCTGATGCCGGGCCGGCGCTGGAGCGACGGACTGCACCAGTCGATCGAGGCCAAGGAAGGCGTGAACATCCGCAAGGAAGACCAGACGCTGGCCACGATCACCTTCCAGAATTATTTCCGCCTCTATCAAAAGCTGAGCGGCATGACGGGCACGGCGGAGACCGAAGCGGCCGAGTTCGAGAAGATTTACAAGCTCGAGATCGTGGTGATTCCGACCAACAAGCCGATGCTGCGGCTCGAAAATCCCGACGTGGTGTTCCGCACGGAGAAGGAAAAATACAAGGCCGTGGCCGACAACATCGCCGAGCTGCACGAGAAGGGGCAGCCGGTGCTGGTGGGCACCGACGTCGATTGAGAAGTCGGAGCGGCTGTCGGCGATTCTGCAGCGCAAGGGCGTGCGAGCACGTGGTGCTGAACGCCAAGTTCCACGAGCGCGAGGCGGAGATTGTGGCGCAGGCCGGGCGGCTGGGGATGGTGACCATCGCCACCAACATGGCCGGCCGCGGCACCGATATTCTGCTGGGCGGCAACCGGAGTTCATGGCCCGCCAGGAGCTGGTGAAGAAGAACAAGGCGCGCGCGATCAGCGTGGCCGAGGGCGCGATCAATCCCATGGCGCCGGCGGGATTCCAGCGCTTCTACTACCAGGGCCAGGAGTTCGAGGTCTCCGACGCCGGATTGGGCCGAGGCGTTCAATGGTCCACGCCGAGGCGGCGCAGACGGAACACGACGCAGGTGATCGAGGCCGGCGGGTTGTTCATCCTGGGCACGGAGCGGCACGAGTCGCGGCGCATCGACAACCAGCTGCGCGGGCGCGCCGGCCGCCAGGGCGATCCCGGCGAGTCGCGCTTCTATCTTTCGCTGGAAGACGACCTGATGCGCATCTTCGCCAAGCAGTGGGTGAGCACGCTGCTGGAGCGGCTGGGCATGGAAGAGGGCGTGCCGATCGAGTCGCGGATGATCTCCAAGCGCATCGAGGGCGCGCAGAAGGCGGTGGAGGCGCAGAACTTCGAATCGCGCAAGCACCTGCTCGAGTACGACGACGTGATGAACAAGCAGCGCGAGGCGGTGTACGGCCTGCGCCGGCAACTGCTGGAGGGCGTCGACCAGCGCGAGCTGATTCTGGAGGATTATGTCGGCGGAATTCTGAGCAGGCTGCTGGATGAGTTTGCCGGCGAGCGCGTGCGGCAGGATCAGTGGGACTTCAAGGGGCTGGGCGAGAAGCTGGTCGATCACTTCGGATTCAATCTGGCGGCGTCGGGCATCAAGCCGGAGGAACTGAGCCGGCACGAGCTGGGCGAGGAGATCTTTGCCAAGCTGACCGAGGCTACGAGGCCAAGGAGAAGATTCTCGGCGCGGCGACCATGCGCTACCACGAGCGCATGGTGATGCTGAGCGTGATCGACGGGCTGTGGAAGGATCACCTGCTCTCGATGGACCACCTGAAAGAAGGCATCGGTCTGCGCGGCTATGCGCAGCAGGATCCGCTGGTGGAATACAAGCGCGAATCGTTCGACATGTTCGAAGCGATGATGCTGAAGTTCCAGGAAGACACGGTGCGGTTCCTGTTCCGGATGCAGATTATCGGGCCGGACGGGCAGCCGGTGGATGCGGCGCCGCGGCCGCAGCGGGTCGGTTCCGAAGGCTCCGCCGGTGGCCAGCGCGGCGCAGCCCGCACACGGGCGATGGCGCGCCGCGGGAGATCGCGATTCCCACGCGGCAGCCTTCGACCACCATCGACGCGCTGGAGAAGGAGTTCCAGCGCAAGAAGGAGCGGGAGCTAGCGGTGGCCAGCCGGCAGGGCGGCGGAGATGCGAGCCAGCCGACGCAGCGCCGGACCGGCGAAAAGGTGGGACGCAACGATCCCTGCCCCTGCGGCAGCGGGAAGAAATACAAGAAGTGCCACGGGGCGACGGCGGGTTAGAGAACCGGGGACCAAGGGAACGAGGGAACAACAAACCTAGTGAGGTATGTCAGGAGTTTCTAGGATAAGTGACTAAGAACGTTTTTCAAACATCGGTTTTGTAACAAGGGCACGGCTTTAGCCGGGCCGAAAAAAGCAGAGAAACACTGGGCTTTAGCCCCTGAGGGATGACAAATCAGATCGGCACGATCGTTTTTGAAACACGCTCTAGGTTTCTGACCGCTTAGTCTTGTACCAAAGGGGTACCCCAGGTCTCGATTTTGAGACCTGGGAACCGCGAAACTGATGGTACGGTCAGAGACCTGGGATAAGTGACTAAGAGCGTTTTTCAAACATCGGTTTTGTAACAAGGGCACGGCTTTAGCCGGGCCGAAAAAAGCAGAGAAACACTGGGCTTTAGCCCCTGAGGGATGACAACTCAGATCGGCACAATCGTTTTTGAAACACGCTCTAGGTTTCTGACCGCTTAGTTTTGTACCAAAGGGGTGCCCCAGGTCTCGATTTTGAGACCTGGGAACAACCGCAGATCCTTCGACTCCGTTTCGCGCAAAAACGTGCCCAGCTTCTCTCAGGATGACAGCGCATTTTTGCTGCGGACTTTTGGGAAATCACACAATAGGGACCCCGGGCGTTTTGCGTCCCCTGAATCTCAAAGACTTGCCGGCTCGCTTTCTTAGCGAAGGAAGCGGAAGAAGCCTTTCTTCTCGTCCTTTTCGGAGGTCAGGCCGCCTGCAGTTTTGGCCATATTGCGGATGGATTGCGCGATGGCCGAATCGATCATCACCATGGGCGTAGCGGTTTCGCGTCTCCTGCGTGCGGCGGCCCAGTCGTCGGGAATCTTCCAATCGGCGGGTTTGGTGAGGGCTTCGGTGATGGTCTTATCGTCAAAGAGCAGATCGCTGGCTTTATAGCGGTTGACGATGATCTGGACGTTGTCGCCGCGCTGAGCAAAGAAGCGTTTCATCATCAGATTTGCGGCGCGCAACTCCGAGACGCCGACCTGCGTGACAAGGAAGACTGTCGACGATGGACCAAAAAGCGCAGAACTCATCAGGTCGAGCCGCGATCCGGCATCCACGACAACGAAGTCGAAGTTCTGGCGCGTGATGGACACGAGTTTGTTGATGGCTTCTTCAGTGGGCGAGGCCTCGGGAAAGTCGGAGGGAGCGCCGAGAACCGACAACCCCGAGCTATGCTTGGCCACGAGGGTAGAGAGCAACTTGGCATCGAGCCGATCGGCGCCTTGCAGGGCGCCGGCAACCGAGTATTCGGTTACGATGCCCAGATTGATTGCTGCATCACCGAGCGGCAGGCCGAGATCGACGAGCAGGGTTTGACGGCTGGACTCCTCGGCCAATGCAAGCGCAAAATTGGCCGCGAGAGTCGTGACGCCGCAGCCGCCTTTGGTCCCCAGAAATACGAAGAGCTTGCCGCCGCTGCTTTTTGCCTCGGCGGGGAGAGGAGGCGCCTCGTCGCGATTCTTGACGGCCAATTTCAACGCAGCAGTGAGTTCCATGGCGTCGATGGGTAGGGTGAAGAACTCGCGAACGCCCGCACGCATGAAGCGGACTGCGAGCTTCATGTCGGCGCGCGACGAGTAGGCCATCACGTAGTTTTGCCCGCCTGCGCAGAGGTTCTCGACGATTCCGAGAGCGTATTCCTCGTCGAAGTCGGCGTCGATCATCAGCACATCGTAAGTTTGCGACAGCTTTTGCGGCAGATCCTCGCGCCTCGGAGGGTAAGAGGCAAACTCGGTGACGCGGAGGCCATGGTGTTCGCCCAGGGCGCCCGTGACCGCCTTGAGGCGGTTTTCGTCCGGGCCCATAATTCCAATGGCCAAACTGATCTCGTCCGGGCTTACCGGCGCCCTTGGAATTTCGAGCATAGAACTGTAACTTCTCCCAAAAGCTTATGATATTCCATCTTATTGCTGAGATGGGACTTGTTGTGCATCTTTGGTGGCAGCCACGGAGCACGGAGCAAGAGTGGATAGGCGCTAAAGCCCTGAAAGGGCAAGGGTAATTGAGTGTTAGTGACTTTGGATAGGATGTAACGCAAAAACCGGGGATTGTCTGGTTGAATTTGCCGCGGTTTTTTTGACTCCTGACAAATGTGCGGAGTGAGCGTGCCGGGCCGGGTGAGGAGCGCCGTTGGGGGGCAAACGTCTTGGTCTCTTGACCAAAGAAAAAGTGGTTCCGGCCGCTAACCGCCCGTATAAGTCGAAACGCCCGGCCGCAGACGCGATGGAAGAGATTTATTGGAGATGTGCGGACTGCGAGACGGCGGCAAAGGTAAGATCTTGTGCGGCGGAGCCATGCTGCTCGCGCCACTGATCGAAGAGCCTGCCATAGCTGAGAGTGATGTATTCGGCGGGATCGATCCCCAGGCGCGGCGCGATGCGGTCGATCCAATTAGATTGACCTTCGAGCTCGGCGTAATTGCCAATGGGAGTTTCGTCGACGACGCAGTGTCCTTCGCCGTCGTGCCACTCGGTGCGCCACTTCTCATAGCGAAAGGCTGTTACGAGGCCAAGCGAGAGAAACACCGCGGCCAGGACGTCGCCGTCGGCGACCCCGGTCTCCGTTTCGACCCGATGTTTATGGCGGTCAGGGTTCGGGTCAGCGGAGCCCGGCGTGCTGTGGGGCAGGCGCTTGTGCGTCAGCGTCCATCGGCCGCCGTAATTGCGAATGCGGAGAATTTCAGTGCGGGCGCGAAGCTGGCGGTCCGGCGTGTCATAGAGGACGTTGCTCTCGAAGCTACGCGGCGTTTCGAGACGAAAACCGATGGCCTCAAGGCGCCGCGCGAGAGCGGTCAGGTCATCGACGCGAAATTTGATTTCGGTTTCGATAGCCATCGCTAGGAGCGAGTATAGAAGGTGGTGGCAGCGATTGGCCGCGGGAGGTGAGAATAGCGGAGTGAAGACGCTGCGGCTATCGATCGATGCGAACCAACTGGAGACGCGGGAATCGCGCGAGGTCCTGGATCGCGCGGCAGAGATTCTGCGCAGCGGAGGATTGGTCGCGTTTCCAACGGAGACTGTCTATGGGTTGGGCGCCAATGCGATGGATCGCGCGGCGGTGGAGCAGATCTTCGCGGCAAAGTCGAGGCCGGCGTGGGATCCGGTGATTGTGCATGTGGCGTCGCGCGCGATGCTCGATGGATTGGTTGAGGCGGTTCCGGAGCGGGCGCAGCGTTTGATCGAGACGTTCTGGCCGGGGCCGCTCACGCTTCTGCTGCGAGCGTTCGAGCGCGGTGCCCGATATAGTGACGGCGGGGAGACCGCTGGTTGGAGTGCGCATGCCGTCGCACCCGGTGGCGCTCGAGTTGATCCGGCGGGCAGGAGTTGCTGTGGCCGCGCCGAGCGCGAACCGCTTCGGCCACATCAGCCCGACCACCGCCGAGCACGTGCTTCACGATCTGGACGGCCGCATCGATGCGGTAATGGATGCGGGCCCCACCGAGCGCGGCGTGGAATCGACGGTACTCGATCCAGCGCCGAACCCGATGGTGATTTACCGGCCGGGCGCGGTGACGGCTGAAGAGATTCGTGAGGTCGCAGGGCCGGTTGAGCTTTACCGGGGCGAGGAGGCGCTGCGCGAGACGCCTGCGGAGGCGCTGCCGTCGCCAGGTATTGGACTGCGGCACTATGCGCCGAAGGCGCGGCTGGTGCTGATCGAGGCGGCGGACGACGAGTGGGGCGAGAGCCTCAAGGTAGCTGCGAGGGCCGGGAGCGGAGAACGGCTGGGAGTGATGTTGCCCGAAGGAATGATCGCCGCGTGGGAGATCGGTGCCGCAGAGGTTTACGAGTGGGGGAATTGGGACGCTCCAGAGACCTTGCGCAGAGGCTTTACGCGGGACTGCGCGCGCTGGATGCCGCGGGATGTACGGTGATCGTGTGCCCATTGCCGCGTGCGGTAGGAATTGGCGTGGCGATTCGCGACCGGCTGCGAAAGGCAGGGGCCAATGGGCCAAAGGAGCAAGAGACCAAGATCAGGCTCTAGTGTCCTGCCCCTGAAGCCCAAGCCATAACTCTAGCTGTCATCCTGAGCGAAGTTTGCCGCGTTTTGCGGCAAACTGAGTCGAAGGATCTGCGGTTGCTCCTTGCGAATGATGTGCGAACTCCTGGGACGCCACACTAGACCCTTATCCGTTGTCGCCGAGTTTGTACATGTACTTGATGGCCGATTTGTAGACCAGGGTTCGGGAACGTCCGCGAACCTTGAGGGAATTGCGATCGTACCATTCGATGCAGCCATCGAGGCGCTCGCCATCTTCAAGCACAATCACCATCGGAGTCTGCGATTGGATCTGCTTCTGCAGATAGAAAAGTTCGGCATGACGATTTGGCGCATCCATCTCGAAAGTGCGCGCAGGGAATTGGAAGGGAGACGGCGGGGGGAATCCTTTTCTGGTGCGCGGTGCAGGGCCCGCAGCTCCCGCGGCGTGCGCCGTAGATAGAGCGGATGAAATGCTCATGGAAAACGGTCCTCCCTCTCAAAAATGAATCATCAACGTATAAAGCCGCACCGGCCTCCAAGCCAGAAGTTGCTGCCTCTGGCCGCCCCATAGATGAGATGCCTGTTACCCCGCGGCTGCGAGACACTCCAGCAATCAATGACAGGAAACATGTTTCCCCATGTTTGTAAATTGCGTGGGAGCGCTCTTACCCAAGAGAGATGCCCGGAGTCGGCTGGAGGTTGCACTTTCATTCTGCGGCCATCCGTGCGCAGCGTCAAGCGGGGAGATAGCCGGAGCATAAAGGAATCATAAGGATCCGGCAGGACAAATTGCGATGACGAGAGAACGATGGCCTTTGGTCACATCGCTGGATTCGCGGCAAGACCGACGGCCATGGCGTCGAGGGAGAGCGAACGAAGCAGGTTGCGGCGCATGCCCTGTTCCACTTGAACGAGGGCGCGAGCGGCGCCGTCGATCCAGTCGACGGTGAGGCCATCGGCGAGGCGCGCCAGCTCGGCGGAGAGGTCGATGTTGCGGATGAAAGCCGGCGTTCCGGCAACGATAAGCAGCAGATCTTCAATCAGGCTGGAGAGCGCGCGCAGCAGATTGACGGTTTTCTCCTGGCCGTCGGCGCCGGCGCGATAGCTCTCGGTGGCGTGGAAAAGCGTGGAGTAGTCAGGCTCACGCAGTGCTGTGCGCAGGATGACGAGAGCATCTTCGCGGCTCGCGATCCACGCAGCCAGGTCGAGCGAGAGAGCGCGGCCGACTGCGCCTTGAGCCAGACGCGCGACCAGCGCGCGATCCTGCGGCTTGAGCTCTGGGCGGCGGCGCGCGAGGAGAGATTCGAGATCGGAGGCGGGCAGAGCGCCCAGGCGATGCACGACGGCGCGAGAGCGAATGGTGGGCAGAAGTTCCTGCGGATTTTCGGTGAGGAGAATCAGCGAGGTGTGCGCGGGCGGCTCCTCGAGCAGCTTGAGAAGACTGTTGGCGGCCTCTTTCATGAAGGCAGATGAAGTGAAGATGGTGAAGGCGCGCGCGGCTTCGACGGGCGGGCGGTAGTAGGCGACGTGAATGGCCTGGCGCACCTGGCCGAGCTTGATCATGAGCTGCGGCGGGTCGGGCGGAATCACGAGGACATCGGGGTGCGTCTGGATGAGGATGCGAGTTTCGCGCTTGTCGGTTTCGCGAAGGTCATCGCGCGCGGCAACGGCTTCTTCGACAAGCGTTTCGAGATTGGCCGACTGGGCGATGCGCGTGCAGTTTTGGCAGACGCCGCAAAAGTCGGGCAGCCCGTCGGACTCAGTGGGGTTGAGGCAGTTGACGGCCTGGGCCAGCATGAGCGAGAGCGTGTACTTGCCCGCGCCGCGCGGTCCGGCGAGGATGAGCGAGTGCGGAAAGCGTCCCGCGCGCACACTCTCGCGCAGGTGCGTGACGGTTGCGGTGTTGCCGAGGAAATCCTGGAAGCCCACGGAATGAGAGTAGCAGGAACAGGGAACAGGGATCAGTGGTAGGGGACCAAGCGCAGTTCACAGTTTGCCCCATCCTTCCTTGACTGTCATGAACGAACCACAAATCTGGTGCCTCATCCAAGGTCCCCTTGGGTGGGATCAAGTTGGGTGGGATCAAGCCTCACCACTGACCACCGCTTCCGGTGTATACTCGGCGAGTCCCCGTACCACCATCGACCCATCCTGTCCCCGTCTTCGAAGACCCCGCACGTTCCCGGCTCGCGAAGGCCTTCATTCCGATTACGCCCGGCTGCAACGCCGGACCTTCAAACGTCGGGAGCGTGCTCCCGTCTTGCACCACGGAGGTTTTCATGATCTGGATTCAGAAAAAGGTCTTCTGCCTTTGCATCTTCGCACTGGCCATTGCGGCGGCAGCGCTCGGTTCAACCGCGTCCGCTCAAGAAGGAAACATTCGCAGCGTATCGTTCTACACCGTCAAGCCCGATCGTGTCGGCGATTTTCAGGCTGAAATCAAGGAATACAACGCGCTGTTGGCAAAAGGCGGGTCGACGATGTACAGCACAACCTGGGTTTCGCTCACCGGGCCCCGTGAGTATGCCCACGTCACTCTCTACACCAAGTGGGCCGATCTCGACGCCGGCGCCGATCCAAAAATGAAGGACCTGGCCACAGACCTGGCGCGCGTGAACATGCGCATCGTCGATTGCACCGAAAGCTGGCACCGGACCATCGAGGAGATTGTGCCCGATCTCAGCCTGCCCGACACCAACACCATGCCCAAGATGATTCGCGTTCTCGTAACCGACGTGCGCCCCGATAAGTACAACGAGTATCTCGACCTCGAGAAAAGCGATATCCTGCCTGCGGTCAAGAAAAGCGGAGCAGCCTTCTACAATTTTGCTGAAACGCGCTACGGGAACTCCAACTTGGAAGTCACTTCAGTCACGGGATTCGACGGTTGGGCCGATCTGGACGCCGGTGTTGGCGCGCAAAAAGGACTAAGCAAAGAGGACTACAACGCTCTGCTGGAAAAGGTCAGGCCGCTGATCGCAAAAAGCGAGTTCAACATCTACAATTACGAGCCCGACCTGAGCTATATGCCACCACCCGCCGCAAAGTGAAATCTCGTCCACCACAAAACTCTCGGTGCCCCATTCATGGCGCGCTTTTTGCGCCATGAGTGGGAGACCACAACCGCCAACCGCGCCTCACTTACACGCTGTCATGATGAGACAGGTGGCCCGCCTAATGATTTTGCGTAGGAGCGTTGCTGCTCTAAATAGGGCGCCCCGTCCTAACTTGTTAGGGCGGGAACCGATGGATTAGTCCTGATTGAATCTGGGGCCGCTGGCCCACCCTACGAATAGGGTGCCCCGTCCTAGCTTGGGCAATAATATACTTGACACACAAGAAGTTTTGCGCTATGCTTTTCTTAGATGAGAGGTCTGAAAGATGAAAAAGCCTGTAACTCTTCAACAAGCAATAGCTTACGTCGCAGACACAGACCGCGCTTTTGACTATGCCAAGTTCCTTCGCTGGCCGGATGACAAGGTTACGTGCCCGCGCTGCGGATCGGATTCGAACTCGTTTGTGAAGACCCGGAAGCTCTGGTTCTGCAATGGTTGCAAGAAGCAGTTCACGGTCAAGGTCGGCACGATTTTCGAAGATTCCCCTATCGGGCTCGACAAATGGATGGCAGCAGTTTGGATGATCTGTAATTGCAAGAACGGCATTTCCAGCTATGAACTTCACCGCGCTCTCGGCGTCACTCAGAAAACCGCGTGGTTCATGCTGCATCGGATTCGTGAGGCCATGAAAGATGGATCGGTTGTGAAGTTCGGCGGTCCCGGTGGCGAGCCTGTTGAAGTTGACGAAACCTTTGTCGGCGGCTTGGCGAAATTCATGCATCAGAGCAAACGCCGCGAGAAAATCACCAGATCGGGCGGCGCTGACAAAGCCTCTGTTATGGGCATGTTTGACCGGGAATCTCGCCGGGTCCGCGCTAGAGTGATTCCGAACGTCAACCGCGAAACATTGCAAAATGAAATTCTCGCCAATGTTGATAACAAGTCCAAGGTTTATACCGATAGCTTTGGCGCATACCGGGATTTGGCGGCGAAAGACTTCGTTCACGAAATGGTGAACCACCTGAGCGAATATGTACGCGGACAGGTGCATACCAACGGGATCGAGAACTTCTGGTCGTTGCTCAAGAGAGGGCTCAAAGGAACGTATGTCGCAGTCGAACCGTTCCATCTTGATCGCTACGTTTCGGAGCAGGTATTTCGGTTCAACAATCGCGCCACGAAGGACAACGAAATCACAGACGAAAATCGCTTCACCCTTGCGATGAGCCAAGTCGTAGGCCGTCGCCTGACCTATACCCAACTGACAGGACAGGGAGCAGACTGACACTCGCCTTGCACGATTTGGACGCGGCAAACGCATCAGTTCTTCTTCTCTTCCGAAGCAGCCTTCTTCTTAGGCTGCTTCTCTGGCTTCGGCGGTTTCGGAGCACGGAAGAGCTTGGTCATTGTGTCCTCAAAGTTCTTTCGTGCTTCTGCACCCTTGCGGTATTCAGGTTTACTTGCTCCCATTCGATCCTCGTTGGAAGAGTGTGTTGCTGTTGGAAGCCATAGAGAACGTGATCGTTCGTGGTTTCCTCGTGAGCCCGTCAATAAAGCCGACCGTCGCGGTCGAATTTGATCGTGAAAGAGCCTCCCCCCACCCCTTAAAGGAACCCGCAAACCAACACTCTCGACTTGCTCCTCCGGGGAGGGGGTTTTCTGTTGTAGCTGGACAGGAACGAGACTCGTACAGCGTGACCCATTGCTTATGTCCACCTGGTATTTTCCAAGCCGGTCCGGGCATAAGAAACGGAAAATTCGGGCTGATTGCGGGACCAGAATTGAGTGAGATTTGAATGGTCCAGTTTGAAATCGACCGTTCTTTCTCTGCAGCATTTTGTAGGTCCAATACCACGACGACGATTCCGTCCTTTCTATCTTTCGATAGGACATCAAACATCCCCGTGATCCTTGCATCGAGTTCTGGAGGCGGCGCAGCAAGGTCAGAAATTCTACGGACTAAATCCTCGTGGTCCTGGTAAACGTCTTTCACAACCACCCAAACAAACAACAATAGATAAACCCCGACAAGAAGACCGCTGTTGCGCCAAAACTCTTTCTTTGCTTCGATGGTCATAGCCGACCATCCACGGTGCAAAGGTTTAAATTCGAAGAGCACATAGAGCCCGAGTGGAAGAAGAATAGCGCCGAGCCAATTTCCCGAAAGCAGACTAGGGAAATCACAAAGGCTCCGCCAAAATAGATGCCAGAAGTGAATGAGCATAACTCATTGTCCGCCCGACAGACATTGTGCGTCAAGTATGTTATTGCCCTAGCTTGCTAGGGCGGGAATCGATAAGTCGGGCCGAACCGTGCCTCTGGGCGCAGTCCCATCCGCTCCCGTTTCGCCGCGGTCCATTCCGATTCAATCTCCACAATTCCTTCGGCTCCTGTGGCGTAGTGCCGGAAACTGGACCATGGCCAATCTTCCGGTTTGGCAACCAGCCCACGCGCGACCGGATTGCGGTGTATGTATCTCAGCTTCTCAATGCGCTTCCGGCTGCTGCGAACGTTGAAATCGTAATACCGCGCTTGCCAGAAGGGTTCGCGGCTGCGCAGAGCCAGAGAGCGCGAAACCGATTGCTTGAGTGCCTGGATCGCGGTTGCAAGCCTCGCAGTCTCCGGCTCGCTAACCAGCAGGTGAACATGCTCGGGCATCACGACGTAGCCGATCACGCAGAACTCGTACGCGCGGCGGGTTCGTTCCAGGGAGCGCTCGAACGCCGCTCGCGTGCGGGGAGAGCCGAGCTTGGGCTGGCGTCGATAGCAGCTGAAGGTGATGAAATGCAGCTCCCCGGTTTGCTGGTATCGGTGCAGTCCCGCTGGCATGAAAGAAATCTAGCGGCAAAGGGCGCGACCGTCAGTGACGGGAGAGACAATCTGTTTCCCTCCCGCCCTAGCAAGCTAGGACGGGATGGTCTTTGCCCGCTCGCTTCACCTGCCTCTCGCACCCGCTACTCCCTCTTCCAGTCAAGCCCCTCTACCCGTGACTCGCTCCATCCAAACCATTTAACTTTGCAGGCTATATCGCCATTTCCCGCACAATCAAGATGAGCGCAGGAAACAATGAAGAACATCACCGTAACTGTCCCCACCGATACGTATTACCGGGCCCGCATCCGGGCCGCAAAGCACATGACCTCCGTCTCCCGCATCGTCGGCAAAATGCCGCGCCAAATGGCGGAGCAAACCCCCGCCGGCACCCCTCCCAAAAATTTTTTAAAATGGCTGTGAAACTGTGGACCCCAGCCACATCAACAACTTGCGGCCACAGTTTCACAGTCTCACAGTTTCACAGCTTCTTGGGCCCGCGTCACCCGCCAACATCCCACCCTGACAAGTTGAGGCGGCGCGCACCGATTGGCAAGAATGATGCGGTCAAAACACCTAAGGCAGCAGGCCGAATTCGGCAACGCCGCCGGGGGTGCCGACGAACACTTTTCCATTGGTGATCACGGGCGCGATGAACTTGTTGCCGCTGCCGAAGTTGTCGCGGCCATTGGCGGCCTGGTTGCTGCCGTAAAGTTCCTGCAGAGTCGTGGCGTCGTAGGCGTACAGTACGGCCAGTGAGGAGTTTGAAACGGTCCAGACGATTCCGTTGGTGGTTCCGTTGGCGCTGACCGACGGCGTTGCACCGGGATAGGGAAACGAAGTTGCGCTCTGCGCGGCGGCTGATGTGGCGAGATTTGCGTTCGCAATGGGAAAAGACTTGAGCGTGTCGCCGACCCCGGCGTAGTAAACGGTGTTGTTGAAATATGCGGGCATGGACCAGACGCCGCCAGTCGTCGCATTGTTGATCTGCTGATAGATGGCGCTGTCGCTTTGCGGATTGAATTTGCCCATATTGTCGCGGTTGACGACGTAGATGTTCTGATCTTTGCCCGCGCCGACGGCGAGGTGGTGGACGTTGCCGGATGAATCAGTAAGGTCGGGCAGCACAAGCGCTCCGCCGGAGCCGAGATCTTCGTCGCTGTTGGATTCGGCTACGGTGTTCGAGGGCTCGAAGTAGTCGGCTACGGCGAGCCCGCCATTCGCAGTAGAAACTTTGAGGAATCCATTGCCGAAATCGCCGTTGACGGGAAAGCTGCTGGCGTTGAGGGTTGTGTCGAAGGTGCCGTTGGCGTCGAGGAAATAGATATTGCCGCTTGTGTCGGCGGCGAGGCCGGCGCCCGACATCCAGATCGATCCTTCGCTGCCGTTGGGTGTGAGGTTGAGGACGGCGGTTTGGGCAAGCGAGGATTCGCTATACGCCATGAGCCACCCGGTGTAAGACCCCTGGTCGCAGTGCGAGGTCCAGCCGAGGTAGATGGTGTGATTCATGAGCAGCAGGCCGGCGCGCTCCGCATACTGGCCGGGATCGAAGACGACTTTTCCGCCGGAGCTGTTGGAGCCGGTGCCGGGATAGGTGGCGGCGATCTCGGTGGGGCTGCCGGAGAGTTCTGCGCCAGTGGTGACGTCAAGGGCGTGCAGGCGCTGATGATATGCGCCGGAGGAATCCTTCGTCATGCCGACGACAAAGATCGCGCCATCCGTTCCGGCGCTGCGATCGATGACCGGTGTTGAAGTGATGCCGATCTCCGGCGAGATCTGCCCGCAGCCGTGGTCGTCGCTGGTGGTTTCATTGGCGCCGAGGACTGAGGTTTTCCAAAGCTGCGCGCCGGTGTCAGCATTGAAGGCGTAGACACTGTCGTGTTCGGTGGCGACGAAAGCGACGTCCTGCGCCTGCCCCGCGACGGTGAGGTTCCCCAGATAGAGCGGCTGCGCATCAACCACGCCATCCACGGGAAGGATGCGGAGCAAGCCGAATTTGGCTGAGGTGACGGTGGCGGGCGTGAGAGCAGTTTCGTTGGGATTGAGGCCCGTGCGTCCGATGTCGTCGTGATAGGTGGTGATGTCGACGTTCGATGAGCTGGCCGGATTGGTGGGATTGGTGGGGGCGGAGGCTGCGGTGACGGTGAGGGCGAGAGAGGCTTTGCTGGTGAGCGCTCCTGCGGCGCCTGCGAACTGGACCGTGGCCGTGGCGGCAGGGGCTGTGGCTGCCGCTGCGAGGCTGACCGGCTGTGGCGTTCCCGGGGTGAGGGTGAATGTCGCGGGTGAAGCTGTAACGCCCGAGGGGGCACCACTGATTGAAACTTGAATGGGCTGGGAAAATCCGTTCGCTGCTGTGGCGGATACCGACACGGCTTGCGAGCCGCCTGCCGCAAGGCTCGCGCTGGCAACATTCACCGAAAGCGAGAACGATTCTGACGCGGATGATGATGGAGTTTTGTTGGCTGAAATGCTTCCATTGCAACTGCAGGCGAATGCGGTCGCCACCAACAGGGCGAACCGCGATATCCGTTCTGGGGGGAGAGAACGCATGGCGCTGGATGACCTCGTAAAACCGCGGGGATCGAATTCTTACTCTACTGAAGCCTTAGGATGCTTAAGTCTGCTACAGGGACATGCGATCTATCTACAGGGGCATCGGATTTAGACGTTACGAAAGGCAGGAGGCAGCGCGGAAGAGGTCTGAGCCGGAAGACGGCGTGAAAATTGTCAATGAGACTTGACAAATTCTGGCCAAATATGTAATGTTTACTTGTCAATTTGTCATGGAAACTAAGCAGTTTGGAATTCTGGAAGATTTCGCACGGATTCCACGGCTCAACCTGTTTGGGTCGATCCGATCATTCGGCTGTTCGTTGATTTCGCGATGCCGGTGGTGAGCCAGAGGTAAAGGTGAGAGCCACACCGAGCTTAAATCGGCAATTCAACATCTTCAATTCGATAAGGAATCCATCATGAATCCGCATGTCAGCAGTCCAGCAAGGAATCGACTTGAAGACTCAATCCTCTTTATTTGTGTGCCGTTGATTTTTCTTTTCCTGATCATGCAATTCAGTTTGTCCCATTTTCATTTGCACCCGACGCGGATTTGGGCTGTTCTCTGTGCCGCCCTTTCGTCGTCTCCGTTCATTGCCTTCCTTTTCAGCTTCGGTCTTTACCTTTCTGACGAGAAAGATGAATTTCAAAGAGAACTTCTCGTCCAATCGATTCTTTGGAGTCTTGGTGTGACCGCATGTGTGGCTTTCATTTGGCTTGCTGTCGGGATGTTCATTCAGGTTCCGCGCATGAATTTCGCTTCAGGTGTGTTCCTGTTCGGCCTGGTGTTTGTGGTCTCTCTGTGGGCGATGCGCTGGAGGTACCGATGAAGAACCGGCTGAAGGTGCTGCGCGCAGAGCGGGACTGGTCGCAGGCGGACCTGGCCCAGCGGCTCCAAGTCTCGCGACAATCTGTCAACGCGATTGAGACGGGGAAGTTCGATCCCAGTTTGCCGCTGGCATTCAAGCTGGCGCGGCTGTTCGGGATGAGGATTGAAGAGATATTTGAAGACGAGGAGCCGCGGAGCTAACCCGATACCCAGCAGCTGTCTAATGTCCCGAACCAAGCTGAAGAGTTCCCACAAGCGGTGCTTCCTCGGAGGACGGTCCGACCGTGACCGGATAATCGCCGGGCGCAAGGTTCCAGTTGTTCGCGGCCTCGTTGAATGTTTCAAGGACGCGTAGATCGACGGGAACGGTCACGGTTTTCGATTCGCCCGGCGCTAGCGTGATGCGCGTCCAGCCCGCGAGGCGCATCCAGGATTCGTCTGAGTCATTGGGAAGCTTTGCGTACACTTCCGCGATTTCAGTGCCCGCGCGCTCGCCGGTGTTCGTGACGGTGAAGCGCGCCGTTTTCGCGGCAGAATCGACATTGAGTCCGGAATACGCGTAGGTGGTGTAGGAGAGGCCGAAGCCGAACGGAAAAAGCGGCTGCTTCATGCTGCACTTCGAACCACTTGTAGCCGACTTCAGCGCCTTCATCGTAGTGGACAGAATAGTTCGACGCAGTGGTGCCCGCATTGACGGCTGCCGATCCTTGTCCTCGTGTCGTGCGGAGGCAGTGGCGGAATGACGGGATGCGAGAGGTCCTGCACGCTCTTTGGAAATGTGATGGCGAGCTTGCCGGATGGATTGACGTCGCCAACGAGCACATTGGCCAGCGCTTTATGTCCGGAACTGCCCGCGTACCACGCTTCGACCACCGCGGCTACTTTGTCGAGCCAGGGCATGGTGACGGCAGTGCCGGTTTCAAGCACGACGATGGTGTGGGGATTCGCGGCCGCCACCTTTTCGATCAGTGCGTTCTGATTGCCGGGGAGCGAAAGATTGGGCAGGTCCATGCCTTCGGATTCCCATTGGTACGCAAAGACAATGGCGAGGTCGGAATGCGTGGCGAGATTCGCGGCGGATTGCAAATCGGTTCCGGGATCGAAATCGATTTTTGTATTGGGCAGTTTTTCGCGGAGAGCCTTCAACGGCGAGGTCGGAAACCAGATCTGTTCCTGCCACTGTGTGACGCCCTGCCCCGGAGGCATGATGGCATTGCCGCCCGGCGGGTCAACCTGTGCCGACCCTCCGCCGGAGATCATTCCCACGTCGGCATGTCCTCCGATGATGGCGATGCTGTGAACCCGGGATGGATCGATGGGCAAAACAGATTGCTCGTTCTTCAGCAGCACGATGCTCTTCTCTTCGACGTGCTTCGGCCACATTTAAGCCATGCCGGACTTCGACCACGCTCTTCTCGACGGGATGGTCAACGATGCCGGAGAGAAACTCGGCATAGAGGACCCTGCCCGCGTGATCGTCAATCTCGGACATGGGCACGCGCCCGGCTTCGACGGCTTCTTTGAGCTTTGCGCCGAAGTAGTCGGCCATGGGCTGTTCCTGATCGAGGCCGGCCGCGGAGGCCTTCTCGGTGCTGTGAGTTCCACCCCAGTCAGAGAGCACGAAGCCTTTGAAGCCCCACTGGTTCTTAAGTGCGTCGCGGAGCAGGTAGGGGTTCTCGCAGGCGTAGTCGCCATTGACGCGGTTGTAGGAACACATGACCGCGCCGGGATTGGCGATGGAGATGGCAATGTGAAAGGCAAGCAGATCGGATTCCTGCAAGGCCGCGTTTGGAGATGACGGCGTTGACGAAGTTGCGGCCGGTTTCCTGGTCGTTCATCGCGTAGTGCTTGATGTCGCCGATTACGTGCTGCGCCTGCTCGCACTTCATCAGGTTGCCGACGATGGTTCCGGCGAGCAAAGGATCTTCTCCGGCGTATTCGAAGGTGCGGCCGTCCCTCGGCTCGCGGGCGAGATCCACTCCGCCGCCGAGAGTCATGTTGAAGCCCTGGGCGCGCAGTTCGCTGCCGATTACCGCGCCGTATTCGCAGGCGGATTCAGGATCCCAGCTCGACGCGGCTCCGAGGCTCGACGGCAACGCAGTGGAATATCTGCCGTTCGCGCCACTATCTCTGACTCCGTAGGCCGCGTCGGAGATGACGATGCCCGGAATTCCGAGGCGCTCAACGCCCTGTACGTAACCTGCGCCGCCGTTTGCGAGATCGGTGAGCGGCATTTGCCAATTGGAGACGTGAGCCATGCCGTTGCCATGCAGCAGAGCGATCTTCTCGTCGAGCGTGAGCTGTTTCAGCACCAGATCGGCGCGCTGCTCCGGGGAGAGCATGGGATTCATCCAGGGCCGGTCCGTTTGCTGGGCCATGGCGGTACTGGTTACGGAAAAGAACCCGGTGACGGCAATGAGAGAGAGAATGGACAAAAAAGAGCACGCATTCAATTTGCAGTTCTGCATGTTTCTCCTTGCAGGCCCCAGGGCCGGGCTATGCCGGGCCTTTGAAGAATTGAAGGCGCAGTAACCCGTGCGGGAGCGCCACTAAAGATCATACAGAATCGCGCCACGATGCGGAATCAAAATCCCCATAAGACAAAGGTTTGCCTGCTGCGGGAACTGATTCCAACGCGACGGCGCCGACTTTGGCTTCCGGGGCCTCGCCAGCAAGGTTTCCTGAAACGTCGGGAAATGTGCGACGCATCACTGACTGAGAAATCGGAAACCGGAAAAGCATTCTAGGGGCGTTATGCAGTTATAGGGTGGCGAGGAATTTCGAGGGCAGCGTAGCGGTGACGACGACGCGTTCGCCGTGCTGCGTTACCTCTGCGCTATTGAGCAGATCCTTGAGGCCCTGGCTGGTGATCGAGTTGTCCTGTGAAAGGGTGATGCCGCGGGCGAGGGTCACGAGGGTGGCAAGTGAAGCCGCCTGGCTGGCGGCGGCCGAATCGCTGGGGGCAATGTCTTCAACACGGAGACGTATTGCTCCGAGGGCGTGAGGAGTGGGCAGTGCGGGCGACACGCTGGCGATGATAGTGGAGTCGGGCTCGATGGGAAGAGCCAGGCCGAGGATGTGAATTTCGCCATTCTCGGTGAAGGGCAGTCCGATTTGGCCGACGCCCCACGCGAGCGAAAGCAGGGGAACGTCGTGGTAGTGGTGCTCAAGGAGAGTGGAGCCGGAGAAAGGCAGCGCGGCGGTGCGATGGCGGTCGAGGATGGAGTGGATCTGCTCGGGGGTGGGCGTATTGGAAACGGCGACCATGTCATAGCCGATCTGGGTGACGCGGACGGTGCGGTCCTGGGAGTGAATGCTGTAGATGGTGTGGCCGTCGTAGTTTTCGCGCGAGGTGGCCTGCGCGGAAAGCCAATCGTTGAGGCGCCGGCCGGTGATTCTGCCGACCAGGACCATGGAGTAGGCGACGGGACCGTTGGGGCCGTTGGGGTCGGGCATGCGATGGATGGAGATGGCGATCTGGTTGACGTCGCGTTCCCAATCGATGCCGGTATCGTTAACGAACTGCTGGTAATCGGGTGCGCGCTCGAGAGGCTTGAGGTTGTGGTGAAAGATGGCCTGAATGGGGCGCAGATCGATGTAGATGATGCCGTCCGACTCGGGCAGAAGGCGAGCTGCCTCGGGCGGGGCCTTGGAGCGCAGAAAGACAGCCACGGCCAGCAAAGCGAGGACCGCGGCGACGATAAGAAGCGTTCTGCGCGTGCGTCGGTTCATGCCGACAGCCCGGGTGAGCCGTCAGGAATGAGCGTAACACCTCAGGTCCGCGAAGGGGGGACACGGGTATCAAGCAAGGTTGCTGCCGCGAATTGAAGACGAAAGGGTCTGTCAAATGGGCGAACGGACCTTTATGCAGGAGTCAGCACTCGCCAGAGGCAGTGTGATCTCCAACGTGTCGATGTCGGAGCCGGATTGACGCTATTCAGGGACGCTTACGGTGTAGATTTTGCCGCCGCTCGCCATATTCGAGCTGGAGTAAGAGCCGGGCGGGAGCAGGCCGTACTCGCCCTTTCCGAGCGGCTGGTCAAGGGTGATCTGGTAGACGCGAGGGGCGATTTTAACGGATTGGAACTGGACGTCGTCGCGCGTGGCGCCACCCGAGGAATGAAAGACACCGCCGGTGACGCTGCGAAACTCGCGGCCATTGCCGCTTTCGCGAAGGCGGAGCAACTGGTACTCAGTTATCTCGGTTCCTTCAGGGACGTAGACCGCAAGGATCACGGGAAATGCCATGACCGTTTTAGCGTTCTTGCCTTGAATGTGGCCGTTGGTATCGCCTTTGACGAGGCCATCGCTGGCGATGCTTTTGAGAACGCCGCCGGATTTGAAGTTGACGATCTCGGGCTCGAGCATGTTCCATGCGCCTTTGCGGTCCCTCATGTAGACGCCGACGTCGTCGATCCCCGCGGGGCGGCCGGTGCCAGTCGGAGCCACAGCGGTAGGCGGCGCGACAGGAGCTGCAGCCTTGGCGACCATCGCGGCGACTACTTTGTCACTGGCGCCTGCCTGCTTGAGAGCAATGATGCCGTCGGCGGATGTGTCGTAGGTTCCAGGCGAGGCGTTGATTGTGGTGACGATCAAATCGTCGGACAGCCCGGCCTTGACCATCTTAATAACGGCGTCGTTGTTCATCGCCTGTTGAGCAACGAGGAAGGGGCAGAATACCAGGAACAGAAACGCAAAAGCAGCTTTGCGCATGAAGTATCTCCTTTCGGTTTGGGGCGCGAACAACCGGTCAAGGGGAGGCACTTGAATGATGCACCCGGGGGGTGGATTGCGCAAGTGGGCTTGCGGAGCGTATTGGATACCTTGGTCTTTAGGAATGCCTTGCATTTATATACGCGCCTTGTTACTATGGGACGATGATCGCCGGGTTCCGGGATGCGGAGACCGAAAAGCTTTGGACAACCGGTCGGTGCAAGCGGCTGCCTGCCGGGCTGAACCGGCAGGCGCTGAAGAAGCTGTACATCTTGAACGCCGCGCTGGGGCTGGAAAACCTGACTGTGCCGCCGGGCAATCGGCTGGAGAGATTGCGCGGGAAACGGGAGGGCCAGCACAGAATTCGCATCAACGATCAATACCGAATCTGTCTTGTCTGGCGCGGTGGAAACGCCCACGATGTTGAAGTGGTGGACTACCACTAGGTCCTGCGTCAGTCCGGCGCCGAGGGGAGATGCAAATGCCGAAAAACGCTGCTCTGATCCATCCCGGAGAGATTCTGCAGACCGAGTTCATGAAGCCGATGGGATTGACGGCTTACCGGCTGGCCAAGGATATCCGCGTGCCTGCGCCGCGTGTGGGAGATATCGTGCGCGGAAAGAGGGCAATTTCAGCCGATACCGCGTTGCGGCTGGGCATCTATTTTGGTTTGCCGGCGCAGTTCTGGCTCAATCTCCAGAACGAGTACGATCTGCGCCGCGCGGCTGCCAGTCCAGCGCTAAGAAGGCTCACGGCCAGGGCGGCATAAGCGTACTGCCCATCGTTTGCCCGGGGTGCGCGGCTATGCTAACCTTAAGTTCTGTGCCGTGTAGGCGGAAAGCTGGAGTGTGTCCGCTTACAATTCGGCCCTCCGGGAAGGTTTCCGGCGGGATGGCGGTTTCAAAAAGAGCCGCCGGAGAGCTGGCGTAGCTCAGCTGGTAGAGCATCTGATTTGTAATCAGAGGGTCGGGGGTTCAAATCCCTTCGCCAGCTCCATAAAACGGAAACCGGAACGAGGAGACGAAAGCGGCAAAGGTTCACCGGCGAAAGCGATGTTTTGAGCGCCGGGCCTCATCTCCGCGGTGATCCCACTGAGGTGCATGCTCCAAAGCTCCGGAGGCTCTCCGGATGGTTGCGGCGTGCGCGGAAGGGGACAAAGTGGCGAAGAGGGTGGACGAGGTTGGGTGGAATTGATTACCCCGCGCTGGCCGAGCCGGGACGGGGCACCCTCGGGTGGATGATTGAGGGTGGACGACCAGGAAGTTGAGTTGGGCACAGGTGGCCGAGCGGTTAATGGCAGCAGACTGTAAATCTGCCGCTCCTTGCGAGCTACGGAGGTTCGAATCCTCCCCTGTGCACCATAGAAACAGGGATCAGGGAGCAAAAATCCTTGACTCGTGGGCAGTTGACAGTGAAGAGCGCCGAAGTGGATCTGGACAGGAAGTACTGGGTTGCGCTGGCCTTGTACGTCTTTTTAGCAGCGCTGGTCTGGTTCACGATGGATGCGGGTAAGGTGCTCGTTTTTGGCAGGCCGGTGGAATTGAGGCTGGTTCCGCTGATCGTGATTTTGGCGTTGGCCGCACGTACGGTTTTGGCAAGGCATGCGGAGAAGATTCGGAAAGACAGCTAGTAGCCGAGAGCCGGTAGCTTGTAGCTCAGATGGTGGCGGGCGAAATGAATGAGGATTGCACTCGCAGAATGAAGCTAGTGGCTACAGGCAGGGTTTAGGGTTTAGCGGGCTGATGTAGCTCAGTTGGTAGAGCACTCCCTTGGTAAGGGAGAGGTCACCAGTTCAATCCTGGTCATCAGCTCCAGAAATGCGGCTTGTAGCCGGTAGCTCGTAGCCTGCAGCTGGTTCGTGAAAGGACTGGATGTTGGAGCGAGATTTGGCCACGGGCTACAAGCTAGAGGCTGTTTTTAGGGCGGGAGTAACTCAGTGGTAGAGTCACAGCCTTCCAAGCTGTTGGTCGCGGGTTCGAGTCCCGTCTCCCGCTCCAGAAAGCAGTTGGTAGCCCGGAGCCGGTAGCTTGTAGCAAGCATAACGCCGGGCGGATAGGGCAGGAACAGGTGGAGCTACAGGCTACTAGCTACTGACGACAAGCTTGGCAGGGGTTTGGAAACGATGTTTGAGCAGGCAGCAATTGCGGTGAAGGATGAGGAAGGGTTCGCAAAGCTCCACGCTTTGATCGACGCGGCATTCGATGCGCGCGACGTGGAAGTTTTTCTGAACCGCGTGAGCAAGGCGAAGCTGCGGATCCGCGATTACGAAGGAATTCTGGAGCGTGGATTGCTGGGCAACGATGCAATCGGGCTGTTCCGGGCGCTGCCGGTGAGCGACCAGGCGTTGACGCGCGAGCGGTATCTGCGGCTGGTGGAAGCGGTGCCGATGGAGTTGCGGCAGAGATATTTGAAGACGTACGCGTATTACTGAGAAAGGCAGCTGTCAGCTTTCAGCCCTCAGTTGATGGAAGTAGAGGACTCAGAGTTAATTGGAGACCGGAATGACGAAGAGTAAAGCGAACGAAGATAAGGCGCGCTTCATCTTTGAGCAGGTCTTCCAAGAATTGAATCTAAGTTGGATTGGACCGGAGTTCGATTTTGACCGTGACAGTTATAAAGCCCGAATTCAGCAAGGCGACCTGAAAGGGCGACTGGTTTTTGTATCTGAGGAGAAGCTTGAGGATCGTAATGTTTCGGCGGAACATGTCAAAAGCGGACTTCTTGAGCAGTTGCGATTGGAACTGGTTCAGAAGCCGAGGGTAATCGCCCCGGCTGGAAGTGAAATTGGCTATTGGCATTGTATCCATTGCGGTCTTGAGCATCCGGTTCTCGCCGGTGGGGCGACGGGATGTATCAGTGTTTGCCCGATTGTGAGCGCGTGGATCTCGATCTTGCCTCAATGGGTGTACGAGAAGCCGCTTGCGCTGAAGGATGCGTCGGCTCAACAGAAGTAGAAGATTTCCGAAGGAGAAAGTACCAAGATGGCGAAGGAGAAATTTGATCGTACGAAGCCGCACGTGAACGTGGGGACGATCGGACACATCGATCACGGCAAGACGACGTTGACGGCGGCGATCACGAAGGTATTGCAGAAGCACAACCCGAAGATTGTGTTCCGCTCGTTCGACTCGATTGACAATGCGCCCGAGGAGCGGGAGCGCGGCATCACCATTGCGACGGCGCACGTGGAGTACGAGACGGCGAACCGGCACTACGCACACGTGGACTGCCCGGGCCACGCCGACTACATCAAGAACATGATCACCGGCGCGGCGCAGATGGACGGAGCGATTCTGGTGGTGGCGGCGACCGACGGTCCGATGCCGCAGACCAAGGAGCACGTGCTGTTGGCACGGCAGGTGGGCGTGCCCTGCATCGTGGTGTTCCTGAACAAGTGCGACGCGGTGGAGGACGAGGAGCTGATCGAGCTGGTGGAGATGGAAGTGCGCGAGCTGCTGGGCAAGTACCAGTTCCCGGAAGACGCGCCGGTGATTCGCGGCTCGGCGCTGGGCGCGCTGAACGGCGAGGCCAAGTGGGAAGCCAAGATCGACGAGCTGATGGCGGCGGTGGACAGTTACGTGCCGCAGCCGAAGCGGGACGTGGACCAGCCGTTCCTGATGCCGATCGAGGACATCTTCTCGATCTCGGGCCGCGGCACGGTGGTGACGGGCAGGATTGAGCGCGGCAAGGTGAAGGTGGGCGAGAACGTGGAGATCGTCGGTTTCCGCGAGACGCGCACGACGGTGTGCACCGGTGTCGAGATGTTCAAGAAGCAGCTGGACGAGGGGATGGCCGGGGACAACGCCGGGATTCTTTTGCGGGGCACGCCGAAGGAGGACGTGGAGCGGGGGATGGTGCTGGCCAAGCCGGCGTCGATCACGCCGCACACGCACTTCAAGAGCGAGGTGTACGTGCTCTCGAAGGAAGAGGGCGGGCGGCACACGCCGTTCTTCAAGGGCTACCGGCCGCAGTTCTACTTCCGCACGACGGACGTGACGGGAGTGGCGGAGCTGCCGGAGGGCGTGGAGATGGTGATGCCGGGCGACAACGTGCAGCTGGTAGTGGATCTGATTACGCCGGTGGCCATGGAGAAGGGTTTGCGCTTCGCGATTCGCGAAGGCGGCAAGACCGTGGGCGCAGGCACGATCTCGGAGATTATCAAGTAACAGGGACCGGGGGTAAGGGATCAGGGATCAGATATGGCGCGCGCGTGAGCCCGCTGCAGAAACTGAAACCTGATCCTAGAAACCTGGAACCTGACGAAGGGAAATGGAAATGCGGGAAATCATCACAATGGAATGCACCGAGTGCAAGGAGCGAAACTACTCGACGACGAAGAACAAGAAGACCGTGACCGGTCGTCTCGAGATGAAGAAGTTCTGCAAGCGCTGCCGCAAGCACCAGGTGCACAAGGAAGCGAAGTGAGTCAGCCGGTAGCTCGTAGCCGGTAGTTTGTAGCTTTTTGGGTAGGAGAACAGGAAATTTGGAGCCTCCGCGAGCGGGCTACAAGCTACTGGCTAACAGCTACAGGCTGATTTTTGCAGGGGCGTAAGCTCAACGGCTAAACTGCCGGTCTCCAAAACCGGACTTGGGGGTTCGAATCCCTCCGCCCCTGCCAGAGAAACAGCAAGCAGCGAACAGTGGGCAGTGAACAGCAACGGTGGGCAGCAAATGCGGGGCAGCCGCAGTGAATCGATGAACCGGGAAAACTGATCATTGTTCACTAGAAGGAATTGAAGTATGGCGACGAAGGCAGCAATCCAAAAAGGCGACGATCGGCCGGCCAAGCGGCAGGAGCCGGGGGCTCTTGCGGAGTTCGGCGGCGGCGCGATCGGCAAGTGGACTGAGTTCACGAGTTTTTTGCGCGATGTGCGCGCGGAGATGCGGAAAGTGGTTTGGCCCTCTTGGAAGGAAGTGAAGGCGACGACAGGAGTGGTGATTGTTGCCACCTTCCTCTTCGGATTGTTTTTCTTCCTGGTGGACAGTTTTTTCAGAATCACCGTGTATGGACCCCATGGGATATTGGGCCTGCTGGGCGGATTGCAGTAAGGATCGACCAGGAAACGAGAAAAGAATGGCAGATGAGAAGGAACAACCCGTAGAGGTGCAGTCGGTCGAGGCTGGAGAACAACCACCCGAGGGAACGACGCCGGTAGCAGAAAGCGAGCCGGAGCGGAATCCAAATTTCAAGTGGTACATTCTGCATGCCTACTCGGGCTTTGAGCGCAAGGTAAGGGAGTCGATCGAGAGCCGCGTGCAGGCGTTCGGCCTGAAGGAGCGCGTGGGACGGGTGATGATCCCGATGGAACCGGTGACGGAGATCATCAATGGCAAGAAGCGCACCGTGGAGCGGGTGTTTCTGCCAGGGTACGTGCTGGTGGAGATGGAACTGGACAATGAGCTTTGGCACGTGCTCAAAGACACTCCCAAGGTGACGGGATTTTTAGGCACCGGCGACAAGCCGGTGGCGCTGAGCGAAGAAGAGGTGAGTTCGATCCTCTTCCGCTCGGAGATGGCCAAGGAGAAACCGCGGCTGAAGATCAAGTTCGAGAAGAGCGAGCAAGTGCGGATTACCGACGGGCCGTTTGCCAATTTCAACGGCGTGGTGGATGAGATCAACGAGGATCGCGAGACGCTGAAGGTGATGGTGACGATTTTCGGGCGCTCGACGCCGGTGGAACTGGAGTTTGGCAAGGTGGAAAAGATTGAGTAGTTGCAGCTTCTAGCTACTAGCTTCAAGCTTCTAGCCGGTTGTTCCCGCCTGGCGGCCGCCGGTTTTGACGCGAATGCAGAAGAAGCAACGCCAAAATTTACAGAAGGACCGACCAGCTAAGAGCTAGTAGCCAGGAGCTAAGAGCTGGTTCCAAAGGAACCAAAATGGCACCTCCGAAGAAGATTAACGGCTACGTGAAGTTGCAAATTGAGGCCGGCAAAGCTACGCCCGCGCCACCGGTTGGTCCCGCATTGGGCCAGGCGCAGGTGAACATCATGGAGTTCTGCAAGCAATTCAACGCGCGGACGCAGAACAAGGAGATGGCCGGGCTGATTATCCCGGTTGTCATCACGGTTTACGGTGACCGCACGTTCAGTTTCGTGACCAAGACACCGCCCGCGGCAATTCTGCTGAAAAAGGCAGCAGGCGTCGAGAAGGGCTCGGGCACTCCAAACAAGGAGAAGAAGGGTAAGGTAACCGAGAAGCAGGTGCGCGAGATCGCCACGCAGAAGATGCCGGATTTAAATGCAGCATCGGTGGAAGCGGCGATCAAGAGCATCAAAGGAACGGCGCGGTCGATGGGGATTGAAGTCGTCGGGTAAGCGCAGGTTTCCGTTCGAGCAAAGGCCCTCCGGAACACGGAGGGCCTTTTGTTTTGCTGCGAAGGCGCAAAGATCTCGCCTTCGCAGCACTGAATCTAACGGTCCGTGACCTGGTAGCGTGCGGTCATTCCGGCCAGCATGTGATCCGAGATGTGGCAGTGGTAGAGCCAGATACCGGGAGCGTCGGGCACCATGTCGGCGGTGATCATCTGCGCCGAGGTGACTAATAGTACGTCGGTGCGCTGGCCGGCGACGATGACGGTGTTGCCGTGCCAGTGGGGCGTGTGCGCATTGTTGAAGTCGCCGAGAGTGGCCACGTACCAACGCACATGATCGCCTTTCTTCATCACCATCATGGGCGTGTTGCCGTAGATGTAGCCGTTGATGGACCATTTGACGTTGGTGTCGGCAAAACCCTGACCGGCAATGGTCCCGAAAATCCCGGTTGCGGTGACTGGGTTAAATTCATACCGATTGAGTTTTGAAGGGTCGGCAATGTGGGCCTTGATGTTGTCGTCGAGGTACCAGCTCTCGTTTTCATTAATGGCGATGAAGATGGTGACGAATTCCTTGTCGACATCCTTGGGAGTGCCGTCGGGGCGAGCCATGCCGCGGCGGGTAATGACGATGCCGCCGAAGAGGCCGGAGGCTACATCGCGCAACTCATCGCAGTGCGAATGGTACAGCCAGAAGATGGAACTGGGATCTGCCGGGCCGGGGCCGGCACGATCGGGAACGGTCCAGATGTAAGTGTGCGTGGCGCCGGGCGCGACGCAGCCATCCTCCTGATCTTTGCCACTTGTGCCGTCGTTGTAGTCGGCGCCTTCCGAGTCCTTTTCATAGAGGACGCCGTGCGGATGCATGCTGTAGGGATGGGTGGCGTTGTTCTTGAAGACGACCTTGATGGTGTCGCCGACTTCGGCACGCAGAATTGGACCTAGCAGGCCCTGGTAGGCGTCCTGCGGCTGGCGGGGCTTGAGCGTGGCGAACGCGGCGTCGGTGTATTCGCGATAGATGGCTTTTTTGTAAACCCGGCCGATGTGGTTGGCGCTGGTTTCGGTATACCCTTTGGCAATGGCGTCGAATGGCATACCCATGGCCTCGTCGCGGCCAGAGGGGGCGTAGTCCCATTGCACCTCGTCGGCGGCCACATAGTAAGTGCGTGTCTTGCCTTCCTGCGCAGGCGCGGCTGAACAGAGGGACAGCGCGCAGACAATGACACCGAGGAGACAGGGGACAACATACCTGGGGCGCCGAACACTCCGTTGATTCATGAATCCTCCCGGGGAAACAGGTTAGGGTTGTGCTCAGGCGTGGGAAGTGCTGGCCTTCGCCAAGCCGGAAACATCCTGCCTGGCAATCAGTGCATGGGCGCCGGTGCTTGCCGATTGAATTGAGTTCATGCCGAAGCGCGCCCACGGGGAAGCGCTCTCCGAGAAGGGGGAAGTGGACCGGAACAACAACTCTGCTATCCGATGTGAATGCAGGATACAGTCAGCGCGCTGGGGTCGTACAGCTTTTTCGCCATGCTTTAGAGCGAGAGCGTCCTGCTGCGGCGACTGCCGAAGAATGGAGAACGGAGGACGAACAGCCAGGGTTTCAGCGAAGTGTGGTCATGCCGCAAGGGCGGACCCGGCATCGATGGGCAATAGGATGGAAAACGCCGTTCCTCTTCTTCCGGCGCAGGCGCTTCGCGAACGAACCTTGATGCTGCCGCCATGCTTATCGACGATCTGTTTGGTGACCCAGAGGCCGAGACCGGTCCCTACCGAACCCTTGGTGGTAAAGAACGGCTCGAAGATGCGGGCGCGAATGGCAGGGGTAATTCCGCGTCCATTGTCCATGAAGGTGATCCTGACGCAGCCCGCCCCACCGCGTGGGTGGCCCCGATCTGCAGCCGTCGAGGCGGAAACGCGAATCCTGATCTTGCCGCGAAAGTCGATGGCGTCGAGGCTATTCGCCAACAGATTGGAAAAAACCTGCCGTAACTCGCCTGCGAGCGCAGTGATCTTGACGTCGGCAAGCCAGTCCTTCTCGATGACGGCCTGCTTTTCGCTGATTTTTCCTCCCATCAGCTCGATTGCGGAGTCCAGCAGGAGGTTGAGCGAGGTGAGGGCCGGCACATTCGAGTCCCGGTAGAATCCAAGCGATTGGCGCGCGATATGGGCGACGCGCTGCAACTCCGCATCGGCCATTTGAAGGAAGCGATGGACAGATTGGGGTACATTGTCGGTGTGATCGGCCAGGAACAGTAGATTGGTGACGGATTCAAGAGGGTTGTTAATCTCGTGGGCAATGGTCGCAGCCATGCGGCCAAGCGTGGCGAGCCTTTCGCTGTGCAGCAGCGCCTGCTCCGCTTGCTTGTGAGCCGTTAAGTCACTGGCGGCGCCGATCCATTCGACAATTTCGCCGCCGGCATTCAGAATGGGCACGGCACGGGAGAAGGTCCAGCCAAGCGAGCCGTCAACTCGGTGGACGCGATGCTCCAATGAGAACGGGGCTTTTCTGCGAATGGCCTCTTGGATCGCAGCAATCACAGATGGCCGATCGTCGAGATGAACGTATTTTTCAAGCCAGCTTCCGTTGGGAGATTCGGTGTCGGGAATAAAATCCCGGCCCTCGAGATGCCACATCTCGCTCCAGTCCGGACTCATGCGATAGACCCCATCGGAGCTTGCCGAGACAAATGCGCGGAAGCGCTCTTCGCTTTCACGCAACTTCAGGTCTGCAGTGCGGCGCAGACGGGAGAGCGCCAGCTGATTTTCGACGCGCGCCACGAGCTCGCGGGCGGAAAAGGGCTTGATCAGATAATCGTCAGCACCTGCAGCAAGACCTTCGACGCGGGATTCTTCTCCGGCTCGCGCCGAAAGCAGAATCACCGGAACGGCAGTGGTTTGCGCGTTTCCGCGCAATGCCTTCAGCAAACCAAATCCGTCGAGCCGGGGCATCATCACATCGGTGAGAACCAGGTCCGGCAGTTCGCGGAGCGCTGACTCGAAGGCTGATTCGCCGTCGGCGACACATTCGATGCGATAGGCGCCTGCCAGCAGCCGCTCCAGGTATTCGCGCATGTCTGAGTTATCTTCCGCGAGCACAATGCGAGGCCGCGCCCCTGGATCGCCTGCGGTTAGCGCAGTTTGTTCAGCTTGCTGACCTGCCTCGGAAGGCAGCCAGCCCAAGGCCTCTTCGAGGAAAGCATCGGCGCCAATCATCGTGGAGGCCTCAGTTCGCGCAGCCCCGATGCGCTCTGAGGGAAGATGGGCCGACCCGAACGGGATGGTCACCGAGAAAATCGAACCGCGATCCAGAGCGCTTTCCAACTGAACCGTGCCGCCGTTGAACCTGACCAGGTCTCGCACAAGGGCCAGGCCGATGCCGGAGCCTTCGTGACTGCGCTTCCTCGTATTCGTGGCCCGATAGAAACGTTCGAAGACGTACGGCACATCGTCTGCCGCAATGCCACTGCCGGTGTCGCGAACTTCAAGCTGAGCGCCGTTTCCGGCGGCATTAAGCGCCACTTCAATTCGCCCTTCGAGCGTGAATTTGAATGCGTTGGAAAGTAGATTAAGAACGATCTTCTCCCACATTTCGCGGTCGACGTAAACCGGTTCGGGGAGGGGAGGACAATCGACGATCAGCTCGACCCCGGCGCGTTCGACGGCGGAGCGAAAGACACTGGCCAGATCGGCGGTGAGAGCCGCAAGATCGACTGGCTCGAAGACCGCCTGCATGCGGCCGGCTTCGATTCGCGAGAAGTCAAGCAGCGTGTTCACGAGTTTGAGCAGGCGCAGGCTGTTGCGGCGAGCGATGGCCAGGCCCTTACGCTGCGAAACCGGCATCTCTTTCGGCGCGGCAAGAGCATCTTCAAGGGGCGCCATGATCAACGTCAGCGGGGTGCGAAACTCGTGGCTGATATTGGTGAAAAAAATGGTTTTCGCACGGTCGATTTCGGCCAGAGCCTCGGCGCGCTTGCGTTCCTCCTGGTAGGCGCGGGCATTGGCGATGGCGGTCGCAATCTGGGCTGACGCCAGCTCGAGAAATCCGCGATAGGAGTCGCCGTTGCGCAGCCTGGGACTGATTCCTGCGACAAAGAACCCTGCAAGTTGATGGGCGATATTCGACTTGATCGGCACCACAGCCGCCAAATGCGGCGGATCGGACCACGGGCCCTGCGGCACCCGGCCGAATTTCGCTGCCAGAGCAGGAACGGCCACGATCTCTTCGCGCGTCCTGCACGATGCGAACGGCCACACCCGATCGGGCTCTGCGGTCAAATCGATGGCTTCCGGACGCATTGCCGCACACTCTTGGATTCCCGTATGCGCCGCGAGATGTGCTGTTTCGCCGTTTGACTCCAACAAATAGATGAGCGCAAACGGGATGTCGTTTGCGTGTTTGGCGAGAGTGGTCGTGGCCAGCCTGCAGGCTTCTTCAGCGGTTTTCGCTTCCGACGCATCGGTACTGATGTCGCGCAGAACCAAAACCCGCCGCTCCGAAAGAACCTTCTCGGTAATTTCGTGGACGGTTGCCAGCACGCCGCCAATGCCCCACGGAGCTTGGGGATCGGGGACGGGGCTGTAGCCGATCGTAAAGTGCGTCTCCTCGAAAAAACCGAAGCGGTTTACTTCGAGCAGGATGTCTTCCATCCAGGTGGGAGGACCGCCTTCGAGGGGTGATCGAACCAGAGGCTCAAGAACCGCAAACACTTCGGACCAGCACTCGCGTAAAGGTTTGCCGAGCGCGGCGTGAGGATGCTTGTCGCCGAGAACCGGAATATAGGCGTCATTGTAGATTGACAGGAAGTCGGCTCCCCACCACAAAAGCATGGGAGAGCAGTTGGCGAGCACCAGCCGAGTGGTCGACTGCAAAGCGGGGGACCAGGTTTCCGGGGGGCCGAGGGAGTTCTTCGACCAGTCGAAAGAGCGCATCAGCTGGCCCATTTCGCCGCCTCCGGCGAAGAGGGCTTGACCCGAAGAAGAACTCTGCCCCGATTTGCCGTGCAAGAAGGATTCCTTTTCCTCTACATGATCCACGGGGTTGCCCACGCTTCTTCCTCCAGTGCAGCAGTGCGCCAGTTCAGTGGGCAGGGTGTAGGTAAAACTGCACTCCTGTTTGCGGCATTGCGCCGAACTGGAGCAGGGCTCCCGGTGGTGACGCAAGACGGGTCGAATGCGCCCGATTGCAAGGCGGAACCTTGCACCAAACTCACTTAGCTCCGATGCGAAAATCGCGCGCGCGGTTTGTTTTGGTGGGTAAAGATTGTTCCGTCCAGGTCAGGCAGGGTTTCTCAGGGGATGGGCAGCGCGGCGAAAGTTCTCTGGCGAAAGCTCTCTAAAGAACGCGAGGATGCGGCAAGTGCGGGATTTCCGAGATTCCGGCGGGCTGCATGCCAAGGATTTCGACTTCGAGGCCGCCGTAGTTGGGATGGTCGTTTTCGCGAATGCGGTAAGCCAGGTCGATCTGGCTGCCTTGCTCGAGACGGAACTGCATGGCCAGCTCGGCGAGGTTCCAACCGATGGCGCGGATAGAGCTGGACGGGACAGCGTTGGCAGAAAGGTGAGAGGAGACTTCGCTGGGCGATGGGACGGAGCCCTGGACAAGATCGAGAGCGAGGTGGCGAGCCTTCATGATGCGCGGCGGGGCGAACAGGCGCACGCCGCGGGCAAGGAAAATGGGTTCGGGATTGCCGTGGCCGAGCGGCTCGAGTTTGCGCAGCCATCCCGCGAGGACGGGCGTGATGCGATCGAGTGGGATCTCGGCGTGAATGCGCAGGAGACGCGCGGGTTCGCGATCGGCGAGGTGCTCGCCGGAGTAGATACGCAGCCGGCGCTTGAGTTCAGGGAGCGAAGCGGCGGGCAGCGCGAAGCCGACGGCGAAGGCATGGCCGCCAAAGCGGGTGAAGAGGTCGGCGCAGGACTCGATGGCGGAGAGGAGGGCGAATCCGTCGACAGAGCGGCCCGAGCCGTGGGCCACGCCTTCTTCAATGCTGACAACGATGGCGGGTTTGGCGGTGCGCTCGACAACTCGCGAAGCCAGGATGCCGATGACGCCGCGATGCCAGTTTTCGCCGTCGATCACGAGCAGGCGGTCGGAGCCGGCTTCCATGTCAGATTCGAGACGGGCCTCAATGGCAGCGAGCGCAACGGCTTCGACATCGCGGCGCTCGCGGTTGAGACGATCGAGTTTGGCGGCGAGCTCGGCGGCTCGTTGGGAGTCGCGCGTGGAGAAGAGCTCGATGACGTCGGAGGCGACGTCCATGCGCCCGGCGGCGTTGATGCGCGGGGCGAGACGGAAGGCAACATCGAAGCCCGTGAGCTGTTTTTGAGCAGGATCGAGAGCGGCTACGGCGAAGAGTGCGCGGAGACCGGCGCCGACGGGGCGGCGCAGCTCTCGCAAGCCCAGTGCGGCGATGGTACGGTTTTCGCCGCAGAGTGGAACGGCATCAGCGATGGTGGCGATCGCAGCCATTTTGAGAAAGCTGGGCAGGATCTTTTCGCGGGCGCGAGCGGGATCGCGGCGCTCAAGAAGGGCTTGCGCGAGCTTGAGAGCGATGGCGGCGCCGCAGAGCGATTTCTCAGGGTAACCGCAGCCGGCTTGATTGGGATTGAGGATGGCAAGCGCGGCGGGGAGCTGGTCGTGCGCTTCAGCGAGGTGATGGTCGGTGACGATGAGGTCGAGGCCGAGGCAGCGCGCGGTTTCTGCTTCAGCGAAGGCACGCATGCCGGTATCGACTGTGATGACGAGGCGCACGCCCTCGGCGTAAGCAGCTTCGAGAACGCTGGACTGCATGCCGTAGCCGTCGCGGAGACGATGAGGAACATGGAAGCGCACGACACCGCCGAGCATTTCGATTGCGGTCTTGAGTAGCACAACGGCGACGGTGCCGTCTACGTCGTAGTCGCCATAAAGAAGAATCGGCTCCTGAGCGGCGATGGCGCGCTCGATGCGGTCGACCGTGGCGGACATGCCGAGCATGAGGAAGGGATCGTGGAGGTGAGCGGGATCGGGATTGAGAAAAGCGAAGGCCTCAGCGGGAGTGGAGATGCCGCGCGCGACGAGCAGCTCGGCCAAAACGAGAGGAAGACGCGCATTGCGGGCGAGGGAACCGGCTTCGCCGGGATGGGTTTCGGCGAAAAGCCAGCGCTGGGGTAGCTGCCGGATCCGTGCGCCGGTTCGGGATTTGGCGTTGAGATCGGCGCCCGCCGTTATGTCATTGCTGTTCACGGGCCCGGCCGCGCTCACTGCGGTTACTCGTCCTCGTCGTCGTGCGATTGAGCGTCGTCGATGACGATGTCGTGAAAGCTCTCGATGTTCTCAAGCAGAGCCTGATAGCGCTCGTACCACTCGGTGGTGGTCTCGTGCAGAAACACAATGCCCTGAAAAATAAAGCCAAGCTGGATGTAGCCGATCATGCCCGCGTACTTGCGGAGCCACTTGGCTTCGACCAGCTCGGAGGCCTCTTCGTCGGGGAAGTTCATTTCGCCGGCTTCGTCAATGAGGGCGTCGAGCTCGTCGCGGTCGAGCGTCATCTCGCTGAAGGTGACGAACGGCGCGCCGACGTGCTTGGCCATTTCGACGAAGTCTTTCCAAGCTTCAGGATCGCCTCGGCCTTCCCAGAGGACGGAGGGGATGTCCTCGGTGACGTAGCCGGGGAGGCGGCGCATCCCGTGGCCTTCAATAAAGGCCACCGTGTCGTCTTTGAGAGAGAGGAGATTATCGGAGCTCATGGTCAAACACCCATTCTCGCAGATGGGGGCAGGGAGGGAATGGGGAAAACTTTTTGGCGGTGGTCAACGGGCGGAGCTGAACGGGGGCCTGTGAAGAATGGACACTTGTTGGCGGCGGAGTTGTTAGTCTGGAATGGATCATAAGGAAGGGGACTCTCGCTTGCCATTATTTGAACGCCATGTTTTTGTCTGTCACAACATAAGGCCTGCGGATGCGCCCAGGCCCTCCTGCACGCGCGACGGCCAAAGCGAATTGCATACGCGGCTGAAACAACTGAGCCGGGAAGCAGGGCTCGATGGCAAGGTGCGGATCAACAAGTCGGGCTGTCTGGACCAGTGTGAGCACGGGCCAACAGTGGTGGTTTACCCTGATGCGGTGTGGTACGGCAATGTGCGGCCGGAAGATGCAGAAGAGATTGTGCAAGAGCACTTGATTGGCGGGCGTGCGGTGGAAAGGCTGCGCATTGCGGAGGAGTGCATCAATTCGAAGACTTGCCCGCATAGAAGCTGAAAGACCGGGACCAACGGACTAGGGACTAAGAAAACAGGGGACCAAGGGAACAAGGGACCGAAAAATCGGGACGAGAGATCAGGGGCAAATTGACTGAAAAAGAACAAGGGCCGAGAAAGTGGGGGATGGGGCTCAGGATGAAACGCAGAGAGTTTTTGAAGGCAGCGGGAGCGGCGTCGGCTGCGGCAATGTCGCGCGGCTCGATGGCACAGAATGGCCGCAGTTACATCATTGTTGTCGATGGTGCCGACCCTGTGGCTGGTTCACCGGCTGCACAGTGGGCCGCGGAGCAACTCCGCGCGGCGATTGCGGGCAAGGGAAGGCTATGCCGGATTGTGACTGCAGCCGAGCGTGTTCGCAGTGCGGCGCTGTATGTGGTGGTGGCTGCTCCGGGTTCGGCTTTGGCAAAGGGATTTCCAAATGCGGACGGGGAGCTCGGCGGCGCGGAGACGTTCCGGCTGGCGCCTGGACGGCATGCCGGAGTCGCGGCTCTTCTCGTCTCAGGCAGCGATGTGCGTGGAACCGTTTACGGGCTACTGGAATTGGCGGAGCGGGTGCGGTTCGGGAGCGATCCTGCGATGCGCTGCACCTGTCGAAGGCGTTCGAAGAGAAGCCGGCAAACGAAGTGCGTAGTGTGAGCCGTTATTTTTGCAGCGAGCTCGAGGACAAGCCGTGGCTTTACGACAAGGATTTGTGGGTCGGGTATCTCGATCTGCTGGCTGCGAGCCGGTTCAACCGCTTTTGCCTTGCATATGGGCTGGAGTACGACTTTCCCCGAGGCGTGACGGACGATTACCTTCATTTGCCTATCCGTATCTCTTCGAGGTTCCTGGCTACGACGTGCGCGTGATGCAACTTGCGGCGCCGGACGGAACAGGCTCGCCGAGCCGCGCGTGGTGAGCGAGCGAGGAGAACGAAGAAGAACTATGACGCGCTGAAGTTTATTGCCGCGCAGACGGCCGCGCGCGGATTGCAATTTCAACTGGGCATCTGGACGCACGCCTACCAGTGGACCGACAGCCCAAATGCGTACCACAGCATCGAAGGGTTGACGCCGGAGACTCATGCGGCCTATTGCCGCGATGCGCTGGCGATGATTCTGAGGGAGTGCCCCGAGATCCAGGGGCTCACGATGCGCGTGCACGGCGAGAGCGGGATTCCCGAGGGAAGCTACGACTTCTGGAGACGGTGTTTGAGGCGATCAAGGGTTGCGGGCGGACGATCGAGATCGATATGCACGCCAAGGGCGTGGACGAAAAGATGATCGACATTGCCGTGGCGACAGGGATGCCGGTGAAGCTGGGAGCGAAGTATTCGGCCGAGCACCAGAGCCTTGGCTATCAGCAGGCGGACATTCGCGCGCTGGAGATTCCGAGGCCGGGGCACGAAGGCGAAGGACCGTTCAGCCTCAGCTCGGGCTCGCGATCATTCACGCGGTATGGGTATGCGGATTTTCTGCAAGCAGGAAGCAAGTTACAAGGTGTTGTTCCGGCTGTGGCCGGGCACGCAGCGGCATCTATTGTGCGCCGATCCGGAGATGGCTGCGGCATACGGACGAACCGCGCATTTTTGCGGGGCGGCAGGCCTGGATTTGATGGAGCCGTTGACCTTCAAAGGGCGTGAAGGATCGGGGCAGCCGGGAGGACGATGCGCCTACGCCGATGCGACGCTCAACCCGAAGTACGATTGGCAGAAGTTCGAACTCTACTACCGCGTGTGGGGCCGCAAGCTCTACGATCCGGACGCGGATGCGGAGGCGTGGCGTCGGTGGCTGCGTAGCGAAGTTGGGCTCGGCGCTATGCCCATGGAGACGGCGCTGGCGAATGCCAGCCGGATCCTGCCGCTGCTGACTTCGGCGCATCTGCCCTCGGCGTCGAATCATGCATTCTGGCCGGAGATCAACACGAATATGCCGATCGTGATCGGCAGCGAGCCCTCGCCTTACAGCGATACGCCGGAACCAAGATGCTTCGGGACCGTCAGTCCGCTCGATCCGCAGACGTTTTCGACGGTCGACGAGCACGCCACGGATATGATGGCGGGGAGCGCGAACGCGAAGTATTCACCGATCGAAGTGGCGCAGTGGATGGAGGATTTTGCGGCGGCGGCGAGCGACGCGATCGCGCAGGCTCGGCGGAGATCGACGGCGCATTCCTCTCCGGCATTCCGGCGAATGGAAGCCGATGTATTGATCCAGGTTGGCCTGGGCCGCTTTTTCGCAGGAAAATTGCGCAGCAGTGTGTTGTTTTCAGTTCTCGGGCAATCGGAGGTTCAGCAAGCCGGCTTGCAGGCGCTGGATCAATACAGGATGGCGCGGGAGGCCTGGAACGCGATGGCAGTGCAGGCAGCGACAATCTATCGCAGTGACATTTCCTATGGGCGAATCCCGATGCGGCGCGGCCACTGGAGCGACCGGCTGGCAGCGATCGACAAGGACATCGCGGCGCTGACGGCGCAGATTGGTTCGGCTGCATCGGAGGCAATGTCGACACCGAATACGAGGCGAGCGATCGAAGAAGCTACCGGCAGGCCGGCGCGCCCGTCGATTGAGTGTGTGCACACCCCGCCCGCGTCATTCCAACCGGGCGAGGCGCTCACGCTGTCGGTGTCTATCCCGCAAGAGAGCGTGGAACCCGCGCTGGCGTCGGTTCTCCTGCACTATCGCCATGTCAACCAGGGTGAACGGTGGAAGCAGGTGGAGATGTTGGGTAGCGGAGAGGTCTTTACCGCTGCTATTTCAGCCGAGTACACGCAATCTCCGTATGCGATGCAGTATTCGTTTGAATTGCGCACAAAGAGCGGCGCAGCGACCATGTTCCCGGCGTTCAATGCGACGCTTTCAAATCAGCCCTACTATGCGGTGATGCAGCGGAGCGCGTAAGGTCGGGCAATGGAAGACCGGATGCAGGGCGGCGAGTGGCGCGCGAGGAAGCACTGCCGATTGTGCCGCTTGCAGGGTGTACACGCGGCGGGGCGATGCGCTATGCTGACATTTAACCCATGATCTTTTCGCGCGACTACATTGGGTATCTCGCCCGCCGCACAGTCAAGCACCTGATCGACGCCAAGATGATCACCACCAGCGCATTGAAGGTGACAGAAGAGCGTGTCGGCGCGGCACTCGTCGACGAGCTGTCGCTCGAGGACCGCATCAACGAAGAGGTGCGGGTGATCCTGGACGCCTACAGCGAAGAGATGCGCAAGAGCGGTGCGCAGTATGCGGAGATGTTCAAGAAGGTGAAGACCGAGCTCGCGAAGAAGTACAAGGCGGTGCTATGAGGATCAGCCGCGACAAGCTGAACAAGCTTGCCCACACGGTGGCGGATATGCTGGCCGAGATCGACCAGGTGGGGTTCCTCGAGGACCGCAATACGATCCGGCAGGAGGCGCGCAAGGAGTTGGAGGTTCTGCTGACCGAGGAGGCCCGGATCGACACTGCGGCGCGGCTGAAGATCGCCAACCAGCGCAAGATTATCCTGGAAGGCTCGCAGGAGTGGGACATTCTGTACCGCAAGTACTACAACGAGGAAGTGCGCAAGCTGGGGATTTGAAGTTGGCGCGGTGTCTTGGGCACGGAGCCTGAATTCAGTCATTACAGCCTGGGCTCGCATATGTGGGCCGACCCCGCCCGGATGGGGTGCCAGGCCGGTGATATCGATCGCACTACGCACCAAATGCCGTGATTTGTTGAAGTTGAGACTATGCCGTCCTCAAGGCTCCGCGGGATCGTGCCCGCGTGTGAACCGAATAAAGCAGCCATCATTCCAATCGGCGGCCGAAAAGAGCATCAAAGAACTATATGACGTGCACGCCCTCGTCGTGTTACCGGCTGCAACTCCATTCCGGATTCACCTTCGATGATGCAGCCGCGGCAGCCAGCTATCTCAAAGCACTCGGAATCTCGCACGTGTATTGCTCGCCCTATCTGCAAGCGGCAAAGGGCAGCCGGCACGGCTACGACGTCGTCGATCAGCAAAGCGTGAACCCTGAGCTTGGCGGCGAAGAGGGACACGCGCGCTTTTGCGAGGCGCTAAAAAAGCTTGGGCTGGGGCAGGTGCTCGACATTGTGCCGAACCACATGGCCACGGGCCCGGAAAACCGATACTGGTGGGACGTGCTGGAGAATGGGCCGTCGAGCCGGTTCGCAATCTGGTTTGACATTGACTGGAATTCGCCCGAGGTGAAGCTGCAGAACAAGGTTCTGATCCCTGTACTGGGCGGGCAGTACGGGCAGGTCCTTAGCGCCGGCGAGCTCTCGATCGATTACAGCGGCGAATCTTTTCAAGTGCACTACATGGAGCATGTATTTCCGCTTGCGCCCCGCTCTCTGGCGATTCCCCTGTCGAGGGCGGCGAAGTACATTGATGCACCGACGCTCAGTTTTATCGCGGACAGCCTGGCGAGGCTTCCTCTGCCGGATTCGACCGAGGACGAAGTCGTGGCTGCGCGGCATCGCGACAAAACCGTGCTCTATGAACTGCTGCAGCGCTTTTGCAGGGAGACGCCGGGCGCTTCAGAAGCGATCACCCGGGCCGTGAATGAGCTCAACAGCGACCAGGATGCGCTGGATGAAATTCTGAATCTGCAGAACTACCGGTTGGCCTACTGGCGCACCGCCGACCAGGAACTCGGGTACCGGCGCTTCTTCGACATCAACACGCTGATTGGCGTGCGCGTGGAGCGGCCTCATGTTTTTGTTGCCACGCATGCGCGGGTTCTGGAGTGGCTTCGCACCGGTGTTCTCGATGGCGTGCGCGTGGATCATCCTGACGGATTGCGCGATCCGCAGCAATATTTCGCGCGGCTGCGCGCGGCCGCACCGGATGCATGGATCCTGGCCGAGAAGATTCTGCAGCCTTCCGAGGTCTTGCGCGCGAACTGGCCGATTGACGGAACCACCGGTTACGACTTCCTGAATGTATGCAATGGAGTTCTGGTGCACGGCGAAGGGCTCGGCGAGATCGACAAAATCTATCGGGAATTCACCGGTAAATCGAGAGGATTTTGATCGCTTGCCTACTCAAAAAAAGCTCTGCGGTGGAGCACGAGGCGTTGGGCAGCGATGTAAATCGGCTGGCCCAGATCTTTGTCGAGATCTGCGAGAACAACCGCGACCGCAGGGATTACACGCGAGCCGAGATCCGGCGCGCGATTCGCGAGGTTGCAGCGAGCTTTGCGATTTACCGGACGTACGTCATTCCGCAGCGAGGCGAGATTGCCGAGGAAGACGAAGCAGCGATCGACGAGCGCCGTATCCATTGCCAAGACGCACAGGACCGATATTGATCCGGGGCTTTTCGACTTCATCGGCGATGTGCTTGCGCTGCGCGAGCGCGGAGAACTCGAAAATGAGTTTCTGCTGCGCTTTCAGCAGTTCACATGCGCCTGTGATGGCGAAGGGCGTGGAGGACACGGCGTTCTATTGCTTCAATCGGATGATCGGGTTGAACGAGGTGGGTGCGTCGCCGGAGCGCAATGGAGTCGGCCTCGGAGAGTTCCACGCGTTCTGCGACAGGAGACAAAGCCTTTGTCCGCAAACGATGAATACACTTTCTACGCACGACACCAAACGCTCCGACGATGTGCGGGCGCGCCTGGCGGTGCTTGACGGAGATTCCCGCGCCGTGGCGAGCCGCGCTGCGCCGTTGGTCGCGCATGAACCGTGTGTTCAAATCAGGAGAATTCCCGGATCGCAACACGGAATATTTCTTTATCAGACGCTGATCGGGGCTTGGCCGCTCGCGAAGGAGCGGACGACAGCCTACATGGAAAAGGCCGTGCGCGAGGCCAAGGAGCAGACAAGCTGGACGCAGCAGAATAAGGAGTTTGAAGATGCGTTGCGCGCATTTATTGAGCGCATCTACGATTCGGCGGAGTTCATTGCGGACTTAGAGGCGTTCGTTTCGCGGATTATGCTTCCCGGACGAATCAATAGCCTGACGCAGACGCTCATCAAGTGCACTGCGCCCGGAGTTCCGGACAACTATCAGGGTAGCGAGATTTGGGACCTTCACCTTGTGGATCCCGATAATCGGGGACCAATCGATTATGAGGCCAGGCACGCGATGCTCGCCGAACTGGAAGCGGGAATGCCGGCTGAAGAAATTCTGAAAAGAATGGACGACGGGCTGCCCAAGCTCTGGTTGATTTACAAAGCATTGCATCTGCGGCGTGAGCATCCGGAGTGGTTCGACAGAGAGTCAGCTTATTCGCCAATGGCCGTAGACGGCCCCCGAATGGATCATCTGGTTGCCTATCTGCGCGGCGAAAACGTTGCGATCGTTGCGCCACGATGGAACGTCAAGCTCGGCGGGAATTTCGGTTCGACGACGGTGGAGCTTCCCGAGGGGACCTGGAATCAACTTCTCACCGGTGACAAGTTCGACGGCGGCCTGTTAAGGGTGCAGAGCCTTTTGAAGCGATTTCCGGTGGCGCTTCTGGTAAGAAACGGAGAGTAGAAGATGCATCGATTTGCGGTCTGGTCACCATCTGCGAAGCGGTTGTCTTTGAGCGTTGCGGGCCCGGTGCGCGCAATGGAAGGCCCCGATGACCGCGGTTGGTGGCAGCTGGAGGTGAGCGACGCCGAGCATGGGACGAACTACGGATTCCTGGTGGATGACGACGCGAGGATTTATCCCGATCCCCGCTCTGCTTGGCAGCCGAATGGAGTACATGGTTTTTCGCGCGTGTACGATCAGAGCAAGTTCGTTTGGGATGACGCTCAGTTTCAGGCGCCGCCTTTGTCCGGCGGAATCGTCTACGAACTGCATGTGGGCACGTTTACGTCACTGGGCACTTTCGATGCAGCAATCGAAAAGCTGGACTACCTGGTTCAGCTTGGCATCACCCATGTCGAGCTGATGCCAGTGGCTGCCTTTGAAGGAAGGCACGGGTGGGGTTATGACGGTGTCGCGCTGTTTGCGGTGCATGAGCCGTATGGTGGCCCGGATGGTTTAAAGCGCTTCGTGAACGCAGCGCACGCAAAGGGCCTGGCCGTGCTGCTGGATGTGGTCTACAACCACTTTGGCCCTTCGGGGAATTACACCGGGAAGTTTGGCCCATACGTGACCGATTCCCATCACACGCCGTGGGGCGGCGCGGTGAATCTTGAAGATGCAGGTTCGAACGAGGTGCGGCGGTTTTTCTGCGACAACGCACTCATGTGGATGCGCGATTATCATATCGACGGTCTTCGGCTCGACGCTGTGCATGCATTCGTTGACCGGTCTGCCATTCATTTTCTTGAGCAACTGTCGAGCGAAGTGGAAACATTGGAAGCTGCTCTTGGCCGCCGATTGGTATTGATCGCGGAAAGCGATTTGAATGACCCACGCATTGTGACACCGCGTGAAGCCGGCGGTCTCGGAATGGACGCGCAGTGGAGCGATGATTTTCATCATGCGCTGTTTGCGGTTCTTTGTCCCAAGGAGCGAAACGGATATTACGCCGACTTCGGCTCGCTCGCGCAACTGGCCAAGGCGCTGGAACGGACTTTTGTGTATGACGGAATCTACTCAGGCTATCGAAGGCGGATCCACGGCAAGGCGGCTGGCGCTCTGTCGCAGCATCGTTTCCTGGGATATATTCAGACGCACGATCAGGTGGGCAATCGCGCCGTGGGCGACCGGATCAGCCACATTGCCGGGATGGAACGCGCTAAAATTGCCGATGCGATTTACCTGTTGAGTCCCTTCGTCCCCATGCTCTTTCAGGGCGAAGAGTGGGCAGCGTCGTCTCCCTTTCAATATTTTGCCGACCACAGCGACCGGGAACTTGCCAGACTCGTCTCGGAAGGAAGAAAGCGGGAATTCTCCGCATTCGGATGGGCCCCGGAGATGATTCCAGATCCAGAGAGCCCGGCAACGTACGAGGCATCAAAGCTCAACTGGAACGAGATGAAGGATCCGGAACACGCGGAGATGCTGGATTGGTACCGGGCGTTGATCCGCTTGAGACGAACGACGCCATGCCTGAACGACGGAAGTCTCGGCAATGTGCGGGTGACGTTCGACGAAGAGAAGAAGTGGCTTCGCGTGGATCGGGGAACCATCGCCGTACTGTGCAACCTGGGCGCGCAGGATTGCTTTCTTCCGGTCCCGCAATCAAGTTCCGTGGAACTGGTATCGCGCGGTGCGATTCGAATCGTGGACGGGAAGATCAATCTGCCCCCCGATTCAGCTGCGGTGTTGCGCAACGTGCGCTAAGGCTATCTGAAAGCCGATTTCGGTTCTCGCGCAGGCAACGCTCTCGCCCCCTTTTCAGGTTTCACCGGCTGAGTCATTGTGGGCCGCAACTCGCCGATAGCCGGCCTGCCCTTCCAGCATCGAAATGAAACTTCGGCCCTATCTTCTTCACCAGAATGCCGGGCACGCCAGCCAGAAGCTACAATGGCTGCATCTATGACGAGCCTTTTGGGAAGAAGAGAATCTTTGATGCTTTTCGGCCAGGCTGCACCTGCGGAAACCGCCGCTACAAGCCCGCATCCCATTTCGGAAGTGCGCGCATTCCAGATGGGAACCCCTGGTTCGGAAGGCGCATATGTTGTTATCCAGGTCCGAACCGAATCGGGCCTCGTCGGATACGGCGAATGTAATGCGCTCTCGGCAACCGACTTGAATGCGACAAACCAGGCTGTCGCGGGGCGCGCGGCCACTTCTTATCAAGCGCTCGAGGGATTGGTGCCCGCCAACGTGCGCGGAGGTTTGAACATCGCTTTGCTCGACATTGTGGGCAAAGCCACCAAAGCTCCTATTTATCGTGTGCTCGGCGGTCCCACTCGTAACAAGGCGCGGGCGATCACGCGACTTTCGGGATCGTCGGACGCAGAATTGCAAAGCGATCTCCAGAAGCAACTCGCCGTGGGCTTTCATGCGTTCTTGATTCCTGTCCCTACTCCCACGGCGCGCAACCAGGGCAGCGATTTCGTTCACCTTGCCACAGCGCGCCTGCAAGCGATGCGGACTGCTGGTCCAGACGCGGACTTCGCATTTGAGGCGCATGGAGAGCTGACTCCCGGCGATGCAGCGAGCCTGGCGGCCGCGGTTGAGAGCATGCATCCGCTGTGGTTCGATGAACCTTGTCCGATTACCAACCTTGAGACGATTCACAAAATCGCCGATGAAACAGTAGTCCCGCTGGCATTCGGACGCACCATTTCGGATCCCGGAACTTTTCAGGATCTGCTCCGCGAAGGCCTGACCGATCTTCTTCGTCCCGACCTACTCACGTTTGGAATCACGGGGATTCGCCGGCTCTCAGCAATGGCGGAGACATACTATGTAGACCTTGCACCATGGCATAGAGGCGGTGCTATTGCCAATGCCGCGGCACTTCATGCGGCGGCTAGCATTCCGAACTTCTTTATCGCGCAAACCACCCGTTCATCTGCCGAACCGGCGCCGCGCGATGGATTCTTTGAATTGCCAAAGGGGCCGGGATTGGGTATTGAAGTCGACGAAAAAGCATTGGAAGGGAATCGAATTGTATGAATCGGCGAAAGTTTCTTGGCACAGCAGCGATGATGGCGGCGGTGGCGCCTGGCTCTCGACTTGTCGCAGCAGTGCGTAACTCAGACTTGGTTGATTCGTGCGGGTGCGACCCTTTTCTTACGCAGGCGAGAGATGCATCGTATGCGTACAACCCCAATGGTCAGATTCTGGCCAGCGATGCATTTCGCGAGTTCAGCTCTGGAATCAAGATCACCAATCTCAAAGTTTTTGGCGTTTCGATCACGCCTAACTCAGATCGGCCGTATGTTTTCGTCAAGCTGGAGACGAACCAGCCGGGATTGGTGGGCTGGGGTGAAGGCACGCTCGAGGGCAAAGCCCAATCAGCCATGTCGTGTATTGAGGACTTCCGCGATTTTCTCGTCGGCAACGACCCCATGCAGGTCGAACACCTGTGGCAGTCGATGTATGTCCACACTTTTTACCGCGCGGGTCCGGTAATCGGATCCGCCATCTCCGCGATCGATCAGGCGCTATGGGATATCAGGGGCAAAGCATTGAACGCTCCTGTTTATCAGCTCCTGGGTGGCCCTTACGATCAACGCGGGATTCGAGGCTACTACCATGTGGAGAACATAAGCACGGCAGAAGACCTGGCGCACTTGCGCGAAAGTGCGCTCGAAGAAGGAGTCTCTTGCCTCAAGATCGGGCTCCCGGATCAGGATTACGAGTGGATCGAAACCAACGCAAAGATCGATCGTGCGGTCAAATATATGCAGCGGGTGCGCGAAGGTCTGGGCGATTCCATCGATATCGCGGTGGATTTCCATGCCAAGATGGGCCCGGCAGTATCCTCCATCATGATCAAGGAAGTAGAGCCGCTGCACCTGCTCTTCGTAGAGGAGCCTTGTCCGCCGGAAAATCCGCAGGCCATGGCGCAAATTGCGCGCCACTCGACCACGCCGATTGCGACCGGGGAACGACTGGTTACCGCCTATGGCTGCCGTGAGCTGATCGAGATGGGAGCTGTCGACATTCTGCAAACGGACATCAATCACGTTGGCGGCATTTCCGCGCTATGGAAGGTGGCGGCGATGGCGAACATTTCAAACATCTCCATGGCGCCTCACGCGTGCGAAGGGCCCGTCGGGGGCCTCGCTACCTTACATGTCGATTCCGCAATGCCCAATTTTCTGGTGCAGGAAATCTGCAGCTTTGTGAAACCCGGACAGAAGGAAATGATCTGGGCGGAATGGTTTGGATTTCCGGCGATGCGCATGGTAGACGGCCGTGTTCCCCTTCCCACAAAACCGGGCTTGGGGTTCGAGCTAAGCGAAGAGTCTCTGAAGAGGTACCCGTTCGGAGGTACAAAGCCGATGGAGTTTGTTTGGCATGAAGACGGTTCGGTGGCCGCACTGTGAAGCGTTTCTTGCGCAACGATGAGTAGTGTTTGGTGCATTTCAAAACGGCTTTTCCTTGTTGAAGAAACCAATTGGCGAGTGTGCTCTCGTGAATCGTCCTTCCCGGTTTCTTGTTCATAGGCTTCGGCGACTGCCAATGCCCACGCAGGGAAAGGCAGGCGTCTCTTCCTGGCTGGCGACGGAAGCCCATTTCCATTTTCCAGCAACTTTGCGATACTGATTAAGGCCAACGTCAACCTGTGTCGGTTCACCAGAAAATTCATTTTCGTTGGCTGGTGTTGCGCTGTCTCGAGGGTGAATTCTGCCGCCAAACAGAGGTGAGTATGAAGGCGAGACAGACGTCGTGCTGTAAATGATAAAGAGAGTGGCGCTATCGTCTAGGGGTTAGGACGTGAGATTCTCAATCTTAAAACCCGGGTTCGATTCCCGGTAGCGCTACCAGAGATTTGACGCTAAAGCCCGCTAATTCAGCGGGTTTTTCCTTTGCCCGAAAAACCTGCTGGCGTGTGCTCACCGCAAAAAGCGCGAATTCTGTGGCACAACCTGTGGCACAACCCGGTAACTATCGCCTCTATCCACGGGTGCGGAGCAGCGTTTGCACATTGCATGTAAAGTGGATTCCGTGATAGGCGACTCATCCCTCGTTAAGCTGCCCCGTCGCCGCGCTTCCATGGGGGCGCGCTCGACCTCAGCGTCGCTGCGATTGGAATTCGTCCGGCGGACTCGAATGGTCGCGTCCGGTCCCAGGTCGGATTGCATGGTTGAGAGTTGAGTCGCTGTGCCGGCCCGAACGCACTGAGAGTGGCCTGTGAGTGCCTGCAAGAAATCCGTGCCCCTTCTTGCCCAACTTCATATATGGACGGCTTCAGGAAGAGTCGTCGGCCTCGAAGCCCCAACACGAAGAGTTTCCCGGCGGCGCATCAAGCATGCAACCTGCATGGCCGCCAATCTGTCTCATTTTCCAGTCCTTAAAGGCCCAATGCAACGTAGTCATCGGTCGTACGCGAAGTGTGGCGTCACAGTCGCCGTGCCAACACTCCAGTTCTAATCGGTTCAGGGCAGCGGCGACAATCCCAATTCCTTGAGATACGCGTTGTGTTTCTCGGTTGCCGCCTTGATTTCTTTTTCGAGCGAGACAAGTTTGTTATTGACCGAACTCAAATCGATTTCTTCTTCTGCAACGGAGGTGCTAATGTAGCGGGATATGTTCAGGTTGTAACCTTCTTCTTTAATCCGCTCCATCGAGATTCGTTTTGAATAACGCTCCTCTTCCTTACGGAATTGGTAGGTCTCAACAATTTTTTCAATGTCTTCGCCCCGGAGACGGTTCTGGCGTTTTTCTTTTTCGAAATGCTCAGGGCCACTCGCATTGATAAATAGCACGTCGTCCGGCTTCTTGCATTTCTTGAGCACCAGTACGCACACTGGTATTCCAGTGGAATAGAACAAATTGGCGGGCAGGCCGATGACCGTATCAATGTGTCCATCGTTCAGCAGCTTGGTGCGGATGCGCTCTTCCGCTCCGCCACGGAATAGCACGCCGTGGGGCAGGATAATGGCCATGACGCCTTCGTCCTTCAGGTAATGGAAACCGTGCAATAAGAACGCGAAATCAGCGGCAGATTTGGGTGCCACTCCGTAATTCTTGAAGCGCACATCCTCGCCAACGGTTTCAGTAGGCTCCCAGCGGTAGCTGAACGGCGGATTGGCCACCACGGCATCGAAATTAGGTTTCTTGGCGGGATTGGTCTCGCGCAACATTTCCCAATCATTTGTCAGCGTGTCGCCGTGGAAGATTTCAAATTCCGAGTCCTTCACTCCGTGCAGCAGCATGTTCATGCGCGCCAGGTTGTAAGTCGTGATGTTTTTTTCCTGGCCGAAGATCTTGCCGATGCCGTGCGGCCCCATGCGCTTGCGCACGTTGAGGAGCAGCGAACCGGAACCGCAGGCAAAGTCCAAAACACTATCCAGCTTGGCTTTCTTCCCCGTTTTCGGCTCCTGGCTGTCCAGCGTGACGATGCCAGACAAAATGCTAGAAATTTGCTGCGGCGTGTAAAACTCGCCCGCCTTCTTTCCGGAACCAGCGGCAAACTGGCCAATCAGATATTCGTAGGCATCGCCCAACGTGTCCGCATCGGTGGAAAATTGCGTCAACCCTTCGGCTGATTTTTTGAATAATTGTGCAGAGCTTGGCGTTGCGCTCTTCGTATTTTTTGCCGAGCTTGTCCGATGCCAGATTGATCTCGGAAAATAAGCCTTGGAAAGTGCTTTGGAATGACTCCGTCTCGATATACTTGAAGGCTGCTTGCAGCGTATTGAGCAGTTCTCCATTCTGCGTGCGGGCCAGATTGGCGATGCTGGCCCGGAGGTTGACCCAAAACCCAAAAACTAAGCCGGTTTGAAGTTGAGAGTTTGCGGTCTTCGTGGTTCTCTGAAGAGGGAGAGGAGAGCCAGGAGATGGCGAAGCGAGGGTCATAGCGAAGAGGAGATTCTGCGGGTGCTGCGGGAGGCGGAGTCGGGCGAGACGGTGGTCGAGGTCTGCCGCAAGCATGGCATCAGCCAGCAGAGCTTTTATCTGTGGAAGAAGAAGTATGCGGGCCTTGGGCTGAGCGAGCTGCGTGAACTGCGCCAGCTGCGCGAGGAGAACGGCAAGCTGAAGCGCCTGGTCGCGGACCTGAGTCTGGACCGCCACATCCTGCAGGAGATCGTCGCAAAAAAGTTGTGAAGCCTCGGGCGCGTCGCGAGCTTGCCGAGTGGGCGCAGCAGGCCCACGAGCTGAGCCAGCGGCACGCTGCGAGGCTGATTCCGGTCGACCGGATGACTCTTGCGTTACGAACATCACCGCGATCCGCAGGAGGCACTGCGGGTGCGGCTGCGGGAACTGGCCGGCAGCCGGGTGCGTTACGGCTACCGGCGGCTGACGGTGCTGCTGAAGCGCGAGGGCTGGGAAGTGAACGCCAAGCGGATCTACCGCCTGTATACCGAAGAGGGATTGATCGTGCGAACACAGAGGCGCAAGGAGCGAGCACAGCGGCAACGCCTGCCGCAAGGGCCAGGCCGTGCGCAGGAACGAGAAGTGGAGCATGGATTTCGTTGCTCAGCGGCTGCCGGACGGTCGCTGGATCCGCGTGCTGACGGTCGTCGATCAGTACACGCGCGAGTGCCTGACGCTTCACGCCGACACAGCCCTCAGCGGAGAGAAGGTTGCCGCTGCGCTGGACAAGATCGTCGCCAGCCGCGGGGCGCCCAAGTCGATCACCGTGGACAACGGCACGGAGTTCGCCAGTAAGGCGATGGATCTCTGGGCCTACACGCAACGGAGTGCATCTGGACTTCATCCGGCCAGGACGGCCGGTGGAGAACGGCTACATCGAGAGCTTCAACGGCAGGTTGCGCGACGAGTGCCTGAACGTGGAGGTCTTCTTCACCCTGGCCGATGCCCGCCGCAAGTTGGCTCTCTGGCTGCACGATTACAACCACCACCGGCCCCACTCGGCCCTGGCCGATCGCACGCCAGCTGAATTTGCAGCCGTATGCAGCGGTGGAAATGACGGCGATAAAGCTGCCTTGGAAAACGCTGCGCGTTTCCCACATTTCCACCGCACGGCTGCCGCTGGCAGTGATCTTACCAACGCTCCGGTCTCAAGCCTCTTGCTGGAGACCATCACTTGAGTTACATTAACCGCAATCGTGCCCGCCAAACGGGCACTAACCGAACCACGCAGGCCGAAATCTCCAATCGCTTTTGGTTCAGTTTTGCTGGGCGGGTCACCATACCAGTTTGTCTCACTTCCACTGGTACAAAATTCGCCGGGCACTCCAACCGGCAAACCGGAGAGAAACACGAAAACCTTCGATTTCGGGCATGTGCTCGGCTACACGCTAATGGGAAAGCGTGCAGCTCGACTCGCCGAAGGTTAGGAACTCTTATTCCCGCTCAGAGTTGCCGTTGGGTATGTTTCAAGGTTTGAAGTCGCGAAATGGTCGTGCAGGGTGCGGCGCCATGTGCTTCAGCCGTCTTCGGCAAAAATGCTCTACAGTGAATGCTGTGACTTTCACGCTGAATGCCGATTGTGCGATGCAAGCGGCAGCCAAGTTCTTCTTTTAGGCGTTGAGTGCTCGACGGGCTGGCAGGAGCAGGAACCCGGCTGTCACTGCTTCAAAGAGGTCCAGGAGAAAACAATGACTTATCAAGACGACTCTGCATCATGGACGCGAAGAGAATTTGCAAAAACAGCTGTGGGCACAACCGTTTGCACGGGACTTGTGGGAACCATGTTTGCGAAGACTGCAGTGCGTCCGCTTGAAGTTGTTGCGAGCTTGTACGCCTGGGAACTCCGCGATGAGGGCACAGAGCAAATACTCGACAACCTGCAGTCGATGTCGGAGGTGAACTCTGTCTACTTGATCTCGATCATGCATTACGAGAAGCGGCCGTTTACAAGTGCCGTATTCCCGCATAATCCAGTGCGCAAAACGTGGCAGGCCGAGGACTCGCGTTGTTATTGGCGTCCGGAGATGAGCCTGTACGGCCGCATCAAGCCGCAGCTCTCGAGTTTCACGTGGCTCAGTAATACCGACTGGCTCAACGTGCTGACGAAAGCGGCGCGTATGCGTGGGCTGAAGACGGGCGCTGAGTTGTCGCATACGCTCGTGGATCAGGACACGGTTATGAGAGATCTTCGGGACTGCACGCAGCGCGACATCCATGATCAGCCACGGGTTGTGTGGGGACGAGCCTATCCGCTTTGCCCGAATAACTCTGACGTGATGCAGTACACACTTGCTCTCTACACTGACCTGGTGAAGAACCACGATGTGGACTTTGTCCAAACCTGTACGATTCCATTGCTGAATGGGGGCGCCGATCGCGGCGGGTGCTTTTGCCAAGCGTGCGTGGCTGTCGCGGCGAAGCAGAACCTTGATCTCAAAAAGCTGCAGAATGAGCTGCTGGCTAATCCCACGGTGGAACCGGCCTTTACTCAGTGGCAGAGCTTCCGTTTCTATACGATGACTAACTACTACCAGGAGATCCATTCCAAAATGCACGCCCTGCGCGCCAGGAGTGAGTTCCGATTGAATGACTGCTTTCCGCATCCAGCAGTTTGGGGAATTGATCTAAAGGCCGTCAAGCCATGTTTAGACTCGATTCGAAACTCAGATTATTCAGAACAAACCGGCGATCCCTCGCGAATGCATGAGAAGGACGAGAGACTGAAGGCCAATACTGCGGCGCTGGGAGAGGACTTTCCTAGGATTTCTGCTGTCGCTGTGCGGCCCAAGGCGACACCTGCTTTAATCCATGAAGGCGTGCATATTGCTCTCAACAATCACGTCTGCGGACTCTCCTTGGGGCATTACGATGGCGCTGAATTTCCGATGCTTCGCGCCATCAGCGAAGAGTTGCAGGCTGAACACGTCAACGTTCCAAAGCACCTGGCCCATCAAACCTGGCAGGGCCGAATCAGCTGAACGAGAGCGTACATTCTCAGACGGGAGTTCTGTCTTTATGGTGTTTTCATTTGATCGCCGTGATTTCTTAAAAGAGTTTTCAGCTACATGTTAGATGTTCGGCTTGCGGGCTATCGTTCGCACCGTATCTATAACGAAATGGGCGCTTGAGCCGGGAGCTCTCTCAAAACACCGAAACACGAGTAAGACGGCTCAATTAAGGGAGGAGAATGCGGGTGGAGATTCTTCCAAGCAGCGCTATGACTTTGTAGCTGAAAATGCAATTCGAGACCCTTTCGAAGCAGCTTCTTAAGAGCTAACCCAGATACGCTCCGGTGATATATCCCTCGAGCGCCTCGATGGCGTGTTCCTGGCCGGAGATGACCCATTTCACCATGTCGCCGATGGAGATGATGCCCACCACCCTGCCGTTCTCCAGTACCGGAAGATGGCGGAAATGGCCTTCCGTCATCAAGTTCATGCAGTCATCGACGGTGTGCTGCGGAGTCACGGAGACAACCGGGCTGGTCATGATCTCCCGCACCTTTGTGTCGTTTGAGCGATTGCCCACGAGGATGCCCTTGCGCGCGTAGTCGCGCTCCGAGAGGATGCCCACGAGACGCATCCCGGACATGACCATCAGCGCGCCGACATCGTATTCGGCCATCAGCGCCAGTGCCTCATGGACTGACTGCTCGGGGGAAATGGGCAGGATTTTATTGAACGATTTGTCCTTCAGCACCTGGTCAACGGTGTCGGTGATCTTCATCGGGTCATCCATGGGCCTTTGCCAAGGAAATGCGGGGCCGATCGCGCTGTCCCCAAAGGCCTTTGCCGCCGTGGAAGATAAATATGCGCTGGAGTTCATTGCCGTGTGGTACCACCCGTTGCACAGCTTGAGATGTGACTGGGATCACGTATGCATGTTTAGCGGAAGGGTAATGGGCCTGTTCCGGCAACGGTAATTAGCTGCCTCAGAGCGTCGCTCGCGTCGGCGAACCGTCGCAGAGGAGGTACGAGGTTGAGCCCGGTGCATTCGTCCGGGGCAGTTTCGATAGGAACCTAACGTATATGGGGATCGATCCTGCTCTCAGCCCGGAAATGCGTTCTCGATGAGTGACTTGGCCTGTTAACCGGCCAAACGCTGCTCATTTTCATTCAGCTGACTGGAGTTTACGTATTTCGGCGAGCATTTTGGTGAGTCGATTTGCGAGCCGGTCGAGGCGAGAGCGGGCGTGTCCATTGGGGAGCGAACGGCGAAACACCAGCATGAGATGTTGGGCGGCAAGCAAGGAGTCGATCAGCCCGTCGAGACCTGTGCGCAGAGGGACGGGTGAGGTTTTGGGCTGGGGAGCCAGGTGCCTTGGCTTGGATCGAGCCAGTTCAAACTCCCGTTGCAGATCGGTCAAGGTCACATCCACATAGCGCATGGTCATGCCCGGATCGGTGTGGCCGAGCAGTTTCATGACCGCGGCGAAGCCAACGCCGGCACGAAGCATTTCCGTTCCGTAGGTGTGGCGTAACTGATGCGGAACGATACTGGTGGGCAGGCCGGCAGAGTTACAGGCCAGATGCAGGTAATCGCGGAGACGCGCGAGAAGAGAGACTCTTGATCCATGCCAGGCCAGGAGTCGTCCGTTATCAGGCAGTGGATCCAGAGAGCGAAAGAAGCGCAGCCGATGAACGAGATCACGGACGAAGGCATCAACAGGAACCATGCGTTCCGTCTTGAGCTTGCCTAACGGTACGTGGATCGCCCACTGGTTCTGGCTTATGGAGTGCAGGCAGTTATACGAGAGGTCAACGCACTCGCCGATGCGCATGCCGGTATGGCGCAGCAACAGGAAGGCATTTGCGGCAAGATCGTTGCGGCGCATCAACTCCTGCTGTAAAAGCTGATCCTGCTCAGCGGTGAGCGGACGGGGCAGAGCATGTGGGGTACGGGGAATATCGTCGCGCCGTATCAGGTGAGCGAGTTCAGCAAGCTTGTAGGCCCAAGCCAACTCGTTCAGAACCGCGCGCAGAGCGATGAGGCGTCCGATGCAAGTTGGCGTAGCCAGCGGTGGAGTCTGTGCGCGCATGCGCGCCATCCATCCGAGGATGTGCGGATCGCGGCGCAGTTGCTCGAGGCCGGTGACCTTGGGGTATTCCGTGCCAAGATACACGAGGAAACTTCGCACTGCGATGTTGTAGTTGCGTTCGGTTGCAGTACTGAGCGCGGTGGAAAGGGACTCGACGGCGTGGGCGAAGGCCGGAGCCAGCGGATGCTGGAGCGGAGGTCGACGCCAGCGCTTCTTCACGGGGCGATCCTCGGCTGGGGATGGATGCACTGTGCCGCGGCGCGGGCGTACTGGAGATAGACGTCCTGCGGCGAGACCTGTACATAGTGCAGGGTGGTGTCGATATCGGCATGGCCCATCAACTGCATGAGAGCGGGAAGGCTGATACCGGCCCGCACCATATCCGAAGCGAAGGTGTGTCGGAAGCGGTGCGGGTTGGCGATCTTTACGCCCGTGGTGCTGCGATGATGGCGGAACAGGGAGCGTAATCCCGCCGGGGTCATGCGTTGACCGCGTGCGGGGCCTTTCAACACCACGAACAGTGCCGCGGAACAGCGATCAGGCCGCTCCAGGCGCAGGTAGTGATCGAGTAGTTGCGTGGTCTCCGGCGCCAGCGGCGGAAGGCGCATCTTGCTGCCCTTGCCGCGCACGCGGAGCTGGCCTTCGGATAACAACACATCATCGCGGTTCAGGGCCATGACTTCGGCCGAGCGCAATCCATGCATGAGCATCAGGCCTACGATGGCCAGGTCGCGCGCGGTGTGGAAACTGGACCAGAAGCGTGCCACTTCGTCGACTGAGAGTGGAACGATGGTGAGTCTCGGTTCCCTTACGCGCAGTCTGCTGAGATCGAACCTGGGCCGGCCGAGCCCCAGTGGCCTGCGATGCATGTATACCTGATGAAAGCCGGGTGCGGCCTGACAGGGAGCATCGGGGAACTCGTTCCGGATAGCGCGATCGGCACAAGCTACGCGGTCGTTGATGGTGGAGGCCGAGGGCGGCGGTTGCTGGCTGGACTGGAAGCGGATGTAGTCGAGCAAGGTTGATTCGGTAAGGCCTGCCTCGGAGATGTCGCCGGTATGATGAACGCCCTCCCACCAGCGCACGAAGTGCAATAAGCTGTGCGCATAGCTGTACAGGCTGGTGCTCGCAAGTCGGCGCACATACTCACGATCCAGGTAGTGGTTGATCCAGCCCACGCCTTTACCTGTCCCTTGTTCGATCACATAAATCGGGCTGTGGGCACCTGACGCCGTCTTTTCACGAACTACGCGGAACTTCATGGCTGTGCGGCCTCCAGAAGAGACTGGAACTGACGTGCATCTCCGCCCTGAACGAAGAAGGAGTTGGGATCTTGACCTTCAGGCAAAAGAACTCGACGAGTGGAGATGCCGTGTGCGGCAAGCCGACGGGCCAGCTGTTCTGCAGCTTGCCTGCCACTCTGGTTGGCATCATCGTCGAAAGCGATATAGATGATGCGCGGACCGTCACTCAGCTGGTGGAACTGGTCGGCGTTGAGATGCGTGCCCAGCGAGCAGGTCACGTTGGAGAAGCCCGCCTGTCGCAACGCGGCATAGTCAAATAGTCCTTCGACAAGAATCAGCTCGGAGCAGCGTCGTACCTTCTCCCATGCATACAAGCCACCCTTGCCGCCGGGAAGAAAACGATGAGCAAAAGCGGCGCCGATGCTGCGGCCGTATAGGTTGATGATCTGTTCGCCTTGGCGCAACGGAAAGACGATGCGCTGATAGAGAGCATCTGTGCCCTGGTTGTTGATCAAGCCGGCTTCTCGCAACACCGAGAAGGAGTGACCCTGGGTCGTGAGTTGGTGGCGCAAAACTCCACCTGGTGCATAGCCGATGTCCAACTCCCGGATTAGAGCAAGATCATGAAGTCCGCGTTGACGCAAATACTCAAGCGCTTCCGGATAGTGACTCAGCTGCTGCCGATAGAAGACGGCTGCTTGCTCGAGTAATGCGGTGCCTGCAGCTTCTCGATGGGTCGGTGGATCCAGATAGGCGAGGGTCTGACGGAATGATGCTTGTTGGGACAACTGCACGAAACGAATCAGATCGCCGCCCTGCCCGCAGCCATGGCAGTAGAAGACATCCTTGCACGTGTTCACATAGAACGACGGTCGGCTCTCCTTGTGCAACGGACAGAGCCCGACATACTCAAAGCGGCCCGCCCGCCGGCCAATCCAGTTCTGCCGCCGCAAGTACTCCAGCAACGGCAGACGGCCCTTGAGTGTTTCCACATCGTGGCCCACGGCTCTTCTTCGCCTCCGCAACCCAGTCTGGAATCACTCTTGTCTCGTTCCCAGGCAAGGATGGTAGGCACGTCAATTTTTTACAAACGCAAGGGCCAAAGGATCTCCAGAGCCGAAGCCATCCAAGGCAACGCCACCGCCTTCGGATCGCTATCATGACCTCGCTGAAGCCAGCGAGCTATGCAAGCCGTAGTCTGTCGAACGAATGAAACTGCCGGCTCAGAACAGTCCAGACCTCGCGACCAGCGACGCAGTGTCGAAGCATCGGGCAGACGATCACCATCCTTCAGCGTGGGTGCAGCCTTCTCCCACGAACAGTGTTCCTTGAAGCGCCGCCACAATGCCTGGCAGCGGGCAAACAAACTGAACTGGGTGTAGGGAAGAGAAAACAACGGAAGGAATGTGAACGTCTTCCCGCAAATCGAACAGCGACCACGCCGAATCCCGATCCAGTCGTGATACTCGTCGTGCGCCTGCTTGCGGCGACGCCCGTGCCCAACAATCGAATCGCGCTTGCAGATCGGACACAAGCGTATGATGATCTGGTCGCAGTCGTCGGCCCAGCACGCAGCAAGCTGCTCCAGCCCGGCCGACACTGGGACAAAGAGGATCGTTACCTCAAAGGGGCTTCGCTGTCCGACGTTGACCCGCCAAGATCGCAGCCGGCTGCGAAGCTCCTCCTCCTGAAGAAAACCAACTGAAAGAGAATAAAGCTTCTTACTGCCAGCCTCGATCGCATGGCTCAGCTTTTTGGCCGGTTATCTCCCTGAAGT